>CAYNEO010000051.1:0-20689 GCA_964396245.1 uncultured Ignavibacteriales bacterium
TTGCCGGTCCTGGCGACAATAAGTGATCAGTCAACAACCGAAAATGTATTGCTGAGTTTCACGGTATCCTCGACCGATGCTGAAAGCATTCCGACCGTATCAACCAGCACGCTTCCCGATGGAGCGACATTCACCCCCGATGGTAACGGTGGCGGTACTTTCGATTGGACACCGACATATGTTCAGAGCGGTCCCTATACGGTCACGTTCTACGCCACAGATGATTCGCTGGCGGTAGATTCTCAAGCCGTGAACATTACCGTCAATGACGCCGGCAACCAGCTCCCGGTCCTGGCGACGATCTCCGATCAGAGCACAACCGAAAATGTATTGCTGAGTTTCACGGTATCCTCGTCAGATGCCGAGAGTATCCCGACCGTGACAACAGGCTCGCTCCCGGATGGAGCGACATTCACCCCCGATGGTAACGGTGGCGGTACTTTCGATTGGACACCGACATATGTTCAGAGCGGTCCCTATACGGTCACGTTCTACGCCACAGACGATTCCCTGGCGGTTGATTCGCAGGCGGTAAATATCACTGTTAACGAAGCCGGCAACCAGCTTCCGGTTCTGGCGACAATCGGCTCGAAGTCAGTCACTGAGGGTGTCAATCTCAATTTCACGATATCGGCGACCGATCCGGAAGGTGTGACGCCAACTTTCACGGCCTCGGATCTGCCGGCTAATGCCACGTTCGCTGACAACGGTGACGGAACAGGTACATTTGAGTGGACACCGGGCTTCCTCCAGGCGGGCGTCTATTCGGTGACATTCTACGCCACCGACGACAGTCTCGCGGTTGACTCCGAAGTGGTTTCCATACGAGTGTTCGATGCCGGTAACCAATCGCCGGTACTCGCGACTATCGGCGCGCGCTCGGTAACAGAAGGACTGTTGCTCACGTTTGGCGTGTCGGCAACTGACCCGGACGGCACGACGCCGTCGTTGTCGACCTCCACTCTGCCCGAGAACGCCTCATTTATAGATAACGGTAACGGGACAGGCAATTTCACATTCACGCCGTCATACATGCAGGCGAACGTATACAATATCACGTTTTATGCTACGGACGGCATAGCGACCGACTCCGAGGTGGTACAGATTACGGTCAATGAGGCGGGTAATCAACCGCCGGTGCTGGCTGAAATCGGCCCGCAGACCGTGACCGAAGGTCAGAATCTCAATGTTGTGGTATCGGCGACCGATGCCGACGGTACGACCCCGACGTTCACTACATCGACCCTGCCGCCCAACGCCACGTTTCTCGACAACGGCAACGGCACAGGGACGTTCGATTTCAACCCGAGTTATATCCAGTCGGGTATTGTCAGCGTGATATTCCGGGCGACTGACGGCGTTGTTACCGACTCCGAGGTTGTCTTTATCACGATTCTCGATGCGGGCAACCAGAGCCCGATCCTGGCGACAATCGCCGATCAGTCGGTGGTTGAGGGCGACACCCTTACATTCTCAATCTCGGCGAGCGATCCGGAGGGAGCATTCCCGAGTCTGTCGACCTCGACACTGCCGCCCAACGCGGCCTTCACCGACAACGGCGACGGTACGGGAACTCTCAACTTCGCTCCCGATTTCACGCAGGCAGCGAGCTACCCGGTGACGTTCTATGCCACGGATGACTCGCTCGCGGTAGATTCTCAGGCCATGACAATAACGGTGAACGAGGCGGGTAATCAGACGCCGGTGCTCGCGGCCATAGGTCCACAGTCGACCGATGAGAGTGTCAACCTGACGTTTGGCGTGTCCGCTGTCGATGCGGACAGCACGATTCCGGCTCTGTCGGCGGTCGATCTGCCGACCGGGGCGAATTTCACGGATAACCTTGATGGAACCGCTACGTTTGACTGGACGCCGGACTTCTTCCAGGCAGGTTCTTACGCGGTGACATTCATAGCCTCGGATGGTACTGCCGCGGACTCGGAGGCGGTAACGATCACGGTCAACAATATCAATCGCCCGCCGGTGCTCGATTCAATCGGGCCGAAAACGGTCGATGAAAACAGTAATTTGAATTTTACGGTGACATCCTCGGATCCCGACCTGACCACGCTGGCCCTGTCGGCTGTTGGTCTCCCGGAGAACGCCACCTTTGTCGATAATGGTGATAACACGGGCACTCTGGACTTCAACCCGACCTTCTACCAGGCCGGTTCGTACGATGTTACTTTCGTAGGTTCAGACGGCGATTTGGCTGACAGTGAACTCGTGACGTTCACGGTCAACAATGTCAATCAGCCGCCGATTCTGGATCCGATAGGAGCTCAGTTTGTCCTCGAGGGTGACAGCCTCAACGTGCTGGTTACGGCGAGTGACGCCGACTCGACAGCACTGACACTCTCGGTAACCGGTCTTCCGACCAACGCGACGTTCGCAGATAACGGCGACGGAACCGGTACGTTTATCTTTACGCCGGACTATACGCAGTCCGATATTTACAGCGTTCGGTTCTACGTGACCGATGGTGTCGCGACGGATTCCGAACTGGTGTTTGTCACGGTCAACGAGGCGGGCAACCAACGGCCGGTCCTGGATTCGATCGGTCCGAAGACGGTCTCGGAAGGAGTCAACTTGAATTTTGCGGTGACCTCGGCCGATCCGGATTCGACTATCCCCGCCCTGACAGCATCCGGCATTCCGGTCAACGGAACATTCACGGATAACGGCGACGGAACCGGTACCTTTGACTTCACCCCCGACTTTACCCAGGGCGGCATATATAATGTGACGTTTGTAGCCTCTGACGGTACGCTGGCGGATTCCGAGGTGGTGCAGATCACGGTGGTGGATGCCGGTAACCAGGCACCGATTCTGGCTACAATCGGGGCGCAGTCGACCACCGAAAATGTCAATCTCAACTTTGTCATCACCGCGACCGATCCCGACAGCACAATACCATCGCTGGCGGCCGTCGGAGTTCCCACGGGAGCGACTTTTGCCGACAACGGCGACGGTACGGCCAGCTTCGACTGGACACCCGGATTCACTGAATCCGGCGTCTACCCGGTGACGTTTATTGCATCTGATGGAGTCCTCGCCGACTCCGAGCTGGTTCAAATCACGGTTAACGAGGCCGGCAATCAGCGGCCGGTACTCGATCCTATCTCAAATGCAGGTGTAACCGAAGGAACTAACCTGAATTTCGATATTTCGGCGAGTGATCCGGATGCTACGACGCCTGCCCTGTCGGTTGTCGATCTGCCCGTAAATGCCACCTTCAGTGATAATGGTAATGGCACCGGTACATTCGATTTCAGCCCGGACTTCACGCAGTCCGGTACTTATCCGGTGACGTTCATCGCATCCGACGGCACCCTGGCTGATTCGCAGCAGGTGACAATAACGGTCAATGACGCGGGCAACCAGGCGCCGGTGCTGGCGACAATAGCCGATCAGTCGGTCACGGAAGGCCTCAACCTGAATTTCAGCGTGAGCGCAACTGATGCCGATTCGACGATCCCATCACTCTCAGTGGTGGGCGCTCCGGTGAACGCGACCTTTACCGATAATGCCGACGGTACCGGAACTTTCGATTTCAGTCCGGACTACACGCAGGCCGGCACATATCCGATGACATTTATTGCGAGCGACGGCACCCTGGCTGATTCGCAGCTCGTGACAATCACAGTCAATGAGGCGGGTAATCAGGCGCCGGTACTGGCGACTATAGCTGATCAGTCGGTTACGGAAGGCCAGAATTTGAATTTCAATATCAGCGCCAGTGATCCGGATGCAACCATCCCGGCACTGACGGCGCTCGGTGCTCCGACCAACGCCACATTCACCGATAACGGCGACGGTACGGGCACGTTCGATTTCAATCCGAATTATATCCAGAACGGCAGCTATTCTGTGACTTTCATAGCGAGTGACGGTACGCTGGCTGATTCGCAGCTGGTGACAATTACCGTCAACGAAGCCGGCAACCAGACGCCGATACTCGCACCGATCTCCGATCAAGTGGTTACGGAAGGTCTGAATCTGAATTTCATCGTGACTGCAACCGATGCCGACTCGACGATTCCGGCGCTCTCGGTTGACGCAACACCGGTTAATGCGACATTCACCGACAACGGTGACGGTACCGGCACATTCGACTTCAATCCGGACTTCACGCAGGCCGGTTCCTTCGAGGTGACGTTTATCGCATCCGACGGCACCCTGGCTGATTCCCAGCTGGTGACAATAACCGTCAATGACGCCGGCAACCAGGCGCCGGTGCTGGCGACGATAGCGGATCAGTCGGTTACCGAGGGTGCCAACCTGAATTTCAACATCAGCGCGACAGATGCCGACTCGACCATTCCGGCACTCTCCGCCGTAGACGTCCCGACAAATGCGACCTTCACGGACAACGGTGACGGTACGGGCACGTTCGACTTTAGCCCGAATTACATTCAGGCAGGCCCATATACGGTGACATTCATTGCATCGGATGGCACGCTGGCTGATTCACAACTGGTCACAATTACGGTCAACGAGGCAGGCAACCAGACACCGGTGCTGGCAACGATAGCTGATCAGTCGGTTACCGAAGGCCAGAATTTGAATTTCAGTATCAGCGCGACGGATGCCGACTCGACCATTCCGGCACTATCTGCAGTCGGCACGCCGACCAATGCGACGTTTACGGACAACGGCGACGGTACGGGCACGTTCGACTTCAACCCGAATTACATTCAGGCAGGCCCGTATACAGTGACCTTCATAGCATCCGATGGCGCACTTGCTGACTCGCAGTTAGTGGCAATAACTGTCAATGAGGCCGGAAATCAAACACCGGTCCTGGCGACGATAGCGGATCAATCGGTCACCGAGGGCGCCAACCTGAATTTCAATATCACCGCAACCGATGCCGATTCGACCATTCCGACTCTGTCGGCAGTCGATGTCCCGACAAATGCGACCTTCACGGACAACGGTGACGGTACGGGCACATTCGACTTCAACCCGAATTATATTCAAGCCGGGCCGTATACGGTGACCTTTATAGCGTCGGATGGTACGCTGGCGGATTCTCAACTCGTGACAATTACAGTCAACGAGGCGGGCAACCAGACACCGGTCCTGACGCCGATCGCGAATCAGTCGGTCACTGAAGGTCTGAACCTGAACTTCAATATTAGCGCAACAGATGCAGACTCAACAATTCCGTCACTGTCAGCGCTTGGTACGCCGGTCAACGCGACGTTCACCGACAACGGCGACGGCACCGGAACGTTCGATTTCAATCCGGACTTCACGCAGGCCGGCACCTATCCGGTGACGTTCGTGGCGAGCGATGGTACGCTTGCCGATTCGCAACAGGTGACAATTACCGTCAACGATGCGGGCAATCAGGCGCCGGTGCTGGATCCGATTGCGAACCAATCGGTTACCGAAGGCCTCAATCTGAATTTCAATATCAGCGCAACCGATGCCGACTCGACTATCCCGCAACTCTCGGCGGTCAATGCGCCTGTCAACGCCACGTTCACCGACAATGGCGACGGCACCGGAACGTTTGACTTCAATCCGGACTACACGCAGTCCGGTGAGTATCTGGTGACCTTCATAGCCAATGATGGCGTGCTTGCCGATTCGCAGGTCGTGACAATAACAGTCGACGAGGCCGGCAATCAGCGCCCGGTACTCAATGCTATAGCCGATCAGTCTGTTACTGAAGGCACGAACCTGAACTTCAGCGTAAGCGCTACCGATGCCGACTCGACGATTCCGGCGCTCTCAGCAGTCGGCACGCCGATCAATGCGACATTCACCGACAATGGCGACGGCACCGGAACGTTCGACTTCAATCCGGACTTCACGCAGGCCGCTTCTTATCCGGTGACATTCATCGCGTCGGATGGCACTCTGGCAGATTCGCAACTGGTGACAATTACCGTCACCGAGGCCGGTAATCAGCGGCCCGTGCTCAATACTATAGCTGATCAGTCGGTAACGGAGGGACAAAACCTCAACTTTGGTATCACGGCGACCGACGCTGATTCGACCATCCCGGCGCTCTCAGCAGTCGGTACTCCGACCAACGCAACGTTTACTGACAACGGCGACGGTACCGGCACGTTCGACTTCAATCCGAATTATATTCAGGCAGGCCCATATACGGTGACCTTCATAGCATCGGATGGCACCCTGGCGGATTCGCAACTCGTGACAATAACAGTCGACGAGGCAGGCAATCAGCGGCCCGTGCTCAATACTATAGCTGATCAGTCGGTGACTGAGGGACAAAACCTGAATTTCGGAATCAGCGCCACTGATGCTGACTCGACGATTCCGGCATTGTCGGCGGTCAATGTCCCGACCAACGCCACGTTTACGGACAACGGCGATGGGACGGGTACTTTCAACTTCAATCCGAATTACATCCAGAATGGCTCCTACCCGGTGACCTTCATAGCCTCGGATGGCACTCTGGCCGACTCGCAGCTCGTGACAATCACGGTCAACGAGGCGGGCAACCAGATTCCCGTGCTCAACCCGATTGCCAATCAGGCCGTTACCGAGGGAGCTAACCTGAACTTTGGTATCAGCGCTACTGACGCTGACTCCACCACACCGGCACTCTCAGCCGTTGGAACTCCGACCAATGCCACGTTCACTGACAATGGCGACGGTACGGGCACCTTCGACTTCAATCCGGACTATACACAGGCCGGCAATTATCCGGTGACTTTCATTGCTTCGGATGGTTCACTGGCTGATTCGCAGGTGGTGACCATTACCGTCAATGACGCCGGCAATCAAAGGCCGGTGATGGCTGCAATCGGCAATAAGGCCGTGAATGAAGGCAATAACCTGACTTTCGGAGTGAGTGCGTCGGACGCCGACGGTACCTCCCCGGCGCTGACAGCATCACCGCTGCCCTCGGGCGCGAGCTTCCCGGACAACGGTGACGGAACCGCGACCTTCGACTGGACGCCATCGTTCACGCAGGCCGGAGTATACGTGATAACATTCGTGGCCGGCGACGGCAGCCTGGCTGACTCGGAAGTCGTAACGATAACAGTCACTGATGTCAACCGGGAGCCGGTGGCGGATGCAGGCGTCGACCAGATCGGCATTCCGGCCAACCTGACGGTGACACTCGATGGTACCGGTTCGTTTGACCCGGACAACGATCCGATCAACTACAGCTGGGTGCAGATCAGCGGACCGGCGGTGACTCTCACGAGTACGACGATTGCCCAGCCGCAGTTTACGCCGGGTATTCCCGCGGATTACATCTTCGAGCTGACGGTCAATGACAATGACCTGTTCTCTGCCCCTGACACCGTGGTGATCAATGTCGGTGAAGGCGCACCGCCCGAAGCGGTTACGGATCTCAGTATCCAGATTGTCAGCGACGCCATTCAACTCGACTGGTCGGCAATTTCGACGGATACGTCCGGTCTCCCGATCACAGTCGATCACTACGTGATTTATCGTGGAACGAGAGCGTACTTCACGCCGACGTCGCTGGATTCAATCGGAGGTACGGATGCTGCCACGTTCACGTTCACGGACGTGAATCTGAACGGCGCCAATGTCGTCGGCGACACGCTGAACCAGTACTTCTATACCGTCGAAGTGGTCGACAGTTACGGCAACCGATCGGCGGCATCGAACCGGGTCGGCGAATACGACTACAACATCCTTACGACGACCTCGACCAGCTTCAACCTGGTGGCGATCCCGTTCGAGAATACGGGCATCACGACGGCAGTAAACCTGATCGACGCCATCGGGGTTGCCAGCGTAGCGACGGTGAACCATTACATCGTATCCTCACAGAGTTTCGAGTCGCGGTTTGCGGCCGGTTTCGGTCCAAACTTCGCGGTTGTTCCGGGCGGCGTCTACCAGGTCAATGCCCGGGCCAATGCAGTCTTCAGTGTGGCCGGTAACGTTCCGGCGCCGGGGTCGATCAGTTTCACGCTGAGTACGACCGCCACGACCGATTTCAACTTTATCATGATACCGTTCGAATATGAGACGAATTTCTCGGTCGCTCAGGATGTTATCAACTCTATCCCGGGCGTGCTTAATACACTCAACAACTATATCACTACATCGCAGAGCTACGTGTCACGTTTCGCCGCCGGTTTCGGAACCAACTTCACGGTGAAGGCCGGTAAAGCGTATCAGGCGAACGTGGCAACGGATGGGACGTTCCCAGCTCCGTAGGGGTAGAGCCGTATGAAAAATGTTTCGTTTAGCATAAATGGAGGTGCCGCAGTGCGGATTAAGAGAAAAAACCCCAGGATCGCCCGGTTAACCGGCCTGGTGCTCCTGATGTTGCTGAGTCTGTCTACTTCGGCGTTTGCCCAGGGTTCCATATTCGGGTCTGTGACCAATTCTGACCTGACGACGCCCGCCAACGGCGAGGTAACGTTCTTCGGATTCCTCGACAATACCGACGAGGAAATCAGGATTGAGTCATGCGATGGCGCAGGGTATGACGCCGGCAACTGGTTTGATGATTTCCAGAACTACCTGACCGAGGGTCCGGGTAACCCGTATGACTACTATTTCTACAATAGTACCAACGGAGAAGGATATCATCTCAGCGACCTGATTCCGAACAACTCCTTCCAACAGGAAGACATCCCCCTTGCCGCGAATACCTGGCCGGCACAGCCGACCGGGCTGACCGGGCTGGCGTTTTCATCGTCCGGAGTACTGCTGACCTGGGACGCCCAGGCGGGCGCAACATACCATGTGTATCGACGTTCGGCGGCTTCCAACGGCTCGCTGTTCCGTATCGACAATACGGCCGGTAGTCTCGCCAGCCCGGGGGTGACCACGAATTACTTCGTCGATGCCACCGTCGACGGCGTGAGTTCATATGATTACCTGATTATTGCCGAGGATGCCTCCGGTAATTTCTCGGCGCACACGCCGGTCGTTACGGTCAGTTCGGCGACGCTTGTGGCTCCCGTTCTCGATTCGCTGAGTCCGAACAGCGGTTCCATCGTGGGCGGGCTGCTTGTCAACGTTTACGGTTCTAATTTCGACGCGAACGGTATCACTGTTCAGTTTGGCACCTCCACTCCCGTTAGCGGGACAGTGGTCTCACCGTTCCATGCAACCGTAACGACTCCGGCCGGTACGGCCGGTCCGGTTGACGTTGTAGTCACGAATACCCCTTCGGGGCTTTCCTCCAACACCCTGACGGGCGGTTTCACTTACGATGCCAACACTCCGCCGACTCTGGCGGCGATTGGATCACAGACGGTTACCGAAGGCACGCTGCTCTCGTTTGGTGTCAGCGCCACCGACAATGAAGGCACAACGCCGGTCCTTACCAGTTCCGCACTGCCTGGTACGGCCACATTTGTCGACAACGGCAACGGCACCGGCTCTTTCAGCTGGCAGACGACCTATCTCGATGCCGGGAACTACCCGGTCACATTCTACGCTACCGACGCGGTCGATCCGACACTGGTCGACTCCGAAGTCGTCTCGATAACGGTAAATGAAGCAGGCAACCAGGCGCCTGTTCTGGGGCCGATTGCTAATCCATCGGTCACGGAAGGCACCAACCTGAACTTCGCGGTCACCGCGACCGACCCGGAGGGGGCGACGCCGACACTGTCCGCCGTGAATGTACCGGTCAATGCCACCTTCACCGATAATGCCGACGGCACCGGTACGTTTGATTTCAATCCCGACTATACGCAAGCGGGTCAATACCTGGTAACGTTTATTGCTTCCGATGGTACGCTGGCCGATTCGCAGGTGGTGACAGTCACCGTGAATGACGCCGGCAATCAGGCGCCGATACTGGCGACCATCGACAATGCATCCGTCACTGAAGGTCAGAATCTGAATTTCTCGGTTTCTGCTGCAGATCCTGACTCGACCATACCGAACCTGTCAGCGGTCAACCTTCCGGTGAACGCAACATTTACCGACAACGCCGACGGCACCGGGACGTTCGATTTCAATCCGGAATTCGCGCAGGCCGGATCTTACCCGGTGATATTTATAGCCTCGGACGGCACTTTGGCGGATTCACAGGTAGTGATAGTCACGGTGAATGATGCCGGAAACCAAGCGCCGGTGCTGGCAACGATCAGCGATCAGGCGGTCACAGAAGGCGTAAACTTGAACTTCGCCGTTTCCGCAAGTGATCCTGATTCAACCATCCCGGCATTGTCAGCGATCAACCTGCCGGCAAATGCTACTTTTACGGATAACGCCGACGGTACCGGCACATTCGACTTCAATCCCAATTACATACAGGCCGGTTTGTACTCGGTGACATTCATCGCATCGGACGGTACGCTCGCTGATTCACAGGTGGTAACCATCACCGTGAACGACGCCGGTAATCAGGCACCGGTATTGGCGACAATCAGCAATCAGTTTGTCGCGGAAGGCGCCAACCTGAACTTTGCGGTGTCTGCCAGCGATCCGGACTCAACCATCCCGGCGCTGTCAGCGGTCAACCTGCCGGCGAACGCGACGTTCACCGATAACGCCGACGGCACCGGTACATTTGACTTCAATCCGGACTTTGCGCAGGCGGGTTCTTATCCGGTGACATTTGTAGCATCAGATGGAACGCTGGCTGATTCGCAGGTGGTGACTATCACGGTGAACGACGCCGGCAACCAGGCACCGATACTGGCAACAATAGCCGATGCGTCCGTTACGGAAGGTCAGAATCTGAACTTCGCCGTTTCCGCAAGTGACCCGGATTCAACTATACCTTCTCTGTCGGCGATCAATCTTCCGGTTAATGCTACCTTTACTGACAACGCCGACGGCACGGGTACATTTGACTTCAATCCAAATTACATACAGGCCGGCACCTATCCGGTGACGTTCATTGCATCGGATGGCACGCTGGCCGATTCGCAGTTAGTGACGATCACGGTCAACGAGGCCGGTAACCAGACACCGATACTGGCAACAATCAGCGACCAGGTTGTCACCGAGGGAACGAACCTCAACTTTGTCGTGACCGCAAGCGATCCTGATTCGACTATCCCGACCCTGTCAGCTATCAATCTTCCGGCAAACGCCACATTCACCGATAACGCCGATGGCACGGGCACGTTCGATTTCAATCCGGACTTCGCGCAGGCGGGCCCGTACACGGTGACATTCCTTGCGTCGGACGGTACGCTGGCCGATTCGCAGGCGGTGACGATTACTGTCAACGATGCCGGCAACCAGGCGCCCGTGCTCGACACCATTGTCGATTACTCGGTGCCGGAATCGACCAACCTGAATTTCGCCGTGACGGCGTCAGATCCAGACAGCACCATTCCGACACTGTCGGCTGAAAATCTTCCGCTTAACGCGACGTTTACCGACAACGGCGACGGCAGCGGTACGTTCGACTTCACGCCGGACTTCACGCAGGAAGGCTCCTATGTGATTCTGTTCATAGCGAGTGACGGCGTCCTGGCCGACTCGCAGGTGGTGAGCGTTACGGTTACCGGAACCAACCGGTCGCCGGTGCTGGCCACAATTGCCGACGCAGCCGTGACCGAGGGTCAGAACATGAATTTTGCGGTAACGGCATCCGACCCGGACGGCACGACACCGATCCTGTCGGCTCTCGACGTACCGGTCAACGCGACCTTCACGGACAACGGCGACGGCACCGGGACCTTCGATTTCAATCCGGACTTCACCCAGGCAGGCCCGTACGCGGTGACCTTTATCGCGAGCGACGGTTTGCTGGCCGATTCCCAGTCGGTTCTCATCACAGTCAATGAAGCCGGGAATCAGCGGCCGGTGCTTGATTCGATCGCCGACGCTTCGGTGCCGGAGGGCGGCAACCTGAATTTCGCGGTCACCGCCAGCGACCCGGACGGCACCATCCCGACCCTGTCGGCTGAGAATCTTCCGGTCAATGCCACATTTGTGAATAACGGCGACGGCACCGGTACCTTCGACTTCAATCCCGGCCTGACACAGGAAGGTGTCTATCCGGTGACATTCATCGCCTCGGATGCGGCCCTGGCCGACTCGCAGGTCGTGACGATTACAGTCAACGGCACTAACCAGGCGCCGGTGTTTGCAGTGACCAATGATACGACAATTACCGAGGGCGACTCACTGGTCTTTACGGTCAGCGCTTCGGACTTCGACGGAAATACCATACAACTGTCGGCGGACAGCCTGCCGGCGAACGCCGTCTTCACAGATAATGGCGACGGTACCGGCTTGTTTGAGTTCGGCTCCGATTACACCCAGGCGGGGTCCTACCCGGTAGTATTCATCGCAACGGACGGCTTGCTCGACGATACGATGGTGGTGACGATTACTGTCATCGAGGCCGGCAACCAGACGCCGATTCTGACGGTGTTCCCGGATACGACAATTATCGAAGGAGACTCATTCAGCGTCATCATAACGGCGGTTGATCCGGAACAGGCGATACCGACCCTCTCGGCGCTCAATCTGCCCGCCAACGCCACTTTCGCGGACAACGGCGACGGCACCGGCAATTTCGATTTCGTTCCGGACTACAATCAGTCCGGCGCGTACGCGGTGACCTTTATCGCTTCGGATGGAACACTCGCCGATACGGTTGTGGGTAATATCACGGTTAATGATGCCGGAAATGTCCCGCCGGTCTTTGTAGCGGTCCCGGATACCAGCGTGTCCGAGGGCGGTTCGCTGACAATCGCCGTGTCGGCCAGTGACCCGGACGGCTCGCCGACAGAATTCCCGATTCTCTCGGTGAATACCGGTCTCTTGAATTATGATTTCGTCGACAATGGCGACGGAACCGGTGTGTTTACCTATACGCCGGACTATATGGACGCCGGAGTGGATACGGTATCATTCCTCGCGACGGACTATGGCACGCCACAGCGAACCGGCGTGGAAAATGTTGTCGTGACGACGGTCGATATCAACCGCCCGCCGGCCTTTGATTCAGTCGGCATGGTTGGTGTCACGCTCGGAGAGAGTCTGACATTCGACGTTTCGGCGAGCGACTCTACCGACCCGAATCCGGCCCATATTCTAATTCTCTCGGCCCCGAATCCGCCGGCAAACTTCAGGTTCACTGATAACCGGAATAATACGGGAACGGTGACATTCACGCCCGACAGCTCGCAGATCGGCGGCGTGACGGTGACATTCCTGGCAGTCGACCAGGGTACACCCCAGCTGTCAACAACGCTTGATCAGTTTATCGACGTGGTAGTTCAGAATGCTCCGCCGATCATTACAGCCGACACAACGCGAAACCAGCAGATTGTGACCGAAGGCCAGTCACTCACCTACGCGATTATCGCGACCGACCCCGAGGGCAATACGCCGACACTGTCGGCGAGAAACCTGCCGGAGAACTCATCATTTGTGGACAACGGCGACGGCACCGGTGTGTTTACCTTCTCACCGGACTTCATGCAGGGTGACAGTCTCGGAGCCGCCAAACTGTACTATGTCGAGTTCCGGGCATACGACGGTTTCTCGGTAACGAGGAAGAATGTGCTGTTCCAGGTGAACGACGCCGGCAACCAGCTCCCGGTGTTCGACTCGATTCCGACAGCTACGGTAGTTGAAGGCCAGACGGTCATCGTGACGCTGACCGCATACGATCCGGACGGTGGCCCGGTGACGCTTTCGGCGCCGAACGCGCCGGCCGGAGTGGTGTTCACCGACGAGGGCGGCGGGCTGGCAACCATCGAGTTTACGCCCGACTTCACCATGGCGCCGCAGACGATCAATATCCAGGTTATTGCCGATGACGGTCGCTCCCAGGACACGGTGGTCGTTCCAATCGTAGTGGCTGATGCCGGTCCGCAGGCGCCGACCATTAACCCGGTGGCCGATAAGACCGTTACCGAGCTGCACACGCTGACCTTTACCGTGGAGACGACTGATATCGATGCGGTGGAAGGCGAATTCCCGATACTGACCTCCTCACCTCTCCCGGGCGCGGCGACCTACACCGACAATAGTGACGGGACGGGAACGTTCAACTGGGAGACAACGACTGACGACGCCGGCTCCTATCCGGTGACCTTCTACGCTACCGATGCCATCGATGCCGCGCTGATTGACTCCTTGACGATGAACATCACGGTCGTCGATACCAACCGGGCGCCTCGCGGTATTATCAGCGGCACGCTGTATTCGCCGTTGGGGACCACATCGAAGACAACGTACGAGGGCGACAGCCTGATCTTCTACGTGCAGGCGCTCGATCCCGACGGCACGATTCCGAGTATCCACGCAATCATGTCGACATACTGGGACGGCACGAATCAGGAGCCGACCCGCAGCGATACGCTGTATCCGAACATGGTCATGGTCGATTCCGGTAACGGATATGCCCAGCTGGAGTTCCGCCCGAGTTACGCGCAGGGCGGACCGGCGCCGGCGGGAATCGATTACCTGATCAACTTCTATCTGGTCGACGCGGTCGATCCGACGCTGATCACGGCGTTTCCTGCTGCCAACGTGCCGTTCAAGGTCTTGAACGTGAATGCGCCGCCGGTGATATATTTGCCGAGCGGACCCGGACCTTTTTCGGTGTCAGAAGGCGCGAGCCTGCAATTCCGGATATACGGCACCGATTCTGTTGACAACCAGACGAGTTCGGTTGTATTAACGGGGTTTAACCTGCCGGCTCGTACAACATTCGACGGACCAGCTGCCAATGTCAAGGACTTCCGGTTCTCCCCGGACTTCACCCAGGCCGGTACGTATCAGGTTGGCTTTGTTGCGACCGATGCCGCTGGTGCAGCTGACACTGCCTTGGTTACAATCAACGTTATCGAGGCCGGCAATCAGAATCCCGACTGGCTCACCGTTCTCGATCAGTCTATAGCGGTCCCGAAATCGACAGGAATAACTATTCCGCTCAGCAGCGTTGATCCGGACGGAGACCCGCTGACGTTGTCAGTGTCTCGCACGGATATTCCGGACGGCACACTTATTGACAACGGCGACGGAACCGGTTCGTATGAATTCACCGCGGCGACAGCGGTCACGGGAAGTTTCTACCTGTTATCGTTCTATACGACTGATCCGGACGGTGCATCGGACACGCTGACTACGATTCTGCAGGTCGTGAGCTTCCTGCGCGGTGATATCGACTTGAACAACAGGTACACCATGAACGATCTGGCCGACCTGATCTCTTACGTCTATCGCGAGGGTCCCGAACCGCAGATCTGGGAAGCCGGGGATGTTAACGCGGATGGTGCGGTCAACCTGGTCGATATCTCGTACCTTATCCGGTTCCTGTATCACGGCGGTCCGCCTCCGCCTCCGCCGGGCAATTAACATACTCCGGCCGCAAGATTTCAGAGCGCGGTCAGACAACAGATACGTCTTTCGCAGCCGCCCTTGAGCGTTCCCCCCTCGAAGGCGGCTGTTCTGTTGTGGCAGAGACAACTGAGGTAACATATATTGCTTGCTATAATGGGCTGAGGAACCTATTTTGAAAGAGGAGGGGAACGTGCAGCCATGCCTTTCTTACGAGGGTATTCCCTTCTCGAGAGTATGTGCAAAGCGGGAGAACGATTGGGTTCCTAAGGGAAGAACCGGGAGGAGTTTATGAAAAAACTTATTATTCCAGTGGCGTTCATTAGTGTGCTTCTGGCCGTGTCGCCGGTTCTGGGGCAGACGCAAGTGGTCAGCATGGAGCACAACGGGTGGCCGGATTGCTTCTTCGGAGAGATTGTCGGGGGAATACAGGCCGATTTTGATATCCGATTTGTCAATCAGAATGGCGCGGGATGCAGTTACTTCCCTGGTTGCGCGTGGGTGGTGGGAGGCCTATCAGTGCCAAGTACCGTAACACTCGAGGTAGTCGGAGACATGGCAAATTGGGACTACAGGATTTTCAACAGTGGCGTTAGTGATTCTGGCGTCGACACTGTCGGGATCGTCTTCACGCCATCACAAGGCCCCGGTCCTGTCTACGATGGTTTCGACGATGTGGCTCTGCGGCTTCACCTTCAGCCCAAGGGAGGATTTGGCTACCTATACGTGCGAGCCCTTAGCAGCTCACCTGCCGACGATTACGTATGGGAGTGGGCTGGAGCCGAGGCCTGTGCGAGTACGGTATCGGGCTGGCAACTGGAAGGTCAAACCGTGGCGTTGGACACCGATCACAGTTATCGCGTAATCCTTGTCCCGGACTGCTACGGACCGAGGTTCGTGGCACCGACCCCGGATACTATTTACGGGGCATACTGCGAGACGCTGACAGGTGTTTTTGTGGCTAATGATGATTTGTCGTGCGGCGGTCCCTTTTTTTCGCTTGGTTACGAAGTGCGCTATGGTCCCGGCAGCATAAATCCCGCCAGCGGTGTCTGGACATGGGACGGGGCAACTCAGGAAGATATCGGCCAACCCATCACGTTATCGATTTGGGCGTGGAACCACTACTGTACCGCCAATGTGCACACGACGACCGTGATAGTCACCGACAAACAGCCCCTTACGTTCACATCGGGATGTAGCCATAGTTATTTTATACACGCTCCCGAGACGCGAATCACACTCACCGCCGATGCCGACTGCCCGGCGAGCCCGCTTGAGTTTTTCGTACTGGATGACGGGGGAATGGTGGGTGAGTGCTTCTTTGAAGGCAACGAACTGGTTGTCCAACCCGCTCCCGAGATGCTGGGCGATGTTCAGGCTATCGTGGGAGTCACAGACGGTCTCGACACGATGCTTTGCGACGTGGAGTTCCTTTTTGCCTGCTGCTATGGTTGCTGTGGACAGTATACCGGAGGCTTTACCGGCAACACCGATTGTGATCCCGATGGTAACCGCGATCTGGCGGATATCACCCGCCTCGTCGATTACGTGTATATTTCTCACGACCCGCTCTGCTGTTATGAGAACGGTAACACTGACGGCGATCCGGATTGGGGAGTCAACCTGGCCGACATCACAAGACTAATCGATTACGTCTACATTTCACGCGACGAAACGGCCGCCTGTCAGTAGCTGTCGCGACGAGTGCGTCTCAAATCGCGGCCACATCCGGCGGAGTATAGCGGTCGCTCACACGGTACGTGAGTTATCTGGAGAGGGTGTCGAATAATTGTCGCAACGGCAATTGGGCAGACCACGCAACCTCTAGTATCACAATCCATTACCTGTTTGACGACCAGTGGGGCCGAGCCGAAAAAAAACGAGTCCTGACTGATGTTTTTTGCTTGGATTATGGCGCGATTTGGGTATATTTAGCTTGGCGAAGGGTAGGCAACTTTGGTCTGCAACACTACTACATTTCCCTTCCGGGGCCGGTCTGTGCGAATGATCCGGCACCGACATGCAAGAAACCATATTGAACGCTTTAGGGCGTCGTATTCTCTGCGATGCAGGGCGATATTACACCTTTTTTCGCATGTGTGCGAAGAAGCTCAGGGAAAGGAGGTGGGGTCATAGAAGAGTAATCAATTGCCGGGCAACCTGGATCTGGCATCTCGGACTACGGCATACTTTCCAGCATGTCAGAATTAGTCCCTAAGATTCTGGAAAAGATTATTTGATTGCGAGCGCAATACCGCGCTCGAAAGGAGTAAAGGAATGACCAAGAAAGTCACAACTTTGTTCATCCTCACACTGGTCATGGTAGTTGTACTGGCGGTCACCGGAACCCCACGTCCCTCGACGGACGCGAACGGCAACCCGGTTTTGACAAATCAGTATAACTTCATGTCTAACGCCACAAAAATCGAGGCCCCTGTCCCCTCGGAGCACGAGGGCGGCGGCAAACAGGTCGGTCCTATGTCCCTGGGTGCATATGCGGCTGACGGCGGTTCGCCCGGGCTTATAGTCGGGCGGACTATTCGCGACATGCAGGCTTCGCCCAACCCCAACCGAATGGTCGCATGGCGCAGCCCCGACCCCAAAGTCCACCTCATTCATTTCTATCAAACGTGTGTAGGTGACATCGACGTTTGCTCTCGGTACCTTCACTATAACAGTTATAATGGCAACTCAGGTGTACTGACCTACGGGCAAAGCGGTGTTAATTTCCCTGAAGACGCAGCTTCGAAACCGACGCTCTATCCACAGTTGACGGTGGATGAGAACGGAGAAATTATAGCTGCGGCTTACCACTTCGATAAGAACTTCCCCTTGGAGGATCCGCAGACGGACGTTTACTGGTCTCTCGGCGGCGGTAACTTTGTAGGCCAGGGGATTGATACCACGCTGGCGTACAACAACGCCGCCGATGGTACTACCTGGCCGAGAATCGCCTATCAGAATGTCGAAGGAACCTGGATCACTCACCTGGCGACACTGGGGGGCGATACCGCCGGTTTATACATCATAGAGTACTGGCGGAAGGTGGGTTCGGGACCGACAGTCGGTTCATTCGAGCCCAAACTGGTTGTTATGCCGCCCGTGTTCGGCGGTAGCATGTGTCTCGCCGCCTCGCCGTCCGGGAACAATCAGGTTGCGATTACCTACCTGTCGGATATTGATCCCAATACCGAGGCGGACTCCCTCTGGGGTTCCCAGGTCCACGTGATTCTATCGGACGATGGCGGTCTTACCTGGGGAGACCCGATCGATCTGATCAATTTTGATCCCGATGAGGATGCCTGGGTGCCGTGGATTGAGACCAATGCCCTGTATGATACCGACGGGTATCTCCATATCGTTTGGAATGCCACGCTCTATTTGGCCGAAACTGGTTCGTCAAGTCTCATCAACCCCAGCCGTGTAATGCACTGGACTAACCGCGTTGCTGGTCCCGATGGCGGCGGTAAGACCAGTACCATTACGCACGTTGAGTTCCCCGGTAGCTACCCGCTCTGTGGAACCGGCGGATGGAACACCAATAACGTCGGCAAGCCCGTTATCTCGCAGTGCGGTGACAGGCTGTATACTATCTGGATCCAGTTCGGCAATCCGGACGTCCTTGCGGACTCCAACGACTGTGCCGATGTTAATCTCATTTACTATCGGAATGCGTACAATGGCGAGATCTATATGTCGGTATCGTCCGACCTCGAAGGCAGTCTCTGGGATGCCGGTCGTAACCTGACGAATTCCCACACGGCAGATTGCGACACTTCTGAAGGAAATGAGTGTGACGCCGACAACTTTGCCTCCATGGCCCTTTACGGTATGGATGGGGCTTCAGTTGACGCCAACTCGTGGACCAATGCGGGCGCAGCATATGATGTTCGGGACGCCCTCGATCCTACTCGCCCTGACAACGGCCTTTACCTGGACGTTCAGTTCGTCAACGACCTTATCCCCGACGTTGCTCCGTTGGGCATTATCCCGAGTCAAGGTCCTCCAAACCTGTACACCAACAACCCGATCAAGTGGTTCCGCCTGCCGTGCGTGGACCCGATCGTGGCCCCCAGAATTAACATCGTCCTGAACGAGCCGACCACGTATCCGGCGCTGTGGCTGAAGCCGGGCACCTCTGCGTCGATTCCGGTTACGGTTGAGAATCTTGGCAACGCTGAACTCTCAGTCGATAGCATCAACTTTGCCAATACCACCGGACCGGGCGGCTGGCTCGCCCTTGATGAGACCAGTCTCACCATCCCGCCGGCCAGTTCGGATTTGTTCAACATGACGGTTAATCCGGGCGGTTTCATCACTTCACCCGCAACTCTGAAAGGTGAAGTCCACGTCAACAGCAATGATACGGCCAGGGCACAGATAATCATCCGCGTCAGCACTGTCGTCGCCGACACCGTTGTGGCTGTGACCTGGGATACGATCGCGACCGCTCTGGATGTTGCCCTGACGGTAGCGAATAATGGTAACGCCGGTAATGTTGGTGATGGAAAAGTCAACCTGGACTTCTCCAATGGGATTGACTGCGACTCAACGCAGACGGTATACTTGTACGATTTGTCCATGTTGCTGATGACTGACCAATCGAATTACTCATGGCAGCCGTTCTATACCAACTCACGGGCCAGGGATTTCAACTTCAAGCCGGTCGTCAGCTCCGTCGAGACAGGCGTGGCAAGTGCCCCGCTGGCCGAGATCTATACCTCCGGCATGTTCGTGTCGAGCGACTCGACCGTCGGTGTGGTGAAACGCTGGTACGCTCCGAAGGCCAATGTTTCCTACATGTTCGAGCGTATTGACGTCTTCTCGTTCGACGGTGGAACGTACAATAATGTCCGCCTGGGCGAGTGGATTGACTGGGACATCCCGAGCGATACCTCATCGAACAACCGGGGCGGCGCGATCACCGGCAGTTACGCCTTCCAGCAGGGTCTGGAATACGGCGTAGACACCGGGTTGCACGCGTGTCTCGATAACGATCTGCGATTCGGCGTCTCCGGTCTGTTGGGCTATTACACCTCCAGTGAATACCTTGCTGACCCCGACGTGAATCACGGAACGCTGTACGGCGGTCACGTGCTGCGTGACTCGTCCCTGTTCGCCCCTAACACTGACAGTCTCATTTCGGATTCGGTCTGGAAGTATCTCGGTCTTAATACTTACACGGCCGACAACTCTGCTGCGGATGACCAGCAGATTCTCCTGAGCTTCGGCTCGCACACCATTGCTCCGGACGATACGCTGAGCATCTGGGTGGTGCACGCCTCGGTCTACAACGGCGATTCAACGGCCATGGCTGCTATGATGACAGAGGCTGCCGGCTGGTACACCACGAATCGTCCCGACCTGATAAACCCGGTAGTGGGTTGTTGCGGTCAGTACAATGCCGGGCATACCGGAAATACAAACTGCTCAGGCATCC
>CAYNEO010000051.1:20789-24907 GCA_964396245.1 uncultured Ignavibacteriales bacterium
TTACGAAGCTTATCGACCACGTGTACATTTCGCAACAAGACACGCCACTGTGTCCGTAAGCGGCTGAGATGTAAGAGATTAGATTATTATCTATTCGAATTGGCTGCCCGCTGATTTAGACGGGCAGCCAATTTTTTTTTGCAAAATATAAGTTCACACGTTATATTAGCAGCGAATGAGCAGCTTGATAATGCTTAACATAGCCCGCCAACAGATGGTTAATGCTTACTTGGTCCGCCAACTACTGCTCACTTCTGAGACGAACATAGGTCCGGCGTAATCGACGCGACCAGAAAGACCTCACCGCCGAGTAGCCTGAACGAATCGGTCTGAGGCCTGACAACTCGCAGCCTCGGTTGCAAAATGTGCGACTCAGGCCTTTTTCTGTTTTCGGGCGTGCGTCCGGACGATGCCCATGCGAATGCGGGGCTATGACTCCGTGCGCTCGCGTACGCATGCCCGCGTCGGGGTATTGTACAAAGACTCACGCGTGATTGCGAGTCGCGAGAACCTTTAGAACGCGTGATAGTATCGCAGTCTCTGCGATGCGGGGCGATATTCTGTCCCGGACGATCAGAATCGTTCGGGCTCCTGTGGAAGGAGGTGACCGAAAGCAGAAGAGTAAGACGCGTGTGCCGCTGGTTTCGATCCTGAGAACCAACGACACTGTCCGATTCCGTCCGTCGGAGCATCATCCGACAGGCGATAATGCAATTCATGATATTGAGTTACGTAAACGCTCGAAAGGAGCACAGAATGACGAAAAGAGTTACGTCATTATTCATTCTTGTCTTGTTCCTGGTAGCCGTGCTGTCAATGACAGGTTACGCCCGGTCCACCGCTGACAAAGCGCCTGCCGGCGACCGGGTCCTGCAGTACGATTTCCAGAAGCTGAATACCAAGGCCAGTCGTCTGGATGTTTCCGAGTCGGCGACCGACGGCAAGCATACGCCCTCGTCATCTCTGGGTGCATATGTTGCCGACGGCGGTTCGCCGGGTTATATCGTCGGTCGGACCGTTCGCGACGCCCAGGCCATCGCAAACCCCAATCGAATGATCGGCTGGCGCAGCCCCGACCCAAAAGTCCACTTTCTGCAGACTTACCAGGTTTGCGACGGGGATATTGAGGTCTGCGGGCGGTATCTTCACTACAACGCCTTCGACGCCTTCACGGGCACGTTCTATGGAGGTGAATTGGGATTGTCACTTCAGGAGTATCCGACAGTACACTCCGTTCTTTACGGTCAGATTGAAGTCGATGAGAACGGCAATGTCATTGCTGCCGGACACTCCTTTGAGAACCAGAATACCGAAGCACTCACGCAGACCGAAGTCTTCTGGAACATCGGCGGCGGAAGTTTTCTCGGTATGGAACTGGATTCCAGCCTTTCTCTGGTGAGTGATTCCACAGATCAAACGTGGCCGCGGATCGCTTACCAGGATGTAGGCGGTACCTGGGTAACACACCTTGTGACTCAGGAAGTCGAGTGGGTTCCCGATGGCGATTCGGCCCTGGGTTACTACGTGGTCTCCTACTGGCGGAAGGAAGGATCCGGTCCGACGGCCGGTACGTTCACTCCGGTGATGGCCATCTCACCAATTCTGTCAAATACTTATAGTCTTGTCGCATCGCCGGCTACCAACGATGTCGCCATCGCCTATCTGACAACGGTAGACCCCGCCGGAGACTACGGCTCACAGGTCAATGTCGTCATGTCGCACAATGGAGGCTTGAACTGGGACACCCCGATTCAGCTGATTCCCTTTGATGTCAATACGGACGGCTGGGTTGCCTGGCTCGAGTGTAACGCCCTGTACGATCAGGACGGGTATCTTCACGTTGTCTGGAACGCGAGCCAGTACGATGCGGCTTCGCAGACATCCACCAGTCGTGACCCTGCCCGTATTTTCCACTGGACCAATCGCGTAGCGGGCAGTATCGCCGGCGGCACGACGAGCACGGTCCAGGTTGTGCAGTTCGGCGACGCCTTTGCCAACCTTTGCGGGGCCGGCGGATGGAATGTGCTTGATGTCGCAAAACCGGTGATCTCCCAGTGCGGTGACAGGCTGTATACTATCTGGGAACAGTTCGGCAACCCCGAAAAGGGCGACACTAATGACTGTGCCGACAATGAGTTGGTATATGCCACCAACGGTTACAACGGTGAGATCTATATGTCGGTTTCGTCCGATCTCGACGGTATGCTGTGGGATGCCGGACGTAACCTGACCAATTCACACACCCCGGGCTGTGACACCGCTGCCGGCAACGAATGCGATGCCGACAACATGGCCTCGATGAGTCTGTACGGCATGGAGGGATCGCTGGTCGGAGGCAACAACTGGAGTTCCGTTTCCTCCGCGTTTGCCGTTCGCGACGCCCTGGATCCGAGCCGTCCCGACAACGGTTTGTATCTGGACATTCAGTTCGTCAACGACCTGATTCCGGATGTCGCACCGTTCGGTATGATCAACGACGAGACGAACATGATCTATACCAACAACCCGATCAAGTGGTTCCGCCTCCCCTGTGTGGATCCGGTGGTGGCTCCGCGGATAAACGTTGCTGCGGAAGCAATCTCGTATCCTTCGGTTTGGGTAAAGACCGGTACCGAGAAAACGCTCTCGATCGGTATTGAGAATGTCGGCAACGATACGCTGACAATCAACAGCATAACGACCAACCTGACTTCCGGCCCCGGCGGCTGGTTGAGCATATCGCCCACCAGCATAGCGGCCATTGAACCGGCCAACTCGGACGCGATTACCCTGACGTTCAATCCGGGCGGTTTCATCACCACACCGGCTAATCTCGAAGGCGATATCCAGATCAACAGCAATGACACCTCGAAGTCGGTGGTGACCATCCACGTCAGTACGGTCGTGGCCGACACGGTCGTCGCAGTGAGTTGGGACACCGTCTCGACGGCTCTCGGCGTGGCGCTGACGGTCGCATCGGATGGTAATGCCGGTAATCGAGGCACGGGCGGTGTCAATCTTGATTTCTCGAACGCTGGTGATTGTGACGAGAATGCGACAGTCTACCTGTACGATTTGTCGCCGGTAGTTATGATCGACCAGGCCAACTACTCATGGCAGCCGTACTACACCCCGTCAACGGCGAGGAATTACAACTTCAAGCCGGTGATAGGTGATCTGCCGTCCGGCGAAAAGTCGACCAACGAGCTCGCCGAGATCTACACGTCGGGCACGTTCGTAACGAGTGACTCATCGATCGGAATGACCAAGCGCTGGTATGCTCCGGCCGCCAACGTTTCCTACGTAGTTGAACGTATTGACCTGTACTCGTTCGACGGCGGTACATACAACGACGTCCGCATTGGTGAATTCATGGATTGGGATGTCCCGAGTGATACGCTGTCGAATAACCGCGGCGGAGCTGTCCCCGGCCGATTCATCTATCAGCAGGGTCTGGAGTACGGTCAGGATAACGGGTGTTTGGACAACAACCGTCGGTTTGGCGCCTCCGGCCTGCTGGGTTACTATACTTCCAGTGAACACGAGGCTGACAACGCCGTAAATCACTCAACGCTCTACGGCGGTCATGTGCTGTTCAAAGAGTCATTGTTCGCTCCGAGCAGTGACAGCTTGATCCCGGATTCGGTCTGGGCTTATCTGGGTATGGCAAATTCTTATACGGCCGACAACGACAAGGCCGACGATCAGCAGATTCTGTTGAGCTTTGGTCCGCAAACCATAGCTCCTGACGATACCCTGAGCATCTGGGTTGTCCACGCCTCGCTGCACGACGGCGATTCGACGGGACTCGATGCCATGATGAGCGACGCTGAGGCCTGGTATCAGACCAACCGCGAGGATCTTCTTAATCCTGGCCCGGGAGGCTGTTGCGGTCAGTACAATGCCGGGCATACCGGAAATACAAACTGCTCAGGCATCCCTGCCGGAGAGACACGCGCCTGGCCGGATCTGTCGGATATCACGAAGCTGATCGACCGGGTATATATTTCCCAGGCCCCGCTGTGTTGTGAGGAAAATGGCGACGTAAACGCGAGTGGCGGAGATCCGGACCTCGCCGATATTACGAAGCTTATCGACCACGTGTACATTTCGCAACAAGACACGCCACTGTGTCCATA
>CAYNEO010000052.1:0-23407 GCA_964396245.1 uncultured Ignavibacteriales bacterium
CGGGGCCCCCGCCTATTTGGGGGGCCTGTGGCTATATGCAGGCCGTTGACAATCTTTGGGTGACATTTAGGGGGGGCCAGCCGACCAGAGCGATAAGCGACACTGATGATGTAGTTGGCATACGCCGAACAGGCTATCAGGGCGAAGCGCGCTTCTTCTTCGTCCAGATCATCACCTTCACGCATGCCATGCCGTGCGACCTTGCAGGTCCAACCCCACAACTTATCAAGTGATGACACCAGCACAGTATGAATACCTAAATCCTCTCGAAGAGGTTTCATGAGGTCTCCCAGTGAGTCCTTGTCTCTACCTAATGCAATTCGAGCCGAAGTTTCCACAGCCCCAATGGCAGTGCTGATACATCCACGTGAGTCGGTAACGGGTTTCGACGATAGTTTCGACAAGGCCGATGCTATCTGCTTTTGGATTGTTTCATATGGCAAGTTTAGTGCTCTCTCCACCTCATCAATCTCCTCACTGCCGGTTATGGGGGTGATACAGCCACCGACAAATCTATAATTGGTATTTTCTTCTTTTAGTACGTTATTGCAGTGTGCTATAAATTCTCTTCGGGCCCTCAATCCGAATACAGCTGCGAGCGGGGCGATGAACTGTAGGAAATCATAGACCTTATTCCACTCTGCACCGAAAAACCATTTATCCAGACTGGAACGAATGTCGCGCCACTCACGAGACAGTGAGTCAATACGAGCACCGAGAAAATTCTCCCAGAGATGCAGTAGCAGATTTCTTAACGTTGGAGTTGGATATATGGCTGTTGTATTTGGGCCCTTTTCGACATGCTTCCAAAAGTAGATTTGAAGAGCATTCCATAGACGGTTTCGAGTTCGCTCATTCAGAGACCGTGTCTGCAGAGGGGGGTCCGGTTCCAACCCCTGTCTACGCGAGAATGAGTCCATTGAGTCATACCCCTGCAGATTGTGAGGCAACTGCGTCGCAGATGCGCGAGCGGCCTGCACCAGTGTGTTTTAAGCCAACGTGGAGTCCACATAGTCTGGGTTCCACCCAAGTGCAATATACAGCGCCAGATTGTCCTTGACAAGCAAACAATAACTTGAATATAGTAGTTTAGATAGGCGGGGATCAGATTCTATTATTGCCGTCAACCACGCCAATAACGCCAACCAAAACACGGGAGACCACGATGCAAAAACTGCGTATCATCATCGCAGTCGGAGTACTTGCGATCGGCCTGGAAGTACACGCGGCGCGGTCGACGTTCAAGGAGATTTCGGAGCAGATCAGAGAACAATCGGCCACTGCTGTGAAAATCTTGACGCCGCCTAGGGACAAAAACAGTTCGTACGGATTCGGAACAGGCTTTATTATGAGGATCGGAGATTCCGTGTCTACGTATTACCTTGTGACTAATAGGCACGTTTTTGATGGTTTTGATTCAGTCAAGATTGTTATTCAGGTAGTGGATTCAACATTGACTCCTACCAGGACTGACACTTCAGTAATCGCGTTATCGGACGGCCACGGCAAGTCTCATGTTATCGTGTCAGATCAAAAATTGGATATTGCAGCAGTTCAAGTAGACCTGCCAAGAGCCCGAAAGGGATCTGAGCGTATTAAAGTGGCAGGTGAACACTCCGTGGCGCACCCGCGTGACATCTTTGGTGGGCAGGATGTGTTGTTCTATGGATATCCGCTGGGAGTAGCGCCCAATGGAGTCCAGCCGTTGATACGACAAGGGATGATAGCTGGAATTGATACGCAGTTACAAATTGTCTATCTAGACACTCAAGCATTTCCGGGGTCGAGTGGCAGTCCGGTTTTTATGGACGCACGAAATGCGCTCACAACTGGACCTTCATTCATTGGGGTTATCGCGAGCTACGTTCCATTTATGAAGCATTTGGTCAGCGCTGAGACTGGCGGGTTGGAAATGGTCCAAACAGAGAATTCCGGTATAGCGCAAGTAGTACCCGCATGGCAGGTCGAGAACATGATCCGCAAGGCGAAATCCAAATAGCGGGGACTGATGTATCATTGGCCGTTCATTTGGCATTCCATCTGGAAAGTCATTACAGATGAGGCGACCTATGGGTGGGCAGCAGTCATCGTGGCTGCAGCCGCACTGTTCTGGGCAGTTAGGTATGTGCAGGCAACCGTACGGATCGCTAGGGCAACCGAAAGACAAGGGGAAATTCTCAGTTCCCCAGCCGTAGCCGTTTACATTCCTCCCCGCGATCCGGCTAACAAACCCCTTCCTCTCGGTGGCGTTTACGTCATTATTTCAAACAATGCTAACGTCCACGCAAAAGTGAAGTTGACACTTGAAGCTAGGATTCGCAATCTTAAGACAAATCAGATTCGCGATTTTCCAGCACCGGAACCATATAACGGCAAAGTCTGGCCCCTCTTTGCTAGACAAGGTTTTACTGGTCACTTTCGACTTCAGATTCCCGACTACAAGCCGGGCGAAGACGAGCTGCGACTTGTCGGTCGTCTAGAGTGCTCGTCTTACGACCGGGATGACTACCAGCCCGCCCCCCAAATACTCTACACTTGGAAAGACGGTACTCAACAGGAGCCCGATGCGAGATGGATACCGTGTCCGCCCGAAGAGTGAACACGAGCGTGTCATACGCTCAGCGAATTTGCCGGGCTGAACTGATCGTAGCTGCGGATCATGTCCTCTGTCAGTAGGTGTGTATAGATCGCCGTGGTGCTGATGTCCGCGTGCCCCAGTATCCGCGACAGGATGCCGAGATTCCGGTGCCTGCTATCATTCAGCCGCCGACACCCTCCCCGTCATCCTGAGTGTCGACGGATGACAAGGGCGAGCCTTCCTGCTTATCCGCAACTCACTCTACTACAAGCAATTAATGAGAAATAAAAAAGCGGGCGATGGGGGTCGAACCCACGACGTCAAGCTTGGGAAGCTTGCATTCTACCGCTGAATTACGCCCGCTTATCAGATAACCCGCCCGGGCGGACGGGATGTCTTTGCATGGTTAATCTACGCTTCCGGCTCGGTCTTGTCAATATTATTGCCGGCCCGCGCCAGTGCTTTACGCCGACTCCGTTCGACGCCCCGGACCAGAATAATGGAGATCTCGTACAGCACGTACAACGGCGCACCAAGCAGCACCTGGGTGAATACATCCGGAGGAGTCAGGATCGCCGCCGCGATAAGTATGAGCACAATCGCATACGGCCGACCGACAGACATAAATCGCGAAGACAGTATGCCTACTTTAGCGAGGAAATACGCCGCAATAGGCAGTTCGAAGCCGAATCCGAACGCGAGCAGCAAAAGTCCTGAGAACGAGATGTAGCTGTCGACCGTGATAATCGGGTTGAGGATGTCGTTGGAAAAACCAATCAGGAACTTGAGTGACATCGGCAGAATCACCCACCAGCAGAAACCGGCCCCGATCAAGAACAGGAGCGTGGCGATCGTGACTATCGGCAAAATCGCCCGTTTCTCGTTGGGATACAGCCCCGGTGCGACAAACATCCACAACTGGTAGAACACGATCGGCAGGGAGGCAATAACGCCGGTGATCAGCGACACCTTGAGATAGGCATAAAACGACCCGGTCACCTCGGTGACATGCAGCTTGACATCGCCCAGCGGAATGATGAGCAACCGGAAAAGCTCATCAGAAAAGTAAAAGGCCACCAGCGAGCAGACGACAACCGCAAGGATCGACCGGAGTAACCGCTTGCGCAGTTCATCGAGGTGATCCAGGAACGGCATCGCGCCGCCGGAAAAACTTGTTTCAGGCTGATCTATCGGCTCGGTCATGACTGATGAAATTAGGGATGAATCCGGCGGAAAGTCAAATTTAATGTGGCGAGATGGAGTCCGGCGCCAAAAAGGCCTCTCACCCCTCCATCAGCTTCTTCAGCTCCTCGAGGAATTCTTCCTTGTCCTGGAACTTGCGGTAGACCGAGGCGAACCGTACGAAGGCAATCTCGTCAACTTCGCGAAGTTTCTGCACCACCAGTTCGCCGATATCCTTGGAGGCTACCTCCGCCTTGCCGAGCGAGTGGAAATGGGCCTCGATAGCGTCGGCAATCGTTTCCATCTGCTTGGTGGTTACCGGGCGTTTGTTGCAGGCCAGTTTCAGACCGGCGAGTATCTTGTTCTTCTCGAATGCTTCTCGGCGATTATCGGACTTGATAACGGTGAGTGCCGATTGCTCGACATACTCGTAGGTGGTGAATCGTTCCCCGCATTTGAGGCATTCGCGTCGACGGCGAATCGCGCGGCCGTCCTGCGACGGCCGGCTGTCGACCACCTTATCTTCCAGAAATCCGCAGTGTGGGCATCTCATCGGTCAGCGGCACCCGGCGACAGGCACGGAAGGCTATTCTTCTTCCTCACCGTCGCCCTTGTCAACCTCTTCCTTCACCCATGCCACGTAATCCGGGAACGCCGCGGCCAGCGGGAGGCCGATAATCTCCGGCAGCTCGTACGGGTGGTTATCACGGACATATTCCATGAGATCGGGAAATCTCATCTGGGTAGTCTTGACGATCAAGAGCGATTCCTCTTCGAACTGTACTTCGTCTTCCCACCAGAAATACGACTCGATTTTCGGCACGATATTCACGCACGCCGCCAGGCGGTTGTCGACTATCCCCTTCGCGAGCTCTTTGGCTTCCTCGCGAGGAATCGAAATGTATACGACGCGGATTGTTTCCATTACTTGCATACCTCTCGGCCTAAGCGTTTCTCGATCGACTCAATTTTACCCGTCAGCCGCTTTTTCGCTCCCTTGCGGTCGTCAACGGCGATAGTGATATACACCCGGCTGTGCTTCCGTCGCATTTGCATCCGGGCCTTGTTCAGCACCGCCATAACTTCGTCCCACTCACCTTCGATAATCGTCGACATCGCCGTCAGCTTGTACGGCAAGCCCGACTTGTCGATAGTCTCGATAACCCGCGAGACATCCTCGGACACCGAACCTCCGGCCTTGTCGGTCGGAAACATTGACACCTGGAACAGCATGATTATGCCTCCTCGAGCCGTTCTTCATAAAGCGGGAACCTGTCGCACAGTTCCTTGACCTCCTGTGCGATTGCCGCGAGAGCATCGTCGTCCTTGCGGTTCTTGATGGCCCGATCGATGAAATCAGCGATAATCGGCATCTCTTTTACGCCCATACCCCGGGTGGTGATCGCCGGCGTGCCGACCCGGATACCCGAGGTCACGAACGGTTTCTCGGGGTCGAACGGCACGGTGTTCTTATTGACCGTTATACCCGCCTTGTCCAGCGCCTTCTCAACTTTCTTGCCGGTCAGCTTTTCGACATCGATAAAGTTAACGAGAAAGAGATGCGTATCGGTGCCGCCCGCTACCAGCCGGTAGCCCTTTTCTTTCATCGCCTCCGAGAGCGCCCTGGCGTTGGCAATCACCCGTTTCTGGTATTCGGCGAAGTCGGGCTGGAGCGCCTCTTTGAGGGCCACCGCCTTGGCGGCGATTATATGCATGAGCGGTCCGCCCTGGATACCGGGCATGACCATCCGGTCGAGATCGGCCGCGTACTTTTCCTTACACATGACCATCCCGCCGCGCGGACCCCGGAGCGTCTTGTGGGTGGTTGTCGTCACAAAATCCGACATCGGGATCGGTGACGGATGCAGTCCGGCGGCGACCAGTCCGGCGATATGAGCGATATCAACCATCATGTAGGCGCCAACGGCGTCACATGCTTCCCGAATCTTGTCAAAGTCCCAGAACCGGGGATAAGCCGACGCCCCGGCTACAATCATCTTCGGTTTGATCTCCCTGGCCATGTCGATCAGTTTGTCATAGTCGATGACCTCGGTTTCTCTGTCAACCTGGTAGCCGTGAAATTCGAAGAGAAAGCCGGAGAAATTGATCGGATGACCGTGAGTCAGGTGGCCGCCGTGAGACAGGTCGAGTCCCATTACCTTGTCGCCCGGTTTCAGCACGGTGAAATAGACAGCCATATTCGCCTGCGAACCGGCGTGCGGCTGCACGTTGACATGCTCGCAGTTGAACAGCTTCATGGCCCGTTCGCGGGCCAGATCCTCGGCCACGTCAACCCATTCACATCCGCCGTAGTACCGCTTTCCGGGGTATCCCTCGGCATATTTGTTGGTCATGACGCCGCCGGCCGCCTCCATGACGGCTTCGGATACGAAGTTTTCCGAGGCAATCAGCTCGAGTTTGTCGTGCTCGCGCTCGGTTTCCTTCATGATCGCGTCGTATATTTCAGGATCGACTTTCTGCAGTGCTGATTGTGACATATCCACACTCCCGTTCGTGGTTCAGTAATTTGTCCTAATCTACCTAAAAACCCCTTACGGGTCAATTGGTTCGGGAAGGAATTTGGGGGAGCTCACCGAAGCCGGACAGCCTTAGTGGCTGTCCTCTTCGGCCGTAATTTTCGCAATTCGCCGCTCGTGGCGACCACCTTCGAACTCGGTTGTCAGGAAATTCTTGACTATCTGCTCGAGTTCGTTGCGGTCGGTATAATCGCGAGAAAGCGATAGCACATTGGCATCATTGTGGAGGCGGGTCATATAGGCCATGTCGGCGTTAACCGCCAACCCGGCGCGGATCCCCTTGACCTTGTTAGCCGCCATCTGCATGCCGTTGCCGCTGCCGCAGATGGTAATGCCGAAGCGGGCCTTATGGTCCGCCACGGCATGGGCCACTTTCAGTCCAAAATCGGGGTAATCGACCGATTCGGTGGAGTCGGTGCCGAAATCGATAACCTCGTGGCCAAGGTTTGCGAGAATCTGCTTGACCTGTTCTTTCAGTTCGAATCCGGCATGATCGGCGCCTATGGCAACTGTCATCTTATACCGGCACCTCTTTGCCTTTGGGAATCGGGGTCAGCCAGTGATGCTTGTCCTCGGTGCGACCTTCGATAATGCCGAAAAATACATCCTGCAGTTTCTTTGTAATCGGTCCGCATTTTCCTTCGCCGATCTGGATGTTGTCGATGAAGGATATCGGAGTAATTTCGGCGGCGGAACCGGTAAAGAACACTTCGTCGGCCAGGTACAATGCCTCGCGCGGCACATCCTGCTCGATTACCTTGATGCCCATCTCCTCGGCCAGCCGCATGACACTCCGGCGGGTAATGCCGGGAAGAATCGATGACGTAAACGTCGGCGTAATGAGTGCGCCTTTGCGAACGAGGAAAATGTTTTCGCCCGAGCCCTCGGACACGTGCCCGAAAACGTCAAGCGCGATTCCCTCGACATAGCCGTGGCTGAGGGCTTCCATCTTGATCAACTGGCTGTTCATGTAGTTGGCGCCGCACTTGGCCATGGCGGGCATGGTGTTCGGCGCCATCCGGTTCCAGCTCGAGAAACAGACCGACACGCCTTTCTCCAGGGCTTCGTCGCCGAGGTACTTGCCCCACGGCCAGACCGCGATAGCGATATCGACCGGGCAATGCGACGGGTCCACCCCGAGTGTACCGTAACCACGGTAGGCCACCGGGCGTACGTAGCAGGCTTCCAGGTTATTCACGCTCGTCAAAGTCAGGATAGCTTCGTTGACCTGCTCGGGTGTGAAGGGGATATTCATTCGGTAGATTTTTGCCGAATTGAACAGCCGCTCAGTATGCTCTTTGAGACGGAACGCCATCGGTCCCTTCGGCGTCTTGTACACGCGCATACCTTCGAAAACCGACGACCCGTAATGAACGACATGGGAAAGCACGTGAATCTTCGCGTTTTCCCACTTGACGTATTCCCCGTTCATCCAAATGTATTCGCTTTGAGTTATCGCCATCGTAAGCTCCCGTGATGGTTTAGAGATATTGTAACACTAAAGATATGATACGAAAAACCTGTCGGCCGTTCAATCGAAAACACTCCGGCGAACGAGCGGCATCCGATTGATTATACGAGTCCCCCGCGACAGTCAGCTAAACCGATTGGACCTGTCTCAGCAGCTCACGGGCAATGACCAGCCGCTGGATTTCCGAGGTTCCTTCACCGATTTCGCACAGCTTGACATCGCGCCAGATCCTCTCCGCCGGATACGGGCCGGTGTAATAGCCAACGCCTCCGAGTATTCCAATCGCTTTGGCGGCCGTCCGGGTGGCAACCTCCGATGCGAACAGCTTGCACATGGCCGAGATCTGCGTGAACGGCTTACCGGCATCCTTGAGCATCGCTGTTTCGTAGATCATCAGCCGAGCCGCCTCGAGCTCGGTCGCCATATCGGCCAGTTTATGCTGGATTCCCTGGTTATACGCTATCGGCTTGCCGAACTGCACCCGATCGGCGGCGTACTTGACCGCGCAGTCAAACGCTCCCTGGCCGAGACCGAGCGCCATGGCGCCAATAGATATCCGGCCACCGTCGAGCGTGATCAGCGCCTGTTTGAACCCCTGCCCGACTTCGCCGAGCTGATTTTCAACCGGCACCTTCAAGTCGTCGAAGTGCAAAAAGGCCGTATCCGAACCGCGCAGGCCGAGCTTGTTCTCCTTCTTGCCCACGGCATAGCCGGGCCAGTCCTTCTCAAGAATGAACGAGGTTATCGTGCGGTCCTTGGGATCGTCGGATGTCCGCGCGGTGGCGATGGTCGCAAAGGCCCTGGTCGCCGAGGTTATCCAGCATTTGCTGCCGTTCATGATCCAGGTGTCGCCCTCGAGACGGGCCTGGGTCTTCGTACCGCCGGCGTCGGAACCGGCATCCGGCTCACTGAGACCGAACGCCATCAGTTCCCCCTTCGCCGCCCGGGGCAGGTACTTCTTCCGCTGTTCTTCGGTGCCGAATTTCAGCACCGGGAAGGTCCCGAGCGAATTGTGCGCGGCCAGCATAATTCCGGTTGACCCGCATACCCGCGACACTTCCTCGACGGCGATAATATATGACAGCGTATCAACTTCCTGGCCGCCGTATTTCTCAGGTATGAGCGCCGAAAGCAGCCCCATCTCCGTGAGCGGTTTCATATGCTCGTCGGGAAAACGCTGCTCTATATCGAGTACGGCCGCCAGCGGCTCTATTTGCTTAAGCGCAAAGTCCCGGATTTTCTCCCGGTACTCTTCGTGTTTCTTCTCAATCAATCGTTATTCCCTCAACAGGTCTCTGGAAATTACCATCTTCTGGGCTTCGGTCGTGCCTTCGTACAATTCAGTCACGCGGGCGTCGCGGAAATACCGCTCCACCGGGTACTCCTTGATATATCCGTAACCACCGTGAATCTGCACCGCTTCGTTGCAGACAAAATTGGACATCTGCGAGCAGAACAGTTTCGCCATGGAGGCTTCGCGATGACACGGCTGACCGTTATCCTTGAGGAACGCCGCCCGGTATGCCAGCATCCGGCCGGCGTCGAGCTGTGTCGCCATATCGGCGAGCTTGAACTGGATCGCCTGGAAATTGGCGATCGGCTGACCGAACTGAACACGTTCCTTGGAATACTTGGTGGCCTCTTCCAGAGCCGAGCGGGCAATCCCGATCGACTGGAAAGCCACCCCGATACGGCCGGAGTTCAGGATACCGACGGCCATCTTGAAGCCGTCCTTCTCGTTTCCGAGCAGGTTTTCCTTCGGCACCTTCACATCCGCAAAACTGACTTCGCGCGTGTCGGAGGCCTTGATGCCGCATTTCGGCTCCGGCTTACCGAGCGTAATACCCTCGGAATCGGCGTCAACCACAAAGCACGAAATCCCCTTGCGGCCCTCTTCAGGGTGGGTCTTGGCGAACACGATAAATACGCTGGCAAAGACGGCATTGGTGACAAACGCCTTGGTGCCGTTCAACAGGTAGTGATCGCCCTTGTCTACCGCCGTGGTTGTCAGCGAAGCCACATCGGTGCCGGCTTGAGGTTCGGTGATGCAGTAGGCGCCGATCTTTTCACCCGCCGCCATATCGGGGAGATATTTCTGTTTCAGTTCATCGGATCCGTACAGCCTGATGATCTCGCAGGTAAGCGAGCAGTGCACCGAAAGCATGATACCGAATCCGGCTGAGGCGGCGCAGATCTCCTCGAGCACCCCCATGAAATTGGTCGTGCCCAGACCGAGACCGCCGTACTCCTCGGGTACGGTGAAACCAAAGTAGCCCAACTCGGCGCACTCCTTGATGAGATCCGCCGGTGTTTCACCCTTTTCATCCATTTTCTCGGCAATCGGGAAAATCCGTTTCTGGGCCAGTTCCCGGGCCGTCATTTTCAATTCAAGATCCTCTTCGGACAGGTTGAAATCCATGCCGAATCTCCTTGCTAATCGTAGACGTAAAATCCGTGTCCGGACTTGCGCCCGAGATACCCGGCCTGCACCATCTTCTTCAACAGCGGGCAGGGACGATATTTCGGGTCGCCCAGACCGTCGTGCATTACTTCGAGAATTGCCAGACAAACATCGAGACCGATAAAGTCGGCCAGCCAGAGCGGACCCATGGGATGTCCCGCACCCAGCTTCATGACCTCATCGATGGCCTCGACCGACGCCACCCCTTCCCAGTGGGCCTGGATAGCCTCGTTGATCATCGGCATCAAGATTCGGTTGGCGACAAAGCCCGGGTAATCGTTGACCTCAACCGGTGTCTTACCGAGTCTCTCGGAGAGTTCCTTTATGACGGCATATGTTTCGTCACTGGTGGAATAACCGCGGATTACCTCGACCAGCTTCATCATCGGCACCGGGTTCATGAAGTGCATGCCGATAAACTGCTCCGGACGATGTGTCGCCGATGCCAGCCGGGTAATCGGCAGCGAGGACGTGTTCGAGGCAAAGAGCGTCTCCGGCGGGCAAATGTCCTCGATCTTCCGGAACAGCTCCAGTTTCGGATTCAGATCCTCGTAAATCGCTTCGATCACCAGCAATGAGTCCTTGACCGCGTAGACGTCAGTCGACTTCGCGATGCGCGCCAGAGCCGCATTCTTGTCATCCTCGGTCATCTTCTCTTTTTTGATGAATCGATCCATGCTGGCTGAGATGGTCTTCACGGCCCGATCCAGATACTCCTGCTTGATATCAACCAGGGTGACGTCGTACCCGTGAGTGGCGAAAACCTGGACGATACCATTGCCCATGGTACCGCCGCCGATCACTGAAACCTGCTTGATGTCGTCTGCTTTAATCACGTCCACTCTCCCAGATTGATCACAATCAGTTTATACCAGTTCAATTGCCATCGCGACGGCGTTTCCACCGCCGAGACACAGAGTCGCCAGACCGGTCTTCAGACCCCGATCCTTGAGAGCGTAAATTAGGGTTGTCAGAACGCGGGTTCCCGATGCGCCGATCGGATGTCCGAGTGCAACGGCCCCGCCGTGAACATTCACGCGATCCCAGTCCCATCCAAGAGCGTCGCCGTCAGCGAGCGCCTGCACCGAGAATGCTTCATTGGCTTCGATGAGATCGAAATGGTTAATGTCGACATTCATCTTCTTCATCAACTTCTGCACCGCATAAATCGGCGAAAAGAAAAGCATCGCCGGCTCCGTACCCGCGGCAGTGTACTCGATCACTTTCGCCAGCGGCTTGAGGCCTTTTTCTTTCATGTAAGACTCGGACACGACCACGGTCGCAGCGGCGCCGTCGTTCAGTCCGGGAGCATTGCCGGCCGTGACCGTCCCGTCTTTCACGAAAGCCGGTTTCAGTTTGCCAAGCTTCTCTATCGAGATGTCAGGGCGAATACCTTCATCTTTGTCGAAGATGATCGGGTCACCTCGGCGCTGGGGAATTTCGACCGGGAAAATCTCGGCGTCGAATTTCCCCTCCTTCTGCGCCTTGGCCGCTTTCATGTGAGAGTTGTAGGCAAACTCATCCTGACGCTCGCGTGAGATATTCGTCTTCTGCTGGGTAAGCTCAGCCGCGTTACCCATGTGGAAGTCGTTGAAACTGTCCCAGAGACCATCGGTAATCATGATATCTGTCAGTTGTTTGTGTCCCCACCGGAGACCGGTCTTGGCGCCGTGAATACAGTACGGCGTCTGCGACATGGACTCCATACCGCCGGCTACGATAACGTGCTGGTCGCTGGCACGGATAGACTGCGCCGCCAGCATGACAGCTTTCAGACCCGAGCCGCAAACCTTGTTGATAGTCATGGCGACTGCTTCCGGCGGGACACCGCCGTGGACCGCCGCCTGGCGCGCCGGAGCCTGCCGGCTGCCACCCTGAACTACTTGTCCCATAATGACTTCTTCGATATCCTTGGGATCGATCCCGGCCCGTTTTACAGCCTCTCTCACTGCGTAGGCACCCAGTTGCGGTGCCGGAATGCTGCCCAAACCGCCGTGCAGCGTACCTATGGCGGTACGACAGGCAGAAACGATATAAGCGTCCTGTCTTTCAGCCATGTATACCTCCGAAAAATTGAATCTAAGTCTATTAAAGATTTCCGGCTATATAACACAATGGCAAACTGAAATCAAGCGAATCCAAGTGAATCAATTCACAATAAATCCCGATTCCGCACTTTTTTGCACGCCGCCATATCTCGGACACGAACGGACGATAGCAGACTGGTACGAGATGTCCAACGAGCACAATTTCCACCCGACGTACAGCGGCGCCGTAGTTCTCCAGGCGGACAAATCCGTTCGGCCCATCTAACACGGGAAAAGATTTCCCATGAAAGACACGTGTCTTATCGGTTTTTTAACTTTACATCAGTTTGAGAACTCGGGTATCTTGCGGCTCGATTTTCCGGAGTGGCGTTTCTTGCTCCATGTTCCGATATGTAATTAGCGAACTGAACAAACTAAATCTAAACTCACTTCTGGAGAGGTTCATCAAAGTAAGGAGAAACCATGAAGAAGCTCGCAGTGATTCTCGGACTCGTCCTGTTGTTCGCCGTCGGCGCAACCGCGCAGGACAAAATGGTCAGCTACGGTTTCAAAGCCGGTATTGACATGGCCAACTTCACCGGTGACATCGATGGCAATGCCATGAAAGTCGGATTTATCGGTGGCGGCTTTGTCGAGTATATGGTCGCGCCGCAGGTCGGCATTCAGATGGAAGTCCTTTATGCCATGAAAGGCACCAAGGAAGACGGCGGGGATGGTAAATATAAGTTCGATTATCTCGAAATCCCGGTCCTGCTCAAGTATATGGTACAAACCCAGGGCAATGTTACACCGTTCTTCTTTGCCGGTCCGCAGATTGGATTCCTGCTGTCTGCCAAAGCCGATCCGGGCGGAGTGGATATTAAGGATGCTTTCAAATCGACTGACTTCGGGCTGGCCTTCGGCGCGGGTGTGAATGTCCAGATGGAAGCTTTCATGCTGACCTTCGATGGTCGCTATTCGCTGGGCCTGACCAACATCATCAAAGATGCGCCATCCGACTATAGTTGGAAAACATCCAACATCGCATTTACAGTAGGCGTTGGCTTCAAGTAAACTGTACCGACCGATTGACATTTTTCAAAAGCCCCGCCCTTCGCGGGGCTTTTTTTGTCTCCGAGAACTCGTTTCAATCGTCTTGATAATCGGTCTGATCGGAATGATTTTTTACTTTACAGTCACCACCGAAGTGCTATATCTTGGGCTTCGATTCAGAGGACACATTTGCGGACGAGGGAAAAGCATGAGTAATTTCAAATAGAGCCGAGCGTTCGCAAGGGATTGTTTTTACGCATTACCAAAGCAAGGAGAAACCATGAAGAAACTGGCAGTGATTCTCGGACTCGTGCTGGTGTTGGCCGTCGGCGTAACAGCGCAGGAGAAGAAGGTCGGGTTTGGTCTCAAGGCCGGCCTGGACCTTGCTGACAACTACGGCAGCGATGCCAGCGGAACGGACATGAAGGTCGGATTCATCGGAGGCGGCTTCGTCGAGTACATGGCTGCCCCGCAGGTTGCCATTCAGCTGGAAGTGCTGTATGCCATGAAGGGGACAAAAGAATCTTCAACCGACGCGAAGTTCAAGACCGATTACATTGAAATTCCCGTGCTGTTCAAGTACATGATTCCCACCGAGGGAAACATGAAACCCAACCTGTATGTCGGTCCGGCGTTGGGTCTGCTGACAAGTGCGAAGATCGACGTTGACATCACGGACCTCATCGCCTCGACTCAGACGAGCATTGACGTCAAAGACATCTACAAATCGACAGATTTCGGCATCGCGTTCGGAGGCGGACTCGGTGTTGCCATGGAATCGTTCTCGCTGCTGTTTGATGTTCGGTATACGCTCGGCCTGACCAAAGTCATCGATGTTGACGGATACAATGAATATTTCGATTACACACAGGGTGATCCGGAATTTCTGACCGAAGCGCCGAACGTGAAGAATTCCAATCTCTCCTTCATGGTTGGCGTATTCTTCAAGTAAGTTTGTCCTGAAACAACAAGTACCAGAGCCCCGCTACCGAGCGGGGCTTTCTTCTTGATGTGATATCCCGGGCACGTGACTCTATCGATATCGGCCCTTTACAATGCAACCCGATTGGCATATAATAGCGTTTGAGGGACCTATATCCGGCATATGATGTTGTATTCATAGCAGACTGGTTCAGTTCATTGATCCGATGAATGTCCATCACTTCACGTTGCACAGGTAAATACGAATGAAGAAAGCCATTATTCTCTTTGTGATCCTCATTCTCGCCGCCGGCGTCGTAGAAGCTAAAAAGAAGAAATTCATATTCTATGTCGGTCCGGAATTGGCCGTGCCGATTGACCCCCCGGACTTTCAGAAGTGGTGGAACGCCGCTCCCGGTATAAGCGGTGGCCTGGCTTTCAAACCGGCGCAGCGGTATGAATGGAGACTCCGTCTCGGGTTCCATTCTTTCTCGTACCAGGCGCCCGAAGGCTTCGATCTTGCCGAAGGTAATATAACGGCTGTTGAGCTCACCGGCAGTATCAAGGTCAATCTTCTGACTCAAAAGCGAAATGTGATCGCCATACCATACGTCCTGGGGGGCGTCGGTATCGTGCACATCGAGGCGTCCAACGTCATCGATACCGTTACCCAGCAGATTGTCCGTCAACTCGACAAGCAGGAAACGAAGCCGGCGCTGTATGCCGGGTTGGGGATTGATGTTCCTCTCTCGAGATCGACCGCCCTTTTCTTCGAAGGACGCTATCTTCTTGTTTTCACAAAAGGTGACGCCACCGGCTACGCGCCTTTCACCCTGGGAATCCGCACTTTTTTGTAGTGGGGGTGCCAATCACCTCCCTGACGTCGGCCGACCAACGGCAACACAAGTATTTGCCGGATAATGCGTTAGTTCGCCGATCCAATATTCTCAACGAAATCCGAACCATCGCCATCCGATCACTTCGCCGGATACAACTAAATGGCGCCCGGATATGGCTAAAGTCCTTCCTCCCAATGTCCGACAATCCATTAGGGTTAAGCGGACCTGACAAGAGGAGGAATTATGAAAAAAATCGCTGTCACCCTTAGCATTCTGTTGATCTTTGCGGTGGGTGCGTCCGCGCAGATGTCAAAACCGTTCACGGTCTATGCCGGCGCCGGTCTTAGCCTGCCGATGTCGGACGGCCTGAAGGCTGTCCAGAACACCGGCTTCCACGGCTCCGTCGGCGTGGGCTTCAACGCGATGCCGATGCTTCAGATTGTCGGCAAGATCGAGTACCATTCGTTTTCAGCCGACCAGGCCGAGTACAGCCTGGCGCTGGGCACCACTGAAGACGTCAAGGGCGGAACCTTTGCGCCGCTGATGTTTGGCGTTGATGGCCGCTATGCCTTCAGTCTGCCGGCGGCTCCGTTCGCCCCGTACGCTTTTGGCGGTATCGGTCTGGCTCGCATATCCTGGTCTGACATCAGCTACGGCACCACCACGCTGACCTTTGAGGATCAGACCAAGATGTACTTCAACGTTGGCGCGGGCGTCGAGTTTGATATCACCCCGGCCGCCAGCCTGTTTGTCCAGGGTCGCTATGTAAATATAGCCACCGAGGGCGAAGCAACGACAATGATTCCGTTCACAGTCGGTGTCAAGTTCTAAAGATTACCCACCTCGCACTTGAAGCCGGAGACATTCGCTCTCCGGCTTTTTTGTGCCTGTAACTCGTTGCACCGCTTCTCCCCCGCCCGAACGCAGATTTCCTCACACACTTCGCGCCTGAAAGCGTATCATATGGCGCTCATGTTCTCAAACCGAAAAGGACTTTGGTTGGAATGGGGTTCAAATCTTCTTCGTACGCCGTCCTGCTGACAGCTCTGGTCTTTGCGGCGGCTTCCACGGCACAGGCCGCGGGACCGGTTCAGCTGATGCTGAACGGGGGCATGTCGGCTACGTTCGGAACTCTCGGCGAACAGTCAAATCTGGGATACAATGCCTCTGCCGGCATCGGGGTGGGAACGTCGCCTGTGGTTTCGTCACAGGTTCAACTCGCCCTGCGTATCGGATATGCCGCGTTCCCTTCTATTGACGCTGCGCAGCGTGACGTCTCCTTCGTGACCGCCGGGCTGAACCTGAAAGTCAGCCAGGCCATAAGCCGAAGACCAAATGTGTACGTCATCGGCGGAGGAGGATATGCGAGAACCCGGGTGGAAGACGCTTATGATTCGGAAGGCCGATTGTTGTCGGCAGGATTCAGGGAAACCAATCCCTACCTGTCGCTGGGAATGGGTCTCGAATCAGGATGGTTCGTGATCGAGGCACAACTCACGAACGTTTTCGGTACGCGGATCAAAAACTACGTCTGGATGCCGGTTACGCTTGGAATCAAGCTGTAACTCCGATTAGCCTTCCTCGAGCTCCAGCTCGATAATCGGTGATTCCGTATCTACCTGGTCGCCGACGGCGAAATGAATGGCCTTGACTTTGCCTTTCGCCCTGGCAAGTACGGGATTTTCCATTTTCATCGCCTCGACAATCACCAGCGCCTGTTTTTCGCGAACATCACCGCCGACCTCGGCCATGATCTTGACAATCTTGCCCGGCATCGGGGCAAATATCTTATCCGCCGCGCCGACATCAGCCGCCCCGCCGGCAATACTGTCCTGCGACGGTTCACGGACTTCAAGCAGAACCGAGTCGATATCGATATAATACACTCCCCTGCTCTCAGCCACTGCCGCGGTCAGTTTCTTACCGTTGAACTGCACGAGGTAGAGATTGTCACCGTACGGCTGTAGCTCGAAGGTCTTCTCTCCCACCACGACCTTGAAACGCTCGCCGACTCGCTCGTACAGGGATTCGACCGGCTGGCCGTCAAACATAAACTCGGTTCTATTCATGGATCGAATCTCCTATCTGCCAGGCGCCGATAATCTCCCAGGGCGAGGCTTGCTCGGCAGGACCACCGCCCGATGACGACGCAGCCGCCCGAGCCCTGGTGACCGACGCCGCGGTCGCAAGGGCTGTCGCCAGCTCGCGATAGGTACCGTTATCGACGGCTCTGTCGAGCATGTGCTTTTCAATAAAATTGGTGTACGTCTTTCCGGCCGCAAAGTCCGGATGACTCATCACGTCGATCATGAATCTTTTCGATGTCCTCACGCCGAGAATCTTGTAGTGATTGAGGGCGTCAATCATTTTCGTGATCGCCGTGGATCGGTCCGGCGCATGAACAATCAGCTTGGCCATGATCGGGTCATAGTCGATAGTCACGTCGGAACCGGCCATAATCCCCGAATCGACCCTGATTCCCGGGCCGGTCGGCTCGCTGTAGTGAATGACCTTACCGGTCGACGGCATGAAATTGTTCTCGCCGTCCTCGGCATAAATACGACATTCTATCGCGTGGCCGCGCTGAGTCAGGTTATGCAATTGCCCGGACAAGGGCAGACCGGCGGCGATTCGAATTTGCTCCACCACAAGGTCGACACCGGTGACCATCTCGGTAATCGGATGTTCCACCTGGATACGCGTGTTCATCTCGAGGAAATAGTAATTCCCCTTCTCATCGAGCAAAAATTCCACGGTCCCGGCATTGGTATAATCTGCCGCCTTTGCGACCCGAACGGCATCCGCACCCATGCGCGCCCGGGTTTCATCCGTCAAGGCTACCGAGGGGGTTTCCTCGATTATTTTTTGGTGACGCCGCTGGATGGAGCACTCGCGTTCAAACACATGAACGCAGTTACCGTGCGCATCCGCCAGCACCTGGAATTCGATATGGCGCGGGTTTGATATGTACTTTTCGAGATATACCGTCTCATCGCCGAACGCGTTTTTGGCCTCTCGACGCGCAGCCTCGATAGCATCCTGAAGGGTATCCGGCGCATGGACGATTCTCATGCCCTTCCCGCCGCCGCCCGCGGCCGCCTTGATCATGACCGGATAGCCGGCTTTCTCCGCCGCCCGTTCGAACGACGCAAAGTCCGCCCCGATATCCTTCATGCCCGGAATCAACGGTATGCCGGCATCGGCCATCTTGATGCGCGATTCGACCTTGTTTCCCATCAGGCGCATCGACTTCGCCGACGGCCCGATAAAGGTAATGCCTTCTTCCGCACAACGGCCCGGGAACAGCGAGTTCTCGGCAAGGAAGCCGTAGCCCGGGTGGATGGCGTCACAGCCGGTCTGTTTGGCGGCATCGATTATCTTTTCGATATCGAGATATGAATGCCCCGGCGCCGGTGGCCCGATAAAAACCGCCTCGTCGGCGAACCACCGATGTTTGGCGTTCACATCGGCCTCGGAGTATACCGCCACCGATGGAATCCCGAGCGCACGGCAGGCATTCATTACGCGTACCGCAATCTCGGACCGGTTCGCAACCAGAATCTTGTTGAACAGCTTTTCCATTTTTCTCTATCTGCTACTTCTTGTTGTCTTCAACCCAGTTCGGTCGGCGCTTGTTAAGAAACGCATCCATCCCCTCCTGGCCTTCATCGGAGATCCGGAGTTTCGCAATCATCTCAGCCGTATATGGGATGTACTTTTCGGCAGGCATGTTGGGTACTTCCGAAACCAATTCCTTAGCCATCGCCACCGCCTCCGGACCGGAAGTCAGGATGGAGTGAATGAGCGCGTTGACTTCGTCGTCGAGACGTTCATCGTCAACCACCTTGTTCACCAGCCCCACCTGAAACGCCCGGTCGGCGTTCATGCGCTCGCCGGTGATAAACAGCTCGCGGGCTTTCCCCTCGCCCATCTTCTTGATGACATAGGGACCGATGCACGCCGGCACCACCCCGATCTTGACCTCCGAAAACGAGAACTTCGCCGACCGCGCCGCGATTGCAATATCACAGACCGCAACGAATCCGGTCCCGCCGCCGATGGCCGCTCCGTTGATCTTACCGACCACCGGGCGCTCCAGAGTGTATATCTCGTGAAACAGATCGGCCAGCGCATTGGACTCGGCCAGGTTCTCCTCGAATGACTGGTTGATCACCGACCGCATCCAGTTGAGATCGGCTCCGGCGCAAAATGATTTCCCCTCGCCGGTCAACACCACAACGCGAATGTCTTTATCGAGCGCAATACGCGCGAAAACCTCCGACATCTCGGTGATCACCGTCGAGTTGAACGCGTTATGAATCTCGGGCCGGCAGAAAGTCACGCGAGCGATGCGACCGTCTTTTTCGTACTTGATAGTAGTGTAACTCATGAACAACCTCTACATCCGGAACACGCCGTATTTCTGCTCCGGAATAGCCGTGTTGAGCGACATGGCAATGCCCAGCGCCAGCGCCTCGCGGGTCTCGGTCATGCCGATCATGCCGTCGTCCCAGAGTCGCGCACCCGAGTAGTACGGAGTCGATTCGGACTCGTACTTTTCGATAATCGGCTGACGGATCGCTTTGATCTCGTCCTCGGTCAGTTTCTTGCCTTCCTTCTCGAGCTGCTTGATCTTGACAGTCGCGAGAACATCGGCCGCCTGCTCACCGCCCATGACACAAATCTTGGCATTGGGCCACATCCACATCAATCGCGGGAAATAGCCGCGGCCGCACATGGCATAGTTGCCCGCCCCGTACGAGCCGCCGACCACAACCGTAAACTTGGGAACGTCGGCATTCGCAACCGCGTGCACCAGTTTGGCGCCGTCGCGGGCAATACCGCCGGCCTCGTATTGACGACCGACTATGAATCCGGAAATATTCTGTAAAAAGATCAGCGGAATCTTCCTCTGCGTGCACAATTCAATGAAATGCGCACCCTTGAGCGATGATTCCGAAAACAGCACGCCGTTATTGCCCAGAATACCCACAAGATATCCCATGATACGCGCAAAACCGGTGACCAGGGTCGTGCCGTACAATTCCTTGAATTCATGGAAACGCGAACCATCGGCAATGCGCGCAATTACCTCGCGGATATCATACATTTTGCGAATATCGTTGGGCACGACGCCGTACAGTTCTTCGGGATCATAATACGGGTCTTCCGGCGCCTCGCGGTCGAGAAGCGCCTTCTGACCGCGATTCAGGTTTTCAACAATATTACGTGTCATCTGGATCGCGTGTTCATCATTGAGAGCATAGTGATCGCTGACACCGGAAATACGGCAATGAACATCGGCGCCGCCGAGTTCCTCGGCCGTAACCACTTCTCCCGTAGCCGCCTTGACCAGCGGCGGCCCGCCGATAAAAATCGTGCCTTGCTTGCGCACCTGCACGGTTTCGTCGGACATCGCCGGCAAGTATGCCCCACCGGCCGTACACGAACCCATAACGACGGAAATCTGGGGAATGCCTTTGGCTGACATACGCGCCTGGTTATAGAAAATCCGTCCGAAGTGATCCTTGTCCGGAAAGGTCCCTGACTGCAGCGGCAGGAAGATTCCGCCGGAGTCGACGAGATAGATGCACGGGAGATTGTTGTCCTCGGCGATTTTTTGCGCCCGCGCGTGCTTGAGAATGGTCATCGGGTAGTACGTCCCACCCTTGACCGTGGCGTCGTTGACAATGATCATCACCTCACGACCGTGCACGGTCCCGATTCCGGTAATGATACCGGCCGCCGGCGCATCATTGTCGTACATGTCGTACGCGGCGAGCGGGCTCAGCTCCAGAAACGGCGTATTGCGGTCCAGCAATTTCGCGAGGCGGTCGCGCGGCAGGAGCTTGCCTCGATCGATATGACGCTGGCGGGATTTCTCCGGTCCGCCAAGCTTCACTTTCTCGAGGGTCTCTTTGAATTGGAGATGTTGCTGTTTGTTCTTTTCGTAGTTGTCTTTGTAGGCGTCGGATTTGGTGTCGGCTTTACTCTCAATCCTGAACATGTGCGAATCCCGTATTATATCGTTTTGAGCAGCGATGACGGTACTTTGACCGGCATCTGCAGTAGTGCCTGTGCCAGTGTCTTCCCCTGCGGGTCGATCAACAGCGATCTCGTGCCGCCGCCCCCGAGCGTCTCCTCCAGGAGAAAATTCAACCCCTGAAGGTTATCCAGTTCATAGCGAATCACCTTTCCGCCGGTGATCCCCTCGAAGAAGGCTTTTACTCTGTCAGCTGTCAGGTAATCGACCAGCCAATCGTAGATCTCCGGCGACCGCGCGAGTACGCCGATATTGCAGGTATCCCCCTTGTCACCGGAACGGGCGTAACAGATTTCCTGAAGTCTGACTTCTTTTGCTTTGCCCCTCGGGTGAGTCCTGGACCGATCGCGCCTCGGCGGCTCTTCTTCGATAAGCTTTGTCGATTGAACCCGGATAGGAAAATCTATGCTGAAGAACTCTTCCACGCGGTCGGTCGTGACCGTCAGGACCTTCGCCCGAACCCGACTGCGGTGCATCAATGCCGGCCAGTATGCGATCACCCTTTGCGGTTTCGGGCGGCCACGGGTGGTCACTGCCATACCCGCCGGACCGGAGAGTATGAGCGTCGAAAGCATCTTGCCGAAGTCCCGGACCTTCTTGAAGTCCTTATCCCTGACTCCGAACTGAAGCATGATCTCGTTCGGTTCATACGGCGAGAGCGACTCCGGCCAGATTGAACCCGAACCGATCGACGACGTATGCGTGGCTTCGTATTTGTGCTGGAGTTTCTTCCAGAAGATATCCGCGATAATCTCGGCCTTCTTGCGCGTATCCGGTCCCGAGACGAGCACTTCACCGGTGGCTTTCCAGCCGTCCTCATAGGCCATCGACACTTTCAGACAATCCGGTTCCGGGCGGCCTTTGATACCCCAGACACGGACACGATCCTTGCCGATCTCTTTTAGTTGAACCGTGTCAAATCGGGCTACGCCGTCGGGTGAGATGTAATTCGACGGATCACCCATTTCGTACACGAGTTGTTCCTTGACTGTCTTCTCGGATACGACCCCGCCGGTTTTCTTGTGCTTGGTGACAACGAACTCACCGGTGTGTTCCATCTCGATTATCGGGTAGCCGATATTATGGAATGACTTTACATCCTGCCAGTCGGTGATATTGCCGCCCGAGGCTTGTGCGCCGCATTCGATAACATGTCCGGCAATAATCCCCGCAGCCATTTTGTCCCAGTCATCCATGGACCAGCCGAACTCGTGAATCATCGGCGCCAGGGTCAGCCCGGTATCGGTCACCCGACCGGTTACGACAATCTGGCAACCGGCGTCCAGGGCTTTCACAACCGGTTCGGCGCCGAGATAAATATTCGCCGCCGATATCCGCGAACGAACATCAAAAAAATCTTCACCGGTTTCGATATTGGTGAACCTCTCCCCGGCCGCGCTCAGTTCGTAGAGGCTGTTGCTGATATCATCGCCGTAGACAATGCCGACCTTAATATCAATTCCCTTGGTGCGCGCCATCTCAACAATCCGGCGTCCCATGCCAATCGGGTTGATGCCGCCGGCGTTGGAGATCACGCGGACATTTTTCCTGGCGATGATAGGCAGGCATTCATCGAGTTGATCGAGAAAATCGACCGCATACCCGAGCTCCGGGTTGGCGTTTCTCTGGCGCTGGAGAATCGACATGGTTATTTCCGCCAGAAAATCCATGCTGATATAGTCGAGCGGACCGCCGGTAAGCTGGCGTTTGAGCGCCGAAAGGTCGTCTCCCCAGTAGCCTCCCGCATTACCGATCCGGATTTTTCTTTTCAACCTGTCCTGTCCTATAAGTTATTGGCAGTTAACAGATACTGTGGTCCGATGGATGCCGGCCTGCAATATATGCTAAAACCCGCCCTTTGTAAAGATGGCGGTTGAAATTTGGAGCGCCCGGTCCGGAAGACCCGGCCCGCCGGCGGCGCCGGCAAATTTCCTTGCAACTTGATTGGGACATGATATCTTTAAGCAGGACAATTCTGTCCCCCATTATGGCGGAGGGCTTCACATGGACCACTATGTATTAAGGCATGTTCTGGTCACGCTGGCTTTCGGCATAGCGGCCGGACTCTTCTTTACGATCAAGCTGAACCGGCCCCGAACCTGGATCACCTTCTGGGTGCTGGTAGCCCTTGACATATTCACGTTCTTCTTCACCGGCGGACCGGGAATGTGGGTGGTGAATATCTTTCACCAGTTCGTAATCTATTTCAACTGGTTCTTTGCATCACTGATGACGACGATCCTGATCGGCTTTTTGATTCGTCAGGCATCCGAGCACAAGCTGGCGCGGGCATAG
>CAYNEO010000052.1:23507-24766 GCA_964396245.1 uncultured Ignavibacteriales bacterium
GTGAACCACAGGCGGCGGCTTGTATGTTTCACATCAGCATCAGAACCACTTCGGTACAGCCTTGTGGCCGTATGAAAGCACTCCCGAATGCCCCTCGGTCTGAATGCGGCGGAACTCCATCCGGACTTCCATGCCGATCTTGACATCGTCGACATCGCAATCGGTCATCTGCGCCATCAGACGCGTACCGTCGGTCAACTCGACCAGCGCCAGCGCGTACGGCGACATGTCGCTCCACTGGCTGGGGCCGACCCGGATGACCGTATACGTCACGACCTTGCCGGTATCGGGCAGGACCACCTTTTCGGCTTCCGTGCTGCCGTCGATCGGGTCGACTGTCCGTGGCGGATAGTAGGTCTTGCCGGACTTCTTGAACTTGAGCGCTTCACGGCGATAGCGCTGTGGATATTCGCGCCAGTTACGGGAACTGAACATAGTCATTACGCCACCTCCATGATATGCACGGCCGACGAAGCACCGGTGCCGCCCATGTTCTGGGTCATACCGATTTTCGGCGAGTTGGGAATCTGTCTCCCGTTCTCCGCCTGCCCGGTGAGCTGTTTGTAGACTTCCACGATCTGCGCAATTCCTGTCGCGCCGACGGGGTGTCCCTTGGATTTGAGGCCGCCCGAACTGTTGATCGGGAACTTGCCGTCGAGATCGCACTCCCCGGCCTGAATCGCCGGACCGGCCTGACCGGGCTTGTACAGCCCGATTGACTCGGCTACCGCTATCTCAGCGATGGTGAAGCAGTCGTGGACCTCGGCAAAATTGACATCCTTGAGCGTCCGACCAGCCATCTTGAGCGCCCGTTCGGCGGCCAGGGTCGCCGACTTGATTGCCGTGATATCGTCGCGCTGGCCGAGCTGGAAATAATCAGTCGCCGCACCGGTGCCGGTGACCTTGACATACGGCTTGCCCAGCTTTTTGGCGACTTCTTCGGTGGTCACGATAACCGCGGCGGCACCGTCGGTGATCGGCGAGCAATCGAGAATATGCAGCGGATCGGCGACCATCACCGATTTCAGCACGCCCTCGACTGTGATTTCGAACGGATACTGCGCGGCCGGATTCTTGGCGCCGTTCTTGTGGTTCTTGACCGCGACGGATGCCAGCATTTCCGCCGTAGTCCCGTACTTCGCCATGTGGGCATGCGCCATCATTGCATAAAGGCCCGGGAACGTCGCGCCGTGGAATACCTCGTATTCCTGATCGGCCGCCGTAGCCAGAGCAGCGGTAGCGTCATCGCCGGAGCAGTC
>CAYNEO010000053.1:0-23887 GCA_964396245.1 uncultured Ignavibacteriales bacterium
CAATAAGACGAATGAACGGTCTGCGATATCAAATGCAATAGGCGGCCCACGGGCAATATAACACAATTTTTCACAAGAGGTTCAGCATAAAGTCCCGCTCAACCGCCCGGAGCCGTCAATTATACGTTCGTCATTTGTGGGACTTGACTCCCTCGCCGGTCATTGGCACGAAGATCACCGGAGTAATACTGTCCTGTGTGATCTTCCCGTCCGTCTTCTTCAGAAGAACCAGCTGCTGGCTCGATGACCCGACCGGAATCACCAGCTTTCCGCCTTCAGCCAGTTGATCGATCAGTGGCTGCGGAATCTTCTCCGGCGCGGCGGTAACAATTATCGCGTCAAACGGTGCATGCTCAGGCCAGCCGCGGTACCCGTCTCCCGGCTTAACCGTGACATTTTCATACCCGAGATCCTCCAGGCGCCGTTTGGCGGTCGCCGCCAGCGTGTCAATAATTTCTATCGTGTAGACATGCGCGGCCAACTCACCGAGCACCGCCGCCTGGTACCCGGAACCGGTACCGATCTCCAGCACCGTGTCTTCCTTGCCGATATCCGCCAGTTCCGTCATCAGCGCCACGATATACGGCTGTGAAATTGTCTGTCCCGCCTCGATCGGAAGGGGATAGTCACCGTACGCATGACTGCGCAGCTCCTCGGGTACAAAACGGTGCCGTGCCACTTTTTCCATCGCGGCCAGCACTCGCTTATCAGAAATTCCCCGCGCCGCGATCTGCTTTTTGACCATCTCGGACCGCGACTTTGCATACGACGCAGAGTCGGACTCTGACCCCGCACACATCCACGATGCCGGCCCCGACGCGAGGATAACTATTGCCACGGCGACCAGGGCAGCCCGCATTCGACTTTTGAAGTAGCTCATTCCGACCATACCAGATCACCGGTAACGACCTTTGACCACAATTATATACGTGTGACAGCACACGCCGTTCGGCGTTACTTCACGCGCGCTCTCGACCGCTCCCGATACAATTGACCGATCTCGGCGGAGAGAATGAATATCAACGACGAGTAGTACACCCAGAGTGCCGAGGCAATCAGTAGCACGTACGCGCCATATATCCGCTTGAGCGTCACGAAATGTGAAAGATAAAAACCGAATAATTGCTGGGAAATCACCCAGAGAATCGATGCCGAAAGCGCACTCACAGTCACGACTCGCTTGCGCAACCGACGGTGCGGGACGGTATAGTAGATGATAAAGAACGCCCCGAAAATCAGAAGGAAAGAGATTCCCGCAACAAAATACTGCTCCACGAAACCGAGACCCAACTCCTGCAGGACATCATGCTTGTGGGCGAACTCCCAGAGGACCTCGAGCGAAGGCAGAACTGTCGTCGACACCAGGAAATAGATGAGGACCAGCAAAATCAGCCCGAAATCCCGCAGCTTGCCCATGATCGCCGATGTATCCGAGTAGATGCGAAAGACCTGGTTGAGAACCGTCCTCATGGCACCGAAAAGACCGCTCGAGGCAAAAAAGAGTCCGATCAGGCCGAATATGCCGGCGACGCTCTTGTAGATGCGGAACTCGGCCACCCGGGTAAAAACCAGGTCCTCGACAAAATTCGCGTAATCCCGGTAGGGTATGGCCCGGGCAATCAGGAGGCGGATCTGCTCCTTGATATCCGGGCTCGACAACACAAACCCGAGCACCGAGAAAACCACCAGGACGAGCGGGATAGCACAGAGGATCAACGAAAAGGAGATGCCGCTGGCCGACAGGAAAATATGGTGTTTGTCGGCCCGGTGGTAAATGCCGGCAATATAGTAAACGAGCGCATCCTTGAAGTGGACCACTCTTTGCCTGAGCTTCAATTTTTCGATCAGCGATGTAAGTTTCATCGGTTACTTTACCGCCTGACAGACAGCGAGTTCGATTACATACGAAATAACCCGCGGGGGCGACCTGGCCCTGTCGGCGGGATCTTTATCTTTGCTCGTTCATAACGCTGCCGGCCGCGGTCCGGTTCATTAGCGGGCTGACGGCAGCATTCAACTATAATACGGGATTTTGGGGCCGTGTCTACTAGGATTTACCAGACTCGGTCATCCATATTCGCTCACGCGCGGTAGTCGTAAGGTCCTGTCGGTTGTCAGATCCAGCGTCTCTTCCTGAAAAACCAGAGCAAACCGCCGCCAACAACCAGCGCCGCCCCCCAGAAAGCCACGTAACCGAATTTGAAACCCAGTTCCGGCATGTTCCAGGCGCTGGCGCGGTCAAAATTCATGCCGTAGACCCCGGCGAGAAACCCGAGCGGAATGAAGATGGTGGCAATAACCGTCAGGACTTTCATCACCTCATTCATGCGGTTGCTCACGCTCGAGAGGTAAATGTCCAGCAACCCGGAGGTCATGTCCCGGTACGTCTCGACCGTATCGATTACCTGGATCGTGTGCTCATACAGGTCCCTGAGGTACGGACCCGTGTAATCGTGGAACAGGGGTGATTCGGTCCGGTCGAGAGCGCCGATCACCTCGCGGAGCGGCCAGACCGCCTTACGCAGGAATACCAGCTCACGCTTGAGATCATGAATGATCGACAGGTTCTCCGGCTCCGGATAGGATATCAGCTTGTCCTCCAGTGCCTCGATCTGTTCGCCGACCATCTCGAGGACGATGAAATAGTTGTCAACGACCGCATCTATTAATGAGTATGCCAGGTAGTCCGGTCCAAGAAACCGGGAACGGGGGACGGTTCGCTTTATGCGATCCCTGACCACGTTGAATACGTCGCCCTTGCGTTCCTGAAACGTGATGACAAAATTATTGCCAAAAAGGATGCTCACCTGCTCAGCCTGAATCCGCCCGTCATGTTCCTTGCCGACATACAGCATCTTCAGAACGACAAAGACCAAATTGGGATCTTCTTCCATCTTCGGACGCTGGCCGGTGTTGACAATATCTTCCATGATCAACGGGTGCAGATTGAAATGTCTGCCGACCTTCTCGACAACCTCTTCATTATGTACTCCGTTGATGTTTATCCAGGTAACGGTTGGCGTATCTTTAAAGGGAAATGACTCCTCGATACGCTCGGTCGTCTTTTCCTGGTAGTTCTCAGCATCGTAGTCTATAATGTCGATTGTCACTGTTTCGTCCCGCTCCGGACCGACATAGACCACCGCCCCCGGGTGCAGTCCGATTTTGTGGGACATTTTCTTGAACAGTCTGGCCATGCTCAACCGCGCCTCCATGCCCGCGACCCGACGCAGGTCGTCGTCATTTAATCACACTAATCTGTCCCGCAACTCGTGCGTAAGTCAAGGTTTAATCGGCCGGGGAATGGGGGGTATCGGGGTGGATGCCCGATGGAGAAAGCGGTGGAGGGAGACCCTGCCACCGCTTTCTTGTGCGTGCGCGTCAGTGCTGAGAAAGGAGTCTTAATTCTCGAGCACGATGTCGGTTCGTTGGTGTTCAAGCGCCGGTCGGTTTCGGCACGCTCCGGAGGAAAAGCAAAACCGAAGGGTGTCGACTAAAACCGGCGGTATCTCTTACCGCTTTTCGGCAAGCTCGTCAGACGGCAGGATAACGGCATCGATGACATGTATCACGCCGTTGCTGGCTTCGATATCAGTCATCACAACTTTCGCGCCATCCACCATCACGGCGCCGTCTTTCTTCGTGATCGCGATATCCTGGCCCTGAACGGTCGTGGCTTTGTCCAGCTTCACAACGTCCGCAGCCATGACCTTGCCCGGGACCACGTGGTAGGTGAGAACACTCGCGAGCTTCTTCTTGTCTTTCAGCAAAGACTCGATGGTGCCTTCCGGAAGCTTCGCAAACGCTTCGTCGCTCGGTGCGAAAACGGTGAAGGGACCCTCGCCCTGAAGGGTTTCCACGAGGTCCGCCGCCTTGACAGCGGTCACCAGCGTCTTGAACGAGCCGGCGTTGACAGCGGTCTCGACGATGTCCATCTTCTTCTCAGAAGCGCTTGCCTTGGTGCCCTTACCGTGGTCAGCGCCACAATCAGCCGAAGCAACCGTGGAAATTGCCGCCACCGCAAAGACAGCGATCAGTAGGGTGAAGATTCTTTTCATTTGAATTCTCCTTTCTTAGTCTGAACTCATAGGGTTTTCTTAACCTTCGTGCTCTATAACATCAATTTGTCCAGATAATGTTCCATATTTGTTTCGAATTTGTATAGAATTATATATTATTGCGACCTTATCCTGTAAGTCAATGACTTATGGATTCATAACTGTCACAAAAAGATCGATTGGCAAAAAAGTCGAAAAAGTTGTTGAACTTATCGTTTGGGATTCGGTTATTCACTTAGACGAAATTTAGACACAATCTTGGCTAAGAAAGCAACACTATAATGGAGAACAGACACTCAATCAAAGCTGTCGCCAGTCGGACCGGGTTATCTCCCCATGTAATCCGTGTCTGGGAAAGGCGATACGGGGCCGTCACGCCCGCCCGCACCGACACCAACCGCCGTCTGTATTCGGACCAGGATATCGAACGTCTCCGCCTGCTCAGACAGGCCACCCTCGCCGGCGAAAGTATCGGCCAGATTGCCGGTCTGTCTACCGAGGACCTCAGGCGTCTCCTGCCCGAGGATGAACCCCACGAGGTGTTGACCGGGACCGCGGATGATTCCGATAGCCGCGCCGATTTCTATCTCCGTTTGTGCATGGAGGCTGTCCTGAAGATGGACATGGGCGAACTGGAATCTACTTTGCTCAAAGCGTACGTGTCACTCGGTCAGCCTCTCGTGCTCGAAAAAGTGGTGCGGCCGTTCCTTCAGCGAATCGGTGAGATGTGGGAGGACGGCAGCCTCAAGGTCATGCACGAGCATATGGTCTCCGCCGTAGTCCGCACCTTCCTCGGTCACATGGTCAGCTCAGGACTCCTGGACCCGACGGCCCCTGCGTTGGTCGCGACCACGCCGGCAGGCGTCGTCCACGAATTCGGCGCCCTGATGGCCGCCGTAATCGCCGCCGCCAGAGGCTGGCGAGCGATTTACCTCGGTCCCAATTCTCCCGCCCAGGACATCGCCGTCGCGGCGGCTCAGAGTAATGCCCGGGCGGTGGCCCTGAGTATCATTTACCCGGCGGATGATCCTCAGGTGAAAGACGAGCTGCGTCATCTCGGACAGCTCCTCGAACCCGGTGTGAACATTCTGGTCGGCGGTCGGTGCGCCCCGTCGTACATGGACGTCCTTGATGAAATCGGCGCCCGGTTGGTGCCCGACATGAGTGAGTTGGACCGGCGTCTTGCAACTCTCAATGCGGCCAGAATGGCTGCTATTGAGCGCGGTCGAAGAACCGGCAATCGAGAAGTCGACAGTTGAGGCAGCTATCCATGGCCACCGTTAACCCGGATCGCATCCATACGCTGCAAGACGGAGATTCCTCGGGCGGCGCCATCCTCTATTGGATGAGCCGCGACCAGCGGGTCAGCGACAATTGGGCGCTCCTGCACGCGCAGGAAATGGCACTCCAGCGCCAGGCGTCTCTCGCTGTCGCTTTCACCCTTGCACCTGAATTCCTCGGCGCAACTGCCCGTGCGTATGATTTCATGCTCGCCGGACTAGCCGAAGTGGCGGATACTCTCAGAAAACACAACGTCGCCTTCTATCTTCTGTACGGTCGTCCCGAAAAAGAACTGCCTCAATTTATGGAGAAGCACGACATTGCGGCAATTGTAACCGATTTCTCACCTCTCCGAATTCACACTGAGTGGAAGAGCAATGCGCTGGAGAGAACCCGGCTACCGGTTTACGAAGTCGACGCACACAATATCGCACCCTGTCGCATGGTATCCGGCAAACGCGAATACGCCGCCTATACCATACGTCCGAAGATCAACCGTCTGCTGCCCAGGTTTCTGACCGATTTCCCGAAACTGAAACATCACCCTCATAGTCCGGCCGGACCATCGCTCCCGACCAATTGGAAAGACGTTCGCCGCGAGCTGAAAGTCGACAACTCGGCTGCACCCGTCGCTTGGCTGACCCCGGGAGAGACTGCGGCCCACAAAGTTCTCGGGCATTTCTTTGAGCACAAACTCGGCAGGTATGCCCACGACAGAAATGATCCCGGCCTTCACGCGCTATCACATCTGTCACCGTATCTTCACTTTGGCCAGATCAGCGCCCAGCGCGTTGCTTTTGAAGCACAGCGATACGATCGTAATATCGAGTCGCAGGAAGCTTTTCTCGAAGAGCTCATCGTGCGCCGCGAATTGTCCGAGAATTTTTGCTTCCACTGTCCCGAATACGACTCCGTGAAAGCCTTTCCCGACTGGGCACGAAAGACACTCGAGGATCACCGGGGCGACCCGCGCGAGTATCTCTACTCGTTGGACCGGCTTGAATCGGCCGATACCCATGACCCACTTTGGAACGCCGCGCAGACGGAGATGATGGTTACCGGAAAGATGCACGGATACATGAGAATGTACTGGGCGAAGAAAATTCTTGAATGGTCACCCGGTCCGGAGGAGGCGCTGGATGCGGCGATTTATCTCAACGACCGATACGAGCTCGACGGCCGCGACCCCAACGGCTACACCGGCATCGCCTGGAGTATCGGCGGCCTCCATGACCGCCCGTGGTTCGAGCGCCCGATATTCGGAAAGGTCCGATACATGAGCTACGACGGCTGTCGACGTAAATTCGATATCGAGCGCTACCTCTCCGCCGTCGACAGGCTGACGAAGGGCGCCGACGCATGAAGATTTACACACTAAAACGAGAACAAGTGGTGCCTCGCCGGTTGGACGATGTATTTCCGTTCTTTGCCGATCCCCAAAATCTCGCCCGCCTGACGCCGCCATCGCTTGGATTTGTCATCCTCACGCCGTCACCGATCGCAACGCGACAGGGCGCTCTCATCGATTATACTATTGGCGTTCTCGGCGTCCGCACACACTGGCGAACTCTCATCAGTGACTACGATCCGCCACATTCGTTTACTGATATCCAGCTCAAGGGACCATACCTGTTCTGGCATCATACACACAGCTTTCGTCAGACCGACAGTGGAACAATTATCGGCGATGAAGTCAGATACGTCATGCCGTTCGGCATTCTCGGACGCGCCGTCCATGCCCTGCTGGTGAGACGCCGGCTCCGACAGATCTTTGATTTCCGCGAACGGGTCATTGCAGAAATCTTCGCAGGTGGACCTGCGACTCTTTCAACCGAGTTACCACGGGGCGGGTAAGAACAATATGTCTACTATTCTCGTTCTCGGTTCAACCGGTTACGTCGGCGGACGGCTCGTGCCGCGGCTGATCGAGCGAAATCACACCGTTCGATGTCTGGTGCGGGACCGGCGCAAGCTCGACGGAAAGCCATGGCGGCAACAGGTGGAAGTCTTTGAAGGCGATGCCCTCAATCCGGAATCGATTGAATCGGCGTTTCACGGGGTGGAAGTCGTGTATTACCTCATTCACTCCATGGCTTCCGGCGAGGGTTCGTTCGAAAAGCTCGATCATCAGGCAGCCGGGAATGTCGCCAATATCGCCGCCAGAGCCGACGTGAAACGCATCGTGTATCTCGGCGGTCTGGGCAGGCGTGACACCACTCAATCCGCCCACCTGCGCAGCCGACACCAAACCGGCGATACCCTCAGGAGGGGAAAGGTACCCGTCACTGAATTCCGCGCCGCCGTCATCGTGGGATCAGGCAGCGTCTCATTTGAATTGATCCATCATCTTGTCAACCGCCTGCCCGTGATGATCTGTCCGCGATGGGTGTACACCCGCACGCAGCCGATCGCCATAGCCGATGTGCTCCAGTATCTCGTCCGTGCCATCGATACGCCCGAAACTGTGGGAAAGACTATCGATATCGGCGGCCCGGAAATCCTGACTTATCGTGACATGATGCTGATCACCGGCAAGGTCCTGGGCCTCCGACGGCTTCTTGTCGAAGTTCCCGTGTTGACCCCCCGGCTGTCATCGTACTGGGTGAATCTCGTCACGCCCATCCCGGCCGGTCTGGCGCGCGCCCTGATTGAAGGCCTTCGTTATGAAACCGTGTGCGAAAACGACGATGCCCTTCGGTTGTTCGATATCAAACCCATGAGCTTCGCTGAAGCTGTCAGTCGGGCGCTCGCCCGGGTCCGCGATTACCGTGTCGAAACGAGGTGGACGGATGCGTCCTCGCGTCTTGAGCAGCCGCCAATCGACCCATCGCATCTCAAAATCGACCGGCGCACCGTGCGGGTCAACGCTCCTGCCGATACGACTTTCAGCGTGATACGCGCTATCGGCGGAAATACCGGCTGGTATTACGGCTCCTGGCTCTGGAAACTGCGCGGATTCATCGATCAGCAACTGGGCGGTGTCGGTCTCCGCCGGGGCCGACGACACCCGACCGATATCGCCGTCGGTGACGCTCTTGATTTTTGGCGCGTCGAAGAATACGTTGCAGGTGAAAAGCTGACCCTGCGCGCCGAGATGAAGGTCTGGGGTCAGGCCTGGCTGGAGTTTTCAGTCAAGTCTCAAGCTGACAATCATTCACTCCTGGCCCAGACTGCGCGTTACTACCCGCGCGGCCTTTTTGGCCTGGTTTACTGGTATGGCGTATATCCGATTCATGTCGCCGTGTTTCGCGGCATGGTAAAGGCAATTGCGAAACGGGCCGAACGCGAATACATGACGAAACAAACAGAATGATGTATAATTGACAGGAATACAAAATGGCTCGCAAAGATCGACCTGAAAATCGAATCAAAGTTGGTCTCAGCACCTGCCTGCTGGGACAGAAGGTACGCTTCGACGGTCAGCACAAACACGACCGTTACATCACTGACATCCTCGGTCAGTACTTCCGATTCGTGCCGATTTGTCCGGAAGTTGAGGTAGGCATGGGCGTTCCCAGAGAAGCTGTCCGTCTCGAGGGAGATGTGAACGCTCCCCGCATGATCGGCAGCCGGACCGGTGAGGACTGGACGGATCGAATGAACACCTATTCCCGGAAACGTGTCGGTCAGCGCGACCTGTCAGACATTCGCGGCTATATCCTCAAGAAAGACTCTCCCAGCTGCGGCATGGAGCGCGTCAAGCTCTATCACACGTCCGGCGGCGCCGAAAGAAAAGCGGTTGGCCTTTACGCAAAAGCTTTACTTGACCAGCTCCCGCTCCTGCCGGTTGAGGAAGAAGGTCGTCTCAATGACATCCGCATCCGTGACAACTTCATCGTTCGTGTATTTGCCTACGACCGCCTGCGCAAGCTGTTCCAGGCCGGATGGAAACGAAAAGCCGTCGTGGCTTTCCATACGGCTCACAAATACCTCATCATGGCTCACTCGCCGACCCATTATACCGAGATGGGCCGACTCGTTGCCGCCATCAGCAAATACACTCCCGCCGAGTTCCGCGATGCCTACAGCCGCGCCTTTATGGAAGCCCTGAAGGTAAAAAGCACAACGAAAAAGAACGTCAACGTTCTCCAGCATATCATGGGCTATCTCAAACACCATCTCACCCCGGATGAAAAGGCATCCGTCAATTCGGTTATCGAGGATTACCATAAGGAACTGGTCCCCCTTGTTGTTCCCCTTACGCTTATCAAGCATTATGTCGAGAAGTTCGATGTCGGCTATATTGCCGATCAGGTCTACCTGAATCCGCATCCCAAAGAACTGATGCTCCGCAACCACGTGTAGACCGGAAACTGCCGGCGTCCGGAGGGCTGAATATTCGGCCCCTTTCAAGGTATTGTTTATCAAAATAAATACCGGAGGTCCGACATGATCCATCTCAATTTTCATTGTCCCAAATGCGGCGGGGCCCAGTATGAAATCGGTGAAATCCGCGCCGCCGGTGGTTTCTGGAGCAAAATATTCGACGTCCAGGGTCAGCGGTATACCGCGGTCACGTGCGGTCGATGCCGCTACACGGAGTTTTTCAAGGCTGACACCAGTATGCTTGGCAATATCTTCGATTTCTTTACCAACTGATAATTGTTGACCGATCAATTCGATCAGGAGATATTGAGGAACCGAGAGCAGAATCTGCAACCGGCTGTCGACATCCGTTAGCAAGGCCCAACCAATGCCAACACGGCAAGGAGTGGTGTGCGATGTCTCCAGAAACACAGCCGCATGTCTTCACCTGCGGGTCATGCAAGCAGGAGATCACGGTTCGTTTTCTCAAGCCGGGGGAGACCGCGCGATGTCCTCACTGCGGAGCCGGCAACATTGTCCCCGGCGATGCCGCCTCAGCGTCTGAGTTGGATCAGATGCCCGACCGCTCGCGCCAGAGTACGGTCGTATCCGGGACCGACCCGTTCCCTCGTTCTCCCGCCATGGTGAGAATCAACATTACGTTTCTCTTCCTCTTGCTCCTTTTCGGGACGGCATTCTTCGTGCTGGCAATCGCCATGCACGATTATCAACTCCCCATCCAGTTTTCGGCTCTCTTGATACCGTTCGTGGTTGTCTTCGGACTGTGGGCCATTACCGCCATTGTGCAGACTATACTCTTTCTTGTCTGGATATTCCGACTCCATCTCGACCTCCGCCATCTGTACGCCAACTATTCCCCGGGACCCGTACAGGCAGCCCTGCTCGTTTTCATCCCCGTTTATCAACTATATGGTTTCTGGAGCGTTTTTTCCCGCCTGTCGGCCGTCATGGTGAAAAAAGCGAAATTGTCGAGAAGTCTCCGGTTCTGGGTCGCGCTCTTCTACGTGACCATGATTCTCGGCTACACATACGTGATCACCATGCTCTGGCCATCTCAAACGCTCTCCTACGAAGGGCTTTTTGCCTCCTGGGATCTTCTCCAGATAGGTCTCGGCCTTGTTTCGTATGTAGCGCTAATCAGGATAATTTCTCTCGTCAATGACGCCCTCGGTCTCGAAATCCAGCGTTCCAGGTAGAAATCTTTTCCTCGCTGCAACCTTTACACCGCATGTGCCGTCTGATTGGGTAAATGCAGGTGTATAGCTCTCTGTCAATTCCAGGACACTCGCACAGACTGAATCAAGAGCACGAAGACAGCGTAACTACACAAATACAGGGCAAATCCAATGGCGAAGAAAAGACGCTTGAAGAAATGGCTGTTTATCGGCCTCCCCGTAGTCATAATCGCGGTACTGGTCGGCCTCAATCTCGGCAAATCCAACGGAAATGCAACCACGGTACAGGCGGACCTCGTGAAAGTCGACGACATTTCCGAAGTTGTCACCGCTTCCGGCCGCATTGAACCTCAGACCAAGGTCGATATTACGGCCGAAGTATCCGCTCAAATTGTCAGGTTGTTCGTCTCCGAAGGCGATTATGTCACCCGCGGAACGATGTTGCTTCTGCTCGATACCGTTCAGGCACAGTCCGATGTCGCCCAGGCCCGATACTCCGTCGATGAAATCACGGCTCGCGCCGAAGCCGCCCGGACCCAGCGTGACAAGGACAAGCTTGAGTTCGAACGCCAGAAACGGCTTTTCGAACAGAAGCTCACTTCCGAGAATGCCTATACCGACGCCAAATTCGCGAACGACAACTCGCTGGCCAACTACAACGCGACCCTTGCTCAGGTGAAGACACTCACCGCCCGTCTGGAACAGGCCGAAGACCGTCTGAGAAAGACCAAAATCGTTGCGCCGATGGACGGCACGATTACTTACCTCAGCGCCGAAGTCGGGGAGATTGCGCAGGCCCAGACATCAGCCACCCAGGGCAAGACACTTATGACCATAGCTGACCTGTCGACTTTCGAAGTTGAGGTCGAAGTGGACGAGACTGAAATCGCGAAAGTGACTATCGGCCAGCCGGCGGATATCCGTGTCGATGCCTTCCGCGATACGTCGTTCGCCGGATACGTGGTGGAAATTGGAAATTCGGCCGTCATCCAGGGTCAGGGGACCGAGAGTTACACCACGAGTTTCCGTGTCAAGGTGCGGTTTGCCGATACCGACGCCTCCATACGGCCCGGAATGTCAGCCACGGTTGACATAACCACCGCCACAGAAAAAGAAGCGACGCTGATTCCATACGCCGCCCTCGTATCACGCGAGTTTCACCCGGACTCGCTCGATATGCCGCCGACGTCCGAAAAGTCTGATGGCGTGTTCGCGGCGGACGGCGCCGACGATAGCGACATGGTCGACGAAACCGCCGCCCCGGACACGGTTTCAGACTCTGCCACGGCTGAATCCCGGAAATCCAAAGAGAGAGTGAAGTTGACCGGCGTGTTCGTCGTGAAGGAAGGCCGGGCGAAGTTTGTCGAAGTCCCTACCGGCATCGCCGACGAACTGAATATCGTCGCACTCTCCGGAGTGGCGCCGCAGGACACCGTCATTTCAGGTTCGTTCCAGACACTGCGTAAATTGAAGAACGGCGACGCGGTCGTTATTGAGCAACGCTCTCTCGACAAAATGAAAGAAAAGCAGATATAGGCCAGGCCCTCAACCTATGCATACGCGAGTCACCAACCGAATCCTTGTTGTCGTTTCGCTCGTCCGTGAATCGGCCGCCGCCCTCTGGACCAACAAGCTCCGTTCATTTCTCACCATCCTCGGTATGATCATGGGTGTCTCCTCGGTGATCACCATCGTCTCCACCGTAGAGGGTCTGCAATCGAGCATGGAGAGGACATTCGATTCTATGGGCCCCAAGGCCTTCATGGTCACTCGCTTTGGCTTTGCACTCACCTGGTCTGATTATCTCGAACGCATGAAGCGTAAGAAATTGACCGTCGATCTCATTCCGCTCATCGAACAGGGTTGTCCCGACTGCCTCCATGTCGGCGCTGAGGCTTATGCTTCCGACGACGTAAAGTATGGCTCGACCCGCATTCGTCGCATCGAAATAAGGGGTGAAACCCCGAACCTTCAGGATGTCCGCGGCTTCGATCTTCTCATGGGACGTTATCTGTCCGAGGAAGACAATATTCGTCGCCGAAACGTGGCCGTGATCGGCTATACGGTTCTGGAGAGATTTTTCACCAACGAGGACCCGCTGGGAAAGACTATCAAAATCGGAAGACGCGAATTCACCGTCATCGGGATCGCCGAGAAACTCGATGGCGGTATCGTACAGGGAATGGACGAGTTTGTTGTAGTCCCGATTGCGACTCACCAGAAAATGTTCAAGCAACCCGGCAACCCGGTCGTCATCGTGGGAGACGCCGTATCCCTTGAGAAACGCGAAGACGCTATCGATCAGGTCCGCGTCGTCCTGCGCTCGGCCAGACATATTCCCTACGAAGAAAAAGATGATTTTGAGATCATCACGCCGGATGCTATCCTCAGTTTCATTAACGACCTGACACGGGCATTCCGGGTGCTGATGGTTTCCCTGCCGTTGCTGTCAATCGTAATCGGCGGGATTGTCATTATGAACATCATGATGATCTCGGTCACCGAACGAACCCGCGAGATTGGCATCCGGAAATCCGTGGGCGCGAAACAATCGAATATCCTCCTCCAGTTCCTCTACGAATCAACTATCCTCTCGCTGATTGGCGGTCTGATCGGTGTTGCCCTGGGTGTCAAGCTCGGCGCGATGGTGCTGACCACGTGGATGGATGTCAGTACGACCCCCACAACACTCGCCGTCATCCTGGGCTTTGGAATCTCAACCGTTGTCGGCCTTTTCTTCGGCATTTACCCGGCAATGAAAGCCGCCCGACTCGATCCAATAAAGGCGCTCAGCTATGAGTAAGTTCTTTCACTCTCTTGCGGAAGTCAGCGAGGGCGTCCGGCTCGCCATCAGTGCCGTCAGGTCGAACAAATTCCGCAGCCTGATGACTATTATCGGCGTCATGATCGGCGTCGGTGCGGTGATCCTCGTTAATACCATCATGGACGGCTTTCGCCGCTACGCCGAGGAATCGATCGACAAAATCGGCTCGAACGTGATGTATATCAGCAAGTGGGAGGAAGGCACCGATTTTGACAACTTGACCGAAGCAGAACGCCGCCGGAAGGACATTACCATGGACGAGGCCTACGCCATACAACAGATGTGTCCCCTGGTAAAGGCTGTGTCTCCGGAGAAGATGCATTTCAACAATGTCGCTAAATACGGCGACCGCCAGATTCGCACCCCCGATGATTTCCGCGGCTGTTGGCCGACACAACCGATAGTCACCAATCGCGAGGTCTCCCACGGCCGGTTTATCGACGACGCCGACATGAGGCGCAAAGGTATGGTCTGCGTGATCGGACCGGAAATTGCCGATGCCCTCTTTGATGATCACGCCGAGGCGATCGACAAGAAGGTTCGCATCAACGGCTACGAGTTCAAAGTGGTCGGTGTCCAGGAACGTGTCGAGGACCTGTTTAATATCAGCGAGAACGATTTCATCTTTATCCCGATGACCACCTTTGAAAAGCTCTATCCCAACCAGAAACGTGTTTACCTGCTGGTCAGCGCTGTTTCGCGCCTCCAGTTTGCGGATGCCCTCGACCAGGTCGTCAATGCCCTGCGTCGGGTGCGACAGGTGCGCCCCGACGAACCCAACAACTTCGGCATCGAGACACAAGAACGATTCAAGGATGAGGTGAATAATATCACGGTCAAAGTGCAGCTCGGCGCTACCGCGGTTGCCTGCGTCGGTCTTATGGTCGGCGTGATAGGCGTCATGAACATCATGCTCGTAGCCGTCACCCAGCGGACCCGGGAAATCGGTGTCCGCAAAGCAGTCGGGGCCAAGAAGGCTAACATCCTCTTTCAATTCCTTGTCGAAGCCGGCACCCTGACCGGTCTGGGCGGTATTGTCGGTATTATCTTCGGGGCTCTGCTCGGGCTGCTCATCACCACTATCCTTGACTGGCACTACTCCCTTTCCATGCTCTGGATCTTGATCGGTGTCTGCATTTCGGTGGGCACCGGGATGATCGCCGGGATGTATCCCGCGTGGCGAGCCGCCCGCGTGGACCCGATTGTCGCCTTGCGCTACGAGTAAATTGCCCCGTCCGTTTTCCCGATCTAATAGCATAGATATCGTTTTACCAGCTTGCTAAACCCTGAGCCTCGTAATATATTATGGCAACAGGACGTATACTATTCGAGGGTACCAGGGCGTAAACCCGGAGAGTTGGGTTTATCTTAGGAGGGTCGGGCCGTGCACATCACAAGAACCGGAAGAGCCTCAGCTGCCATAGCCTCTTTTATCGCATTCTGTTTGATCCTCAGTCAAACCGCAATAGCCGGAGTTGTCAAATCCGGTCATACTGCCTCTAAGACAGTGCCTGCATCTGAACAGCCGGTTGCGGAGCTCTTCCGGGTGACCCCCGTTTCTCCGGTTAAAAAGAAGACCATTGATATTGCTTCCGATGCCGAACAGGTGATCTTCAGAATGCATCCTGCCGTCGCTCGAAACGGAGGAGATACGCTGATGCGCGGCTTTGAATACTATGTCGACAACCCGGCGACAAGAGAGGTGTATTGGCAGAGTTCGCTCGACGGGGGCGTAACATGGGGATCAGCGATCAGCTTTGGTGTTATCGGAGCCGCTTACCCATCTATCGGCTATTGGGGAGCCGATACCGCGTTTTTCGGTTCATTCGTGCCGCCCGCCAGCTACTTCAACGGAGCGCGGGTTTTCACTGTCGAGTTCCGCAACGCAGCCAGTTTTCTCACATGGACCGCCTGGTATACCGATTTCTCCCTGGGCGGCTGGCACGATATAGCCATGTGTGACATCGCTGTCGACAGCAGCCAGCGAACCTGGAACTGGGGCATGACTTCGCTCATTATGAGTCGCACCATCACCGGCAGTGACAACGACAACGTACCGCAGATATACTCCCAACTCAGCGACGCCGGTCAGGTGCAGCTCAGCACGTTTCTCGGGTATCCCGGTTGCCGAAGCACTGCCGCCGCCATCGACCCGGTCAGTGCTCGTTCCTATGCCGTGTATGACTGGTATGACAGCGCCCTCACGCAGTGGAAGCTCCTTATCCGTCAGGATTTTGTCAACGATTGGGATCTACCCACCGATGCCGCCGTGCTGTCACTGACATCTCCAAAGGCACATATCACTTATCCCGATATCGTTTCCTATGACAGCACTCTTCTTGTCGTGACCGCGGCCTACGAAGACGCCGACACAACTGATATTGACATTATCTGCTGGCGATCTGCGAAAGGTTTTGTCGATTCGCTCGACTTTGTCAGCGTCGTCGCCGGCAGCCTCGAACCCGAAACATATCCCCGGATACAGCATGTCGACGGAGATCGCTATATCTGCACCTTCATCAGGCAACGAACAATCTTCGCCTCCTTTTCGTGCGACGGCGGACTGACCTGGGGTGCTCCAATCAATCTCATCGATTCCGCCGAAACCGTGGTCGATGAATATCGGACGTCGGATATTGCCGATGGCGGTCGCGACATCGTCTGGGAGTACATGGCAGGACTGGGCGTCAATATCGATCAGATCGAGAGGGAATGGCAGGACGACGACGGTGACGGAATCGTCTCCGGATGCGACAATTGCGCCTGGACACCGAATCCCGGTCAGGAAGATGCCGACGGTGATCTGATCGGCGACGTATGCGACAACTGTCCCGAGGATCCCAACCCCTATCAGTTTGACCAGGATTCAGACGGTTGGGGCGACTCCTGCGACATTTGCCCCGACAAGGCCAACCAAGACCAGGCCGACGACGACAGCGATGGCTTCGGCAACGTGTGCGACAATTGCCCGGCGGACCCGAATGCGGATCAGGCGGACACCGATTCCGATGGTATTGGAGATGTCTGCGACAATTGCCCCAATGACTACGATCTATACCAGCGCGATAACGACAGCGACGGTTTGGGTGATGTTTGCGATCCGGACGACGACAACGACAGCGTCGACGATACGTTGGACAATTGTCAGTATATCTACAATCCCGATCAGTTGGATAGCGATCTCAACGGCGTCGGTGACGCTTGCGAGTGTTGCGGCCTTTACACCGGAGGACGGACCGGCAACGTTGACTGCGATTCCGATGGAAGGCGAAATCTCTCAGATATTACGCGCCTGATCGATTTCGTCTATATCACCCACAACCCGCTCTGCTGCAAGCAGGAGGCCAACACGGACGGCGACAGCGAAGGGATTGCGACACTTTCGGATATTACTCGTCTGATCGATTTTGTCTATATTAGCCAGGCGGAAACCGCACTCTGTCAATAGATTCGCCCGAATTGTATTTGATGCAGCCGGTTGGCCGCCCGCTGCGTTTTGACGGATATGATCCGACCGCCGGAATGTCGACAGAAAGAGGGTTTTTTATTTGCCATCACAGATAATGTGGTTATATTACAACACCATAGGACTCCATCAGCCCGGATAGTGCAACCAGGTTGCTTGGTACCCATCATAAACCGCCATATTTGAAATCAGCCCGTTTGAACGAGCGGACTCTCAGGGTTTGCTGAAAAGTAATTTCTTGTATATCAGGAGACACACGCATGTCAGGGTATTGTTCGCATCAGTCTTCACACGTCGTGAAGTCGGGGGCACGCCGATTTTCTAACTGGACCAATCCCGTTGTTCGCTATCTGGCGGTTTTGTTGGTGTTTTTCGTGCTCGTTGGCGCCGCCACGGATGCCCGCGCCGAGCTCGCATCGACAAACGAAATGCAGCAAGTCTGCCAGAACTGGCTTACCACTATTGTATCCGAAGAGGGTGCCTGGGCAGGCGATAGTGAACCGCAGATTCTGGCCGCGCACGGGATCTATTCCAGAGATACTCTCCTCGCCACCTGGTACGACATATCTCCTCAGGGATTCGTTATCGTGCCGGTTCTCAAGGAGATGCAGCCCGTCAAGGCCTACTCCGATGAATATGACCTCAACGCTGCCCAGGACGGCGGTTTTCTGGACATGCTGCGAGAAATGCTCGTGCAACGAATGCGATACTATGCGTCTCAGGCAGGGAGCCTCGATGCCGCCCAGTCCGCCGCCGAGCCCGTATTCGATCCTGAACAGCGCACGAAATGGGACCGGTACACGCTGAATACCAAGGAGTTCGCCCAGATTCTGACCACCACCGCCCAGCAGGCGGTCAGCGAGGCAGGACCCCTCCTCACTACAAGCTGGCACCAGAGCGCTCCATACAATAACCTTTGCCCCATGGGCGACGGTGGCCGGACCGTTGTCGGATGTGTTGCCACCGCTGCGGCTCAAATTATGAATTACTGGCAGTGGCCCGAGGAAGGATTCGGCAGCCACTCGTATACCTGGGGTGGCGATTATTCCTGCGGCGGCAGTACCGCACCAAAGGTCTTGACCGTCGACTTTTCCGACAGTTACGATTGGGCGAATATGATCGACAGCTGTGATGGAGGATGTACTCCCGCCGAAGCCGCAGCTCTCGCCGATCTGTCCTACGAAGTCGGCGTTGCCTTTGACATGGATTATGGAGCCTGTGGTTCCGGAAGCTACGTGTCGCTGGCGGCCCAGGTGTTCCCGGAATTCTTCAAATACAGCGATGAAATAGAGTTGCACTACCGCGCCGATTATGACATCCCCGGATGGTTTGCCCTCATGCAGACGGAAATCGACGCCGGACGGCCGATCGATTACCGTATCAGCCAGCACTCAATCGTTCTCGACGGATACCGCACCGATGGCTTTTCGTACGAATACCATATGAACTACGGTTGGGGCGGCTCATTCACCACGTGGTTTGTACTCGACAATCTGTATTGTTACTGGGAGCCCGGAGATTTGTGCCCGGCCAGTGTGGAAATGATGGTCACCAACATCAAGCCACAAACGAAACCGGTGCTCAGTATGGTCGGACAGACTATCGATGACTCGGCCGGCAACAACAACGTTTGCGCCGACATCGGCGAGACAGTACAACTGACGATGAGCATCCGCAATAAGGGCGTCACCGCCAACAATGTCTTGGGGCATCTATCCACGGATGATCCATATGTAAGCGTCGGGACTGCCGATGCCCCGTTCGCGGACAGCCTGCCGTGGGGCGGAGAAGCCCAGACCCAGACGCCGTTTGTCTTCTCCGTTGCTCCCGGGTGTCCTGATCCGCACATAGCGATCATGGTGCTGACGGTCACCGCCGACGGGGGATACGTCATGTCGGATACAAGCTATCAGTTTATCGGAAGCACCCGTGGCTTCGCCGACGATTTCGAATCGGGCCGGGGGTTCTGGACCCACAGCTCACCCAACAGCCAATACACCGACGAATGGCACCTCGAGACTTCGCGCGTCCACGGCGGAACTTCATCGTGGAAGGCGGGAGGTGACGGCAATAATTACTACCGTGATAACTCCGATGGTCGACTCGTTACCCCGCCGTTTCTGCTCCCCGGCAACGCCATCCTCACCTTCTGGCATTGGATCAATGCCGAGCAGGGCGATGATGCCGGCACCGCCTGGGACGGAGGGGTCGTTTACATTTCATCAGGCGACGGTCAATGGACGCCAATCACTCCGACGGGTGGCTACCCATACACCATCATTGACAATCCGGCCAGCCCGTTCGACCCGGGGACACCGTGCTACTCGGGCAGCCATGACTGGAGCCAGGCGGAATTCGATCTCGCGGGATACTCCGGGGTTGTCCAGCTCATGTTCCGCTTCGGCACCGATGGCGCCGTGACGAAAGAAGGCTGGTATGTCGATGACGTCTCCGTTGAGCGGGGCGGCTGCTGTGGCATCTACACCGGCGGTCTCACCGGCAATACCGACTGCAGCACGGACGGGATGAGCACATTGAATGACATAACTACACTGATCGACCGCGTGTACATCTCCCACAACCCGCTCTGCTGCGAAGAAAACGGCAATCTGGACGGCAGCGCCGACGGCGAGCTGACCCTGGCTGATATCACCACGCTGATCGACCTCGTTTACGTCACCCATAATCCCCCTGTCGCCTGCCAGTAAGGTCACAGAAAATTAACCGACCCATCTCCAAAGGCCCCCGCAAAGGCGGGGGACTTTGGTTGACAATCAGGGCCATTTTCTGTTTTACACAGGCCGAATATCTGTTATATTACTACAGACTCCAAAGAGCATCGAATCACCAGCGGGAATAATCGAATTATAACCGGCGACCATCCGGTTAAGCTGTCCTCAGTTCAAAAACGGATGGTCCATGATACCGACATAGCCCTTTACCTGATCGCGAGGGTATCCTGATTATGGACAGGAAACAGTTGACGATTTTGCGGTGGTGCCTGTCGTTATTTATGTCGCTGGCCCCTCTTGTGGTATTTGCCACAGACCACACCGACAAGGATCGTCCGGCAGACGAACAATACCGGACGAAACAGGTTTCAGACGCGGTAATCGAAAATGTCGTCGCGGGTGTTGGAACCGACAACAACCCGTCCCCGAACGACATTTCAGCAACAAACGTGTCGTGGTACGTCGTGTCGGGAGGTGGCGGTGCGATGACCGATGGCGCCAACAACCACTCAGGGACTATCGGGCAGATAGCCGGGGGATTCAGCATGAGCGGTGAAATCGTTATCCACCATGGTTTCTGGCAGGATTTCGGATTCGGCGAGCCTTGCTGCGGGCGCTATACCGGCGGCGAAACCGGCAATATCGACTGCGATATCGATGGCGACCGGGGTCTGGCTGATATTACCCTCCTGATCGGTCACATTTACATAAATCACCAGCCGCTCTGTTGCCCGGCTAACGGTAATGTCGACGGCGATTCAGAAAACGAATTGGGTCTCAGTGACATTACGCGGCTGATCGACAAGGTGTATATCAATCACACTCCCTGCGCGCCGTGTCCGTAACAAGCAGGTCAACTCACGCGAACAACTGGGCCCCTGCATCGGCAAGGGCCTTTTCCATGGAGGTGCGTGAGAAACGATGTCTATTTGGTTTCATCCACCGTCCGGAGGAATCTCCTCAACGAGTTTACATATGATGCCGAATCATCCTGCATCGTAAGGTGACCGCAGTCAGGGAATATCTCGATCTTCGAACCCGACACCAGGTTCTGGAAATACCTCACGGTCGATGGCCTCGCCTCGTCAAATTCCCCCGCCGTGAAAAGCGTAGGCACGGCGATTTCGCCCAGCCGGTCATCCCGGTTGTATGTCCGCAGGGTTCCGGTGATTGTGAACTCGCTCGGGCCGCACATGTATTGATAAATCTGCGGATTCATCTGGGCGAATGAGCTGTCAATGTCGGCCGACCACGGCTTCTTGCGGGCCAGATACATTCCATAAAACGTCATCATCGCTTCCTGGTATTCCGGCGCGTCAGTCGTGCCTGCCTCTTCATGCTTTGAGATAACCTCCCGGACGGAATCCGGCAGGGTAGTTAGCAGATTGTCGGCATCCGTGGCCCACCGCGACATATCCAGCGAAGGACTTGCCAGCACCAGTGCGTGCACGCCGTCCGGTTTGGTAAGCACGTAATCGACGGCCAGCATAGCGCCCCAGGAGTGTCCGTAGATATCGACTTCATTCAAACCCAGTGCCTTGCGCACAGCTGCTAATTCGTGGAGGTAATGGTCAATTGTAAATAAACTCGTGTCAGATATCTTATCCGAATGACCGCAACCGAGTTGATCATAGAAAACAACCGGTCGATCAACCCCGATTCCCGCCAGGGGCTTGAGATAGTAGCTCGGTACCCCTGGACCGCCGTGCAGCACCAGCAGGGGGGTACCGGTACCTTCACCCACGACGCGATACCACACTTTGCCGCCCGGTACGTCCACATACCCCTCGCCGGGCTTCAGGCCGCCCGCGCCGTATGTGACCAAAACCCCGACTGTAATCACCACTAAAACTGTCGCCAGAATCCTCGCGACTCGCATGCGCACTCCTCTCTCGAAAGGCATTCTAATGACCTGTGAGCACCGGTATCTTATATCACAACTAGCCTGAGATACATCCCCGCCGACAGGCCAATGTACGTCATGAACCCCGCCTTGAGCAAGCGAAAAAAGAGTCAATAAGTCCATGAACACACGTCATGCCTGCCCACTTAATTCTGCACGACCGACAATCCAAACCTTGACCCCGGTGCCCTCCGGGTGTATTTTCCCGGTGCCAACGAGTACGCACAAGGGTGTTAACGAGCATAAAGGGAAGCGGCCGTACGCAAGGCGAACCCATCGGCTCCGGAGCAAAATGCACGAACTTACTTTTCTCAGGGACCTGGTAATAATTCTCGCCGTCGCGGTGATTGTTGTCCTGCTGTTCCATAGGTTCAAGCTGCCGTCCATCGCCGGGTTCATCTTTTCGGGATTACTCGTCGGCCCCCGGGGTGTTGGATTGATCGATGATGTCTACCAGGTCGAAGTACTCGCTGAAATCGGGGTTGCATTGCTTCTGTTTGGCATCGGTTCGGAACTCTCGTTAAGCAAACTGCGTCGCCTGTGGAAACTTGCAACGGTGGGTGGTTTCCTGCAGGTCGGGCTGACCACGGCTGCCGCCTTCGCCATTTGTAGAATTATCGCGTTACCGGGCAACACGTCACTCTTCGTTGGCTTTGTCGTGGCCCTCTCCAGCACAGCTATCGTGCTGCGCGGCCTGCAGCAGAGGGGAGAGGTCGATGCTCCTCACGGGAGGCTCATCCTCGGCATACTCGTCTTTCAGGACTTCAGCGTCGTACCGATTATGCTCATCATCCCGCTCCTTGTCGGGTCCGGTCTCAGCGCCGGAGCGTTTGCGATAACGATGGCCAAATCGGTTGCTATAATAGTGGTGGTGCTACTCGCGGCAATTCTGATCGTGCCGCGCGTCTTGAAACTGGTTGCCCGAACCCGCCAGAGACAACTGTTTATCCTTACCGTATTTGTCTTCTGCCTCGGGACGGCCTGGCTGGTCACCGGCTCCGGCGCGTCTCTGGCGATCGGGGCGTTTCTGGCGGGGTTGGTTGTCGCCGGAAGCGAGTACCGCCGTCAGGCCCTCGCCGATATGATTGCCTTCCGGGAGGTCTTTGCCAGCCTGTTTTTTGTGTCAGTAGGCATGCTCCTCTCTCCCGGGCAGATACTCGATCATTATCCGACCATAGTTGCTATTCTTCTCGGGATACTCCTCGGCAAATCGACAATAATTTTCGTTGTCGGTCTTCTCATGCGAAAGTCGCTGAGAGTCTCCCTGATCTCGGCTCTGGCGCTGGCACAGATTGGTGAATTCTCATTCGTCCTCCTGTACGCTGTCAAAGGCAAGGGGCTGATCGAGCCGGCCGCTGAAAACAGCATCGTGTCGGCGGCGATTCTCTCCATGTTCATCACTCCCTTCTTCATGTCGTACGGCCCCAGGCTTGCCACGGGCCTGAGCAGGCTGAGCCGCTTCAAACGTTTTGTCGAACTCGATTTCGGAACCGCTGCCTCCGACGATTCTGGGAAATTGACCGGCCATGTCATTGTCGCCGGCTACGGTTTTGCAGGCAAGGAACTCTCGCAGGCCCTTCAGACATGTCAAACACCGTACATCATAGTCGATCTCAATATTGAGAACGTCAGAAAAGCCTCTCTCGAGACAGGACATGCCGTATTCGGCGATATTACCAGCGAGGACGTTCTCTCCCAACTGGCAATTGAAAACGCGCGGGAGCTGGTACTCCTCGTCAACGACCCCGGCGCCTCCGAACTTGCTGTCAGGATAGCCCGGAAACTCTCGCCGCGCCTGTTCATCACCGTGAGAACCACCTACCTGCTCGATATCGAGCCGCTCCTGGCAGCCGGCGCCAATGAAGTCGTTCCAGCCGAGAGAGAAGCTGCCGTCCGGGTCACCACTCAGGTATTGGAACGGCTCCGGGTCGATTCCTCGAGGATATCCGAACAGGCTTCCGAAATCAGGGGGCACCTGGAAAGCGAGGACTGATCACCCGCGATTACGGAGCAAACCTGTGAGCTTGTCATACGCAGAAGATTACTGGAACTCGACCGATGCGAAGGAAGCATTCATGCGCTATCTTCTAAAAGTCTTCGGCCTCGATCTTCATCTGTGGGA
>CAYNEO010000054.1:0-23511 GCA_964396245.1 uncultured Ignavibacteriales bacterium
ATTCCTGATCGGCCGCCGTAGCCAGAGCAGCGGTAGCGTCATCGCCGGAGCAGTCGGTCATCTTCTCGACACCGCCCGCGAGGACGATATCCGATACTCCGCTGGCCACCTCGAAGAAGGCCTGGCGAAACGCCATCCCGCCCGAGGCGCAGGCGGATTCGATACGGGCCGCCGGAATACCCGGCATGCCGATATAGTCGGCCATCAGCGGTCCCAGATGCTCCTGCTGAACAAACAGGCCGCTCGACATACAGCCGACATAAAGTGAGTCGATATGATCAACTCCTGCATTCTTGATAGCATCCAGGGCGGCTTCGGCATACAGCTGACGAAGCGATTTCCGCCAGATCTCGCCGAACTTGGTGATACCGACACCTGCAACACAAACTTGTCTCATATCTGGCTCACCTCCTAAAAGTTCTTGAGAATTTTGCGACGGAATTTGGCGTAGGTGCCATAGTCGACATAAATTTGATTTTCGTCGAGCAGCTTGTGCGTGCCGACAGCCTTATTGCGTGCTTCTTCGATCCGGTCGGTCACTTTCCAGATGAAAGCATCGGAGCCCGCCCCGGAACCGTAGGAGCACATGAAAATCATGTCGCCCGGTTTGGCAACTTCGAACACGCCGGTCAACCCGATCGGCGAGGCGCCCGAATACGTGTTGCCGAGACGCGGCGCCAGCCACCCCGGATCGATCTGTTCCTGAGTGAATCCGAGCTCCCTGGCCACCCTCTGGGGGAATTTGCCGTTCGGCTGGTGGAACACCGCCCACTGGAAATCGGACGGCTTCATGCCGGACTTCTTCAACAGCGCGTTCGAGGCGCCCTTGGTATGGGCAAAGTAGGCTTCTTCACCGGTAAACCGGCCGCCGTGCTGCGGATAAAACTCGTGCTCGCGACGCCAGAAATCCGGCATGTCGGTCATGTACGAGTGGGTATCCAAACACTCGGCGATCAGGTTCTCTTTGCCCATGATAAACGCCGCGGCGCCGGCGGCAGCCGAAAACTCGAGGGCGTCCGAGGGCGCGCCCTGCGACGTATCGGCGGCGATAGCCAGCGCGTATTTCATCACGCCGGAATCGACATGACTCATCGCGACAAACATCGCCTCCGAACCCGCCTTGCAGGCGAACTCGAAATCGGCACAGTGCAGATCGGGAGTCGCGCCGATTGCCTCGGCAACGGTCGTCCCCGAGGGCTTCACCGCATAGGGATGAGATTCCGAACCGATATAAATGGCCCCAATATCCGCCGGATCAACGCCGCCCGAACGGGCCAGCGCGCGACGCGCCGCCTCGACCGAAAGCGTGATTGTATCCATATCCGGCGGCGGGACGGACTTTTCTCTGAGCATGAGCCCCTTCTTGTAGCTCGGGGCATCAGCGCCCCACACCTTCGCAATCTCCTCGACTTTGATGCGGTGTCTCGGAAGGTGGGAGCCGTAGCCAACTATTCCTGCCATGTCCTACCTCTGGTAAAAAACGTTGATTATTAGTAAGTGTCGATTTGCCGTAATCAATTGAATCATGGCCCCTAATGTATTCGAATCCGGCCGGAAAAACAAGTCCCGCCCCGGTTTTTTCGTTTTGCCAGGAGATTGGGCGCGTATCCGTTAAATCGCGCCCGCCAACCTGCCGATACAGGTGGTATATGAAACTGATATTACTGACCGCCGGCGCAATTTTTCTGCTGAGTGGGGCCCTTCTGGCCGGCCAGCCCGGCTATACCCTCGACAGCAATTCCGCCTTCTACGAGGGTGAGTCGCTCAACTACGTCATGTCGCCCCCGGACGGCTTCAGACTCGTGACGTACAAAGCCAAATTCGACGGGTACTCGCTGGCTTTCATACCCGACGACGAGATCTATGACAGCGCGTCAGTGATAATCGGCATTCACATCTACAAAATCCGCGGCATGAGCTTCGATGATGCATTGGTCGAGGACACCAATTCCATCCGTGGGTACTACGGCAAGGACCTGATCATCAATCCAATTGAATCGCTCACGAATGCTTCTAGCCAGAAGTTGACAAGCTTCTATCTTGACAATAAACAGCAGTTCATCCCCAACGTGATGATCTCCTATTTCGACGGCGGCAGCGAGATGGTCATTTTCGAGCTTGTCATCCGCGAGGACGTTACCCGCTTCAAGACCGAAGAACCGTTCGTGCAATGCGTCCAGCGCTTCAGGAGCCTGAAAAAGGGCGAGTTAAGCGCCCGGTGAAACCAACGAACGCCCTGTCGTCTTGTTTCAACGTCTGAAACATCTATCTTTCAAGTTGACAGCGTATTCTCCCTTTCCTTAATTTTCATTCAATGAGTCCGGTGAGGCATTTTCTACTGTGGAGCGTCCTGATAATTCTCTGCACAGGTACTGCTCTGTCTGCGCCGAAAGATGATCATCTCTTTGGCCACCTGAACTACAATGTCACTGATGACACCGTCGTCGTCTCATATGATATTCTCGCCCGGCCGTCGGCGGATACCATATGGCTCGAACCGCTGTTCGTGTACGAGGTGCGTGCGCAGGACGAAGAAACCAGCGAGCGTGAGAAATTCATCCTTTACCCCGCGGACGTTATCTCAGATAATGTCATGCCCGGCTACATTATCGAGCAAACGTCAGACGGCCTCCGGGTGCGGGGGAAAGTGAAGATCGCTCTCGACGGACGTCCGGTGCCGAGGGGATGCAATGTTATTTCCTGGGATGCTTCCAGAAATCGCGTGACTCCCAAATACAAGTGGGTAGAGTTCAGTCACCACGGCGCCCTGAGTCTGAGTCTTCTTCCTTCGGTCGGCGGTGCGTATTATAACTCTTCCCTGCCGGACGGCACGGAGAAAGATGGTTTTGCCGGCGGGCTTGACTTCTTCGCCACCTTCGACATCCGCCACATGCAGTTTTCCGGATCGTACCGTTTCACGACCGGAGATGACTTTGTCGTCAAGGAAGCCATTCCAATTCAGTTCCGATACTACCTGGGAAACCGCACTGATTTTCTGCCGTCGGCGTCTGTCGCCTTGAAGTGGTCGGCTATGCATGTCAAGTCGGGTGACTACGATATTGAGCCAAAAGAATGGGGCGCGGAGGCCGGCGTCGCTATCGAGGGACCGTTCGAGCGGTTGTCATACTCGTATTGCACCGGCATCGACGGGTATCACAAGATCGGCCTGACCCTCGTTCGCTTCCGTACCGGACTCTGGACAATCGGTACCCAGTACGAGTATTACCGCTTCGGCAATACCGACATGTTTCGTATCACCGGCGTCATGGAAGGATTCAGCGGCGCCGGCGGGGTCGGTCTTGGACACGGCGCAACCGATCTGGAATGGTACAACAATCGCCCATGGTGGTACAAAGGATTGGCCTGGGTAGGTCTGGTTCCAATCGCAGTCGTGGCCACCGTCGTCGGCTTCATATTCGGCGGCCTGCCATAATCGCAACCCACAGGGTACGGACCTGTCCCTTTACAGCATCGGCAGGTACTTGTCGATTTCGTAGCAGCTGACGTGGATGCGGTAATCGTCCCACTCGATCTTTTTGTTCTCGATCAGTTTGTTGAACACGTGCTCGCCGAGCGTTTCACGCAGCAGTTGTGATTTCTCCGCCAGCCGAACGGCATTTTCAAGGGAATCGGGAAGCGTCCCGATACTCAACCCGGCCTTTTCATCGGGGGTCATAGCAAAGATATTCCGCTCCACCGGCTTCGGCATCGGGTATTTCTTCTCGACACCGCGAAGACCGGCGGCGAGCATGCACGAGAACGCCAGGTACGGATTGGCGGCCGGGTCAGGTGAACGAAGTTCAATACGCGTGGCGCGCTCCTTGCCCAGGCGGTGCATCGGGACTCGGACAAGGCTCGAGCGATTGCGACGTCCCCAGCTGATATACACCGGGGCTTCATAATCCGGCACCAACCGCTTGTAAGAATTCGCCCACTGGTTCAAAACCAGCGTAATCTCCTGGATATGTGTCAGTATGCCCGCGACAAAATGCTGCGCCATTTCCGAAAGATGATACTCGTTCTTGGGGTCAAAGAAGAGATTCCGATCATTTTCGAAAATCGACATGTGACAGTGCATCCCGCTGCCGTTCTCTCCAAAAATCGGCTTGGGCATGAAGGTGGCATACAGATCGTTTTCCATCGCGATTTCTTTAACCACAAATCGGTACACCTGCGCGAAATCCGCCATCACGAGCGCTTCCTGGTACTTCAAATCTATCTCGTGCTGGCTTGGCGCCACCTCGTGGTGCGATGCCTCGACCGGAACATCGAGCAGTTCCAGCGCATTGACTGTCTTCTTCCGAAGTTGGCTGCCGATATCCACCGTCTGATAGTCGAAATACCCGGCCTTGTCGAGGGTATCCGTCTCCTGATCGTTCCTGAAGTAAAAATACTCCATTTCGGGACCGACATAGAACGTCTGACCCTTATCCTGCAACTTCTTGAGATTGCGTTTGAGCACCCAGCGCGGATCTCCCTCGTACGGCGTACCGTCGGGATTCTTGACATCGCAGAACATCATGGCCACCCGCTCGCCGGCCACTTCCCACGGAATAATACGGAATGTCAGCGGGTCCGGCATGGCGGTCAAATCGGATTCATCGATACGTGCGAATCCCTGGATGGACGAACCGTCAAATCCCTGCCCCTCCTCGAGGACCTGCTCGATTTCCGAACGGGTGATTGACATACCTTTGATCTTGCCGAGAATATCGGTGAAACAGAGACGGATATAGCGGACCTCCGCCTCGTCTATCAGCCTGAGAATATCTTCTTTGCTCTTGGTCATTCTATTTACTCCTGGTAATCAGTTGGGTATGGAAAGCGATAATCTACTTCCTCACCGGGACGGCGCAAGAAAAAATATATCGAATTCTGGATTAAGGGCATCTATTATCACCGACTATGTGGATAACTCAGCATTTCGGTTGCGGGGGGACCGGGGGGCTTGCGTCCGGCAGTCGTCCCAAAAGTCAAAAGAACGCTCTCATCCGGCGTCCAGTTCCACAGTGATTCGCCTGGCGCCCGGTTGAAGTTGACGGTAACTGACACCGGCCATGTCAAGAATCTTCCGGGACGCTACCATGATGTCTGTCTCGCGGTACTTGTCCGAGAGGAACACCACTTCTTTAATCCCAACCTGGACAATGAGTTTAGCACACTCATTGCAAGGAAAAAGTGAGACGTACATGGTTGCTCCCTCGAGCTCCGGCTTGTTCGAGGAATTCGTGATAGCGTTCATTTCGGCATGGCAGACATAGGGGTACTTCGTCTCCAGAAACGCCCCTTCCCTCTCCCAGGGCAACTGGTCATCCGAGCAGCCGGTCGGGAAGCCGTTGTAGCCGATGCCGATAATCCGCTTCTTCCGGTTGACGATACAGGCGCCGACCTGCGTGTTCGGGTCCTTGGAGCGAAGGGCGGAAAGCTGGGCGACCGCCATAAAGTAATCATCCCAGCTCAGATAATCGGTTCGCTTGGTTGTCATAATGCGGGAGTATAGCGCAATCTATAACGGGATACAACAGGAAATGCAGCGATGCCGCGCCCTGTCATATGGCCGAACAAATCATCGGGGAAAAAGGGGCCGTCAGGCGGCCCCTTGAATTTTGCTGTGAGCCCTGATCAGCTCGGCTGGACCGGCGGCGCGCCGCCCTCACCTTGAGGTGATGGTTTAAATCCGCTCTGGAAGTCCAGGTAGTTCTTCAGGGAATTGAGCAGGTCGATCGGCACCGGGAAGATCGTCGTCGAATTCTTCTCCGCGGATACCTCGACCAGGGTCTGGAGGAACCGGAGTTGCATGGCGTTGGGATGCTTGCTGATGACCGCGGCGGCATCGGCCAGTTTCTGCGCCGCCTGGAATTCACCCTCGGCATGAATAACTTTCGAACGCCGCTCACGTTCCGCTTCCGCCTGTCTCGCGATAGCGCGCTGCATCTCCTGCGGCAGGTCGACATTCTTGACCTCGACCACGGTCACCTTGACGCCCCATGGTTCGGTCTGCTCGTCGATAATCTGCTGCAGCTCGGCGTTGATCTTTTCGCGATTGGCCAGCAGTTCGTCGAGTTCGACCTGTCCGACCACCGAACGAAGTGTCGTCTGGGCAATCTGCGAGGTCGCCTCGAAGAAATTCGCCACCGAGACAACCGCCTTGTTGGCGTCGGTTATCTGGAAATAGACCACGGCGTTGACCTTGACCGAGACGTTATCCCGCGTGATGACATCCTGCGCCGGGATATCGTAGGTGATAATTCGCAGGTCCATGCGAACCATCTTATCGATTATCGGAATCAGGATAATCAGGCCGGGTCCCTTGGCGCCGATCAAACGTCCGAGACGAAAAATGACTCCCCGCTCGTACTCTTTCAATATCTTGATCATATTGAAGAGGAGGATCAGGAAGAAGAATACGACAATGGCAACAATTGGTAGTGCAGTCATGATGAGTTCCTATCTGTTATGATTCAACCTTCTTGACTTTCAAGGTGAGGTCCTGGACGCCGGTGATAACGACCTTGGTGCCCGGCTCGAGATCCTCGTCGAAATCAGCTTTCCAGAGCGCGCCCTCGAAAAAGACCAAGTGATCGGTCCGAACGACCGCCCGTTTGCCGATGAATCCCTCGTTGCCGATAAACGGCTTCCGACGCGCAGCCTTTACCACGAGCAGGATGACCACGGCGAGTGTCCCGCCGACCAGTAATGTAACCGTGATGAGCACAGACTTTGATACCTCCAGGGCCGGATTGTTCGTGTTGATGAGCATGAGGCCCCCAAGAAAGAGCGACACCAACCCGCCGATAGTTAGCAGACCGGCGCTGGCAATTTTAATCTCCAGAATGAACAAGACAATTGCAACGAGAATCAGCGCCACCCCCGCGTAGTTTACCGGCAAGACCGAGAACGAATAAAAGGCCAGTACGATACAAATCGCTCCGACCACACCCGGAAGGATAGCGCCGGGGCTCCACAGTTCGACCAGGATCCCCAGGCTGCCAATCGAAAACAGGATGAATGCGATATCGGGGGAAGTGATTACCTGAAGCAATCTCTGCGAGAAGGACATCTTGATGTCTTCCGTGCGGACATCGGCCAGGTCCATGGTCTTTTCGCCGCCCGGCACCTCGGTGGTCTTCCCGTTCAATTTCTCGAACAGGTCATCGAGATTGTCGGCGCGAACGTTGATCACATTCATCTCGAGCGCTTCTCTGTCAGTGATAGAAACCGACTCGCGCACGGCTTTCTCGGCCCATTCGGCGTTTCGCCCGCGTTTGTCGGCGGCGGCTTTTATCTGCGCGACGGCGTCATTGGTGATCTTCTCGTTCATCACCGAATCGATCTGCTCTCCGCTGCCCATTACCGGGTGCGCCGCGCCGATATTGGTCGACGGCGCCATGGCCACGAAGTTGGCCGCGTAGGCTATATAGACGCCCGCCGAACCCGCTCTCGCGCCCGATGGCCAGATGTACACGCAGACCGGTACGGTGCTGTTCAGAACGCTCTTGATAATCTCCCACGTCGGCTGTGTAAAGCCGCCCGGCGTATCCATCCGGATAACCAGCATCTCGGCGTTATTGTCCTCGGCCTTCTGGATGGCGTCGGCAATCCAGTCATTGACCACGGTGCCGATAACGCCGTCGACCGTCATGACATATACCAATCGCGGCGGTCGGGATACTTCTGCCTTGACCGGAGATTCGACGGATGTCCCCGACCGGACTTCCTGGGAATCGGCCCGAACCGCGGGAGAATCGCTTGTCTGGGCAAGAAGGATAGTCCGCAGCGTGAACGAGAATATCGGGCTTAACAGCAGAAAGCCGAACAGGGCCAGGATGAGTTTCTTTTTCATGATTTTACCCTTCGATACTTGGAATATGGTCAGGGCGCCCGATGATGTCAACTTGAAACCGGGGTACACCCGCACCAGCTACAGTTTCAACGAGTTGTCGGCGTGTTTTATTTGTCCGTCGAGAACTGTCGCCAGCACTTCGATATCATATATACGCGAGGGCGCCACCTGGATTATGTCTTTGTCGAGGATAACAAAATCAGCCGGGTAGTCCGGCATCAAATACCCGCGACAATCCGACTGTCCCGCCGCAATGGCGGGTCCGACCGTGAAACCGTGAAGGGCTTCCGCCGCAGTGATGCGTTGTTCCGGATGGAAGACGTCGCGACTGCCCGGGTGAGCCCTTCGCACTGCATGAGCCACGCCGGCGATCGGGTCTATCGGCTCGATAGGTGCATCCGACCCGAACGCCAGGTCAATCCCGCGATCCAGAAGCGTCCTGAAAATGTAGGCGTTGGCGCCGCGTTTGCCCCAGTATCGCCGTACCATCACCATATCCGCCGGACAATGCGAAGGTTGCATGGATGCCACGACGTTGAGTCGCTTGAGCCTTGCGATGTCCTTGCGGCGCATAAGCTGCAAATGCTCGATTCGATGCCGCGCCCCGGAAGACAACGGCGGGCTTTGCTCGAATGCATCGAGGACATTCGAAACCGCCCGGTCGCCAATAGCGTGGATGGCGCAGGGCAATCCCAGCCTGGCCGCTTCCTTCACTATGTGCCGCATCTCTTTCACCGGGGTCACTTCCATACCGTAATTGTCTTTGCTGCCGGTATACGTGTTAAAGCAGAGAGCTGTCTGGCTTCCCAGGGCACCGTCTGCAAATACCTTTACTCCCGCAATTCGCAAATATTCATTGCCGGTGCCGTATTTTATCTGCTGACGGATCAGGTCAGGCAAAACCCGCGCCTGTGGATAATAGTTGATCCGCAACCCGAGAGCCCCGCGCTCGGCCAGACTGGAAAGAAATGAAAACATCTCCGGGCTGTCGAATGAGTGCACGCCGGTAACGCCTTTGCTGTAGGCGTATTTGAGCGCTTTTCCATAACAGCGGGAGAGTTCTTTGGTCGTTGGCTGTGGAATTCGATTGTATATGAGACTGATAGCCGGACCTTCCCTGACAATACCCGACGGCGTGCCGTCGTCGAAACGCACAATCTCCCCCCCTTCCGGGTCGGGCGTACGTTCATCGATACCGGCAATCTCCAATGCCCGCGAATTCACCCACGCAGAGTGTTGATCCTTGGAAAAGATAAACGCCGGCCGGCGACCGGTGACTTTGTCGAGCAGATGGCGGTCCGGTTCAACCCGGGTCGGGAATTTGTCCGGGGAATAACCTTCTCCGATAATCCACTCGTCCGCCCGCTTCCGCCGGCTGAAAAGTCGGATCTTATCCACGCAGGTGTCCAGCGAAGTCTCGTAATCGAGCATCACGAACCCGAGCGTTCTGGCGAAAAATACGAAATGAGTATGGGCATCGACCATTCCGGGCACGACCGTGAGGCCGTTCAGGTCATAGCGGCTGTAGCTCTTGAAATCGGGATCATGCTCGAGTCGGTTGCCCACCGCCACGATGCGATTACGAGATATCGCCATTGAATCCACCCGCAGCCGATTTGCCTGCGTGTAGATGCGGCCGTTGTAGAACAATGTCTTACTTTTCAAAGTGCTCTCCCCTGACGCGAATGTCTCCCTGACGTTCTGTCAGCTTCAAACGATCAGTTTCCTCCAGAATTGGGATCACCCATTTCCGTGTCAGGCCAAACTTCTCCCGAAGGTCTGCCACCGCGAGTTGCCCGTCCCGTTTGATCTTGTCGCGTATGAAAGCTATTATCTGTTCCCAGATGTCGCTCAGAAAGAGGAAGCTGGAACCGCACTTGTATGCCTCTCCGGTATCGATAATATACTTGATGGCCTGCTGATAATTCTTTCCACCCGCGGCAAGTCGTGGCAGATCGGGTGGTGAGAAAGGATTTTCACGAAGCTGCCGCATGATCTCATCGTGGGCCTGCTTGATGACCCCTTTCAGGCTCATCTCCCGCCCGGCAAGATTGTACAACTCGCCCTGCTGAACCAGCCCGCGCTGATCCAGGAGGTAATTCACGAGAACTCGCGATGTTGCCCTGTCGAAAGGAGAAAGCGCGACAATATTGTCCAGCGTGAGTCCTTTGAGGTGCGGCCTGTCCTTGAGGTGCGTTTCTATCGCCATTCTCAGCAAGGTCACCGCCTCGTCGAGGTATTCCCGATGAAAGACATATTCCCCGAACCTTCCTATTTCCTTATGTTTAATCTTCTGCCCGACAATGGCAGTGATTTCGTCCCGGGAATAGTTTGCATTTACAAGAAGATCGTCAGTCCTAACGAGAGTCTGCTTCCGCAGTTCTGATTTGACGAGATTTTCGAGGTCGTCGGACTTGCGATCCGTCAAATAGCTATACCGGTCATAATTCTTGCGTCGGGGCAGTCGCGGGAGATGGTCCAGAACCCGACCGCCTCCAAGCGTCTCCATCGGCGTTATCAGCCTGATAATAAAGTGATCTCCGACCAGCGTATACACCGGTTCTTCCGGACGAAAGAACACGATCCCTTCCTCCGCCGGCTTGAGTTCCTTGCGGTCATAAAGGCGAATCTCCCCTTCCATCTCGGTTGTACCGACAATGAGCAATACCTTTCGCCGGTCCGAGAGCGAGATCGGGGATTCGGGAATCAGTCGCACTTCCAGGGCGAGAACGGGGTTGTCCGCAAAATACGAGAGATCAGTCCTGTCCGAAATTACGCCCCCCCGGACGAGCTTTTCCTTGTCGACGCCGCTGAAAGACGCCGCCGTGCGGTGCCCCGGCGTGACCTCGCTAACCTCGTCGTTGTGCGTCTGAAGGGACCGAATTTTGCCCGTGGTCCGGCTCGGCCAGATACCGACCGGCTGCCCGACCGAAAGCCGCCCGCCGCGGAGTGTCCCGGTCACCACCCCGCCAATCCCCGGCCGGATAAACGACCGGTCGATGTACAGGCGGGCTTTGCCGATATCCTTGCGGGCGGCTAGCTTTGCCGGCAGCTCGTTCAGATACGCCACGAGACTGTCGAACCCTTCCCCCGTCTGTGCCGACACCCGGAAGATTGGGGCGTCGGCCAGAAATGACTTCGCCACCTGGTCACGGATTTCCTGCTCCAGCAACTCCAGCCAGTCAGGTTCGACCAGATCAATCTTGTTGATGACTATGAATCCCTGCTGGACGCCGAGCAGCTTGACAATCTGAAAATGCTCCTGGCTCTGCGGCATCCAGCCGTCGTCGGCGGCAATGACAAGCATTACGGCGTCCGTCCCGCCCGCTCCGGCGATCATGTTCTTGACAAACCGCTCGTGCCCGGGAACGTCGACAAACGCGATTTCATCGTCACTCGGAGTCGTGTAAAAAGCAAAACCGAGGTCAATGGTCATGCCCCGGTTTTTTTCTTCCGGCAGGCGGTCCGGGTCAGTTCCCGTCAGACGGCGCACTATCGCTGATTTGCCGTGATCTATGTGCCCTGCTGTACCGATGACTATCATGAGCTATGTTATTGTTACGTGATCGCCCCTCGGATACCGTCGACCAGCAGCGGGATGTCTTCCACATCCACCGCTTTCAGGTCGAGGATGAACCTGTCGTCGTCGATTCGCCCGATGATCGGCGGTTGTTGATCCCGGAAAAACTCCATGAGTCGTGTGGCCTTGTAATCCGGCGAAAATACCAGCCCCACCGAAGGAATCTCTGATTGCGGCAACGCCCCGCCACCGATGTAGACTTGAGTCGCTGCCACTGTCACCCCGGGCGGATTACCGGCCCGTACCAGCATGTCTTTCCCTCGCTGATACAGTTCCGACACCGGCACCGAAAACAACGACCAGATTTTGATATCCTCTTGATACGTCCCGTTGAGATAGATTGTCAGCAGTTTCTCCAGAATGGCGAATACGATTTTGTCCGCGCGGACAGTTCTGAAAATCGGGTTTTTCTTGATCCGTTGAATCATTTCCGCGCGACCTACAATCAGCCCCGCCTGAACACCGCCGAGCATCTTGTCGCCGGAAAAGGTGGTAACGTCGGCTCCGGCCCGGACCGATTGCTGGACAGTGGGTTCTTTGTATCCCAGAATCTTCTTGGTCGGGAAAAACACACCGCTGCCGAGATCATTCAGCACGGGGATGCCGTGACGCTTGCCGAGCGCAACCAGTTCTTTCAATGGGACCTCATCCGTGAATCCCGCCTGCACGAAATTGCTCTTGTGCACTTTCAGGATGAGACCGGTCCTGTCATCGATGGCATTCTCGTAATCCGCCGGCGAAGTGATGTTGGTGGTCCCGACTTCGCACAGCCGCGCGCCGGAACGCTTGAGAATGTCGGGGATACGGAACCCGCCGCCAATCTGCACCAGTTCACCGCGCGAGATCAGCACGTTCTTTCGACTAGCCAGTGTATTCAGGGCCACAAAGAGGGCTGCCGCGCAGTTATTCACAACCGTAGCGCTCTCGGCCTCGGACAGGGCTGCCAGATACCGCTCGCAGGCGGCGCCGCGCTTGCCCCTGACGCCTTTTTCGAGGTCAAACTCGATATTGCCGTACCCCACCACCGTCTTCATGATATCCCTGAACATGGATTCCGACAGCGGCGCCCGCCCGAGGTTGGTGTGAACGACTATACCCGTGGCATTGATCACGCGTCCCACTTCGCGGCGCTTCTCACGAAGCAGCCGTGAGATTATCTGATCCATCAGCCGTTCCCGGGTAAGTTCGGTCCCCTTCTTCCTCAACGCCGCCTTGGATTCGGCAACCACTTCCTTGACGGCTGACGCGACAATCGGTCGCGGCAGACGGTCCAGCCAGGGCGCCAGCGCCTTTGCTTGCAGCAATTCTTCCACGGCGGGGAAATCTCTGGGAGTCTTGATTACTTCTTTGGCCATATCGACGGATTATAGATTATATATCCCAGCACCGACCCAACGTTCTTCAGCGACTGCGCTGAACACTTGTCCGGCGTGTCTTCCTCGGTGTGCCAGTATGGATAATCGAAATCGATGATGACGGACGCCGGTACGCCGGCCGCATTCAACGACATGTGATCGTCGATCAAGCCCACACCGATACTGTCGATGAACGTGTTGATACCGAGTTCGGCGGCCACGTTCCAGATCATATTGTTGATTGCCGGATGAAACTGCTGCGAGATCGAGTCACGGTAAATCTGTTGATCGCTGTCCCCCACCATGTCCACCACGATTCCGAATCGGTATTTCCCGCGGATTCCTTTTCCCACCGATGCGAAGTGCCGCGATCCGAGAAGGTAATAGTCGAAATCGCCGCTTTTGCCCCAGTCTTCACCATCGACCAGTACGAGGTCAACGTTTACTTTGGGCGGCTTATCGACCAGCATGTGGGCCAGCTCCATCAGCACGGCCACGCCGGAAGCGCCGTCGTTGGCTCCGTCAATCGGTTCCAGCGCCCTCTCCGGCGTGCTGGCGTAGTCCGCCCGTGGACGTGAGTCCCAGTGAGCCATCAGGAGAATCGGCTTGTCATCTTTTTCCCCGCCGCGGTACCTGGCAATCACATTCACCAGCGGCAACTCGCGGCCGCTGTACGGGTCCACAAAAGTGAACGCCTGCGAATCGATAGTCAGCCCCAGTTCAGTGAAGTAGGTGTAGAAATAACTCCGACACTGACGCCACGAGTCGGTACCCGGCACCCGGGGACCAAAGTCGACTTGCCGGAGTAAATACTCGTACGAACGGTCGCCGTTGAACTCGGGAGCGCTCACCTGCCCGGCGCCGCAGCCGACCCACAGGGACGTGATAACTATTAGCAGTGCAAGGAGATATTTCATAGCGGCAATTAGTCGGACAGGCGCGGTCAAGTCAAATGAAAAGATATTAGAACCGGATTTCAGCCCATATTTGCAGCTCACGGACATGGCTCTTACGATTCTGGATATTATCGTTCGTATCCTGCCACCGCGCGGTCAGACCGCCTTTGACCTGCCGGCTGAACGTGTATGATATTACCGGCGACACCGAGAAGTCTGACTTGTCGACGGACAACACGAACGGTCCGCCCGTGGAAGACGTCTCACTCGTGTTGGATGCCTGCCGGACATTTACGCTGATGGAAACCTCCGACTTGAACTTCACCTTTCCGAATAACGGAATGGCAATGCCTCCCGGGGCGGTGAACGAGTACTTCGATGAGAACTGGAACGACTTACGCTCGGCGAGAGTCTCGTTACGCAGCGCTCCGTCCGTGGGATTGTAAGTCAAGGACCGCGACTTCGACACCGAGTACGACCCGGAGAACGAAAGCGTCCGGAACAGATTGAAGTTTATCGACAGTAGCGGACTGAAGTCCTGATTCTCGCTGTGGCTGATGACGAAGCCGCCGTCGATAGACACATCTTCGCTGATCGATCTACTGTAACTCGTTTTAGGGGCAAACACGTCGATGAACTTGTTGATCGGCCCCTTTATCAACGGCAGGGTGGTGAACCGTTGAATGCGGATACTCAAATCCGGCCAACCGACCGACCGTCGTTCCTTGCGGTCACCCTGCTTGACGAGGTCGCGAGTCACGCCACGCTTATACCGTACGTCGGTGGCTATGCCGCCCAGGAATGTAAAGCCGGAGGAAAACTCATACGCCTCGGACTCGCTCGCAAACGGCGGACGGCGATCGGTTCCGAGTTCGACATCCGTTTGATCGTAAATGCCAAAACGATATTGCCACGCCGGGCGGTCCAGCATTCCCGGAACCGAGTTATTGTAGCCGGTGGTGTACTTGTAACCGATTGGCTCGATCCAGCCCGTCAGGAATCTCAGCACCGCCAGCGGTGGATCATAGAACGGTTTCTCCTTGGACCGGTCGACCTCGTCAGTGCCCCGGCGCACCCGCCGAACCGTTGATGATCTCGCGCTTGATCTCGAACCCGAGCCGCCCAGCAGCGCCAGATGCTTGAACGTGCCGGTTACCCCCCAGCTTCTGGCCACATCTGACTTTCTCGTGTCGGTCGAGCGCTCGTACAGCTCGCTGTAACGCGCCGAGTAGTTAAACCTGGAATCGATGAAATTGAACAGCTTCGGATCGTAATTGGCGTTGAAACTCTGGTTATAGTTTGTCTCCAGACCGAGTCTGATCTTACTCGGATTCCAGCTCATATTCACGCGGTCGGGATCACTGAGATCACGCTTGGTGGTGAAATTGTACGACGCCGTCAGGTTTTCGAATACCCGGTAACTCATGTTCATACTGCCGGAAAACTCGCGGCGCAGCGAGGAGACCCGCTTTCCGTCGATATCATCGCTCAGGGTCAGGGACCGATTGAATCGGCCGTCCCAACTCCACTGGTTCGGGAAGAGACCGAGCTCCGATTTCGCCGCCTTCTTCAAAATCGGAATCGGTTTCAGCCAGAAGAAGATGGGAAGCTTCGGAGGATTCGAAACGCCCATGTCAAAACCGGCGTCGACATTATAGTTCTCGCCCAGGCTGTACGGCCTGTTCACAGAGGTCTGATTGGTGCGCGAATACGAAAAACTGACATCCTGCCGATTCAGGAATATATCGTATAACAGGTTTTTCCCGCGATGGCTGAAATTCTCGGAAACACGGAACGATCGCGTTTCGCTGACCGACTTCTCCTCCTGGCGGACGTTTTCGGGCAGCACGATATCCGACCGGGTCCGCAGAAGCGGAATCTGGGTGCTCTTGCTATACGAGTATGATACCGGCAGCCTCGCACCAACCGAGCGCGGCAAGAACTGCTGAAGCTGGAGAGTTGCGTTGTAGCTCATCCCCTGCTGTGTCTGTCCACTGCCGAGGTTGTTGTCACTGCCGCCTCTCGTCGCGGCCGAAATCCCTCTGAAATATGGATCCCGGTACTCATAACTGAACCCGTACGACAAGAGATCGGCCATATTACCCGCGATCGAAATTCGGCCCGCCGTACCGACGTCCTTGCGGACATTTGTCACCCGTAACTCATCCAGCCATATATCGCCGGACACTTCCTTTTCCGGGTTCGGGTTGACGACCCCGACGGCAAAGTAGAGTATTTCGTTAATGTTGGGATCCCCCCTGACACGGTAATTACCCGACGAAACATCCACGTCGTTATAAGTCTTCCCCTCGGACAGGTTGCGCTGAGCGGAGTCCTTCAGGGCGGTTATATCGTTGAAGTCGATCTTTACGTAATTGCCCGGATCCCACCCGCTGCGGACAGGCACGACGGAGTGGTACTCGTAAAAGACCGAATCGTTTTCACCGAGTCGGAAAAACATCTGTACCGAATCCTGGTCGATGTTGTCGCCGCCGTGAACGTACATCTCCAGCGTCCGATACCCGGAGTACCGCTCAACCGTGATCAGGTCCTTGGTGGCCAGGCAGGTGTCGCGAGAACGCAGATTACTGTATTTGAGCATCAATCCGCTCTGTGACTCGGTCACGTTGTTCCGCGTATCCTGATAGGGCTCCACCCCGGGCGGAGCCTGGAAGGATCCGTCATCCTCGCTGACCGTTGCCACCACGAAATTCGTGTTACTCTGTCCCGTCGGATCAACGACGACCGTGTCCTGCCAGTTCGACTGGACGAAGTACCAGTCCGCAACTTCCACCGTATCCGCCGTTGAAATGGTATCGTCCGATTCGAACCAGACTCGAACGTGGGTTATCTTGTCCCAGAGCGCGGTGAGATCCGGCGACGACGTCACGATAGTATCAAGCGCGAGCGAGTCGCGAATCGGTATGCGGAATGTTCGCCACTTGGTCGGATCCTCGTCTGGTCCCCGCTCGGAGCCCGGTACGAAGAAGGGATTATTCAGGCTGTCACTCAGGTCTACGACATATGAAAAGTACGCATCTTTCTGCTCGAAGCCCGAACTGGACAGATTCTCACGGTCGGGACGAGCCAGGGCGGACAGGTCGTTCCTGTTTCCTTCGGTGCCGTTGAGCCATCGATAATAGAAGGCGCCGTCCCGTGCCTCTTGCCGGGACTGGACGTCCGCGCATTCGTCATTCGGCACCGGGCACTTGCCATCCCCGAGGAAATAGTAGTTGTCTCCATGCGGGTCCGGATTGGTTACCGGGTCATACCCCTCTTCCAGGGAGTCCGGCACACCGTCAAGGCCGACATCCTCGAATTCATCAACGGCGCCGTTACGGTCCTTGTCTTCAGTATTGGGAATACCGTCGCCGTTGACATCTTCGTTGATCAGCCCGAAATCGAAATGCAGGCGACCGCGCTTGCCGGCCACACGACACTCAAACAGCTGTGCGCGCTTGGCGTCGACCCGGGCGCCGTAGTACCTCATGATACCCGCCCACGATTTGACATCGGTAGTGTCAATGACCGTCTGGGTGCTGTCAATAAAGGTTGTGTCGATACGGTGGCTGAGCGGCTGGTAAATCATCCGGAACGTGGTAATCGTGCCTTCACCCTGGGCGTAATCCTTGTCATAGACTTCCGTCGTGGCAACACCGCCGAGCGGGTTATGCCACAGAATCTTCCCGCGTTGATAATGAAATGGGTCTATCTGGGCCGGCATCGATGCGAGCGTCCAGTTTGCACGCGCCATGCCAAGGGTCAGTTCATCACTCGAAGATTCAAAATCATCGATATACGCGACATCCTCGACATTCGGGTTCGGCCGTGACTGCGCCACTTCCCCCGATACGCTGATATTCGACGGTGTCTGCGTGCGTATCAACGGCAATGCGTCGACCATCTTGGTGAGAAAATTCGGGTGAAGATTGAACGCCGCGTCAAAATCCAGGACCGTCATTTTCGCCGTTTCCTGACCCACCCGCGGCTTGCGGTCCTGGGCTTTATCGGACTTGTAGAGGATGGTCGAACCGAATCTCAGATCCCGGCTCCACTCATATTCGGCGCGCATACCAAGCAGAGTCTTTTTCTGCAGGGCCAGGAACGGGGCGTATTCGAAATCCACGTCAATGTCGGCATTCGGATCAGTAGCGGCTGAGGACAGCAGTGTCACCTGACCCAGATTGTAGTCGACTTGATAATCGACATCTCGCTGAAGCAACTGCCCGTTCAGACGCACCTGCTCCGAGCCTTCGATGATGTTGGTCCGGTTGAGGCGAATGATCGAACTGCGTGTCTTGCTGGCGATCTGTAGGTAGTACTTGCTGTTCTCGTTACGCTGTACGTCCGAAACGTAACTGTAAATATTGGGCACTTTTTCCGCAAGCGGAACGGTAGTGTTGTCTGCGTTCTGGAAGGTCGTATCCGAATTGAACGGCGTTCGGCTCGGGAAAATGACCAGGCCCCAGTCAGGCCGGAATACTTCGATTCGATCATCAAGCACGTTGTCCGGGCGATTCTGCCCCTGCCGATTATACTGGTCCAGACCCAGGATTGAGATGTAATACCCCTGATTCCGTCCGCTGACCGACTGGTAATCGAGATTGTTCGTATTTCCCTGGGTGCCGTCGAGCCCCTTGAATATCTTCAGGTCAATGTCTTCAACGCCGACTCCCTTGGGAATCCGATACGCATTCCGCCACATCAGATCCCAGGTCTTGTGAGCCGGAGAGTAGTTGGTCGGTGTCGGGCGAATATATTTGAGCACAAGAATCTGGCTGCTGATATCGCCTATCGTGTCTACACGAATGCGATCCCCGGCGTCGTCGTTCCGAGCAACCACCATCCATACCCCCAGGGCCTTATTCGAAGGTCGGGAGGAGTTGAACACGACATACGGGGCTTCCCCTTCCTCGTTGTAAAACTGGTACAGGTCTTCGGCGATCTGCACGACCAGCATCGAATCACTCTGGAGGTCATAGGGATCACTCGGCGGAGTCGTACCATAGTCTATCGAATCCGGGTATATCACCATCTTGGCGTCGAGCGCCTCGCGATTGCGTTCATCGGGCTCGAACTCGTAGAACAATGCGTTAATCACCGAATCACCCGGACCGAATTCTCCGGGATATCCGAGGTCGAATATCCGGTTCTCGACATACTGGTAGTCGCGGATATACTCGGCATTTTCTTCGCCGCTGGCCGTCACCGATGCCCGCTCCGAGGATCCTTTTTCCTGCGAAGCAATCCCGGTTACCCGAAGGTTGCCGAGCTGCGCCTCCGTCTTGACACCGAACAGCCCCTGAATCCGTGAAGAGTAGCCGACAAATCGAGTGTTGGGCAGTTGCAGGTTGGTGTTACCGGCCTCGATAGATTTGATGATATCGTCGTCGTCCCCCTTGTACCGAATCTGGAGTCGATTGGCCAGTGGAATATCTGTTTGGCTGTCTTCGGAGACTTTGACGCTGATCTTCGACCCGATCGTACCGGCGATATCAAACCGGTATACCTGTTCCATATTCAGCGAGGGGAACTTACTCGGATTGTACAGCTCTGTTTTGCCGTCGGTCCACTGTGACCGCCCGGAAAACGTGATGCGCCGATAACCCGACACGCGGAGATTGCCGCCGCCCTCACCGAAAATCTTGTCAAAGCGTTTCGGAAGAGCAACGCCTATGGACAGTCCCTGGCGCCGGTTGGTTCGCTGCGCCTCGTATATCGAATTGGAGACTAAATCCTCGAACCGGTTCTGCTGGGACAGTTGTGTGCGGTAATTGAGAAACCGGTCGGCGTCGACCGAGACAGGGACGAGCGTCTGACTTCGTTCGAAAGTTGTATTGAAAGTTAAGGAATGGTCATCGAAACTCGAGCCGGTTACTTTGGGCGTGTAATCCAGCCGGGGAGAAAGAACAGCGTATGACTTCGGGACCATAGCCGCGGAAAAGCGGTTGGGGGTCTCAGTGTATTTCGAAACGACCGGCGGCGGGTCATACAATTCCGCCTGGAAACCGATCTGCGCCTGAACTGGTGTCGCGTGCGAACCCATAACCAACACCACAACCAGTAGCGCCAGCAGCTTTGCAGTTCTTGCTGTCAGCAACGTCTCAACTTCTGCTAAAAACCCAATCAATAATTCTGTAGCTATATTCCGATAGGCTCCTCCTGTCAAAAGGTCCCTATTTGAATGACTTCCTCTTCGAGAGTTATTCCGAACCTGTCCAGGACTTTCTGTTTCATAATATCAGCCAGTTGGCGTATATCTCTGGATGTTGCATCGCCCGTATTGACGATAATATTCGCGTGTTTGTCAAACACTCTTGCACCTCCCACGTGGAGTCCTTTCACACCAGCTTCGTCCAGCAGTTTCCCTGCCGCGAGTTTGCCGTACGGCTGGGAAGCGTCCGGTACGTTCTTGAAAAAGCAGCCGGCCGACATCCCTGTATTGGGATGCTTTCCGTCGCGCAGCGCCAGAATCTCTTCAACCTTCTCACGAATCGCCTGCGGGTCGCCCTTCGACAACTGGAATACTGCTTTCAGCACGACCTCGCGTGACACTTTCAGATAAGAGTCCCGGTAACCAAAACGACAATAATCGGGCTGAACCGTTTTCTCTTTCCCGTCGAGATCGACCAGGTCCAGCGACTTGATCACGGAACCGATTTCACCTCCGAACGCGCCGGCGTTGCCGTAGATGGCGCCGCCGACCGTGCCCCATATGCCCGCTGCAAATTCGAGACCGGTCAAGCCGTTGTCCGTGGCAAAGTTGACAAGATCCATCAGGCTGACCCCGGCGCCGCAGTCGATCTCCGTTTCGGAAATCAGTCGCAAACCGACAATATCTACTTTGATCACCACGCCGTCGAAACCGGAATCCGACACCAGCACGTTAGTACCGCCGCCCAGCAGAAAATACGGCAGATGGAGCGACTTCGCCGCAGCCACCGCCTTCGAAACCTCTCGCTCGGTGGTAGCCGAGATGAAATATCTCGCCCGTCCACCCGTCCTGTAACTGGTGAACCCGGACAGTTCCTTCGCGAACTCGAGATTGGGCCCAAAAGCGGAGATCAGCACGGCCATCGGGTGATTCGGTGTAACTGAAAGCTGTTCAACCATTTTCCTGAGCGTAAATATACCAAATAGGGCCCCAAAAGCAAGATAAATAGACAACCCGACAAACCTGCTATATCTTGTACAGCCACGCCTAAGTGCAAGTTTCCATGTATCTTGCTGATAATGCTTAATCTATCACTTCTTTATTTGGTACGTTCGCGGTCTCCTTTTCACAAGGTTCAGGGGCGCCCTAAGTCCCAATCTTTTCTGATCTTGACAGAGCTACTCCCTCTCTGATAGAATATCGGCTGCATCCTGCCGGATTTTCATACAAATCAATCCATACCCCGCACGCCCTGAAAAGCGAGCCTGTCAGCGAGGGAAAGCACGCATCCAACTGTCTGCCCGGTAATGTCTTGCGGCGGGAAATTCGGCTTCACTGCCCGGCGCCGGTCGAGTCGGGTCCGGCTTTCTTTTCCCCTTCACTTTCGTCAGCCTCCGTATCAGAAGTCTCGGCCTCTTGATCTGCCGGCTTCTCCTCGCCCTTCTGCATCTCGCCGGCCTCAGAAGGCTTCTCTTCGGAGGGCTCTTTCGACTCCGGTTTCTTGGATTCTTCAATGTAGTTCATGCGCAGTTCGTAGAGGATATGCTCGAGTCGCTTCCGTTCCTCGTCGTTGAGATTACCCGTTGTCTTCCGTTGTAGCATTTCCAGCATGTCGATACTGTGCTTGGCTGCATCGAGGTCGCGTTCGATCTTGCCGCTGAACGGCGAGGCCACTTTACCGAGTTGATACCACGCTGCCGCCTGTATCGACAGCACCAGTTGATAAAATTGCGTATCGTACTTCTGTTCGTCAGCGCTCATCATTGCCCTCCAGGCGAGGTAACCATTCTATGTACTCGGGGCGACTCAACCGCCGCCGAGCTGGAGTAGCCGATCCGATGCCGATCGGTTCAGATAGGTATAAATTTTTCTTGAATCGGTGTCAAGGCTGGATTCACTCTTGAACAAGCCCGCCACAAGGTGCCGTGCCTCCTCCAGCAGGTCCTGATCACGCCATGGATCGGCGACATGAAATTCCGGCGCCCCCGCCTGACGGACACCGAATATCTCACCCGGACCGCGCAGTTTGAGATCGGCCTCGGCAATCTGGAAGCCGTCGGAATGCGCTGCGAAATATTCCAGCCGCTGTCGTCCGATGTCGGAAATCGGAGGGTGCGCCAGCGCGATGACGGTCGCCTGCTTTTCCCCGCGACCGACCCGTCCCCGAAGCTGATGCAATTGCGCTAACCCGAAACGCTCCGCATGCTCGATTATCATGACGGTTGCGTTCGGGTTATCGATGCCCACCTCGATGACGGTTGTCGCCAGAAGGATATCGATCTTCCTGTCGCGAAAGTCGCTCAATATCGCGTCGCGTTCTTTCGGTTTTACCCGCCCGTGCACCATGCCGACGCGCAGTCCGCGAAACGGTCCGTTGGTCAATTCTTCGTATGCATCCTCGACATTATCCAGATCCATCTGCTCGGACTTTTCGATCAGCGGATATATGATGTAAACCTGCCCGCCTCGGCTGATCTCGTCTTTCACGAATTCATACACCTTGTTGCCGACATCGTGCGTACGCCACACCGTTCGAATCGGTTTTCGCCCGGGCGGCATGCCGTCGATTGTGGAAATATCCAGATCACCGTAGAGCGTCAGGGCCAGCGTACGGGGGATGGGTGTCGCGGTCATCAGCAACAGGTCGGCATTGTCACCTTTGGCGTGCAACTTGCCGCGCTGCTCCACGCCGAACCGATGTTGCTCGTCGATTATGACCAACCCGAGACGCTCGAAATTGACATAATCGTAAATCAACGCATGGGTTCCGAAAACGATGTCGATTTCACCCGTGGAGCATGCTTCGCCGATTCGCCGTTTCTCCCCGGCCTTCAGCGTCGAGGTGAGCAGCTCGGAGCGGACGCCCACATTTGCAAGGACATCATGCCAGTTTCGGAAGTGCTGTTCTGTGAGAATTTCTGTCGGCGCCATGAAGGCACACTGCAGGCCGTTATCCGCCGCGTAAAGCGCCGTCAACACCGCAACCACTGTCTTGCCGCAGCCGACATCGCCGTGCAGCAGACGCGCCATCGGCTGCGGCTGTTCGAGGTCGGCAAAGATCTCCTTGATCACCCGTTTCTGGGCGGCGGTCAGATCAAACGGAAGCTCCCGTCGGAACTCGCTCAGCTTCTCCCCCGGCTGTCCGTAGTGATGCGACTTGACTGTCGCTTCACGCAGTCCTTTGCTTCGGAAGACAAAGAACTGGAGTTTCAGCAGTTCATCAAACGAAAGACGCCTTCTGCTCGTCTCCACCTGTTCGCGCGTACCCGGGTAGTGAATCCCGGCGACAGCGTCGTGCAGCTCGGGCAGATGAAACTGCTCGCGCTCATTGTCGGGCAAATAGTCCGGGATTCTCTCCGACAGGTGCTCAAAGACATACGTGGTGATCGTCCGAAGTCCCTTGCTGTTGAGGCCGAGTTTGCTCAATTCCGCAGTCTGGGGATAGACCGGGATGATCCGCCCGGCATGGACCATCTGGTCGCTACCCGGGTCAAGCCGTTCGAGATCGGGATGGATCATTTGCGGCCCCATAAAATAGCTGACCGTGCCGGTCGCCGCGAAAATCTGGCCCTTTTTAAATGTCCGTTCCCAATAGCGGATGCCCTGAAAGAAAATCAGCGACATCGTACCGGTATCATCCTGAACGAGTACCTGGTATCTTTTCCGCCGACCATACAAGATAC
>CAYNEO010000055.1:0-23504 GCA_964396245.1 uncultured Ignavibacteriales bacterium
CTATACCACCGGCATCTTCCGGCCCGAGAGACCCTGGAGGATGTCGGTGATTATTTGAAGGCCCGTTCGCAGCAATTCTCTGGTCGGAGGAACGCCGATAGACAGGCGCACTGCCTCGACCGGAGGTTTCTTCTCGACCGAGAAGGCATCGGCGGGCGTTACGGCCACGCCGCGGAGCTGTGCTTCCATCATCAGCTTCATCCCGGTCCAGCCCTCGGGCAATTCCAGCCAGACATGGTAACTTGCCGGGTGTCCGGTGACAACCAGTCCTTTTAGCATAGTGATGGCAATGTTCTGTCGCGCCTGCGTTTCGGTTCGCCGCCGGGCGATGGTGCGCTCGACCGTGCCATCCTCCTGCCACATCGCGAATAACTCCGCCATCAACGGCGGGATGCCAAGACATGATGCGTTGAGTCCCTCGATCATTTTCTGACGAGCTTTCGACGGCGCGCGAACAAAACCAACCCGCAGACCGGCGGCGATCGCTTTCGAGGCGGACATCACGAGGTAAGTCTGATCGGGGATAAGCGTGGTGATGTAGCCCGGATGTTCCGGCATCATGGGCCGCATGATTTCGTCCTCGATAACCGTCACGCCGTGCCTCTCCGCAACGTCAGCGATTTCTTTGCGACGTTGTGCGGACATCACAGACGTGGTCGGGTTCTGAAGCGACGGATTGAGATACAACAGGCGCACGGCCCGCTGACGACAGACGGAGTCGAGCGAGTCGGGGAGTATGCCGTCGCGATCCATGGCGACTCCGGCTACCTGAAGACCCAGCAGCTCGGCCACTGCCTTGATGCCCGGGTAGGTGAGTTTTTCGGCGGCGATGGTGTCGCCCGGTGAGGTTTCGGCCGCGACGATGATCGAAAGGGCATGCTGGGCGCCGGCGGTGACAAAGATCGATTCCGGTTCGGTTTTCGCACCGAGTTCGGTGAACCACCGGGCGCCGGCCTCGCGATGTCGCGCCAATCCGGCGGCGGGAGCATATTCGAGAAGTCGCTGGGTGTTGCGGTCACGGGCGATTTGTCTCAGGGCCGTGGGGAGGTGCGGGTCGAGCGCGTAATGCGGATGGTTCTTGCTCATGTCGATGGCATTCGATGAGCCGTTGGCGATAATCGAGAGCACCGAACGCCCGGTCTGAGGCGCGCCGACAAAAGTGCCGCGACGACCCTCACTTCGAATCAACCCCCGCCGCTCAGCCTCGGCGTAAGCGCGGGTGATAGTGCCGATAGCCAGCTGGAGTCGGTCGGCAAGTTCGCGCTGGGTAGGCAGGCGGGTATCGTTCACGAGGCGACCGGAGGCGATATCATCGGCCATCGCTCTGACAATCGCGAGGTACCGGGGTCCGGAGGCTTTCTCGAGGGCGGGTTGCCAGTTTGTATCCATATCTTGATAATCCACTGTATCTGAGCTCGTTATAGGTCACCAATCATGATCTAAATAGTCCTTTTGACGTTCCTTATCATTGTTGTCATAGTGACAATAAAATTGTAACATCATTGTATCATATAAAGTATTATTACAATAAGTCAAGATAAATCTTCGCCGGTGAGCCGGTGGAGAGACACCTATATAAGGAGGTCAGCGATGGTCGATATGAGATTTTCCCGAATGGCCGGACGGCTCCGCCGGACTGAAATCCGGGAGCTGTTGAAACTGACGCGCATGCCGGGCACGATATCATTCGGCGGCGGTCTGCCGGACCCCTCGATATTTCCCTACGCGGCGGTCGAGTCGGCGGCGTTGCGCGCGATTCGCGAAAAGGGTAAGCTCGCGCTGCAATACAGCCCGACCGAGGGCGAACCGTTCCTGAAAGAGCAAATCGCGGCGTTTACGGAACGCCAGGGCGAAAAGGTGCGGCCGGAAGATATACTGGTGGTGGCATCATCACAACAGGCGCTCGACCTGCTGGGCAAGATTTTCATTGACCCGGGTGATCCGATCATTATCGAACGCCCGACTTACGTGGGCGCGATTCAGGCCTGGCGGGCATTCGATGCTGATTTTGTCGGGGTGGACATGGACGATGACGGCATTATTCCGGAGAAACTGGAAACCGCGGTGATCAGGCTGATGAAAGATGGAAGGAAACCCGGGTTCGTTTATCTCATTCCCGATTTCCAGAATCCCTCGGGGATCAATCTGACCCTCGAGCGGCGTCGGAAGGTTCTGGAGATTGCCTCGGCCCATGATCTCGTGATCATCGAGGACAGCCCGTATCGCGAGCTGCGGTATAGTGGCAAATTGATCGACTCTCTGTATTCACTCGACCGCGAAGGTCGGGTGATTCAGATGAAGACCCTGTCGAAAGTGTTCTGCCCGGGTTTCCGAATCGGGTGGATTGCGGCGCCGCAGCAGGTGCTGGAGAAGCTGGTGATGGCCAAACAAGGGACGGATTTGTGTACGTCGGCGTTCGTGTCGATCCTGGCCGGCTATCTTTTCCAGGACGGGTATATCGAGAAGCAGATAGAAATCAGCAAAGAGCTCTATGCTCGGAAAGCGCGGGTAATGCTCGAGGCGCTGGAGGAGCATATGCCGGATATCGAGGGGGTTTCATGGTCGAAGCCGGAGGGCGGGATGTTTCTCTGGCTGCGGCTGCCGGAGTACATGGATGTGGTTGAGATGATCGGGGAGGCGGTCGAGTTGCAGGTGGCGTTCGTGATCGGGACGTGTTTCTACACCGACGGTTCCGGCCACCACGAGATGCGGCTGAATTATTCTTATCCGACGGATACGCAGATTGTGGAAGGCATTAAGCGGATTGCCGAGCTTGTGAAGCGGCGGGTGAAGGCGGGCGTGGGAGTGGAGTGATACATAGTCAAGCCCCTCGCGATCCTGAGTAGGTCAGGACCCTTGCGGTCCTAACGAAGACGTGTGTCTGCGGTCGACGAATGAAAAAGGGGAGGCTTCGACAAGCCCAGCCTGACTTGATTATGGCCGTGGCAGCCGCGTTGTCGGTCGCCGCTTCGACGCGAACGGCGGCGTCGGCCGCATGAGCGAGAAACCCGACACCCATCCTGCATGGGGCAGTCGTTTACTCCGCCGGGCGCCATTTCTTGAACCAGCCGAAACCGAAATCCTCCATGATCTGCATGTAACGCTCGTTGTCATCGGCCATCTGATCGGCCGTGTAATGCAGGCCGAAATACCGCTGAACGACATTGATGATACCGCGCTTGCGGATCATCGCAAGGCACTCCTCGGCGAACTCCGGTCCATAGACGCGCCGGCAAACCCGCTCCATTTCGGCCATGCGTTCATCGGTGATCTCGACGCCCCGATACGGATACTTCTCGTTGAAAGCCGAGAGCGTTTCCTCGTCGGAGAGACGACGGTATTTCTCGTTGTGAGTGATCACGTCGATATCGAGTTTTCGCCGCGGTTTCGGGCGGTCTTTCGGGTAGCCGAGGCTCAGCAGGACGACCGGGAACACGCCGTCGGGGAGATCGCATATCTCGCGGAGTTCCGGGAAGCACTCGAGCACCGTGCCCACATAGACGGACCCGAGTCCCACGGCATCGGCGGCCGTGCAGATATTCTGGGCGGCAATGATCGTGTCCTGAAAAGATATCCAGAAATGGCGAAATGACTGATCGGCGGTGAAAGGAGCCTTTTCGATTTCCGCCCATCGGCGTATACGGTACCAGTCAATGCAGAAGAGCAGGTTGGTGGGGGCGGTGGCGATGAACGGCTGATCACCGTTAAGATGAGCAAGCCGATCTTTGGTAGCCTGATTCTCTATCCTGATGATGGAGAACGGCTGGAGATTTCCGCCGGTGGCGGCGTGGGTGCCTGCCTCGAGAAGCAGGCGCATGACATCCTCGGGGATCGTCTTCCCATGGAATGATCGGCAGCTGCTTCGTTCAATCAGCAGGCGTATCGTGTCGTTGGGATACTGGCCGCCGATTTCGGCGTCATCGCCGTGGTGTGACGGAGTCGGTTCACTGTCGGACATGTCGTGTCTCCGGAATAGAGTTGCATTTCACCTACCGGGTGAACTCAAGTATACGCTGTCATCGGGATAATTCAAACCGTAATCGGTCCCGTGCGGCATGCAAGTGTAACCTTGACTTTTTGGTTTGAAAATTGGTACCGTAGGGGGCAGAGCCGCGGACATCCGGAATGTCATCGGGGTGCGGACATCAATCAGATCAGCGAACCGTAAGACTGGATGGTTGGCGTATCCATATCCGGAGGGTAGTACTGATGCGAATACTTCTGTGGACAATAGTGGGGCTGTTTCTTTTGGCGGCATTTGCGATGACACTCATGGTATCGCCTCAAGAGATTTCTACGAGACTCCAGCAGATAGCCGTCGAAAAGCAGGATGCATCAGCGACGGTACACATCATCTTCTTCGTGGTCCTGGTATTCGGTATTGCGATTCGGCGGATACGGGAGCCCTTGTTTGCGGCGTTCATTGCGTTTGTGTCGATGTCGGCGGCTATAGTCGCTATCACCCACCGACTGACACCCAATATCATTGTCTTCGTTCTCTATGTGATCCTCATCGGGCGGGCGTACCTGCGGAGAAAGCTCAACTTTTCCTTTATGTACCTGCCGATTGCCGATCGGTTCTTCGGCGTGGTAGCGCTCATTTTCGGTTTCTGGTACCTGCACTGGGTGGGTCCACCAGTGGCGCTCAGTGCGCTCCTCTACTCTCCGGTTGGGGTACTGAACTGTCCCACCATGCTGACCGTGTCGGGATTTCTGATTCTGACGTCGCCGCCAAGATCGAGGGGACTCGAGGCATTCGTGGGTATCAGCACGCTCTATTTCGGACTGTTCGGCATCATCAGGCTGGGGGCGTGGGTCGATATCGCACTGGTCGCCTGCTCACTGTTTATGATCCTGCGCCTCGTGCTTCCGCCGGGCCGCGAGCAAGTGACCGAACCAACAGCGGCTTAGTTTACTCAAGTCGATCTCGTTATTTCCATGTCCGCCGGGCAAATTAGCCTCCGTCGTGTCAGACTGCTTGACTATTTTGCCGTCATAACCTACCCTTGAAAAAAATACCAACCGATTGTGCGCGTATGACCGGCCCGACCAGACTTTCCAGCGTTCCCATGTTCCGATATCTGCTGCTGCTGACTATTAGTTCAGCCGTGGGACTTCAGGGATGGCGGACGCTGTTCGATAATTTTGCGGTCAGGGTGGTGGGGCTCGACGGCGGGCAGATCGGCGTGATTCAGTCGGTGCGGGAAGTTCCCGGTTTCCTTGCCGTGCTGGTCTTGTTTGCGATGCTGATGGTCAAGGAACACCGGGTATCGTCGCTGTCGATCCTGACTATGGGTGTCGGAGTGGCGCTGACAGGCCTGTTTCCGTCTTTTATCGGCCTGATTGGCACGACCCTGATCATGAGCCTCGGCTTCCACTACTACGATACCACGGCGCAGTCTCTCACCCTCCAGTATTTCGACAAGAAAACATCGCCGCACGTCTTCGGCAAATTGCGCGGGATATCGGCGGCCTCGAATATCGCTATCGGGGCGGTGATCTTTGTCATCGCGCCGCATCTGTCTTTTTCCCTGTTGTATGTCGTCATCGGCGGATTGATCGTGCTGGCCGCAGTGTGGAGTTTCACGCGGGACCCGGTCGACCGCGAGCTCACACCGCAGCACACCCGAATGGTGCTTCGGAAGAAATACTGGCTGTATTACTTTCTCACGTTCATGGCCGGCGCCCGCCGTCAGATATTTGTCGCCTTCGCCGTTTTTCTGCTGGTGAAGAAATTCAATTACTCGGTGCAGGAAGTCACCGTGCTGTTTGTCGCCAATAACGTGATCAATTACTTCCTGGCTCCGATGATCGGCAAGGCGATCGTCCGGTACGGCGAGCGCACTGTGCTTTCCGGGGAATACTTCTCATTGATATTCATTTTTGTCGGTTATGCGTTTGTCGACTCAAAACTCGTAGTTGCGGCGCTGTATATCGCCGACCATATCTTTTTCAATTTTTCAATGGCGATCCGGACGTTTTTCCAGAAAATCGGCGACACTCCCGATATCGCTCCGAGCATGGCGGTCGGGTTCACTATCAATCACATCGGGGCGGTGATATTCCCGTTCGTTGGCGGCGTGCTCTGGATGATCGATTACAGGATTCCGTTCCTGGCGGGAGCGGTGATGGCGATTGTCTCGCTGTCATTCGTGCAACTGATTTCCGGTCAGGTGGAGCGGGCCGGGGGTGGAGAACCGACTAAACCCCCGACGCCGGCGGTCGCGTTGCGTGACCGCGACCGGGTGTAGGTGGGGCCCCTGCCAGATCTGGTTAAGTCGGGTTTGGCGACTATCAGCAATCTGCTTCGATCGGCTTTCTACCTCATGCCTATCACCGCGCCGAAACGGCCCTCCCGGGCCTGTGCATCAGGCGTGACGGCGCCAACATGCGAGAAGAACTTATCATAATGACAGACCGTGCACAGCCACGTGTCATGGATATGGCTTTCCCGGATTCCAGCCTCCATCAATTGATGGGTGATAAATCCCGGCAAGTCGAAATGATTGTCGGCATAGAAAGTGTTGTCCGCTCCATAGACGGCGAAAACATCCTGCTTGACGAGCTGCCAGGTGCGTGAGCGGGTGACGTCGTAATGGCATTTTCGGATGCACGGATAGATGACTACTTCGATATCGGCAGGGTCCGAGTCGAAGTTGGTCCGAAGCGCCGTCACCATCGCTTCCGGCAAACGGTTGACCGCCCCGAGCAGACCGACATGGGAATTGCCACAGGCGCCGGTCACCGGGTCATAGAATGCGACCGCCGCGCAGTCGGCGGTTATGACCAGCGAAAAAACATCGGGAAACTGCCAGACAACACCGTCGGCATAGCGATCCATTTGATCCGGGTCGGGGAGTTTATCGGTGATTGTCGGAAAATCGGTGACCCTGACTCGCTCTACCGACAGGTAGCCGTGTGTATTGAGTAAGTAAACGAAATCGGGGCGTTCCAGCACCGCAACGCGGCTGGTGTGCCCGAGGGGAATCGAGAACATCCGCCTCGGGTCGATATCGAGCGCCGATGCGAGTATCCGGCGTCGTTCACCCGCGTTTTCGCTTGACGTGCGAAACGACAGATCACCAAGCGAACGCGTGGTGTAACCGTGGACGAGATCGGGAAATCGCCTGAGGCTGTCGATCGGAATGACAATGTCGCCGGTGATACTCACGGGAGAAGGTTGTCGTTTTTGACGGATTCAGTCAAGGAGTTTCTGGTGAGCCGCGTCCGGTCAGTTGGCGTCAAGCAGAGAGCGTGATGGCTCCGGTTTGCCCGCAATCGCCGGCTCGAGAATTTTCTCACTGAGTAGAACGCAGCGACCGAGATTGCTTGAAATCTCTATGTTCTTCCGCGTACCGGCAAAGAGAGAATCGAGCTTCTTGTGACGACCATGCGATACGACACAAAGCAGGGTGTCGTACTGCCCGAAGAAGGACCGAACTTCATCGTCCGTGCTCAGCACCTTCAGCGGATGCTTGCTCCAGAACGGATCCGGCGAGTCGGCGAGCACAAGCACCGTATCCCGGGTATAGAAATACGCTCCCCGGGCAAAGGTCTTGGTGCAGGCGATAGGCTTATTTGTGTAGTTGTATTGCGATACTATCGCCGGCAGGTCGCTGTCGGTGACCGCCGTCTCGAGTTTCGGCATCACCGTCGTTATGGCGGCAACAGTGAATACCAGGATACCGGCGGTATTGACCATAAGCGCCGCTTTCAGCCGCGAGGTCAGCAGCATCACAGCGGCCACGACCGCACACAATGACAACACGCCAAAAGTCGCCAGCGCCGGATAAAAGAATTCCGGGTACTGAGTCTTTGCCAGAAACACCGGAACGGCTGCGAGGACGGCCGTCAGAATCGTAATAACCGCCGCCGCCGAGCGCCGCCAGAGACGCACGCTGCCCTCGTAAAGGCCGATGCCTATGCCTATTGCCAGGGGAGGATAGATCGGGGACACATAGGTTGCCAGCTTTGAGTGCGGGATAGCGACGAGCACCGTCACCACCGCAATCCACGAGAAGATGAACTTATACCAGGATCGATACTTTCGGAAATTAGCGCCGATAAACGCCATATAGCCCGTCCACGGAAGCATGGCAACGGTAACCACGGCGACGTAGAAGTACCAATGGTCGAAGCTCGCGTGCTCGGCCATCACGACCCGGTTCCAGTGATCGTTGATGAAATACTCCCAGAGGAATGCCTGACCGTACTTGACGGTTGCGTAAACGTACCACGGCAGGGTCAGTACGAGATAGAGCAGCCACCAGGGATGAAAAAGAAAACGGCGCACTCTCTTTGACTCGCGGTCAAGAACGAGCGTGAGTATCGCCACCAGCAGGGCAATCACCAGCCCCACGGGGCTTTTTGCCAGAGACGCCAGCGCGCCGAAAACGGCAAACAGCCACAGGTACACACGCTTGTCCAGTCGGTACCAGAGAAAGAAGCTGTAGATGGCGAAACTTATGAAGACCGTGAACATGAGGTCGGTTACGACTGACCTCGAGAGACCGAGCCACCCCAGGGAACTGACCAGCAAAAAGGACGACAGCAGGGCGACCGATTGGTTCAGCAGTCGTCGGAGAAAAAGAAACGTGCCGACAATGCCAAGCAATCCGACCAGTCCGGTGACGACCCGCGCGGCCCCGGCGTTGGCCCCGAAGACCTTGAATGACAGCGCCAGACTCCAGTAAAACAACGGGGGCTTTTCGAATTGCGGCTGCTCGAAAATGTGGGGGATAAGCGGATCACCGTGGGTCAGCATCTCCCTCGCCGTTTCCGCATAGAAAACGTCATCGGGGTCGGTAAACGAGAGAGCGCTGATTCCGTAAAATACGAGAAACAGACTCAGCGCACCCAGTATGATCAGGGTCCGTTTCTTCTTCAGGAGGTCTGTCATTATGCCGTGACGGTCGTGAAAAGATCTCAACTCTGTAATCGCGTACGGACTCCGGAAAAGCTTACGGCTGGGACTCAGATTGTCCACGAGCAAATGGAAGACAAATCCGGGGTCAGGCTATTTTACCCTGAAACACGCAGGCAGTCGGTTGGTTTCAAAATCTTGCTTACTGACAGCGGGTCCGGATACGGCGTGGAGCGTGAATCTCCGTGCTCAATCCGGGATGGCGGTCCTGATGAGTTTGACGACTATACCCGATTCGGTCGGGTCGACGCATCGGACATACTCGGTCGTCACGCCGTCAGGATCAACTACCTTCTCATACGGCGTACCCTTGTAATGCCAGCCAAGGGTTCCCCCGGCTCGAAGGGCTTGAATCATGCTGTCCATGCAACCCAGCAGCCAGGGACACAGTTTGCCGGCATCCTCAGGATAGCTGAAACGGTCACCGACCCGGTAACTTTTCCGGCCGTCGCCGCGATACATCCAGGCGCAGATGCCCGATGATTCAAAATCCGGCGGGTAAACGACTTTGTCGCCTTCTTTGACAAGCTTTCCACCGTCGCCCTCGAAAATCTCGATAACTATCCTGTATCCTTTCATACGCCTCTCCTAAAAGGCTAATTGCACCTGACTTCGCACGACCGCGTCGGTCCGGTTCCCATCGGAGCGCGAATAGATCAGCCAGCCGATGTCATTCTGCCATTTCAGCTTGTGGTCGTTCCAGTAGACATTGAAGCCCAGCGTGATCTCCTGCTGCCGGCTGACCCTCCCGACACTTCCGTATTGGGAGGTGACCTCGTTCAGGTGCAGTTGGGCGAGTTCCTTTTCTCCGGCAGTGTCCAGCTCCAGTTGAGCCGTTGCAATTATGCCCTGCGCCCTCTCATATGCCTCTCGAAGGGCGGTATCATCGAAATCAACAATGGCATACCGGACGGCCACCTCGTAGAGTTGGTTAATACGCCAGGCCGATTGAATGAGACCGCCGGTCATGGCTAAACGTGTAACGGCTGGACTGCCGGTTTTGCTGAAGCCGAGATACCCGATTCCGGTGCATGACAGACCCCGGTAATTTACGAGGACCTCCGATGCAAACCGGAGGGCGAAATCCTGGTACTCGTTCGGATCGAGATCCCACGCTCCGCTCAGGCCGCCGAAAAACCGAAGATCGGCCGGCTTGTCATCGGTGTCGGAACTGACCGGCATTTTGGAGGGATTGTACGACCCGTGGGCAAAGAGTTCAGGATGGAAGTCGGCCCGGGGCGCCGGCTCGGACAGGTCGGACGGATTTGGGGTTTCCTCCCCGTACAGCGTAGCGATGCCTATGGCATGTGATGCGCGAGCGTTGACCCCCGTGAAAATCCCCAGGGCGTAACCCCACTTTGGCGGATTCTCGTAGTCATTGTGAACCACACCGCCCATCTGGCGTTCGGCGCCGAAATACTTCGTAACGATGGACCAATCGGCAAAGGTCAGTCTTTGAAAAGAGTGAATTCGATACCGCGTGAACGGTACTTTGAACTGGCCAACCCGGAAACGAAAAGGCAGCCAACGGTAGTAGTCGAAATAGCCGTCGATAAACTCGAGCGAGTTGGGTGCGGCGCTGAGCTGCAATCGGACATCGACGCGCCGATAAGGGAATTTCCCGATAAAGCCGACCCTGATGCGGCGGGCGTACATGTCCAGTTCATCGGTGCGCTCTTTGCCTGCGCCATGATCCTTGCTGTCGTACTCGAGCCGGAGCTGTCCCGCAAACTGAAATCGGATTGTGTCGGGTGGGCGAAGGTGCAAAGTCGATTGAAGTTGTGGCGTTGCGGAAGCGGTGCCGAAACACAGGCTACAAACCAGAAGTAACCCAGCCAGTCTCATAGATTGTATACCCCTGCCAAAGGTGCAAAAAACCGATACATAAATCTATGACCTCCCGGTCCGGAGTCAACTGAAATCAGGGACCGTTCGTTCTCCAAAAAACGTGTCCCGAATGACGTCACACGCGATTTGCTGTTGCCTTCCCATGGCCGTGAACCTACCTTAAGACAAGTGGTGTCACGATACTTCGATACATATAAGGTGGTCACGGTTTATGGATCAGCGGTGCATCTTAGCCAGTGGACGCCGGAATCCCCGGCGACCGTATATCACCGGTGCCGTTGTCAGGACGATCCTGTCGGCATTCGGTGTAACTCTCATATTGACAGCGTTGAGTTTTGCTGAAACGATGTTCATAACCGGTCAACAGATACAGGCTGCGGCCGACAGGTGCGTTGAACGGCACGGCGAGGAAAATCGGGACCGTATAACGCGTGGTGTCGAGCAGGTCGCGCGGATGTGGCGGGAGGAAGACGGCAGTTTCGATGAGTTCTCGGAATTCTGCCGGACCAATTTTATCGCCGACCCGCGGCTGCGTGAGCAGACCGCCGACCGGCTGGAAACGGCCTTTGAAAGCATCAGCGGCCACCTCCGTGAGATGGGACGTGATCTCTCATGGAACATGGCCGTCGAAACCGGCCCAATTCTGCCCATCGATTATGCCATCGCCCGGTATTCCCCGTGGGCGCATGTTGATGAGGACATGTTCAAGACCCGGACAGCTTTTATCGTCCTTCTCAATTATCCGCTCTACACACTGGGTGAGCAGCTTGAATCAGGACCGTTATGGACCCGTCGGCAGTGGATGGAAGCCCGGCTCGCACAGCGATTTGCCGACCGCATTCCGGCCGAGGTAATGCAGGTCATGACCGATTCGGGTATGGCGGCGGGGACGTATATCCGTGACTACAATATCTGGATGCATCATCTGCTTGACGACAACGGCGAAAGAGTGTTTCCGGAAGGGTTGAAACTCATCAGCCACTGGAATCTTCGCGATGAACTCAAATCCCTGTATGCCGAATCCGACGGTCTGGCAAAGCAGGAGATGATTTACGATGTCATGCTGCGGATAATCAATCAACAGGTCCCCGAGATCGTGATCAATAACCCGGGTGTGGATTGGAAGCTTTCGACAAACGATGTCGTTATATCGGACAAGGTCGATGGTCTGATTCCACCGGAAAAGAAACGGGAAGGTAATCCCGGCGACCCGGTCGACAATACACCGGAGCCGAATACCCGGTATGCCCGCTTTCTAGGCGAGTTCCATGCGCAGCTGATGGCCGATCCGTACTACCCGACCATGCCCACTCTCATCGATCGCCGTTTCCAGAGAGACCGCGAGATACCGGAAGCTGAAGTGGAACGTCTGTTCGTTTCGATTTTGTCGTCGGATGTCGTGGCGAGGACGGGGAAATTGATTGAAAAACGCCTGGGAAGAAAATTGCAGCCGTTTGACATCTGGTACGACGGTTTCAAAGCGCGTGCGACTATCGGTGAGGAGAAACTGGATTCCATTGTGCGGGAAAAGTACCCGACAATTGAAGCTTTCGAAGCCGACATGACGCGTATTTTGACCGATCTCGGTTTCGATTCGGCGACGGCCAAATTTGTGGCATCGCGAGTCGAGGTAGATCCGTCGCGCGGCGCCGGGCATGCCTCCGGTCCGGGCAGGCGGACCGATAACGCCCATCTGCGCACGCGGGTGCCTGAAGGCGGTATGGATTACAAGGGCTACAACATTGCCACGCACGAATTCGGACATAACGTGGAGCAGATATTCTCATCCGTCCGCATCGACCACAGTCTCTTACGCGGCGTACCGAATACGGCCTTCACCGAGGCGTTTGCGTTCGTTTTCCAGGCTCGCGACCTCGAGTTACTCGGGTTGAAACACCCTGACCCGCAGGCGGAGCACCTGCAGGTACTCAACGACCTGTGGGCGGCATATGAAATCGCCGGGGTCTCGCTGGTCGACATGAGAGTATGGCACTGGATGTATGATCATCAGGATGCAACGCCGGCGGACCTGAAGGAATCAGTGATCGCAATAGCGAAAGATGTCTGGAATGAATATTACGCGCCGGTGTTCGGAGTGCGCGATATCCCCATTCTCGCGATCTATTCGCACATGATCAGCGGTACGATGTATCTTCCGGACTACCCGCTCGGGCATATCATCGCTTTTCAGATTGAGCAGTATCTAAAAGAGCACAGTATCGGTTCAGAGATGGAGCGCATGTGTACCATCGGCTCGGTGACGCCCGATCTCTGGATGCAGCAGGCGGTCGGCAGTAGTATCTCTACCGAGCCCATGCTAAACGCGGCCGACAAGGCTCTGTCTGCTGTCGAACAGCTTTAGTAATTAACGAACAATCGGACTCCCATCGCGCACGGCACCTGACGATTGGCAGGAGGTTTACTGTGGCGGAGAAGGAGATTGGGCAGTCGGGGGTCGGGATACGGATGCATCATATCGCCCGGATTTACGGGGCGATTATCGGTGTTCTGGCGTTTTTGATAATCCCGTTTCTCTTCGTTTTGTGGGTGTCGTTGCGGGAGGATGCACCGGCCGGCAGTGCGCCCGTGGTTGAGATGCTCATCCAGCTCGGCTTGATCCTGGCCATCTTTCTGGCATGGAAGAAGGAGCTCGCGGGCGGGGTACTGCTTATTGCCGGTGGAATCGGCGTGGGGGTCATGCTCTACAGCAAGGCATACGCGGACAACCTGCTGTGGTCGACAGTATTCGCGCTCCCGATTATTATCGCCGGAGCGCTCTTTGTGATCAGTTATCGGAGTCGGGGGCGGAAGATACCGGCAGAAACACAGGAGACAGTATGACACATCCAGTTGAGACGAAATCACTCTACAGCGAAGTGCAACGGCCTAACCAGTGGTGGGTCTGGACACTCACTGTTGTTATCACGATTTTAGTCTGGTGGATTTTTGTCGACCAGATCATACTGGGCAATCCTTTCGGCAACAGGCCGGCCCCGGACTGGGTGGTATGGTTGGTCGGTATTCTGTTCGGTGTGTTGCTGCCGCTATTCATGGTCTCGATAAACATGAAGACTCTCGTAACTCGCGATCGCATCGTTCTGCGTTATTTCCCGCTTCATACGCGAACGGTCGTGCTGGCTGATATCGACAACTGTGTCGCCCGCGAGTATCGCCCGATCCGCGAATACGGCGGCTGGGGCATACGGTTCGGTTTTGGGCACGGTATGGCTTACAATGTCTACGGCAACGGGGGAGTCCAACTGGAGCTGAAAGGTGGCAAACGTTTGCTGATCGGTTCGCAGCGAAGTGATCAGCTGGCGGATGTCATAAACCAGGCCCGAGCGGCTGTCAGCAGAGAACAAAAGGCCGGCTGAGCGAACGTCATCCGCCCTTGCGCAGGGCACCGAGAAAGCGTGAACGCAAGGTATCGCTCATCAGCGACCGTTTGACCGGCGGCAATTTCAAAAATCCCCCTACAAAAGCCCGCATAAACCCGTGGCTCGCACTTTGCGGGTTGTTGAACAGAAGGTTCTGAAGGGTCCCCTGTTCCAGGCTTTGCAGAATGACTCGCTCGAAGGTATCCTCCGGGTGGAAGACGCGCTGCTCGCGTCTCACGAGCCGCAAGGAACCGCTCAGGCAGTCCAGGGCGCACACGCCGCATCCCAGACACTGCGTTTCATCCACGACCGGATTCTCGGTGACGTCGTCAATCGTAATGGCGTTGACCGGACAGGCTTCGGCACACGTTCCACACTGAATACAGGCATCCTGATCGACGCGGGGGACATAGTTCGATGAAACGACCACGTTAGGGTATCCGAACTTCGTGACACCGAGAAGCACGTTGCAGCAACAGCTGCAGCAGTGACAGATGAACGAGATGTTCTTCCGGACATTATCCGCACAGAAGACCAGGCCCGAGTCACGGGACCGGGCCAGGTTGTCGAGCATCTCTTCGCGGGAGACTTCGCGGGCCATTCCGTGGCTGATCAGCATCTCGGCGGAGCTGTCGAAGGTGGAGCAGGTATCGAGGGGGATGTCACACTTCTTTTCGCCGGCATGCTGTTTTTCATGGCGGCAGGAGCAGATGCCGATGGCGTATTTTTTTGCGTCACGGATGATAGCGCCGGCTTTTTCATAGTCCAGAATCTCAACATACTGATCCGGCTCGATCGCCTCCTCATGCGGCAGAGTGCGTAACGGCGAGACATACTGTCCCTTACCGAAATTGGCGTGGTAATACGATCCGTCCTGGAGATAGTCGTGGAAGAGTCTGGCCCATTCGCTGGTATTCAACTTGCCCCGCGTCCGCATCATGGTGAATTCGAAAATGCCGATTATCAACGGGGAGACGGAGTAGAAGGATTTGTCCCCCCAGGTTACATCGAGCACGAGCCCTTTTTCGGTCAAACCGTCAAGCAGGCGGGACAAATCGGCCCGCGGGTATCCCGTGACCTTTTCGATCTGCTCGATTCCGGCCATGCCGTACGGCATTCTGACGATGAGTTCCGCCTCCTCGGGGGTGTACAGCTCTTTGAGGATAGCGTAGAGTTTGTCATTCCAGGGGGCGCGCGCGGTGAGGTTATCGATTTTCTTGCCCAGCTTGTGGTAGAGATCTTTTCCGACCAGATGACCCATACTATGTTCTCCCGGCCAGCCGTTATTCCGTGCTCTTATTAAGAAGATAACTTGCAGACGACGGCGGTCAAGGTATTTCCTGCCGCGTGAGGTAACCGCCCGCTGATCGGCTCCGGCTTGCTCATAAAGTCATTGCGTCCGGGAACAGCGAAACCTAGATTGGTTAGGAGATACGCACTATTTCATCTTCCGACAGACAATCAGATATATCGACCGAGTTGGACATTCGTCCTTATTCTTTGAGGAGGCGTCCTATGAAAAGGCCCAGTTTCATCCTTATGCTGGTCGCAGTACTGATAGCTGTTACCACGATAACCATCGCGCAGGAAAAGCCATGGTACGACATGAAGAACTGCGCGTTCTGCAAGACGTTGTTGAAAGACCCGCAACTTCTGCAGAACATGACATTTGAACACCATGACATCTCGAACGGCCTGCTCAGTCTCACCGTGGTCAAGCCTGAATTCCACGACTCGTATATGGCGGCAGAACACGAGATGGAAAAACTGGCGGCCGAAGTGGCTTCAGGCAATACCAATATTTCCATGTGCGGCAGTTGCGAGTACTACGGGAAACTGGTGATGGCGGGTGCGAAATTCGAGCACATCTCCACTTGCGCCGGCGAGATTCTTCTGATTACATCGGACAAGCCCGAAGTCCTGGAAATGATCAGGTACTATGGAAAGCGGAGCCTGGACGAGATGGCCGCATGGGAGCCGCCGGTCGCGGAATAGCGTTGTAATCGACCCACTCCGGCAGATTGAATATTCGTAGCGGGGGTGATGATTTATGAAGATTTCTGCAGTCTCGTCGAGTTTTTTCTAAAGTGCGTTGGGGCAGATCGCCGATCCATGAATTGTGGCCAAAAGTGCCATAAGATTACGCTCCAGCGGGAACAAACAGGAAAAGTTTTCCTTTACAGATACTACAGGTTGGTGTACCTTTATCAGGGTACTCACAATTAACATTTTCATCCTTGTACGCAGCTTGTTCCTACCGCGTGTCGCGGCCGGTAGATGATCACGTAAACTATTAAGAGAGGAGCGAGTACGTATGCGGAAAGCACAGTTGCTATTAACCGTACTGGTCTTTGTGGGACTGCTGGTCGCCGGCTGTTCGAATGATCCGGGACCGACGCAATCCAAAGTTGCACAACAGGATCCGGTTGTAGCCAAGCAGGGAATTCCTTCGACAGCCACTATCGATTCTGCGGCATTCTACTTCTACGTGACCGATGCCGCCGAACAATCCGTTACGGTCCATCAAGTTACCGCCGACTGGATGGAGTCCGACGTCACCTGGAACAGTCTGGGAAGTAATTTCAACACTGATATCGCCGGCAGTTTCGACGTAAGCGCTACCGGCTGGGTGTCGGTCGACATCACCGATCTTGCCAAAGGCTGGTTCGATAGCAGCTATGCCAACTACGGCATTCTGCTGAATCCGTCGGACGCGGACACCAACATGGTTGAGTATGCCAGCCACGAAGCTTCGGAAAATCAGCCCTACCTGCAAATTTGCTACACAGTCGACGGTAGTTCAGAATGTGAAACGTTTATGGCGGCGATGGATGCATCAATCTCCGAAGAGCATCCTGATTCGAGTTTCGGTACCGAGGATTACTTCGAAACGGGCCGGGACACGGCCGCCAGCTCGACCGTTCGCTCGGTCGTGCAGGCGCCATTCGAGGTGTATGTGCCTACCTCGACAATCGGCGATTTTGTCTGGAATGACCTTAACATGAACGGCATCCAGGACGAAGGCGAACCGGGATTGCCGGGAATAACGGTGAACCTGTATGATTGCGCCGATACCAGCATGATCGCGAGCACCACGACCGATGACACGGGTCATTATATGTTCGATTCGGTTGAGACCGGCGAATATCTGGTCGAGGTCGTTGCCCCTGAATACTGGGCGTTCAGCCCGATGGACCAGGGTTCCGATGACGCCCTCGACAGCGACGTCAATCCGGAGACCGGCCGTACCGACTGCTTCATGCTCGATCCGGGCGTGACTGATCTCTCGGTCGACGCCGGGCTCTATTCCACTCTCGCATCGGTCGGTGATTTCGTCTGGAACGACCTTAACATGAACGGTATCCAGGACGAAGGCGAGCCGGGATTGGCGGACATTACTGTCAAGCTCTACGATTGCTCTGATACCACGATGGTGGCCACGACCACGACCGACGCTATGGGTCATTACATGTTTGACTCGGTTGTTGCAGGCGACTATCTGATCGAGGTTGTGCCCCCGCAGTATTGGGTGTTCAGCCCGATGGATCAGGGAAGCGATGACGCGCTCGACAGCGACGTGAATCCGGAGACCGGTCGCACCGACTGCTTCACGCTCTCTGCCGGCATGGAAGATCTCACGGTCGATGCCGGTATCTACGAACCGCCTGCCGAGGTCGGTGACTTCGTCTGGAACGACCTTAACATGAACGGCATACAGGACGAAGGCGAACCGGGCCTCGAAGGGATCACGGTTCATCTGTACACCTGCGACAGCACCCTGGTGGGCACTGACACGACCGACGCCATGGGCATGTATCATTTCGAGATGCTCAAGGCCGGCGATTACTATCTCGGTTTTGTCAACCCGTTCGGGTGGATCTTCACGTATCAGGACCAGGGAACCAACGACAGCCTTGACAGCGATGTCAATCGGTACTACAAGACCACCGAGTGCTTTACCCTCGTGCCCGGTCAGACCGACAATACCTGGGATGCAGGATTGTTCGAGTACAACGGCTGCACGCGCGGTAAAGGATACTGGAAGAATCACGCCGGATTCGGTCCGCAGCCTGACATGGTGACGCCGCTCCTGCTGCCGATCTATCTGGGTAATCACGACGGCGCCAAGAGTATCGAGGTCGCCGACGCCCAGACCGCCTATGACATTCTGACCCAGAAAGTGTACGGCGAGCCTTCCAACGGCATCACCAAGCTCTACGCGCATCTGCTGACGGCCAAGCTGAACATTGTCGGTTTCGCCAATCCTGAAGACGTCTACGACGCCATCCAGACGGCCGATGACTTCCTGTCCGACCATGACTGGCAGGATTGGGATATGCTCAGCAAGGACGATCGTAAGATGGTCCTGCAATGGAAGGGCATGTTCGAGAGATACAATGAAGGCTATATCGGTCCCGGAACGTGTGGCGACGATGACCACGACGGTGGTTATGACGACAACAACGGTTATGACGATGACAGCGGCGATGACGTTCCTGAGGACGGCTCCGGCACGAGCAAGCCGGTCCGGATGTATTAGAAATCTGAGCCGATAATTTCTGATAAACCCGCGGGCGCTCGATGCCCGCGGGTTTTTTGTTGCCCGCCGGGACGGAACCGGGCCGGGCCGGACCGTGTTATGTGGACTACAAATATCTACGTTTCAGCACGGGGAAGAACTTTTCCGGACGGGAGGCATATCCGTGCCGAACATGAGTCCTGTCAATGAAAGGAACTGAACATGGCAGACAAAAGGATGATTCTCGTTACCGGCGCGACCGGGGCTCAGGGCGGCTCGGTCGCCAGGCACCTGCTCTCGCGCGGCACGTTCGGCGTGCGGTGCCTGACGCGCCACCCTCAATCGGAAAAGGCGCAAGCGCTCAAGAAGGCAGGATGTGAAATCGTTCAGGGTGATCTGGCCGATTCATCCACCTTACCGCCGGCTCTGGAAGGCTGTTACGGTGTGTTCGGAGTCACCAACTTCTGGGAGCACTACGATAAGGAGTACGAGCACGGCAAAAACCTGATCGACGCGGTTGCAGACAGCGATGTGCAGCATTTCGTCTTCAGCACGCTTCCGCCGGCCGGCAAGATCAGCGGCGGCAAGCTGCCGGCTCCCCATCTGGATTTGAAAGCGCAACTCGAGGAGTACGCCCGCAGCAAGAAGCTTCCGGCGACCTTTGTAAGCGTGGCGTTTTACTATGAAAATTTCACGACCTTCTTCCCGCCCCAGCCCCGGGAGGACGGCAGTTTCGGTTTCGGCTTTCCGCAGGGCGACACGCCGCTGGCGGGGGTTTCAGTCGAGGATGTCGGCGGTGTGGTGGCCCCGATTTTTGAAAATCGGGATGAATTTCTCGGGAAAGTTGTCGGGGTCGTGGGCGATGACCTGACACCGGAGCAGTATGCAAAGACCATGACGGACAAACTGGGGGTGAAGGTGGTTTACAGCTACATCCCGCGCGACGTATTTGCATCATTCGATTTTCCCGGCGCTGATGATCTCGCCAACATGTTCGAGTTCAACCGGCTGTATATCCCCAACCGGGCCGCCGATCTCGAGGAGAGCCGCCGGCTGTATCCGAAAATGAAGACCTTCTCCGAGTGGGTCGCTGATCACAGCGAGCAGGTAAAACGTTTGCTCGCGAAAAAGTAGAAGTACTACCTGCAATGCAGGGACGGCTAGGTCGGATAGCGGCCGTAGAAGAGGTCATCGGCCCGAACCGAGAGCCATCGGGCAAACGGCGAACGCCTGATTCCGCGACGTACCAGATTATGCACCGGCGTCGGCGGATGACTGTAGGGACACACCCTCATGCACAGGCCGCAATCGGTGCCGAACACCCGCCACGTGTAGAGACATTTCTCGACATCGAGCTGCCATTTTTCGATTCCACGAACTTCGGTTTTCTCACCGGAGGGTATCGCGTTCGATGGGCAGTTGACGGCGCACTTGTTGCACGAGCGGCAGAAATTCTGGACGCCAAACGGCTTCGGATGGTCGATCACCAGCGGCAGGTTTGTCGTCACGCCACCGAGCCGTACTCTCGCGCCGTACTTTCCGGAAATAAGATAACCGAGCCGACCGACTTCCCCGAGACCGGCATCCTGTGCCACCGGCGGCAGCATGATCTGGTAATTGCTGTCGGAAATATGGGCCCGCGCCGAATAGCCCAGCTTACGAATATGGCGGGCGAGCGCGACTGATATTTGCGCCGCCCGGAGATATTGCCTCGCTGATTCCTCGGTGATCGGCAAATCGGGCGCCTCCTCGACACGAGCGTAATCCATCTTGAGCGTGTACACGACGGCAAAGGCGTGGCTGTTGTTGATCTTCGCTCCCCACGGCTCCGGTCCGCGCCCTACATGGGAGTAAACGAACATCGGGTCTAACCGGGCGATACCGACCTCGTCGGCGCCAAGGTCGCGGACCAGTTGCTTGACCCGTGCTGTCATGACTTCCGGCAGAACGACCACCTTCTCTTTCGATAGCTCGCCGTCGACATCCGCTGTCATCTGCCTGATCGTATCAAAAACCGCCTGGATGTCCGTTGCAACGACCGGATCGTAAAAGCGTCCGCCGGGAGAAAGTATGGGCGGAAGGCCGCGCAGACGGTCATCGACGGCTTTTTTGTCCGGGTGAGAGGCATAGTATGTCTCATATATCTCGGTCCCCGGCTCGTATTCCTCCCGGGCGAACATGGTGTCGCGCTCATCGACCTGTTCCGTGATGGGCCCTGTTCTGAGTGGCCCCGGTGAACTGAACGGGAGGAAGAACAGGAGGACAGAGAGCACGAAACCGGCAGTGATTGTCCAGGATAACCAATCCGGCGGCATCCAATATGCACCGAAGATCACAACAAGCACGACTCCGATCACGGCCGGTATCGCACCAATCCAAGCCGCCCGATGTTTGCGTTCGTGAAACGAGCTGATAACGAACGCACCGGAGAGAAGTGTCGACACGCCCAGTGCCACCAGTAATGCCAGTTGAGATAGTCTCATCGAGTTATCACCGTCGATATCCTGCTGTCATAATAATGATCCGGCCGTCTGCGTGCAAGTCTGCACATGTTCCGGATTCCCTCTGGCTTCTTGCTGAATTCGCTTGACTTGTGCCTCGTTCCCGGCGAATTTGCAGTAGTATCAACTTTCCCCGGGACAGACTCATCCTGCTATCAACCCTCTCAGGAGGACACATATATGCTGAAACATGTCGTTATCCTCTCGATGCTGGTTGCCCTGGTCGTGATCGGTTGTCAACAGGAAGAACCGCCCAGCACGGAACGAATTCTCGATGAAGACGCCATCAACCAGGTGCTCGATAACTATGTCACCGCGGTGGAAACCGGTGACACGACACTCTATTTCAGTCTTGTCGCCCATGACACTGACATGGTCAACTTCGGAGTGTTTGGCGGACCGATATACGGCTGGCAGGGACTGAAGGATGCCATCACCAACCAGTTTGCGTCGCTATCCGATGTCAAGATCACCGTCACCAATGTGAATATCCATGATTCCGGCTGCATAGACTGGGCGTGGGCAACATCGCTGTGGCAGTTTCAGGCAACGATGGGCGACAGGTCATTTGATCTTCCGGTTCGCTGTACGTGGATTCTCCAGAACCGGGACGGAACATGGGTGATTGTGCATTTCCATAAGTCAGCCTCCCAGGGATAAAGGGTTTACAGTAGACGCGAAGTATACCGGGAGAATTGAATTCCGGGAGGCTGGAATTCGTTCTCCCGATGTCCCGAAGCGTGTTCAACTGTTGGGCTGCTTGTGGGATTTTTGAACTCCAGGGCGCTCTTTGTGGCCTCTGCCGCGCTCTGCCGTTTTGTCACCGGCCACCTTATCCCCATAGACGCTTGCACTTACAGCAGTGAGTGCATCTTCTGCTCATCTGTCCAATCTCGGCATACTGCTTGATTAATTATAAGAGGTCAATAGCCTCCGGCGTCGACCATCTTTCCTCTGGCGCCGGGGTTTTCACCTACTACCTGCGAGCCGGTTGACTGTGACAGTCAATCTCGTGGCCCGCGGGGAAGGAGGCAGTATGAGACGCAGATTGATCCTGATACTGGCGACGTGTCTGGTAATAGCGTCGCCAACCTTCGCCGCGCAGTGGCATGTCAGTGCGTCGGGCGATGATGTTCTCGGTGTGGGCAGCACCGCCAACCCCTTTGCGACAATCCAGCACGCGATTGATCGCGCGGGCATCCATGACACTGTCATGGTCGCCGCGGGGACGTACATCGAAAACATAACGTACGGGGGCAAACGGGTTGTGGTAACGGCCGCCGGCGGGCCGGCAGTGACCTTCATTGAAGCCGCCTCCCAGGATCAACCGATCGTGACCTTCGACATGATCGAGGACAGTACCGCCGTCCTCCACGGGTTTACGATCAGGAACGTTGCCGGCGCGCCCGGAATCCTCTGCGACGGAGCCTCGCCGACTATCGAAGGCTGTGTCGTGTCGTCGTGTTCGAACGACGGCGACGGCGGCGGTATTGTCTGCATTAACGGTTCCACCGCCAGGATCCGTGACAACCGGATAGAGAACAACTCCGCCAACGGCAACGGCGGCGGCCTGTACTGTCTCGGCAGCAGCCCGATGCTGACCGGCAACACGTTCGCGGGCAACAGCGCTTCGTCCGGCGGTGGTTTGTACCTGCGGAGCAACTCGTACCCCATCTCGAGATACAACCTCTTTGTGAATAACCAGGCCTCGAACAACGGCGGCGGTGTTGCCTGTGTCCAGCAGAATACCCGTACGTGGACCCTCGAGTACGCCACACTTTATGGCAACAGTGCCGGTGGCTCGGGCGGCGCCGTCTACGGCGAGCAGTCGTACCTGCTTGTCAGCAAATCCATTCTCTGGCACAACCAGGCATCATCGACACCGACAGAGCTGTACTGGACCCAGGGTATTATAGCCATCGTATCGAGCTCTGATATCGAGGGTGGCTGGACCGGCTCCGGTTCCGGTAACAGCAATGTCGACCCGATGTTCTGCGACCCGGACGCCGAAGATTTCCACCTGCAGTCATCTTCACCCCTGGCGTCTTATGTCTACAACAGCGGAAATCCTATTGGCGCCCTTGGGGTTGGATGTGCCGTCGACCAGTGTAATGACGCCGATAGCGATGGCATTTGTGATGAAGATGACAACTGCCCGCAGTTTGCAAATCCGGATCAGGCCGACTCCGATGGTGACGGTATCGGTGATGTTTGCGACAACTGCGCTCAGACCGCCAACGCCGATCAGGCGGATATAGATGGCGACGGTATCGGTGATGTTTGCGATAACTGCGCTCAGACCGCCAATGCCGACCAAGCCGACTCAGACGGCGACG
>CAYNEO010000056.1:0-22859 GCA_964396245.1 uncultured Ignavibacteriales bacterium
CAAAGGACAAGCAAACCCGGGAAGCCGAGAAACGTGAGCGACCGCTCATTTCACTACCTTTCCCAAGCCTGCCGGAAGGTTACTCCGGCTCCAATTACCAGGGCGACCGGATGCAAATCAGCCCGGGCGTTCCAAAGCCGATTGCCCCGGGCGGATCTTACCGCGAGCCCCCGGACTACTCCTATGGACCGTACGACATGTTCTTCCGCGATTACGGCACCAACAACTTTGTCGATACGCGGCAGGACCGGCTCTCAACGTTCGCAATCGATGTCGATGATGCCTCCTTCAATATCGTCAAGCGTTATCTCATAGATGGCTATCTGCCGCCACGCGATGCTGTCCGTATCGAGGAATTCATCAATCACTTTGATTACGGCTACGCGACGCCTGATCACAAGAGATTCCGCATCTTCTACGAGACAACGGACTCGCCCTTCGACCGCCGCATCACCATGCTGAAAATCGGCATCAAGGGTGCTGAAATAACCCGTCGCGAACGTGACCCTCTCAACCTGACCTTCGTGATCGATGTTTCCGGCTCGATGGGCTACGACAACCGACTCGAGCTCGTTAAGGAATCGCTCCGTATGCTGGTGAATCAGCTTACGAATCGTGACCGGATAGGCATTGTCGCCTATGGCTCTCAGGCCCGTGTCGTCCTTCAGCCGACCGGCGTTGAACGGCGCGACGATATTCTCCGGGCTATCAATTCCCTGCGTCCGGGCGGCTCGACCTATGCCGAAGCCGGTCTCAAGCTCGGTTACGATATGGCGAATTCCCAATATGTCAGCGGCCACACCAACCGGATCATCCTCTGCAGCGACGGCGTGGCCAATGTCGGGCAGGTCAGCCCCGATGCCATCATGGCACAGGTGAACCGCTATGCAAATAAGGGCATCACGCTCTCAACCTTTGGCTACGGCATGGGAAACTACAACGACGTCCTGCTCGAGAGACTGGCGCAGAAGGGCAATGGCAAGTATGCCTATGTCAATGACCTCCGCGAGGCGGAGAAGCTGTTCGTATCTGATTTCGTGGGCTCGATGCAGGTACTGGCCCGCGATGTCAAGGTGCAGGTCGACTTCAATCCGGAGATCGTGCGGTCATACCGCTTGATCGGTTACGAGAACCGCGATGTTGCCGATAATCGGTTCCGCGATAACCGTCAGGACGGGGGAGAGATTGGGGCCGGCCATGAAGTAACCGCCCTGTATGAACTGATCCTGCATGACTCCCGCCGCCGAGCGGATGTGGCCGCGATAGCGGTCCGCTATACCGATCCGGACCGGGGAGAAGTGACCGAGGTGAACCAGAGTGTCAGTCTGGACCGGAAATCTCTCGGCTTCCGGGAGAGTCGCCCTGAACTTCGGCTGGCGATCGTGGCATCGCGTTTCGGTGAATTGCTGAAAGGAACTGTCTACGCCTCCGAAACCGGCTTCGAAGAACTCTATCAGATGGCCCGGTCACTGACCGAAGAGCTTGGCGGCGAGCAGACTCGTGAGTTGGCCGACTTGATTCTTCGTGCTCGAGATTTGTCCACCTATCACACCCGGCGGTAACCGGGTTTCACATAGAGAACTGCATCCACGCAAAAAGCGGCGGGAACTCATCCCGCCGCTTTTCGCTTCTGCAATTTTTCAGCTGAACTACCACCAGCTGATCAATTTCGGTTTCCTGGTATGGTGGAGATTCTCGTTCTTCGGAATTACACGGGCGGTGATACCGAAGCGTCCGGACTCGTGACACACGACTTCGCCCTCGTAAACATAGTCACCGTTTTGCGACTTCGCGTCCGGGTCGATTACCGCGTTAATCGGTGCAAAATCCAGCAGCTGATCCTGCGAGTTTATGCGGCCGGATACGATTTCAACCCGAACGTCGTCCGGAGTGATCGCTCCCAGGTGTACTTTCATTCGAACCGGGATCCTCTGTCCCACAAAGACGGTGTCACCTATGTCAGGCATCTCGACATCGCCTATCGCAATATCATTCCAGCTCCGGCTGATCCGATCCATCCAGGCGGTAACCTGCTTGTTCAGCGCGTAACTGTCGGCCTCCAGCTTGATCCGTGACTTGATCGCCGGGATATAGAAATGGTGCGTATAGTCCATCAGCATCCGATGGGCGGAGAACAACTGCCCGGCCATGTGAATGGCGGCTTTCATCTTTGTCACCCACCCGATCGGAAGATCGTTGTCGTTGCGGTCATAGAATAAAGGGATCACCTCGCGCTCGAGTACATTGTACATCGACTGCGCATCCATCTTGTCCTGCACCTCGACGTTTTCGTACACTTCCCCGTTGCCGATCTTGAAGCCGGTCTTTTCGCTGTATCCCTCGACCCACCAGCCATCGAGAACCGACACGTTGAGCGCCCCGTTGAGAGCCGCCTTCATCCCGGAAGTGCCGGAGGCTTCCTCCGGGCGGCGCGGATTGTTGAGCCACACGTCGGCCCCCTGAACGAGATACCGGGCGACATTGATGTCGTAGTCCTCGAGAAAGATGATCCTGTTGCGGAATCTATCCTCGCCCGAGCGGGTAATGATCTCTTTGATGATTTCTTTCCCCGGGGTGTCGAGGGGATGGGCCTTGCCGGATATGATGACCTGCATGGGGTACCTGGCGTTATTGATCATCTTCTCCAGACGATCCAGATCATGGAAAAGAAGATTGCCTCGCTTGTACGTCGAGAATCGACGCGCGAACCCGATTGTCAGAATCTGCGGATTCAATATCGAGTCAGCCTGTTGCACCTCGAGCTGCGACGCTCCACGCCGAATCAGGTGCTGGCGAAGTCGCTTGCGGGCGAAGAAGACCAGCCGCTCGCGACGCTTATTATGAATCCGCCACAACTCGACATCCGGAATCGAATGCACTCGCTCCCAGATGTCCGGCGCTCCCGGGCTCTCGGTATACCTTGGTCCAAAATACGATTCATAGAGCTCGTTGAGATCGTGCGATATCCAAGACGACGTGTGCACCCCGTTTGTGACGGCCCGAATCGGCACTTCCTCCACCGGAAGATTCGGCCAGATATTGTGCCACATTTCCCGCGATGTTTTACCGTGCAGTTCCGAGACAGCATTACAAAACGCCGAGAACTTCAGCGCTGCGACCGTCATTCCAAACGCTTCCGATTCGTTCTCCGGATTCACCCGACCGATGGCGAGAAAATCCTTCCAGTTGATCCCGAGCTGTTTGACAATATCACCGAGATATCTGTGAACCAGAACCGGGTCGAACTGCTCATTTCCAGCCGGGACGGGGGTATGTGTCGTAAACACTGTCGTTGACCAGGCGAATTGCGCCGCTTCCTGAAAACTCAGGTGTTTTTCCTGCATCAGGTGGCGCAGGCGTTCCAGGGTCAAAAACCAGGAATGGCCTTCGTTGAGGTGGTACGCGGACGGTTGAATACCCAGCGCCCTCAGTGCCCTGATGCCGCCGATCCCGAGCACAATTTCCTGCCGGATGCGCATGTTCTTGTCGCCGCCGTACAGCACCGACGTGATTTCACGCGCCTGCGATGAATTCTCCGGAAGATTGGTGTCGAGCAGATACAGCGGCGTGACGCCCACCATCACCTTCCATATCTGAATCTGTACCGGGACGCTGTCCAGAACCAGCGAAACACGCAGGGGTTCGTCCTTTTCATTCCGAACCAGTGTGACCGGCATATGGTACCAGTCGTTTTCCTCGTACCGCTCCTGCTGCCAGCCATCCTTCGAGAGAAACTGCCGGAAATACCCGTATCGATACAGCAGGCCAATGGCCACCATGGGAATCCCGAGGTCCGAGGACGTCTTCAGCGTATCGCCGGAAAGCACTCCGAGACCGCCCGAATAAACCGGCAAACCCGTATCCAGACCATATTCCAGCGAAAAATACGCAATCGGGCTCTTGAGATAGTCGGGATACTTGTAGGCAAACCACTTTTTCAGTTTCAGATAGCTCTGAAATTTCTCGTAGACGCGGTCCAGCGTTACGACAAAAGCCTCGTCGTTGGCGTTTCGCTGAAGCGTCGATTGCGGCAATTTTGACAGCGTTTCAACCGGGTTCTGGTAACATCGCTCCCAGATATCGGGATCGAGCCGGATGAACAGGCGTACGAGGTCCCAATTCCATGAATACCAGAGGTTATTTGCCAGCTCCTGAAGTCGTTTGATACGCTCCGGAAGTTTCGGTAGTACAAGAACTTGTTTAACGCGCATAGGTCCTTTTGCGTGCGTGATGAAACCGGCAACTATATCCGGTCATTATGTCTCTTATGTCGGTTTAATCAACAACAATTTTATGGCGCAGTTCGTTTTCTGCTTGTAGTTCACCTTCAAATCATATAATTGTATCAGCGTCAGCAGGTTCCGTTTCGCAGGAATCGAACACTATCCTGTTTCTTCCCCGCGAGATAGAAGAAAGGTGAAGCAAGAGTTATATGCCTAAATCCAGAAAGAAGATCGGAGTACTCACCGGTGGGGGAGACTGCCCCGGCTTGAATGCCGTCATACGGGCGGTGGTCAAGACGGCCGAGAATGATTTCGACATGGAAGTCGTTGGCTTTTATGATGGTTACGAGGGTCTCGTCCTGAATAAGTACGTCAATCTCGACGACAAGGATGTTTCCGGTATCCTCACCCGGGGCGGCACCATTCTCGGCACCTCCAACAGGGCCGACCCGTTCAGCTATCCCGTCCTTCAGGGCGAAGAATGGGTCCACCTCGACCGATCTTCACAGTGCGTCCGGAATTTTGAAAGCCTCGGATTGGATGCCCTCATTGCCGTCGGCGGCGACGGCACTATGGCTGCATCGGCCGGACTGATTGAAAAGGGCATACCCATCGTGGGGGTTCCCAAAACCATTGACAACGATATCGTCGGGACTGAAGTCACTTTCGGATATGATACCGCTCTCGAAATTGCCACCCAGGCGATAGACCGAATCCACACGACCGCGCAGTCGCATCATCGGGTGATGATCGTCGAAGTTATGGGGCGGTATGCCGGATGGCTCGCACTGGGGTCAGGACTCGCCGGCGGGGGAGATATCATCCTGATGCCGGAATTTCCGTACGATATCGGCGCCGTCTGCGACCAGGTAAGGCACCGCAACTCTCTCGGCAAAACCTTCTCCATTGTGGTTGTCGGCGAGGGCGCCAAACCGGCCGGGGGAGAGGTGGTCGTCAAGCGCCACGTGGAAAATTCGCCCGACGCTATCCGGCTGGGCGGTATCTCCCACCAGGTGGCGGCGCAAATCGAGGGGTTAATCAATATTGAATGTCGGGTCACTATCTTGGGACACCTGTTACGGGGCGGTTCGCCGTCGGCCTTCGACCGAATTCTGGCCACCCGTTTGGGCGTCGAGGCCGTTCATCTCGTTCACCGGGGCGAAACCGGGCGCATGGTATCCGTCAAGGGGACCGACCTGACATCGGTGCCAATTCACGAGGTCGCGAAAAAGACCCGTGTCGTCACGGCCGATCATTCATGGGTAAAGGCGGCGGAATCGATCGGCCTGTGTCTGGGGGTGCCCACCGATATTCCACTGGAAGAATATGTCCGGCAGACATCCTGATCAGTGTATTTACCGTCGGTTTTCTGCCCGGAGTGTACAAGGGACCGTGGCGAGAGTCGTGCCGGATCAATACACCAAACGATGATCGCCGCCGCCCGGGCGCGTCGTTGGCTACGGTATTATGCATATGAGGCTTCTGTAGATGGCAAAGAAAGACACCAAAAAAGAGATGATCGCCAGGTTAAAAAAATCTCCGGCTTACCGAGTCGCGTATCGCGATCCTGACTTTCTGAATAGCGGTTATGCCCGGTCTATCCGACTTCAGGCCGAGCTAATGAAACCTGAAATTACATTTCGCAAGAATAACATTTATTCCACCATCGTCGTCTTCGGTGGCACCCGGATAGTCGAGCCAAAAGAGGCCAGGGCAAAGGTACGGCGGCTGGAAACACGGCTGAAAAAACACCCCGGCGATCGCGAAGTCAAAAAACAACTCGCCATCGCTCGAAGAGTCCTTGTCAAGTCACGATTCTACGATGAAGCCCGCGAATTCGGACGACTCGTATCGACTGAAGGACAGCAGATGGACCAGCACGAGTTTGTCATTATTACCGGCGGGGGCCCGGGCATAATGGAAGCTGCCAACCGTGGCGCCTTTGAAACCGATGCTAAGTCAATCGGATTGAATATCACTCTACCCCTGGAACAGCAGCCGAACGCGTTCATCACTCCGGCACTCTGCCTCCATTTTCATTACTTTGCCATCCGTAAGATGCATTTCATGCTTCGTGCCAAGGCCCTCGTCGCGTTTCCGGGCGGCTTTGGTACCCTGGACGAGTTGTTCGAGGCCCTGACACTTGTCCAGACAGGCAAGGTGCGACCCTTACCGATTATCCTCTTTGGCGAAGAATACTGGCGTCGATTGATAGACTTTGATTATCTCGTCAAGGAAGGAACCATCGATCAGGAAGACGTCGAACTCTTTGTCTTTGCCGATACGGCCGAAGACGCCTGGAACTATATCAAGTACTTCTACGAAGCCCGGACGAACCAGAATAACCTTCCAAGGAATGACCTTTAGACGTTCTCTCTGTCTACGATTATTTCTTGAGAAAGCCTCTCCGTTCGAGAAATGTTTTCATGTGCGGTCTCAGGGCATTCGGTCTCGCATCGGCCATGCGCCGTGCTGAGTGCTCCGACCACGAATACGCACCTGAAAATTCAGGATATTCCTCCGGCTGTATTTCTCGCCCCTTGAGATAACCGAGCTCTTCTATCTCCCGGTCATACTGCGCCACCGCGCTTTTTATCTGCGACACATCGTATTCTTCCCGGAAGCTCAAGCCCTCGAGCGGCAGTCGCGGCTTTATCGAAGGCTCTTTCTCGGGATAGCCGAGCGACATTCCCATGATCGGCGCCACCAGTTCCGGCAGTTTGACCAACGACGCCACCTCTTCGGGATGGTTCCGAATTCCTCCGACCATCACGCCTCCCATGCTCATCGCCTGTGCCGCCAGCAGAGCCCGCGATGCCGCCAGGGCAGCGTCGACCGCCGCCACGACAAACATCTCGGTGTACTCGCCATGAAAGCGATACCCTCGAGACTTGTTCAGCAGACTCAGCCGGTACAGGTCGGCGCAGAAGATCAGGAACAGCGATGATTGTGCTACATGAGCCTGCCCACCCACCAGTTCGGCCAGTTTTGCCTTCTTGTTCTGATCGCGTATCGAAATGATCGAGTATGCATGGAGATTCGACGATGTCGGCGAGCGCTCCGCAGTGGACAGTATAATCCGTTCCGTCTTTTCGCTTATCGGCTTATCGGTAAAATGTCGGCAGGATCCGTGACTGTTCAGAAACTCCAGCAGTTTTCTCATCGCAGGTTCCTCGTGCTCAGGCTCCCGAACTTCTTGCTTTTGTAAAGACGCGACAGCATCAAGATGATATAACACCGAAACAGGCTGGCTTGGTCCGCGTAACCCGCACTATCGCTCATAGCAGTCAGCTCTTCTTCTGATTCAGGAAATATGTCAGGTAGTCGCGACCCCGGGGCGTCAACTCATAATATGTGTGATTTCTATGCTTTATCCATTTGTTGTCTACCACACCCTTGCGGTACCGGATCATCACCGGCTCGACCCGCTTCAACAGACCCATATCCCGGAGCTTCCGGTGTCGGTCGAATACGTCTTGTTTTGGCAGGTGAATCACCGAGGCCGTTTTCAGTGAGTAATCTACCCCGAGATCACGATGGTGCTCTAGTATCCGAAAGTCATTGTCCTCCAGCTCGCCATAGTCGTCTCCGGGCCGGAAATCGTTTCCTTCGATAATGTCTTTCCAATCCAGCGATACCAGCCGTTCTCTCTCCGCCTTCGTGAGGTTTCTACAACCCTGACGGTGAACTTTGATAATGTCGTCGTAGCTGAAGTAACCGACAATAGGCGATCCCGGCGACGGCGAGCAGCATCGGGCCAATACATATTTGTCTTTTAGGCGAATATCCTCGGGCATATCACAATATAACCATCCGCCGCGATTCGTCAGCATCTTTCCAAAATAGACTTGTTTGCTATTGCGAAGTTCGTATATTGGCGCAAGTCACTGATAACCGACCGGAGATCAATGGAAAGCAGTCTCATCACTACGCCGGCCGGCATTCTGGCAGTTCTGGCAGCCGTAACATCCTTTTTCTTTTTCCTCGAAAAGAAGACCGGCTGGAAGCTCTTCAACTACTTCCCGCCGCTGTTGTTTATCTATGTCATCCCGATCGCCCTGTCCAATCTCTCGTTGATACCGAACCATTCACCGGTCTACAGCTTCATGGGTGACAACCTGCTGCCCATGTTTCTGGTTATCATGCTTCTTCAAGTGGATATCGCTTCGACTGTCAAAGTCATGGGCAAGGGAGTGTTCGTCATGCTGGCCGGCACCGCCGGGGTTGTTATCGGCGCCCCCATCGGATTCGCGATCGTCTCTCATGCGCTGGGACCTGAAGCCTGGAAAGCGTTCGGGGCCCTGGCCGGAAGCTGGATCGGCGGCACCGGCAACATGTTTGCCGTCGCCAAGGCCGTGAACCTCGATCCGAGGAATATTGACTTCGGCTATGCCCTCGTATCAGACAACGCCGTTTATCTCATCTGGCTGCCGATCATGCTCGGCTCCAAGAACCTCGCCGGCTGGTTTAACCGGTTCACGGGAGTCTCGGCCGACCGCCTCGAGAGAATGGAGAAGGCAGCCAAAGAATTGACCGCCGACAAGGGCAAGGTAGAGATGCGCCATTTACTTTATCTGGTCTTTTTCGGTTTTGCCGGCACTGCCCTGGCCACGTGGGCGGCCCAGCACATACCTGAGTTGCCTCCCTATCTTTCGATGAGCACCTACAAAATCCTGATCGTGACCGTCATTGGCATTCTCCTCTCCTTTACGAGAGCCAGCAAGATTCCCGGCTCACACGCGGTCGCCATGGCCCTCGTGTATCTTTTTGTCGCTCGGATGGGAGCCCAGGCCGATCTTTCCCAGTTGAGCAGCGCAATTTTCTGGTTTCTGCTTGGTGCCTACATATGGATTTTCATCCACGGCTTGTTTCTTGTGGGCGCCGCGAAGCTGTTCAAAGTTGACGTTCATACCGCGGCTATAGCATCGGCCGCCAATATCGGCGGCGCCGCATCCGCGCCTATTGTGGCCGCCTACCACAAGCCCGTTCTCGTACCCGTCTCGATACTCATGGCCCTGCTGGGATACGCCATAGGGACCTTTGCAGCTATCGGTGCGGCCTTCTTGTGTCGATTTGTGAGTGTTGGATTATAAGGGGCAAATCACCGCTACGAATTGACGAGCGGGACAAACCGTACGGGGTACAGGCTTTTCTTCGATATGCCCGTCACGGTTTTGTGGACAAGGGTAAGTTCCTGACCTCCCCATCGGCCGGCTTCCAGCGGGATAACCATTTTCCCTCCAACGTCAAGTTGCTCGACAAGCGAAGGCGGGAGTTTGGCCGCTGCGGCCGTCACCAGGATCCCATCGAACGGCGCCTCTTCCGGCCATCCCAGTGTCCCGTCACCCACGCGAAACTCGATGTTTGAGTAATGCAGGGTATTCAGCACTTTTCTGGCCTCGGCGAGAAGTTCCGCCACGTATTCGATTGTGTAGACCGTGTGGGCAATCTCGGCAAGCACGGCGGTCTGATACCCGCAACCGGTGCCTATCTCGAGCACCCGGCTGGTGTGATCAATTCCGAGTTCTTCTGTCATCGAGGCCACGACATAGGGTTGCGAGATGGTCTGGCCGTGACCTATCGGAAGCGGACCGTCATCGTACGCCGCTTCCATTTCGGACTCCGGCACGAATAGATGGCGAGGTACGGCGCGCATCGCGGCGAGCACGTCGGTATCTTCCACACCTCGACGCTCTATCTGTCGTTCTACCATTCGCAACCGCCGGTCGGCAAGAATATCGCCCGTACCGTTAGTTTCGCCCACAACCAATTCCTTTCAGTGACTCCCTGAGGTAGTAGGAGAGCACGGGCGCGATGGGCAAGCAAAAAAAAGCCGGCCCGAAGGCCGGCTTTGGAACAGCACTATTTTGCCGCGGAACAGCATAACGGGTCGTGGGAAATATAGACGTGATCGATGAGCCGCGTGATGTCCGACAGGTCAGTTCCCGGGATGCAGTCAACCGATGCCAGTGCCAGGTTGACCGGCGGATTGCCCCCAAGATACACGTACCCGATTAGCGTGGTTATGTCACTCAAGTTCACTTCGAAATCACCATCCATATCGCCGCAAACTCCGCTGGCAAATATGAAGTCCGCCGCCGCCGAATATGCCGAATAATACCCGGCCGAGTCGTAGGCTTTAACCCGCCAATAGTATGTCTCGAACTCCTGCAGGTTGGCCGTCGGCAACTTCACGGTATCGTCATGCACGAAATTAGCAAAGATGCTGTAGTCGCCAAAATCCGGACTATGCGAGACGTGCAGATAATAGTACACCGGCGCGACTTCATAAGCCGGTAGCGAATCGGTTGACCAGGTGAAAATGATCGTGTCGCCGTCAACCGACCCGCCATCAGGCGGAGACAACAAGGTCGGGATGGACGGCGCCGCTGTATCGATCAGGAACGTGAATGGAGCCGACGGAGTCGACATATTGCCCGCCGAGTCGGCTCGAATCCCGCGCCAGTACCATCGGCCGGGTTCCAATCCCGCGGTCGGCTGATAGGTGAACCCGGTCAGTTCGTGTGTCTCCACGCCGGTCTCGAACAAAGAGTCATGCGATATTTGCAGGATATTGTACTCCGGCGCATTGGTCTGCGGCGGCAAGCCGGTTCCATATTCGAGCAGGAAGCCGACCAGTGGATTCTTGATATACGTCTTGTCCCGAGGGCTTGACGGCACAATAGCTTGAGGGGCAATGTTGTCCACCGACAGCTTGTGTGGATAGCGTTGCAGTGATGAAGAGTCGGCGCCCACGAACATCCGCACCGCCCAGAAATAATGTCCGTCCGATAGCGTGTCTTCACTGGGCACCGTGAACGATGTTGACGGGATACCCGTATAGGTATGGATCACATTCGTTAACTGGCTGTCGGTCGCAACATATAGCGCGTACGAATCCCCGTCAGAACTCCACGTGAAGGTGGGTGTGCCGTCCTGCGTGTATGCATTTAGCCCCGGTGATAACAGTTCCGGCGGGAAGTTTGGGTTTGACACGAACAACTGAAACGACGTCGTATCGCTTGTCGCATTGGACCCGTCAGCCACTACCGTTACCTCACTCACAGTCTCATGGGACACCTCGGCCGGTACGTACGCGTCAAAATTCACGGGTGAGCTTTGCCCGGGACCGAGGATCACGTCGGTAAACGGTGGACCAAAAGTCCACGCAACATCACCTATCGGCGTGACCAGAATGGTATCCGTGGCATTGCCCAGGTTCTCCACCGTAACGGAGAAGCCATATGTATCCGGGGAGCTAACGGTATCCAGGGGGATCGACTGTGTTATCACAGGTTCGTAATATGCCGCCGCAACGATGGCCACACGGTTCAGCGCCGTGACGGATCCGTCGGTCAAACTCACCGCCGAGCAGGAAATCACGTCCTGATCGCCCGCGAGTGCCGGCGATGGTATTGTCGCTGAAACGGCAAGTTCGACCGAATCATACGGTGAGAGGGAGACCGTGGTATCTCGACCGGTTATCATCCATCCCACACTGTCGACAATCTGAATGTGCAAGGAGTCAAGGGCTGCGCCGGTATTGGTGACCCAGAAAGTAATCGGTACCGTCAAGCCGGGATTCTCCGTAATGTCGCCGCTGTCAAACACTGCAATTGCCCGCTGGTTGCCCGGCGTGTTGATGCTGTCCGGAGTGAATACCAGCGAATACGACTGCGGACCAACCGGTATGTTGTAACCGCTCACCCGAGCTTTCCAGAGCCCCGGTGTCGGGTTGGGTATTTCTACCGTCTCGACGTTGTTGACATGGTCCACATTTCGGGTTGCCGGCTGGGCCGGATTTAGCGGATCCAGAACCCACGGATACTGCTCGGCATCGAATGGATCAATGAGTACCAGATCGATATCATTTTTGAGGTGCTGGCTTGCGCTCACCGTGCCGCCCGGATCATCCCACACTATCGTTACTTTCAATTTCTCCGCGCCGCCCGGCACAGTCAGGTCATAGGAATGCACATCGCCGGTCGATATCTGATTAACGATATACGACGGTTCCCCGATTCCGATCTTCGTGGCCGCTTTCACGGCATCGACATTTCCGTGACCGAACTGGTAATCCGGACCGGTTGGACCAAGGTCCGTAGCGGTGTTGATCAGAATCGCTTTCATCGTTGAAGGGAGAAGTTGCCCCGTGCCTATCTTGGTGTCCCATTCCTCCTTCATGAGTGCCAGGACTCCCGCCACCGTCGGCGCCGACATCGATGTACCACACATTGTGGTATATCCGCTGCCCGGCCTCGTGCTTGTAACCCCGTAATCGCCGTTCGACTGACAACCGGGACCGGTGACATCGGGCTTTATTCGACCGTCATCGGTCGGACCCCAGGAAGAGAAACTCGTCATGGTACTGTTGTTGGAATTCACTGCTCCCACTGCGATCACATTTTTCGAGGTGGGCAAAGGCGTGACCGTGTTGTACGTCCACCCCAGCCAGCCGCAGTACGAGGGATCGTAGCTTCTCTGGTTGCCCGCCGACCAGACGATGGTGATCGGCGCGCCCGCCGCCCCGCGGACGATATTATCAACCGTGGTGCAGACGCTAAAGTAATTGCCCATCGTACTCTCGCAAGAACTCTGGCTCACCGGGTCACCGGCGCCGTAGCCCCACGAATTGGTGGAGATATCGGCGTCGTAACTGGTGATGGCCTCACCGTATTCGGTCGTCATCTCCGATGACGAATTCCACCATTGTTGCGTCAGCAGGATTGCCGCCGGCGCCATGCCGCGATACCGCCGATCGGAGTATGTCTCGCCCGAGCCCATGACCGTTCCCGCCACGTGCGTGGAATGAGTCTCGATGCTTGAGAAATCCAGCGAAATAACCCGCCCCCCGAAATCGTACTGGTCCGGATCGGCCCGGCCGCCATCCCATTCTGCGACTGTCACGCCGGCCCCGGAAAGGTTGTACGGCGCCGTCTGCACTACATCAGCGCCGGTGTTGGCCCGATTGGAATTATTCGTCTCCCTCGGCGGGGGTAAGGCCTGCTCTATCCAGAGGACATCATCCCGCTCGGCAATCGCATAAATAGCGTCATCCTGCAGTATGACGTCCGCGGAGTTGAGAATCGGGTCGAGACCGATAATCTGTCCGCCGAAATCGGATTCGAGCATTTGACCGGCCTGATTCAGCGCCTGATCGGGATGAAACACAACAACGAACTGGGCCGAATCATCCCCGTGGCGAGCCCAGTCGGGAATACCCAGATCGGTGATATACGGTGATATTTTCTGCGACGGCTTGATCGCATCAAACCATCGTATCCCGAATTCATCCATCGTCGATTGATCCGGTGTCCGGTCAAGGCGCGCCGTATAGACAAAATTCGGGATATAGTCCAGCAATTCGATACCCTCGCCACGCAACCGGTCTTGTTCCGAGGTGGTCAGGGGCTTGTCAAACTGGATCAGTATGTGTCGCCCTTGAAGCGCCGTAGCTGTCGAAGGAACGGACTTCATCGGGACAGGGTGGAGGTCGCCGGTTTTGAGTTTAACCGCGAAATCAAGATCTGCAAAGCTGCTGCTCGTCAAAACAATAAGTGAAAGCAGTCCAGTGGACACAAAGAGGCGCATTACCTTCGACATCTGCTTCCCTTCCTAGCTGCGTGAGGGTTGCTTTGTTTAAAAAAGGCGGTGAAAATAGTAAGTACCTTATCCAATATAGTAATTAGACCGGTTTAGTCAACAAGTATCCTGCTGTCCGCATTACCATTAACCAGACCCGGGCAAACCGGCCCTAATCTATTTGGCTCGGCGAAATAATCCTGTTACTTTACCCAATATGGCAAAAACATTCTGGCTGTTCAAATCCGAACCCGATTCGTTCTCCATTGACGATCTCATGAAATCGCGGGGTCAAACGACGTCATGGGACGGCGTCCGTAACTATCAGGCTCGCAATTTCCTCCGTGATGACGTCCGGGTCGGGGACGATGTGCTCTTTTATCATAGCAACTCACGTCCCTCCGGAGTTGCCGGAACCTGCCGCGTGTTCCGCGCCGGTTACCCCTACCCGTCCGCCTTTAGCCCGTACAATCCATACTATACTATGTTCCCAATTCAGATTCGCAAAACTCCGTCTGGTACGCCGTGGACGTTAAATTCGTGATGAAACTTGCGCAGATTCTGCCTCTCGCTCTTCTCAAAGAAATACCAGAACTCAAGAATATGATGGTTACTCAGAAAGGCTCACGATTATCAATCCAGCCGGTCACCCCGGCCGAATGGAAAATTATCCGGCGGTTAATGAAAGACTTTAGATGGTGAATGTTAAGACGCTTATCAATAAGAACTTATTACTTCAGAAGTAACATCTTCCGGGTGGCCGCCTGCCCGTCGGCAGTCAGCCGATACAGGTAGAGCCCGCTCGCTACAAACTCCCCTGAGCCGTCCGTACCGTCCCAGACCACACTGTGCTCTCCGCCGGCCCGCATCCCTGATTCCAGTGTTATCACTTCTTCTCCGAGCAGGTTGAAGACCGTCAGTTGCACGAAAGCCCGATGCGGGATGGAGTATCTTACTAGTGTTGATGGATTAAACGGGTTCGGATAATTCTGTTCAAGTGCGAAGGAACCCGGCAGTTCCGGCTCGTTTTCATCGAGACCCGTTGGTTGAGTCGCCTCCATCCGGGCTGAGAAGGCCGAACTGTTGCCTCCTGCATCCGTCACGATGGCCGTAACCGAATCCTTCACGACCACTCCCGTTACCAGAACCGCAAATGCACCGGCCGAATCTGCCCGGAGGCTTCCGGCAAAATGCATCGGTTGCAGAATTCCCAGCGAGTCACGGGCCGCTACGTATACATCGACAATCCCTAGCGGAGTCGCCGCGTTGCCGCGGACTTCCCAGCTTGTGGCGCTCACAATTTGCGGTGGTTGAATACCATCCTGCGCTCCGGCCCGAATGGCGATACCGGCGCTCTCATTAATGTAAATGCTGTTATGTCTGAGCGTATTGAACCGCGAGAGCGTGTCTGCCACCACGACCCCATTGGCATAATTCGCGGCAATAACGTTGCCTGCCTCTGGAACTGTCCCGCCGACGATCGTATACTGCGCTCCCTCGAATATCCCCACCCCGTTGCCCAGATTGGGCAGAACCTGATCGCTGTCAGCCGAAAGGCCTATGACATTGCCGCTGACAACGTTGTGGTCGGTTCCCTCGCCGTAAATATAGACTCCGCGAGCCAGAGCCGGCACCATCACGCCGTCGCCGTTGCCGGAAATCACATTGCCCGCCTTCGGAGTTTCACCGCCAATCAGATTGTATCTGGCCCCGTTGCCGATAATCACGCCGGCGGTCCCATTGCGCAGCGCCCTGACACCGTCAATGTCGGTGCCGATGAAGTTTCCCTGCACGACATTGTCGTCCGAACCCGGATCATAGATGACCACCCCGCCCGCAAACGGATAGTCTTCCAGCCGATTGCCCGAAATGAGATTACCCTCGCCGGCCTCTGTTCCACCGATGATGTTCGCGTGCGCCCCGTGCCTGATTATCACACCCGATCCATTGGGCGCCGAACTCACCCCATATTTGCTTACACCGATAAAGTTCCCGATCACCCGGTTATGACTTGTGCCCGCGCCGGCCAGATACACACCCGATGTGATATTTCCTGAAATCACATTACGCTCTTCGACAAGCGTCCCGCCGATAATGTTGTCATGAGCACCGTCGACAATCGCGACGCCGTTTAAGTTAAATTTCGGATACTCCCCGAGCCACCCGCCGTATCGGCTCGGACCGAGGTAGTTGCCGACCACGGTATTGCTCCGTGTGGTCGGTCCCGCCAGCCTTACGCCGTCCTCCAGATTCCCTGAGATAATATTCCCGCCGTTGTCGGTCGCTCCGCCGATAGTATTGTCGTGTGCCCCGTCGGTAATGAGCACGCCGCTGCCGTCATTCTGACGAGAGTGAGCACCGCCGCCATCGACGCCGATCCAATTGCCTCTCACGGAATTCTCCGATGTCGCCGAACCCCGTATTGTCACGCCGTTGCCGCCGTTCAGTGAAATCAGGTTACCTGAACTGTCTCCCGTACTCCCGACCGTGTTGCCAGATGCACCGTCTTCCAGAAGGACTCCGCCCGCAGAATTGCCCGGACCTGCCGCCTCGGTGATGTCCGGCCCGATGATATTCCCGTCGACGACGTTTCCGAAAGCAGACGATCTTATTATCACCCCGAATCCGGAATTGCCGGAAATCAGGTTGCCGTCAGTTTCATTCGACCCGCCGACCGTATTCTCGCTTGCCCCGTTCGATATCAAGACCCCGTTGGCGTTACCGAAAACCTCTGTGCCGTTACCGAACATACCGATAAAATTCCCCCTCACCGCGTTACCTGTTGCCCCCTCGCCGTCAATCGAGATTGCGAAACTCTCGTCGCTCTCTGCGCCGTTGCCCACGAGAATGTTCCTGTCGACGGTCGACATTCCTCCAATAACATTTCCATTCCCGGTAATATACACTGCATGACGTTTGGCCTGGCGGATGGTTAGCCCGGAAATTGTATTACTGTCGGAAGTGATCTCGAAGTTGTTGGAGTACGGGGGATTATTAAATCCGTCCACAATCGGGCAGCCATGTACCCCCATAATTACGGTTGGTCCCGATTCCATGCGAAGCGCTCCCAGAAAGAGGGCGGCAACAATGCTGTCAGCGGAGCTCGTTATGGTATCGATACCTGCCAGCGCTTCGGCTTCTTCGAGCGCCGCGCGCAACGTGCAACGGGCGGAATCGGGCGATGACCCGTCGTCGCAGATTCCGTCACCGGGTACGGCATCGTGACTGTCGCCGGACGTGTTCACGACCAGCGTGGCCGCCGTTCCCGCTGCGAAAGACAGGATCAAGAAGGTGAACAGATAAATAATGGTCCGCGAGTGTCGCTTCATTGGCAATCCGCAGTACCCGACGTTGGCGACGAGTTACTTCAACAATATCATCTTTCTGGTATCCGAGAAACCGCCGGCTTTTATTCGATACAGATAAACGCCGCTTGCAACCCCGTTTCCCGAATCACTGGTGCCGTCCCAGGGCACCGCATGCGTTCCGGCCGGCTGTTCTTCATCGACAAGAGTTGTCACCTGCTGTCCGAGGATATTAAAGACTGACAGCGTCACCTTGGACCGCACCGGCAGGCTGTATTCAATGGTCGTCGACGGATTGAACGGGTTGGGGTAATTCTGTGACAGCGCGAAACTTCTCGGAAGATCGTCCGGCGGTTCCGCTATGTCGGTCACGACATCTCTCACGTCGAATATGTGCAGAGCATATCTATTCGAAACCGCCACGATTCCATCTTCAAGGGCAATCCGGTCGCCCCCGCGACCGCCATAGTCCATGATTTGCGGCGGGTTGCGTGCCAGATCAACCAGTACAAAACCATTATCCCCGCACAGCGCCACCTTGTCTCCGTCCACAGCCGAATGCAGTACCGCAAACGGCAGTCTCACCACGGAGCTGATTCCCGCAGTGTTGAGGGGAGAAAGACCGGGATCATAAATCACCAGATCACTCCCGCTGAGTATCAGCAGTTTGTCACCCCACCTATTGAGATCCATCGCTTTGTGTGCCAGGCCGAAGGAATTGACCAACTCGATATCGAAATCCCGATATATGCGATACACGAGTACTCTTGCTTTTCCGGTAGTGACGAAGAACAACGAGTCCAGCGCGGTGACATCATTGATTTTATCCACGACGCTGAGGTCGAACGCCGGTGCCACGCCGCCGGAATCTGAAATCGTATAGCCGCTCACAGTATAATCACCGAATGCTATCAGCGACCGAAGGGTGTCGATTCGCGTATTGTTGTAATCGATCCCCCAGGTCGTCATGTCACCGACAAATATCGCCAGTGGCTCACCCAGCGGCTGCTCCCGTAAATTCAGTAGCAGGGTGTGCCTCAATGAGGGATAGTAAGTGGCGAGATAACCACCCTCGAGATCGAGCGCCTGTATGCGAGTCAAACTCGGATATACCGTGTTGCGTTCGAGAGGTTCCCCGTCAGCGCCCAGCGCATACATGTCGAGGGGATTCCCGAGCCCCCCGGTGTACAGCTTCTGCTGATAAATCCACACGTCGGTGATCGGTCCCGGCCGCTTGAAAATCGGTTCCGGCGTTGGGTCGTTCAAAACGCTGTCAAGATTGTACAGCGAGAAACCGCCGCTTTGCACCGGAAGCAAGAGGCGATCTCCGCCGCGGTAAGACAGCGCCTGGCCGCGCATCAGGCTGTCCAGCGGTGAAGCGAGTGCAAACTGATCTCTGGACCCGCTCTCCAGGTTGATAAGTTCCGCAATATCATAAGCGTGATTCAGCGCTACGAGATGGCTGTCCGCCCCGAGAAGCCGCTCGGCCGGGTAGAAGAGATCGATCGTAGCTGTTATGTGCGGTTGCGATCCGTTGAACGTCGCCAGCATCAGCATCGGCTTGTATACCGCCACCGCTACCGTCGTATCAATTTTGGTAAACGATGTCGCTCGGTACGGCACCGGGAGTATATCCTGGTAGAATCCAAATCCGATCCCCGTCAGTTTATATCGAAGAATCCCGTTGTAATCATCAAGTACATACAACTCATCGCCGTAGATATCCAGCTGCGTGCAATGAATCCCCACCATGCTCGAATCCGCAAACATCAGCGAACCGTAGTTGATCATGGTGTACCGCAACAGTCCTTTGTATCCGGCACTGATATAGAGGTCCTGGCCAAATAACGCATAATCATTAAATGGCATCCCAAGATTAGCAGTGCCGAGCAGCTTCAGTGTTGGCAAGTCCGATATATCTACGAAATAAAGAACATTCCATTCATCCCGCACCGTTAGCACAGTTCCTGTCCGCTTCTGTTCGAACGGCTCCGTGGTGAGGAACAGGTGATCGACCGGCTGGAGGATTCCGGTCGGATCAGGCGTCAGGACGACCATGCCGTCCTTTGTTGTCGCCACCGCAAACGAGTCAACGATGGTCACGGAATTGAAACCATTCCATAACAGGCTATGTTGCGGGTTGCGGTCAATCACGGCGTCGGCTGTGTTCACCGTTCCGAGCAACATGCACGCGATGACAAGAAGTCGTCTCATCGCCCGGCCCCCTCGGTGGTGGACTTCTCGTTCCCTCGGGTGGGGGCGGTTAGGTTTCCCGGCGGTCTATAAATACTGCTGTTAGCATTGTCGTTGAACAGCCGCGCCCGGTTGGCGCCGTTTTCATAGCTTGCGGGGAAGTCCCAAACGTACAGATCGTTTCCCTCGCCGACCAGCAGCAGTTCTACCAATCCGTCGCCGTCAATATCATCGACAAGCGGTGTATACGGCGTCGAGAAGACGGTCACGGGAGATGTCGGTGTTTCAATCGGCCAACCAGGTAGCGGCGTGCCGGTATAGTCAAGAATATAAACCATCTCAGGGCCGGTGCCCGGAAAGATATGGCCTCCCCGCATGACTATCTCCGGATGATTGTCTCCCGTCAGATTGGCCACCATAGGTACGCCGAGTGTCGTTGGTGCGAGGAATATCTCGCCGGCCGGCCGACCTTCTCGCTGCGCATACGGCGTACCGTCGGCCCTGAACGCATATAACGAGGCTATCTCGAGCCCGAACCAGGCAACCAGTATCTCAGGAGAGCCGTCCAGATCCAGGTCGGCTACCGTTGGATACGACGCCAACCAACCCTGGGCAGCCGGAATCTGTACCGGCCAGCCCGGAAGTTCATCCGTTCCGTCAGTCTTGACCGATATGGTCGGCATCAGTGATTCGTCGGTGCAATTGATAACGATCTCCATTCGACCGTCATCATTGAGGTCAGCCAGAATGATGCCGTAGACAACCGGCGAGGAGTGGATCAACGGCGATGGCATATCAAAAGCCGGTCGACCGTTCCGGCCACTAAAAAGGCCAACCCCGGAGAACTGACTGTTGGCTGAATATACCATCGCCAGTTCGTACTGGCCGTTACCGGTCAGATCACTCGATGCTACGGCATTGCCGCTGTAAAAACTTGCGTCCGCCGGCGTCTCGCTGAACGTACCGTAGTACCCTTCCAATGAGTAAAAATATGAATCGCCGTTAAACTCGTATGCGTACAGATCGCTGTTCGCGGAAGGTACGATTATCGCTGAATCCTGGGTAACCCCCAGCAGTGTTACCGTGGGGCTGGCGGTCCCATACGCAAGAATCCCCAGCGGGACCGACTTCGGCCAGCCATCCACAACGCTGCCGTCACCGTTGTATGCGTGCAGCCCCTCCGCAGAGGCAACAATGATCTCTCCAACTCCGTCATTGTCGATGTCATACACTGCCGGCACGCCCCGCAAATCTGTCTCCGGCAGCACCGGAAATCCGGGGTAGACTTCGCCGTCGGACGTGAATACGTTGAGACCGTTCATCGTTGCCACGATTATTTCTTTGGATCCGTCGCCCGATAAATCCGCGCAAACGGGAGTAAGCCCGCCGCGACCCGATAACAGCTTCGGCCAGCCGGCGCTAAAGGAAGAAAGAATGTCTACGTTGAAGACAGTGTCGCGGAGACCGGTGGAGAAATATCCGTAGACTATCAACTCATACCCTCCGGGATCGAGACCCGAAATGCTCCAATGGTAGACGATAGTATCGAATATCTCCCGGGTCTCACCCGCAATCCTGACCTCGCTGCCTCCGTTCCGGTAGTACACGGCGACCGAGTCGAAATTCGGTCCGTATACGGAACCGGTAACCGGCATATCGTACTTGAATTGCTGACCGTCGACGGGCGACGTAATGATGAAAGAATCCTGCGTCACATACACGAAACTCACAATCGTGGCGTTGCCCAAATCATCGGTGAGCCTGAGCTTGACATGTCCGTTGATATCGGGCAGGTCGAAGGTGTACGCTACCGAGTCCGCCGGGAGAGCGGTCTGCGACGCCAGCAACTGCCAGTCGTCTGACTCCAGACCAACGGCATACTCGAGCGTGTAGCCTCCCGTGTAGGCCCCCCCCGGTGCAATACGGATATCCACCGGGCTCGTGTATCTGATATTTCGCTCCGGTGTGACAATATACAACCCGCCTTGATCCAGCAGACTGAATGAGGCTCCAACATCGACATACCCGTACCCGGAGATCGTGTCCGGTCCGATAAGCGTGTCGCCCATGTTCCGCGGGTCCACCAGGTCAACGGCTCCCAGCCTCAGCACATCCTCGAGCCGGTTGAGCGTGATATCCGGTCTGAAAGACCAGATAAGCGCTGCCGCTCCCGCCACCATCGGAGCCGCCATCGAGGTTCCGTCGGCAAGGTAGTACAGCGAATCCGGCCCGATAATATGTACGTTTGGCTCACTGTCCTCCGCATAGAGGTCGGTTCCGGCTGCCCGCAGCGAAAGGATGTCTTCCCCGGGCGCCACCACGTCGATCATCGGGCCGTAGGTCGAAAAACTGGTCATGTAGCCGGCAGAATTTCCCGCGCCTACCGTGAAACTGGAATCGAATGCCGCAGGGTAAGACCGCCTGTTCGTCCCGGTATTTCCGGCGGCCACCGATACGAATACCCCGTTACGCCGGGCGAGATCCATGGCGTCTTTCACCACAAAGGACTGAAAATCCGAGCCCCAGCTGATATTGATTACCTGCGCGCCGGCTATCACCGCATATACGATACCTGCCGCGCCGGTTGACGTGGTGGCATTCGGAAAAGTCTTCACTGGCATGATCTCAACCATCGGCGCAACCCCGACAATCCCCACACCGTCGGCATTCGACGCCACGATGCCCGCAACGTGCGTACCGTGACCTTCCTGATCGGTCGGATCATTGTCGGGAACGATATTCAGGATGTCGAATACGTCACCGGACAGATCGTAACCGACCGTGTCATCGACAAACCCGTTGTGATCGTCATCGATCCCGTTAAATGGAATCTCATCGGTATTGCGCCAGATTCGGCCGGATAGCTCCGGATGCAGCATGTCCACGCCGGTATCGACAATCGCCACGACAACTTTCGTCGACTCGGTCGGTGGGCTGGTATAGAAAGGTGAGAGATGAATGTCCCAGCCGGCTATTCCGCTCTTGAATACCAGTGTGTCGTTGGCGGGACCGAAACGACGCACTATTCCGGGATACTCCTGCCCGGTGTTATACAAGGCCCATTGGTAAGCGAAAAGGGAATCAGTCGGAAACTCAAACAGCTGCAGGTAGTGATCCTGCTCGATCGCTTCCACATTCTCGGCGCCCAGCATGCGCTCCACGTCGTCGACCGTCAGCAAACTGTCCCGAGAAGCCAACACGTACAGGCGATTGAATACCTCGGCGTCCTTGATATGGCTCTCGGCGGTGATCGGGGCGATACGACGAAGTGAGGCGGAGTTCCCCAGCGAGGCTTGCAGCGCAGGCGATTTTGCCGTGACCGAAAGTTTTACAATGAACCGGCCCGGTACCGGTCCGACATGCCGGGAATAGCCGTTCGATCCTCCGGTCTGCCCGATTGAAAGAGTTGGCAGGATCAAAGCTGCCAGCAGCATGACCCGGATGATCCTGTTCGTTAGCAAGGCGAGTCCTTCACGTGACAATGGGGTTGTGTCTGCATGTCAATAAGACGAATGAACGGTCTGCGATATCAAATGCAATAGGCGGCCCACGGGCA
>CAYNEO010000057.1:0-22452 GCA_964396245.1 uncultured Ignavibacteriales bacterium
TGGCTATCATCTGCCGGAAAAAAGGAAACAAAACGCAACATACCGTATGTTCTTGTATTGTAACGAGCTTTGTGTGGGTGCAACCTGGATTGAGTTTAGATCCTTCACGGCACAATCAACTGCCGACAAATTCCGTCTGTGTCACTCAAGGTTTTGGCAACAAATGTGAAGAAATTCACAATCTCTTCACGCAGGAAGGTGAGTAATGATTAAGACACTATTGATTATCGCTGTCCTCGCCATCGTTGGTGTGGCGGTCGGATACGCCGTCTGGCCGGATATAATAAACCACATGCTCCCCGAAGGGAATCGACCGATCGAGGTCACGTTCACTTCCGAAAAGGTAACTCCGGAGCAGTTTAATAGCATCGCTGCTGAACTCAGAGCCGAGTACGGACAGGAATTCCCTCATATCCAGAGATTTCGGGAGGCCGGTATATATCAGTACGACGGCCCGCAAACCTGTCTCGGCTGTCACAAAGAAGTCAAGTTCACGGATCACGCGACCGGTAAGGAGGTTAAGGAAAATCTGATGGACAACCTGATTGGATCGGCGCACTACCGTTTCTATACGACTTCCCACCCGAACGTATTCGGGTTCAACGGCGAAGTAACCGGTGAATTTCGAATGGGCAAGATTGACCGCGCGTGCCCTTTGCCCGGTTCGTTTGCCATGACGGCGTGGGCCAGTCCCGTTGTTCTGAAATCGGGCGATACGCTGTCTGAAGGTTGTGGTCAGTGCCACATCGGGGGTGAACCGACAGCGCCGATGGGCTCGATGATGCCCGGCTACAGGGTCAGCGACGATGAAAAAAACGCGATCGATTGTCTGATTTGTCACTCGGTCTCCTATGACATGAATCACAAGCAGATCGTCAGGAACCGAAACGGGGAGTGGTCATGGGGACAGGATCGGTCAATCCGTGCCGCGATCGCGGTCACCCGACCAATCTCGCAGGCCTGCCTGCGCTGTCATCAGCACGATTTTGGCGGTGACAAATACATAGACAGCGCCGACATGTCGTACATGGAGAGCCTCACCCATAGCGGGACCGATCGTCCGCGCGTGAAACACCCCGGGAGCAAGCGTGGCACGCCCTTCAGTCCGTCATGGGATGTCCACGCCGCCGCAGGTCTCAACTGCATTGACTGTCATGCGACCGAGGGTCACCGTATCGCCAACGGCACCCACACCACCACCCTGATGGCCAACGATCTTCCGGGTGTGGAAGTGGCCTGTGAGAATTGTCACACGGCGACGCCGCACTCCGAATCCGAGTACGCCGATTTTCTCAACGATCATGTTGAGAACATCGCCTGCCAGACCTGCCATATTCCGTCGTTGCAGGCTGACAACGTGACAAAAAGGGATTTTTCCAGGCCGACGTTCGAGGAGGATCCGGGTATCTGGATATATACCGACGTCGAGAAAGAAAACGAGCCCGGCAAGGGCATTGCCTATGTCTGGTGGAACGGCGACGGAACCTTCCTTGGAAACCCCATCGGTGACAACCCGAACGGGAAAAACCTCTATCGCTTCTACCGGCCGACGCATGTCTGGCCTGAATACAAGAACTTTGACTACGCCGGCTGGTACGAGAAGGTCATGCGTCCGATTGCCAAAAAAGGACGCCCCTCAAAGATCTATGGAATGAAGAGATTCAACGGTCGGCAGCACATCGACCTGCAAAACATGGGACCGTTCGGCGGTATGTACCTGCCGTACGACCTCCCCGTGTACTACACTTCCGGCAATCCGGACAGCGCCGCTGCAGCCGAAATGCATCACCCCATGATGAAAATGATGTACGGTTGGCTGTTCAAAGAATATATCATGAACAGCTTCATGGGTTATATGGATGTCGATGGTTGGAACACGGCGGCGTACAGGGACGCCGAGGTCCTGAAGGATGTGGAGCCGCGATGGATTCCACAGGATGCCAGTATCGAAATCAGTCACGCTATTCGGAAGAAAGGCGCTCTCACGTGCGAAAATTGCCATTCTCAAAACAGCGTACTGGACTTCAAAGCTCTTGGTTATGACGATGACGAAGCTCAGTCATTGCAGGAATCACGTTTCTGATTTCGGTCCTGAAGCGATAAGTATGAACCATAAGGAGGCTGACTCATTGGAATCAGCCTCCTTTCGTTTGCCTGACGGGAAATCTCTGGCGCTACTCTCGCCTAGTTCGAACCAAAATACAGCCGTTCCGGTTTGGGAGACGGCGGTTGGGATTGCTCCTCGGCTTTTCCCTCTCCCGACGCGGCCTCGCGCCATGATTGAAAGACGGCTTCCTTGAATTGACTCCACGCATCCTGACCCTGTTGCAGGAACAGCCCGGCGGCAATATCGTAATAGCCCGACTGTGCCGCCGCAAGTAGACCTCGCATGCCGTCGTACGCCTCGCTGAAATCGGCCGCTGCGAAAGTCACGGACTGATCGTGGTAGTCAATACCGGGGACTTTCGACAGAATACTCAAGTCGGCAGGGGGTTGCACTCTGAGGGTCGCGGTGATCGGCGAAGTTAGCTCGACCGCTTTGCTTCTGTCTATGTTTTCCACTGCTCTGTGAGCCGCCTGACGCATCTGTTTATGCACGCTGTCAACCGGATACAGAATCGCGTCGTCGATCCCTTTCGCCTTCTTGACCGTCACGTACTCGAGCCAATCCATCCAGGCCAGTTGTTCGGCAAGCTTATCATCGCCGGTCACCAGGATTAGCGGTATGCCTCTGCGACCCCATGAATAGGCGAGGATTTCCGATTCGTTCACCGACATCCCGTTGAAAATCCAGTCGGTGCCGAGGTTGATTGTATGTTCGGCAAATCCGCCGCCGCCGGTTTTCGAATGCATCGCCACCGCCACGACAGCATCGTAGTTGTTATCCTCCAGCAGGTCGACGTAGGAGTCAAACTTATGATTCTTGTAGAGCATCCGCGCGCGAGCGTCCATCTCTTCAAGAAGGATATCGGGTTCGGGATTAAAGCTCCCGTGGGCATCGACCACTACGACGGAGTCGGCGCCTCCGGCAAAGAGGCCGTCGATGACTGCATTAACATCGTTGGTGAGCAGTTCCCTGGCCTCAAAGTATTCGGGTCTCGGATAATCGATAGAGGTTATGATATTCTGCCCCGCGAGGCCTTCCATATCATAGTAGAGCAGGATCTTGATCACGGCATCACCGTCGGCTGACCGGTTGATAATTCGCCGTTTAGCCGTATCGTCGTCGCCGATTGCAGCCGCCCGAAAACAAAAGAAAACCAGCAGGAGTAATATCGATACACCGCCGGCGTGTGAGAGATGTTTCTTCAAATCCATTTCTTCCTCGGATCAACATGAGGGTAGTTGGTTATCTATATGACCGAGTTTCAGGGCTGAAAGTTGCACTATCTCAGCAGGACGAAATGCGTTGCCTCCGACCGGTTCAGCGGCAAAAGTCGGTCTGGCAGCACGCCTGCGTCTCATTCACAGACCGACCCCCCCCAGCATGGTATCATCTCTCCACATATCTTTATTTTCTCGACAAATCAGGCATACGAGATTATATTTCCTCTATGTCGATCTGATTCAACGAGGTCGCTACTTCTCCACTATTGACTCCATCCGTTGAACGACAAGGAAAATCCACCAGGCTTGCCCGACACACAGCGGGTCTAAGTCTGACAACGACCTGAAGACTGTCCGCGTTTCCCAACACGACTTCCGCACTCCGTAGACCGTCACGGTCAACGCGGTGATAGAAGCAGAAGTATTAATGCAGGAGAACAATCATGAATACAACCCGACCAACGCTGATTATCATGTTGGCCACGCTCCTGTTTGTGGCCGCCGTTTCCGCCGACGTACCTCACTTGATCAGTTATCAGGGGCGCCTGATGGACTCGGACGGCAGTTCCGTGGCCGATGGTGACTACAACCTGACATTTCAGATATTCGAACACAACCCGCCTCTGTTGGGCGAAACCGCGCTCTGGTCAAGCGGCGTCCAATCAGTCACGGTAACCGACGGCCTCTTTACCTATTATCTGGGCTCCCATGTCCCTCTGCCACCGTCTGTATTCACCGATACCGCCGTGGAGAGTCACTACGTGAGGGTTCTTGTTCAAGGTGTGATGCTGGCCGGGCAGGGCGTTCGGATGGTCACGGCTCCGTTCGCCTTCAAAGCGGTATCGGCCGACACCGCCGCCTACGCCTACGCCGGCCCGGGTGGTGGTTCGGCATCCGGATGGGTTGATGACGGTTCGGTAGTAAGACTGGAGTCCGGCGCTGACCGGGTTGGAATCGGCACCGCGTCACCGAGCGAGCCGCTGGTGGTTGGGGGAGACCTGGGAAGTTTCCCCGAAGCAAACTACGTTGTTTCATGCAACCCCGACTTCGAAGGTTTCAGCGGCTACAAGCTCGGGTTCAATGCCGATAACCACGCCACCCTGCAATGGTACGGCGATGGTGACCAGCTTCGATTCCACATTCGAGCCATGGGAACCACCTACAACAACAATCTCATCTTGCGAGCCGGTAACGTGGGGATAGGCGTTGATTACCCCACGGAGAACCTGGTGGTGGGACGGGATCTTGGCTCCTTCAACGGCAATCGGATTGTAGTCGGAGGCAGTGCTCCGACCGATTATGCCGGCCTCATAATGGGTGAGGATGGCGACAACCGGGCTTTCCTGACGTGGAGCATCGACGGTAATTATTTCGACATAGGCATCGAGGATGAAGGGACTCAGTGGAGTCAGATGATCAAACTGCAAAGCGGCGAGGTCAGCGTCGGGGTCGGCTCCGGCAACTCATCGGTAAAATTGCCCAACAACTCGGTATCCAGCCAGGAGATTCTCGACGAGGCCGGTGTCAATGTGCACTATAACGAATCCCCGGTCACAGTGTATCATGGTCAGCCCATCGCGAGTGCAACCACCTATTTCCCCGGCCCGGGTTACGCCCTGGTAGTAGCCACGGCCAACTGGTATCCGAAAGCCACCGAGCATACGGTGGACGTAAACCTGAGCATCTCGGAACGCACCGATGTCCTGGGTGATCCTGCCTACCGATACAATTTCACGGCGGGCAGTCACACTCACAACCTTTCGTCCACGATCCACGACGTTATAGAGATTGACTCTGCCGGAGCAAAGACTCTCTATCTGATGATGGCCTACTGGGAAACTGCGGAGAATACCACCACCACGGCTACCGGCCAGATAAGTGTTCTCTATGTCCCGACTTCCTACGGTTCTATTGTCCTTCCGCCTCCCGGTGGCGCCGAAGCAACAATCTCGGGCGAAGACGAGGCAATACCTCAACGGCCCGACTTCGAACAGCTTGTCGCCGAACGGGTCCAGGCTGAGACTAGCGTTCTCCGCGCCGATTTTGAGCGCCGGTTGCAGGCTCTGCGAGAGGAATTCCAAAAACGACTGGAAGGACTGAGCCAATGAAAAAGACCAAATCGAAGACTGAGTATAGATTCGGAGGGCAAGCGATGAACCGTGCGAAAATTCTCTTGATAGGGCTGCTGGCGCTTTGTTACTCCGCCTGCCCGGCTCTGGCCGACCCGATTCTCGCTGAAATCGAGCCGGTACCCGATACGATCATCGATTCCGGGTCACAACAGGCCGAGCAGGGAGGGGTCCATTGGTCCGTGCTTGCCTCGGGCGGCGGCCAGGGAAATGTGGGCGAGTACCTTCTCGGGGCCACAATCGGTCAGCCGTGCGTCGGCAAGACCACGATCGGCACGATCACTTTGAATGCGGGTTTCTGGCAGGATTTCGGTTCGGGTAGTCAAGACTGCTGCGGTCGATACACGGGCGGAGAAACCGGCAATACCGACTGCGACGTCGAGGGAAAACGGACACTATCCGATGTCACGACCCTCATTGCCAGCATCTACGTAACGCACAACCCCCTTTGCTGCACAGCCAACGGCAATGTTGACGGCGACTCCGAAGCGCAGCTGACCCTGAATGACATTATGCGGCTGATCGACAATATTTATATTAATCATACACCCTGCGCGTCCTGCCCGTAAGGTTCATGTGAACACACCGCATGCAGTAAGGGCCCCTGCCCGCCCAGGTTTGTGCAACGGTCCACCGGGTAGTCGCTCCCGGTCTGAAACTGACTGACCACCTCTCCTGGCCGTACGCCGACCCGGAACAGCATACCCGTACCTGACGTTAATATAAACAACCACAATCACCTAACGTGGCCGGTGGACAAAACCCCGGCGGCACAGGTTACCGTGCGTCTCACCAGTGTAGAAATCTCCCCGGGAAAAACGGACGTTGTCTAAAATTGTTGACCGGGTACCGATGACCGCTCATGCGCGGAAATCCCGCCACATCCTTCTAACGACGCTTTTTTCGTTCGAAGGACAGAAAGGAAGAGATATGAACGACTACCACGAATCACCTGAAGCAATGACTGCCGAGGATCGGAATTTTACCCGCGCCCTGGCAAGTTTGAAAGAAGAGATCGATGCCATCAACTGGTACCACCAGCGCATCGCTGCCTCCAATGACGCCGAACTTAAGGCCATCCTCGCTCACAACCGAGATGAGGAAATGGAACACGCCTGCATGGCGCTCGAGTGGCTCCGTCGAAATATGAAAGGCTGGAATGATGCTTTGAGAACATATCTGTTCACCGAGGGCGAGATCACCCGCCTCGAAGAAAAGGCAAAAGATGCCTAGGAACCGGTGGTAACCATACGCAAAAAGGCCGGTCATCAGACCGGCCTTTTTCTATCTTTCTCAGTTCAACAGCACTACGCCGACTCAGTTGCGCTTTCTTTCTTCTTATCACCGCGCAACATCGAAACCACCAGCGCCGGCGGCGTTACCAGTGTCGTTACGATCACCATGATAATCACCGCGGAATATGTCGACGTACTTATCACCGGGTACCCCCCGAGAACCATCTTCGCGCCAATCCCGGCAAAAATCAGCCCCACCTCACCACGTGGGATCATGCCCAGTCCGATAGCGAACCGGTTTGTTTTCTTGTCAAATATCGCCAGCGAGCAGGCCTGCTTTCCGATAATCGCCGCCAGCGTCAGCACCGCCGCAAAGCCGAGTATCTCGACATTGGCAAACGTCGACAGGTCTACCATCATCCCCATGCGCACGAAAAATATCGGCACCAGGAAAATAGCTATCGGCGCAATCAAATCCTCGATTCCTCGCTCACCCCGCTCCTTGAACGGCCTGAAATGCACTTCTTCAAGGATCAACCCCGCCGCAAACGCGCCCACAATCGGGGCCAGTCCAATCTCGCCCGCTATGTATGCCAGGCCGAAACAGACCAGGAGCGAAAATGACAGCATCACGCCGCTGGTTCTCAGGCGATAGCCAAACTTGAAGAACTGCGGGAGTACGATGGCTCCGATTACCACCGCGCCGACAATAAACAGAATCGCCTTGGCAATAATCCAGAGCACCGCGCCCGAACTCACCCCGCCCTCATTCCCGTGCGAAGCAGCGGCAATCACACCCGTCACCACGGCCAGGATAACCAGCCCCATGATATCATCGATCACCGCTGCGCCGAGAATAATCTTCGCCTCCCGCGTATCTATCTTCCCGATATCTTTCAATACCCGGGCGGTAATGCCCACCGAGGTCGCCGTCAGTGTCGCGCCAAGGAAAATATGGATGTAGATCGATTCCCCGGGCAGAAATAAGACGCCGACACCCCAGCCCAGGAAAAACGGCGCGACGACTCCGAACAACGCCACCATAAACGAAGTCACGCCGACCTTCATCATCTCCTTGACCGTCGACTCGAGCCCGACCTCGAAGAGCAAAATAATCACGCCGATCTCAGCCAGTATTTCCAGGGTGATATTGTGCTTGAACATCTCAAACCCGTCGAAACCGACGAGCTGCAGATTGCCTATCACTATCCCCATGACCAGTTCCCCCAGGACTGCCGGGGCCTTGAATCGTTCGAAAACATCTCCGCCCAGCTTGGCTGCCAGCAGAACGACTATCAATTCATACAGGACAACCAGGACGGGACCGCTCTCGCCGGATCCACCGCCCTCCGATGTACTCGCGGCCTCGGGTGAAGCAAAGGCCAGACTGTAAAGGAGATAAACAGCTATTATTACCAGGAACAGGATCAGTCTTCGCTGTGTCAGTAACCGCACAATTCCTCCAATGCGTTGCCGGGATGTCAGTTATCCACCGCTGGAATCTATCCCGCAGTTGGAACGATCACCACAAAGTTTCGCGGAATGTACTGGTTTCTCCGCAATTCGACAAGCGCATTTTTCCACTCCACAGTGCCGCAAAACAGGGTCCGAATTGCCGTCTTTTCTGCCGTTCCCCGGGCCGGACCTGCCCTTCGAACACCAGCTTATCCGTAAACTATCCTCTCGCCGAAAAACCAACCTATTTGCTTCTCTGACTTCAGGATTGGGCGGAAATGACGAAAATAAACGTAGATAGTCCGCAAAACGTGCCGACCCTGAAGGTTGATAACTGACGAACTGACAATATGACTTTTTTCATCGGTGCAATCATTGTTCTCGGCGGGGTGATTGGCGGTTTTACCCTCCATGGCGGTCAGCTGCTCGCCCTCAACCAGCCGTCGGAGCTCCTCATTATCGGTGGCGCTGCCCTCGGCTCGCTTATCATTGCCACCCCGACCTCCGTCATCAAAAATCTGTTCGCACAGATTAAGGGCGCGTTGGTGGGCGGCGGTCTCGCCAAAAAAGATTATCTCGACCTGCTCGTGATGATGTACGAAATCTTCAACGTGGCCCGTCGCGACGGTCTCGTGGGACTCGAAAACCATATCGAGCATCCGCAGGAAAGTGAGATTTTCAAGCGCTACCCGAAATTTCTCAGGAACGAATATGCCGTGGATTTCTTCGCCGATACCATGCGCGTGATTATCTCCGGCTCCGTGCAACCCCATGATCTCGAAGACCTCATGGACAGCGATATCGAGGTCTTGCACGAGGATGAAGATCGCGCCGGAAGCGCCCTCGCCACGATCGCCGACTCCTTACCGGGGCTCGGTATCGTCGCCGCTGTTCTCGGCGTTGTCATCACCATGGGCGCTATCGACGGTCCTCCCGAACAGATCGGCGAAAAGGTCGCCTCCGCGCTTGTGGGGACATTTCTCGGGATTCTCGGATGTTACGGTTTTGTCGGGCCGCTGGCCGTCAGTCTCAAACACCGCAACGTCGAGACCAAACAGTACCTCTCGTGCATGAAACATGCGCTGCTGTCGTTCCATAAGGGAGTTGCCGGAGTTATCGCTGTCGAGTTCGCCCGCCGTTCCCTCTATGCCGAAGTTCGGCCGGGATTCCTCGAACTCGAAAAAGCCTGCAACGAAGCCAAACGGAAGTAAGCGCTATGGCCTCCGAAGAACCCCCCATCATAATCAGGAGAAAAAAGAAGTACGGCCATGGCGGCGCCCACGGCGGTGCGTGGAAAGTCGCCTTCGCGGACTTCATGACGGCCATGATGGCCTTTTTTTTGGTTATGTGGCTCGTGGGCCAGAAGGATGAAGTCAAAGAGGCCGTCGCCGGCTATTTCCGCGACCCGGGGAAATTCCACATGCAGGGGAGATCGGGCGTTCTCGAAGGCTCCGAGTCCGCCATCAAGAAAGAAAGCGAGCCCACCGCTGTTTTGAACGGCCCCAAAAAACCCGACTACCTCCCGTCCGCAACCGAAAAAAAACAGCTCAGTCTGGCCGCCGAAAACATCCTCAACGAACTTGAAAAACAGGAAGCATTCGGCCGCCTCAAGAAAAACATCAAGATACAAATGACCTCGGAGGGTCTCAGGATCATCCTCAATGAATCCGAAAACTCTCCCGCATTCTTTGAACCCGGCTCGGCCAAACTGCTCCAGAAAAGCGCCATCATCCTGGTTGTCATCGCCCGCGAGCTCGGGAAACTGCGCAATCATCTTGTCATCGAAGGTCATACCGATGCCGACTTCACCGGCGACGCAGTCTACTCAAACTGGGAACTCTCCGCCGACCGCGCCAACGCCGCCCGGCAACTCATGGAAGTTTCCGGTCTCTACAAGGGACAGGTACGCGAGGTCCGTGGCTTCGCCGACAAATTCCCGATGATTGTCGGCAACCCGAGTGACCCCCGCAATCGCCGCGTGACAATTGTCGTCCTCTACGAATCGCGCGAACGGCAGTACGACGAAATCCAGGTCGGCGCCGACCTCATGGCCGAAATGTAACGACGTTCCCGTTCTCTGCCCTTCCTTCAAATCTCTACCGAACCTGCGCTCAGAATTGTCGTTTTAATAATCACCGACAGTTAAAAAGGACCGAAAGGTACTGTTCCCGCCGGTTGATTTTGTGTATAATAAACCGATTATAAGTACAGCAACCCCCCGGTTACGATGTAGCCGGGGCTTTTGTGCTGCCTGTAAATAAGGTTTGAAATTTAGGTCTTATGAGCATAAACATCTCTCGAACAGACAGCTACTTAAGTCAGGTGCTGGCCCGCTGGCAGACTTCGCCGCCGTTCCGCACCCTGATACAACGATTGGAGGAACCCACCGAGGGCCGCCTGATGGTCACCGGTCTGTCCGGGTCATCCGGCGCCGTCTTGCTGAATGCCCTCACCACCAACCTGAAACGGCCCATTTTGGTCGTGACCCAGCGAAGTGAGGAAGCCAGCGATTTCTACGAAGACCTGTTGTTCCTCATGGGCCCGGAAAAAGTGGCCCACTTTCCCACCCGGCAGATTCTCCCGTATGATTTCCGCGCCCCGGTCGGAGAAGTCATGGGTCAGCGTATATCCTCGCTCGCCGGGCTGCTTCACGGCTCGGTGTCTGTCGTCGTCTGCCCGGTGCGCGCCCTGCTCGAACCGACTATCGCCGTCGACACCCTCAAAGAAAGCTCTGTCATCCTCAACAAGGGCGATGAAATTGATATCGATGAGCTCGTTGACCGTTTGGTTCGGCTCGGTTTTCAGCGGGTGCCGCTGGTGGAAGAAGTTGGTGACTTTGCTCGTCGCGGCGGCTTGATAGACATATTCACCCCCGATGCCAGCGCTCCTGTCCGTATCGAGTTCTTTGGCGATGAAATCGATACTATCCGCGAATTCGATGTCGGCAGCCAGCGGTCCGTCGGACGCCTCGACCGCGTCGCAATCCTGCCCAAACGGGAGATCCCGATCACGCAGGAAACGGTCGAGCAATACCTTCGCCGTTTGCCCGCCCACGATGCCGATTACATTCGCAGCCGCTACATCAACGATCCCGAGTTGCCCGGGCTTGAATGGCTGGCCGTCATGTTCGATATCGAGCAGGGCTCACTGCTCGACTACCTTGATCCGCAGGCGGTTGTTTTTCTCGACGGAGCCGGCAACCTCAAGGCCGAGGCGGAGTCCACCCTCGACGAAGCTCACGGATTGTACGAACGATTCAAGGGACGCCTCGAACACCTGCCCGAACCCGAGCAGTACTATCTCCCCTGGAAAGTTGTCGAGGAGCGCCTTAACCGTCACGCGACCGTCGACCGCGTTCCGTTCCGCGGCGGCAGCAGGGAGATAATCGCCTTCGACTGCCAGCCTCATCCGGCCCTGGGAGCGCGACTTGATTTGCTTGCCGCCACACTCCGCGATTACGACACCGCCGGCATGTCATACATCATCGCTACCGACAGCGACAGTCAGGCCGAGCGTCTCAAGGAACTGATAGCCGAGAAAACCGACTTCGAATCGGTCCCGGCTATCGAGGTCGCCAACCTCAAGGGCGGTTTCGTCTGCCCGTCGGGTCAACTCGCGATTCTCACCGACCATGAAATCTTCAGCCGCTACCATAGACGAATCAGGAAGAAAAAATTCCGCGAAGGCGTCGCCATCTCTGATTACTCCAGCCTGATGAAAGGCGATTACGTCGTTCACACCGAATTTGGCATCGCCCGCTATCTCGGACTCGAGACAATCACGGTCGACAAGCGCAACCGCGACTGCCTGCTCCTTCAGTATGCCGAGAACGACCGGTTGTATGTCCCCATCGAGGAATTCAACCGCGTTTCAAAATATTCCGGCAAGGATACCGCTCCATCCTTGACCCGCCTCGGCGGACCCGGATGGGAAAAGCTCAAGAAGAGAACCAGAAAAGCTATCGCCGATATGGCCGCCGACCTGCTCAAGTTGTACGCCGAGCGGAGAACTTCCAGGGGCTTCTCTTTCGGCGAGGATTCGGTCTGGCTCAAGCAGCTCGAGGCGTCATTCCCCTATGAGGAAACCCCCGATCAGGACAAGGCCATTCAGGATGTCAAGCGCGACATGGCCGATGAAAAGCCGATGGACCGTCTCGTATGCGGCGATGTCGGTTACGGCAAAACCGAGGTCGCCATCCGCGCCGCTTTCAAGGCTATCGATGCCGGCAAGCAGGTGGCCGTCCTTGTGCCGACCACCATCCTGGCTCAGCAGCATTATACCACCTTCCGCGAGCGGTTGGCCGATTTCCCCATGCGCGTGGAAATGCTGTCACGCTTCCGGACCCGAAAGGAACAACTCGAGGTCGTCAAAGACCTCGCCAGCGGCAAGGTTGACCTCGTCATCGGCACCCACCGCCTGCTCTCAAAAGACGTCAGCTTCCGCGATCTCGGTCTGCTGGTCATCGACGAAGAACATCGCTTCGGCGTCCGTCACAAAGAAATCCTGCGCAAGTTAAAAGCCTCGGTCGATACCATGGCGATGACCGCCACGCCGATTCCGCGGACACTCCAGATGTCACTGATGGGCGTCCGGGACATGAGCATCATCAACACCTCCCCCAAGGACCGCCTGCCGATTCTCACCGAAATCGTCGAATTTGATCCGGCCACAATCGCCACCTCGATTCTCAGAGAAATTGACCGGGGCGGACAGGTCTTTTTCCTGCACAACCGCGTGCAGACTATCGACGCCATGTATCGTTACCTGAAGAAACTCCTCCCGCAGGTGGAAATAGGCATCGCCCACGGCCAGATGCACGAGCGCTCCCTCGAAGGAGTCATGCTCGGCTTCCTGTCTAAACGTTTCGATGTTCTCCTCTGTACCGCCATCATCGAATCCGGCCTGGACATCCCGTCGGCGAACACCATCCTCATCAATCGCGCCGACCGTTTCGGTCTGGCCCAGCTTTACCAGATACGGGGGAGAGTCGGTCGCAGCGCTCGCCGCGCCTTCGCCTATCTCATGACGCCGCCCATGCGCCTGTTGAAAGCCGATGCCGTCAAACGCCTGCGCGCCCTCGAAGCTCACTCCGACCTCGGTTCCGGATTCGCTCTCGCCATGCGCGACCTTGAGATTCGCGGCGCCGGCACCATTTTGGGCGCCCGGCAGTCGGGATTCATCGAAGAAATCGGATTCGACCTCTACAACCGCCTTCTCGAGGAAGCCGTTGCCGAGTTGAAAGGACAGCCGCTGCAGCGTCTGCCGGAAACCAAGCTCGAAACCGACCTCGAAATTCACCTGCCCGACCGGTATGTCAACGACAATCAGCAAAAAGTCGACATCTATCGTCGGCTCGCCGACAGCCGGTCGCTCGATGAAGTCGAGAAAATCCGCGATGAAGTAACCGACCGTTTCGGGCGGCCACCGCAGTCAGCCGTGAACCTGTTCGACGCCGCCGCCGTGAAAATATCGGCCGCCCTCATCCAAATCGAAAAGCTCTCCCTGCGCAACGGCACGGCGCATATGTTCTTCGCGGAGGACAAGAAGCTCACTCGATCGGAAGTCGAATCGCTCCGGGGCGCAACCGACTGTCCGATGGAATTCTCGTTGATCGAACACCCCCGCATCACTGTCGACCTGTCCGGCGTTGCTCCGGAAAATCGCCTCTCGACCCTGCGCGGCATTCTCGGCAAAGTAGGCTGACCTCGCGAATATTTCTATTGTGCCCTGCGCCGGTCCACATTATCTTAGCCCGAGTTGCCTCTTTACTGGAATGAAAACAAGCCCGGAGGATTCGTGAAACGATTCGCAATAGCTTCTTTATCCGTTCTTTTGCTGGCCGGATGCGGACAGCAGGCCGAACAGACCGAAAAAACCGCTGTCGATGAACCGGCTGCAAAACCGGTCACGATATTCGATGGTGAGACCCACCTCAAAAATGTCCGGCAACTCACCTTCGGCGGGCAAAACGCCGAAGCATATTTCTCCTATGATGCCGACAAGCTTATCTTCCAGTCCACCCGCGACGGCCACGACTGCGATGTCATCTATATGATGAATGCCGATGGCTCCGACGTGCACCAGATTTCTAATGGCGACGGCGTCACCACCTGTTCGTTCATCGCTCCCGACGGCAAGTCGGTCATCTATGCCTCGACTCAACTCGGTGTCGATACCTGCCCACCCAAACCCGATATGTCGCGCGGCTATGTCTGGGCGCTCTACCCGAGCTACGATATTTTCAAGGCCGATCCCGATGGCTCCAACATCGTCCGGCTGACCGACGCTCCCGGCTACGACGCCGAATGTGTATACTCGCCTCAGGGCGACAAAATCCTCTTCACGTCGGTCAGGACCGGCGATCTGGAATTGTTCACCATGGATCCCGACGGCAGCAATGTCGAGCAGATCACCCACTGGCCCGGCTACGACGGCGGCGGATTCTTCTCGCTTGACGGCCGGTGGATCGTCTGGCGGGCTTCACGCCCCGAGGGAGAAGAGCTTCAGGATTACCAGGATCTCCTGAAAGAAGGTCTTATCCGGCCGAGCAAGCTCGAGATCTACGTGATGAATCTCAAAGACCGCGAGCCCATCCAGCTGACCTCAAACGGCAAGGCCAATTTCGGACCGTATTTCCATCCCGACGGCAAGCATATCATTTTCTCCTCGAACATGGATGACCCGCAGGGCCGGAATTTCGATCTCTATATGGTCGATAAGGACACCAAACAGGTGGAGCGTATCACTTACAACCCGACTTTCGACGGTTTCCCCATGTTTTCCCATGACGGCAAAAAGCTGGTATTCGCCTCCAACCGCGACAACAGCAAACCGGGGGAGACCAACATTTTTATCGCCGATTGGGTCTGGTAAACCGACGTCACTAATAAATTATCGATAAATACAAAAGGCGCCTGCTTCAAACAGGCGCCTTTTGTGATTGATCCTGGGCTGTATCGTAGATTTCTCTAATATTCCGTCTCCGTTATGTAGTTCTTGAGGTCGTTGATGTCCATCTGCTCCAATTGATTCTTCTGGACCTTCCATGACAGTCGGGCTTTGCGTTTTTGCTTCGGCTGAGGCTTACCCTTCAGGTCGTCGACATCAAAACGTCGTGACTTGTTCGATGCCGGCTTGCGTGTCTTCTTGTCCTCGCCGTTAAACGAATCCTGCATTGTCCCTCCGTAGTGACTGCTGGACTTGGGTTGTATGGTTGCTTCGATACTCTCTGTATCGGTCCCTCTGCATCCGAAGCTTTGATAAAAAGCCCGCCTCTGTCGACATGCCGAACTTTTTGGCCAAATATCAGACATGTCATTTGAGAATGAAAACCCTCTGCATACCGCCGCCCTTTTTCATACTCACCCTTCGACAGCGCAATTCTTTGCCTACCGAAAGCCCGCCATACCGGCGGCTGTTCAATCCCCTTCCGTCCCCTTTCCCGCAAGTCCCGCAACGAGATAAGTTTCTCGATAGCCACCCCGAGAGTTGATCGTCGATAGTGGCACAATCTATGCTCAATAGCCCTGTGAGAATACTTGAAGCGAGGATAGACACCATGTTAGAAGGCAAATTTCATCGAGGCTTTTCTGAAGAGCGACTGAAATCGACCCAGGAGCCGAAAGTTCGTCGGGATGATAAGGGATATTTCATCATGTCCCTCTCCGAGAACACCAAGGTCTATTTCGACGATTTCTACGGCTTTCTGGAAGCTACGTACGAGAAGGCTTCCAACGAGCGCGCTCGCGTTTCGGATAAGCTCATCGTAACGCCTGCAGACTACTCTGAGACGATTGCCTACTACCGCGCCAAGCTCATAATCATCGACCTCCTGCTTCGGACTGTCAGGCGGTTCTATACCGATGGCGCCAACCTTGGCGTCGTCATGACCCCCTGGTGCTTCGGAACCGTGGTGCTCGAGAAAATCGAAGTCTATCGCGACCGGCTCAGCAAGGGCGAAGTCAATGACCCCAATGTGGGCGAATACCCATTCTACGTCATTCAGTATATCGATGAGATTTACAAGGTTGCCCTGCTCGAGTTGTTCGACTTCCCCGAAAAGGCCTTCCAGATGCGCTGGCAGTACTCCGAACTCCTGAAACGTTACTCGCGCATCCTTACCGATATTACCTCGTCACTGGAATCGGTCATCAAGTCGGTAAGGAATATCAATACGCAATAATCCCTTCTGGCTATATATATACGCGGACATGAACAGAAACCCCGGCCTCCCCGGCCGGGGTTTTCTATAAACAAAATTGGGCCGCCTGCCGATAAGTAAGTAAATGGTTCTTTTTGATTTAGCGCTTATCTGAGGGGTCTGAGACAGGGAAGGGATATGATTCGCTCATTGAACGGCCGAACGCGTACCAGCCAGAAATTCCTGGCTATCTATCTTGAATCTCTGAGAGTCGACTCCGTACTCGAGTTCGATCTGTATATCAAGATCAATCACGAACTCGTTCTCTATCGCTCCCAGGATTTGCCTTTCACCGAGAAGACCCGCCAGAAACTGCTCGATAACAAAGTCGACCGACTCTACATCACCAGCGACAACATCCATGAGTACCAGAAATACATCGAAAAGAACCTCGATAAAATCCTCAGAGATCCGCTCGTGCAGGAAGAAAAGAAGGCCGGTATCCTGTATGAAACCTCGACCAATCTCGTCAAAGAGGTGCTCACCAACCCGACCTACGGCGACAATATCAAGCGTTCGATGGATATTGTCACCAACACCATCGGCTTCATTCTCAAGGGGAGAGACGCATTTCTCAACTTGCTGAAGATCACGTCGTTCGACTATTACACCTACACTCACTCGGTCAACGTCTGCACCTTCGCCATAGCCCTTGCCCAGCAACTCGGATTCAACGATGAGGAGTTCCTGCACGAACTCGGCACCGGTGCATTGCTTCACGATGTCGGCAAATCGAAGATCTCCGAACGCATCCTCAACAAGCGCTCGGCCCTTAACCAGATCGAGTTCGAGATCATGAAGAAACATCCCCAGTGGGGCGTGGATATCCTCACCGACACCAACCAGATTGCAGAAAGCTCTTACTACCCGATTCTGCAGCACCACGAACGCGGCGACCGTCGCGGATACCCGTCCGGCGTCTCGCTCGATGAAATGCACATCTACTCCAAGATCGTGGCCATCGTGGATTCGTTCGATGCCATGACCACCGAACGGGTCTACCAGAAAGCCATGCAGACCTTCCCTGCCATGAAAGTGTTGTTCTCCCGCAAGGGTTGCTACGACGAGGAGCTCCTGCGTGCCTTTGTCGAACTGATGGGTCCCTCCGGCCTGCTGGAAATCTAAAGCTGCTTTCGTCCCCCTTCCCTGCGACAATTCCACCTCGTTCGCCTCGCCCGTTTTCCGTTGCCCTCCGTTTCGCATCGTGTATATTCCCTCTTTACTATTTAAGGAGGCGACATGCGAGAAGTTGTCAAGACCGATAAGGCGCCCGGCGCCATCGGCCCGTATTCACAGGCGATAAAAATTACCTGCTCGAAACTGGTTTTCTGCTCCGGACAGATTCCAATCGACCCCGCTACCGGCGAACTGGTTGGCGCTACCGCCCCGGAGCAGTGCGTTCAGGTCCTCAAAAACCTGAAAGCCGTCCTCGAGGCCGCCGGAACTGACCTCGACCACGTCGTCAAGACTACCGTGTTCCTGAAAGACATGAACGATTTCGCCGCTGTAAACGAAGCCTACGCCGGCTTTTTCGCGAATGATCCCCCGGCACGGGCGGCAGTCGAGGTTGCGCGTTTGCCCAGGGATGTTCGGGTCGAAATTCAGGCCGTCGCTATGGTCGATTGAGGAAATTCCGTCGGATCGCACGATTCGGGATAAAATGTGTATAATTTTACCCTGAGGCCGTTTCTGACGGCCTTGAAGGCGGTAAATGAATGGTGAAACTCCAATGTGCCGCTATGAATTACAGAAGAAAACGGGCGCCGCGATGGCGAACAAAAAATCGCTTGACAATCAACGAAAACGGGCTTTCTTGTGCCTTCAAAATTGTGAATTCAGTCACATATTCTGGCTGACGAGAAAGAAGCAGGCAACATGTCAGGGTACCTAGCAGTTTTAATCTTCATCTTCGTCGGGGTCGGCATCGTCCTGTTCACCTTCTTCATGTCTCGTCTGCTCCGGCCTGCTAACCCTTACCACGATAAGAGGATAAACTACGAGTGCGCGGAACTGCCGCAGGGCAATTCCTGGATCCGGTTCAATAACCGCTTCTATATCTTCGCACTCATTTTTGTGATCTTCGATGTCGAGGCTATCTTCCTGTTCCCCTGGGCGGTGGCGTTTGGTCAGCTCGGGCTCTATGCCCTCGTTGAAATGGTCATTTTCATCGTCATCCTGTTCTACGGCATCTTTTACGCCTGGAAGAAGGGGGTTCTCAAATGGCTCTGATCGAAAAAGTACCTGTATATGCGGAAAAAATACCCGGCGGCTCAATTGTCACCACCACGCTCGAACGCGTCCTGTCGTATGGCCGCGCCACGTCGCTGTGGTACTTGTTGTTCGGGACCGCCTGCTGTGCTATCGAGCTGATGTGCACCGGCGCCTCCCGCTACGACTTCGACCGCCTCGGCATGATCTTCCGCGCCTCGCCCCGGCAGTCGGACCTCATTATCGTAGCCGGAACCATCACCAAGAAAATGGCGCCGCGCCTCCGCCGCCTCTATGACCAGATGGCCGAACCCAGATATGTTATCGCCATGGGCGGCTGCACCATAAAAGGCGGTCCGTTCTACTACGACAGCTACGCCGTCGAAAAGGGCGTCGACCATATAATCCCGGTCGATGTCCATATCCCCGGATGCCCCCCGAGACCCGAATCACTCCTCGAGGGCTGTATCCACCTTCAGGAAAAAATCAAGAAGCAAAAGCTCGGAGACTGGCACAAGAAAGTTAGATCGTATGACCAGGGATGATTTGAAAGACTACATTGCCAGTCACTTCGGCGATAAACTCACCGCGCTCGACACCGGTCGCTACGATCCGCTGTACGAACTCAAGGCCGAACACCTCGTCCAGGTTGCCCGGGCGTTGCGCGATGACGAGAATCTGAAGTTTGACTTTCTCTGCAATATCGGTGCTGTCGATACGACCGAGCATTTCGAGGCCGTCTATAACCTGGCCTCCACCACAAAGCGCCTGAGACTGGATTTCAAAGTCATCATGAGCCACGACAACCCGGAGATCGATTCTGTCATCGATATCTGGCCGGGCGCCAACTGGCACGAACGGGAAATGTGGGAGCTCTTCGGGATCAATATCCGCAACCATCCCAACCTGACCCGTTTCCTCCTGCCCGATGAATGGGACCAGGGATTCCCGATGCGCAAGGACTGGGACGCCCCCGATTTCATTAGAATGCCGGAGCCTGAGACATGAGCAAGCTGCACACCGAAGAATTCGTCGTCAATATGGGTCCGCACCACCCGTCGACCCACGGTGTCTGCCGCCTTATGCTCACCATGGACGGCGAGCGCGTCGTCAAGATTGAACCGGTAATCGGATACCTGCACCGCGCCATCGAGAAAATGTGCGAAAACCGCACCTACGTGCAGTGTATCCCGCTCATGGACCGCTTTGAATACGTGACCTCCATGTCCGCCGACATGGTCTTCTCGCTGGCGACCGAACATCTTGCCGAAGTCGAGGTCCCCGAGCGCGCCCAGTATCTCCGCGTCATCATGCTCGAACTGAACCGAATTGCCTCTCACCTGATATTCTACGGCGTCACGGCCATGGATATCGGGGCCCTGACTCCTTTTCTGTACGGCCTGCGGGAACGGGAAAAAATTATTGATCTGTTCGAAATGACCTGCGGCAACCGCCTGACGTACAACTACATCCGTCCGGGCGGCGTGTCCAAAGACATCCCGCCTGAATTCGTCCCGCAATGCCGCGAAGTCATTAAGCTCATTCGTTCGAAGCTGATCGACTATGAAGGTCTCCTCAACGAAAATCCGATCTGGCTCGCCCGCAACAAGGGCGTCGGCGTCATGCCCCCGGAACTGGGAATCAGCTACGGCGTGTCCGGACCCGTGCTCAGGGCATCCGGCGTGGAGTACGATATCCGCAGGGACGACCCGTACTGCATCTATGATCGGTTCGACTTCGATGTCGCCGTGCGCCACAACGGTGACTGCTACGACCGGTACCTGGTTCGACTCGATGAAATCAAGCAGTCCTGCCGGATTATTGAGCAGGCGCTCGACGGTCTCCCGGAGGGTGAGTTCAAAGTCAAAAAGATTAACCCGTTCACCTTCAAGCCCCCCGCGGGCGAAACCTACGCCCGAATCGAAAATTCGCGCGGTGAAATGGGTTGTTACCTTGTCTCCGACGGCACCAACAAACCGTTCCGGGTCAAGCTTCGTGGCGGCTCCTTTAATCAGTTGCAGGCTCTGCCGTATTTCGGTACCGGCGGGCTGATCGCCGATGTCGTCGCCATCTTCGCTTCAATCGATGTTATTCTGCCGGAGGTCGACCGCTGATGCAAACCCAGTACGGCACCCTCGAATTAGCCCGCGTTTTCCAGTGGTTGCACGACCTGCTCGTCTCGACCGGCATTCCCGAGCCGTGGCTCACCGTCGTCATTTACGGTCTGCTCGGGGCCATGATGTTCGGTGTGCTGGCCGTTCTCGCTCTTTTCCTTGTCTGGTGGGAGCGCAAAATCGCCGGCCACATTCAACAGCGATTCGGCCCCATGCGTCATGGATGGCACGGCTGGTACCAGACTATTATGGATGCCATCAAGCTCCTCCAGAAAGAAGACATCCTGGTCGAGACCCGCGACAAACCCGTCTTCTTCTGGGCCCCGGTCATCGCTTTCGTGGCCGCGTTCCTGGCCTATATCGTGATTCCCTTCGGGAAGGGACTGGTGGTCGCCGACCTCAATGTCGGCATTCTCTACATTATCGCCGTGACAACCTTCACCGTAATCTCCCTGCTGATGGCCGGATGGGGCTCCAATAACAAGTATGCCCTGCTCGGCGGCATGCGCTCCGCCGCCCAGGTGGTCAGTTACGAAGTCCCGATGGTGGTATCCATCCTCACAGTTATAGTATTTGTCGGCTCGCTGTCCATGGTAGATATCGTGAAGGCCCAGAGCGGTATATTCGTGCTCGACTGGAACATCGTCCACCCTCTCGGTTTGATCGCCTTCGTGACATACATCACGGCGGCCACGGCGGAAGCCAACCGCACGCCGTTCGATCTGCCCGAGGCGGAACAGGAACTCGTCGCCGGGTACAACGTCGAGTACTCGGGCATGAAGTTCGCCATGTTCTTCCTGGCCGAATTTGTCAACATGTTCACCGTGTCGGCCATCGCCACCACGCTGTTTCTCGGCGGCTGGAACGGTCCGTTCCTCCCGTCGTGGGTTTGGTTCCTGCTCAAAACGCTGGCCGTCGTGCTCCTGTTGATGCTCTTCCGCTGGACTTTCCCGAGACTGCGTGTCGACCAGCTGATGGAATTCGCATGGAAATTCCTCGTTCCCGTGACCTTTGCAAACCTGATTCTGGCCGGAATCGCCAAATACCTCGGGCTGTACTGGTGAGAAAGGCTTAGTGTTGAATACTATGGGCGTTATTAAAGATATAAAGAACCTCATCAAGGGAATGGGCATAACCGGCAAGCATCTCGGCCGGCATGCCATTACCGTGCAATACCCCGAAGAGCGCGACAACATTCCCGAACGTTCGCGCGGCATCGTCGTCCTGCTCTCCGATAAGGAAACCGGCGAGCTCAACTGCACCGCCTGCATGCTTTGCATGCGGGTTTGCCCGACCGCCGCGATCAAGATCGATGCCCCTCGCGACGAAAAGAAAAAACGCCACCTGCAATCGTTCGTCGTCGATAACAGCCTTTGCTGCTACTGCGGCCTGTGTGAGGAAGTCTGCAACTTCACCGCCATCAAGCTGGCCAACATGTACGAGTTCTCCACCTACGACAAGGAAGAACTCATCTGGGATATGAATAAGCTGCAGGAAATGGGCCGCGATGTTCCCTACGAGGCCAAGCCGAAGAAACCCGCAGCAGCCGCAAAGCCGGCAGCCAAACCAGCGGCCAAACCGGACACGGAGAAACCCGCGGCGGAAAAACCGGCGGCAGCGACTGATTCCGATACGACCGGCGAAAAGCAACCCGACCGGGAAAAGAAGCCTGCCGCTGAATCAAAACCGGCCGAGCAGACAAAGCCCGAGGCCGAGGCAAAACCGGCGAGCGAAGACAAGCAAGATGAGCCGGTGAAAAAACCTGAAGAACCCAAATCGTCCGA
>CAYNEO010000058.1:0-22066 GCA_964396245.1 uncultured Ignavibacteriales bacterium
CCAGGCGCGTGTCTCTCCGGCGGGGATGCCTGAGCAGTTTGTATTTCCGGTATGGCCGGCGTTGAACAAACCACAGCAACCAAACGCACCAACATCCGCACGATTGGCCAGGTAGAACGTCTCTGCATTTTCCATGATTGTCTGCAAATCCGTCTCGTCACCGAGTATCACGGAGGCGTGCACCGCCCAGATCGTCAGCGTATCGTTCGGGGAGATTGTAAATCCACCGAAACTCAGCCACGACTGCTGGTCTTCGACATCAGAGTTGTTTGCATTAGTTGGATCCATCCCCGGCGTGGTCAAGAACTTCCAGGCGGAGTCCGCGATGAACGTCTCGTCGGTGGCTCCGGCGAAAATATCTGCGTCGAGCTGAACCCAGCCGGAATACAGACCGGTGTGATTGACATCCGGGTCCGCATTATACTCCGACGTATAGTATGAGCCCAGGAATCCGGAAGCGCCAAACCGCGTGCTGTTATCGATGCAGGAGGAATCACCGAATTCGTATCCCTGCTGGTACACGTAGTCAACGTGACCTGTATTCTGGACAATGCCGCCAAAGTTGGTGGCCGCGGTATCCGATGGGATATCCCAGTCGATCCATTCACCGATCTGGACGCCGTTGTACGTGCCTCCATCATTGGAGAAAACCTGAATCCGCTCGAGCATATAGGACGAACTGGTGCTCGGAGCGACCCAGGTCTTGACCATGGCGATGGAAGAGTCACCGGTGACAATCCTGTCAGTACGATACTGCGAGAAGGCCGTACCGGACGCCGACTTTGCTTCGTCGTCGGATGGCACCACCACGAAATTGTAGTCGTGCACGTTACTCGGTCTCCAGAACGGCTGCCACCAGTAATCGCCCGAATCAGCCGAGAGCATGATAACCGGCGTCAGGTCATACAGATATACCGGACCCTGACCGCTGTCGCAGTCACCTTGAGTCGAGGCGAAGAAGTCCAGGTTCGCGCCACCATCGCCGTTGTTTCCGAGATAGCCCGCGCTACCGTTGTTGGCCATCATGAGTTTCATGTCCATGCCGGTCGCAATCGTATCCCACAAAATCGGGACCACGGTATCGGCGACAATAGTCTTGACCCTCCAGGTGAGAGTCGAATCAGGAGTCGGAGTGTCGTTATGGAATATGACATCAGCCTCGATCCCGATAGCTGTCCCCGGAGCCGGCTCAACTACACCGGCGGGGTTGATAGTAAAGGTAACTATGGAGCTGTCTGCAGGATCGATATTGAGTGATGCAGGACTGACCGTCATCCAGGTGGTGCCCGGACCGTCTATCACGTCAATTTCAACGGGATTGATGTGCAACACATCATTACCGATATTCAGTACGTTGACATCCACTGTTTTCTCGACGCCGGACTTGATCCAGTAAGTCGGGAACAGGAAGTTGTCCTGGTCGACAAGGATCTTCGGCGCTACGACTGCCTCGATGCAGGGCAGGCGGAACCACTTGATCGGGTTGTTTGTCCAGTAGTCGCCCTGGTACCGGGCAATCTCAGGGAACAGGTCGTCGATATACTGAACATCCACGTAGTAGCCGTTTTCCGGATACCCCGGCGCGATGTTGTCACGGACTTGAAACGCCTGCGGCGCATTGCTCCAGTAAGTCGCCTCGAAGTCCGCGGTATTCATTCCCTGACGGGCCACCGACGGAAAGTTGGCGTTCGAGCATTCGTTATTGGCATCCATCGTGCAACCCTCCGTCGTTCCCGGAGTCAAAAGCCGCTCGGCATCCCACAGCGAGCCATCAAGACTCAGCGACACCGACATATACAGCGAGCCGTTGCCCATACCCTGGAAGCCGAGTCCCGCGGAATCTGCAGAGCAGTTCGCGGTGTCATTCGTGTACACGTTTCCGAATTGTTTCCAGATCGTATACAGCCGGCCATTACATTCCGTGAGAACCGGTTTACCTATGACCAGATCGTTATACTGGCCAACGCCGCACGGCTCCGGTCCGTCGTCAGGTGCATAGTCGTAAACAGTAACAAGACTTGTCTTGCCTCCGGCAACGGGGCCTGATACGCGGTTCGTCCAGTGATAGATACGCCCCGGGTTGATAAGGTCGTTTTGGCTGGCGATCCAAATCACGTGGAATTTGTTGCCTGAATCCATCATGGCGTCTATGTCTGCAAATGGCAGCCACACGTCATCAGCGGAAGATTGCTTCGGAAGAATGTTGAGGGTGTCAAAGTTCTCACCGGCATCGTGTGACAACAACACCCAGATCTCATAGGAACCCATGACGTCCCCTTCTTCCCAGGGGATCATATAGGTTATGCCGAATTCGCCGCTGCCGTCATGCGCGGCCGCCATGGCAAACATATTCGACCAGGTGTCCGCCATGAGCACGGTCGGAACCCAGGTCCCGCCCGTCTGCGGACTCGCACTGGCTTTACGCCAATAGACTATCTGGCGCGAGCCAAAATCCGAGCCGGGAATGACCGGATTGCCGGTGTCGCCCAGCTCAATGATGTGCGTAATATATTCCCCACCGTATTCCTGGAACTCAATTTGCGGATAGTGCTGATCGATTGTGGTGTCGATCGGTTCGTCCGGAAGCGTATCCTCGCCGGCAAAGCTGCCGTACGGCGATACGTCCCAATAGGTCTCGACACGACGGTAACTACCCAGTCCGGGGAGCGTGGCATCAAACGTTTCACCCGTTATCACGGCGGCACCGTTCTGGTCTATCGCGAGCTGAGGATACAGTCCGCCTTTCACCTGAGGCTCATCCTGGATGGCGAGCCCATTGGAACCATAGGCCATAACGCCGCCGGGCGACACTGTCGGATTCCAATAGTTGTACAGGTAATACCGGGAACACGGATTGGGATCACCCGAACAGATCTGACGCATGAACGTGAAATGCACTCTCGGCGTTCCACCCCAGTCGACCATGTGGTGAGCCGTAAAGTGCGACTGGTCGTCACGCCAGCTGTAACCGACGATGTAGCCAGGGTAATTTCCCGAAGCTGAGTAAGCACCGAGTGACACCGGACCGGAGGTCTTTCCGCCGGAAGATGCTTGCCCATCGTACGCTTGTCTGTGAAAATTGTACTGCGTGCCGACCTTCGAGTTGTTGTCCGAGGTAGATCTCGCGTTTGTCGAAACGGACATAACGGCGACGGCGAACAATACAAGAATAAAGAGAACAATAAGCTTTCTTGACATTACTTTGCTCCTTTCGAGCACTTAAGCCCTTGACCTAATCACTCTTTCCTGGCGCGGTGTCACGCCCACGCCGGCAATTGGAAATCCGTGCTCGCCGACACGATTCGGTGATATTATCGTGCCTGCAAGACGTTACTCGTTTCTGAGGAACCACCTCCTTTCATCGCCCGAATACAACTTTACGACGGGATATAAGTACATCACCCGTGTTGTCAATTTAGAGACTCTATATATGCGCGTTCAAAAAAGGTCGGTAATTTTCTCTGAATGTCATTCACGCCATTCCGAAGTAGACACACTGCTCCCTCACCCCACAGCTACTCTGGTCCTAAGATGCAAAACTCGGTTGTGATTCAAGAACATGGATACCATTCCTATGCAAAAAATATAGCCAAATTTCAACATTTTGCAAACCAAAAATCAGTTTCTTCACCACTTTGTCGCGCGAAAACCACCCCGAAGAGCCTATTTTGCTGTCCGATAAACAGTTCTGACAGGTAAACCCCCATCGACAGACCATCAGATCGGCGGAGCAAATATTGCGTCCGGCGCTTAATCCAGCGTCACCGAAACGGGCCTGATTCAGTCTCAATTCGCGCCGTCGATCACGACGTTCAACTCATTTATTCATTCCGGGTATCCGATCCATTTTCGGATTGAGCCGCCGAATCGCCCAAACGCTCTTTAATGAGCGCTTCCACACGCGTCATCCGCTGGCTGCCCGCTCTGAACATGGAGCGCGCAACGAGCCGCAAATCCTGTATGCCGCGATAGCTGTGCACCTGATCCAGAAAATCTTTCAGCGGCTCTTCGGTATCATCAATCTGTGCCAGGAGGATGTGTAATCGGCCGGCGTAAATAAATGATTCCCCGATATCCCAGCTCAATTTGGACAACAGCATTCCGACGGCGGCCACCAGCGCGGGGGGGAAGCGGTTGAGATAGAGAACGTACACCGCGAGGAAGAACACAAGAATTGCTAACGCTTGAATCAGTCGTCCCAGGCGGGGTGCCGATGAACTGCCCCGGAACAGCAGGGCGTCTTCCAGAAACGCGTAGTGTATGAGTGAGCCCACAATCAACCCGGCAGTGCTGCCTGCCAGCACTACCAGCATGCGCCAGATAATATCCGGAATCATAACTGCCCGCCGATTCTGTAATCGGTGTCCTCTTCGTCGTCGAAAATTCTCCAGACCGCTCTCTGAAAAAAGATACGCAAGTTATTGACTCTTGCCAAGCGCCTCAGTAACGGCTCTTGCGGTCGTCGCGACTTCTCACTTGCCGTAGTTCATCAACTCGTCGAACAGGGCTTCATACGATTGGCACTGGACCTCGTGTGAAAAGCGCCGCACCGCTTCCAGACGGGCCTGCTCGCCCAAATGGGCTGCCAGTTCGCGGTTATTCAGGAGTTTCATGAGGGCTTTACGCAGCGCACCGGCATCTTCAGCAGGCACCAGCAAGCCCGTGGATTGGTCGGTCACTATCCCCGGAGTTCCGCCGGTATCGGTCGCAATAACCGGCAGTCCCGAAGCCATCGCCTCGATTGTCACCATGCCGTAAGTCTCGGAATGCGATGTCAGCACAAATACGTCCATTGCGGCGTATGCCGTCTCGATATCCTCACGAAACGGAGAAAATGTTACCGAGTCATGTAAATCCACTTCATCCATCAGCCCGCTCAATTCGTCGGCGTATGATTGCGCTTCGCCCTCAGTTTGTTCTCCGACAAACAGCACCTGCAGCGGAATTCCTGCCGAGCGGATCTCTGCACAGGCCCTTATCAAAACGTCCTGACCCTTCTTGCGATCGATCCGCCCGACCGTCCCGGCCACGACGGCATCAACCGGCAAGCCAAGATCATGGCGGGCCTCGGCTTTACGCGGGAGACCGGTAGTGAAGGGCGCCAATTCTATGCCGAACGGGATGACTCGTATCTTCCTGGGACTTATGTGGGTTCGTTGCCTGACGCCTTTGGCCAGGATATCGAGAGGCGTTACCCAGGCATCGAGATTCTCATACTCCCAGGTGTGTATCACATCTTTCTTGTCACGACCAAGCTGCATATGCTGCACATATACCAGCCTGACCGGACGACGGGAGAACAATCCGCTCAGAGTGCTGAGAGGCAGGTCGCGATTCGTGTGAATCGTCAGGATATCGATTTCATCCCGGTTTATCATCCGCGACAATCGACCGGCGGAAATCGGCCCGCCGTACCGTCCGCGCCCGTCTATGGCCCGAAAAAGCAGTCCGGCCTCTCCGACATGTTTCCGCAGCATGGTACCGCCCCGTCCGTACACGACAATCCGGTGCCCACGGTCGGCCATCCACCGAGCGAATCTGATTACGTTCATTTCCAGTCCGCCCCAGGCCGCTGAGCGACACACAAATCCAATGGAGTACTTGGAGCTCATATCAATTATTTCTACAAAAAACCTGGATCATTGTTGAAATCCCGGTTCGGCGCCTCGAGCGAAGTCTAATGCTCTCGGTTCCGGATACCAAGTTAAAATCGGTCCCTCTGATCCATCCCGCCGTATTCTTTCGAGGGCTTTATCTTGACAGAAATGTCCTTCGTATCGTAATTTCGATACCGAGACATTGCACGCGAAACATCGGGAGATAACCAATCCAGGTATCGGTCCGTTATTGCCGGGCTTTTGAAAAGGCGGCAGACCTCTGCACCAGCGCAATCCGTCAAGAATCGGATTGGGAGTTACCGCCAATGCCGACAAAGCAGCAACATAGCAACATCATACCATCTATGAAGTAAATCGGAAAGGAAGACCACATGGAGGATCTTGGCCCGAAACTGGCGGAATGGGGGGTATTCTACGGCACGAAAATACTCGGCGCGGCGGCCATACTTATCATTGGCCGGATTGCCGTGGCCCTGGCCGGTGGAATTGTAAAACGTCTCATGACCAGGGCAAATACCGACGCAACACTTTCCAAATTTGTCGTCAGCCTGGTGAAAATCGCTCTGATGACCTTTGTCGTCGTGGCGGCTGTCAGCGCCCTCGGCATACAGACAGCGTCGTTTATTGCAGTACTGGGCGCCGTGGGTCTGGCTGTCGGGTTTGCCCTGCAGGGCTCCCTGTCGAATTTTGCCGCCGGTGTCATGTTGATCATCTTCCGGCCCATCAGGGTCGGAGATTACGTCGAAGCCGGCGGCACGGCCGGTACCGTCATGGAAATCCACATTTTCAACACCTATTTGAAATCACCCGATAACCGGAAGATAATCGTCCCCAACAGCAAGATCTCGTCGGACACAATCACCAACTACTCGGCTCATGATACTCGTCGGGTCGACCTTGTCTTCGGAATCGGCTATGGCGACGATATCAAGAAGGCCCGCGATATCATCAATGAAGTCATTGCCGCCGACAGCCGGGTGCTCAATGATCCGGCGCCGACCGTCGCTGTCAGCGAACTCGCAGATAGCTCGGTCAATTTCGTCGTCAGACCGTGGGTAAAGACCGCCGATTATTGGGCTGTCAAATTTGATCTCACGGAAAACATCAAGCTCGCCTTCGATCGCCAGGGCATCTCCATCCCGTTCCCGCAACGCGACGTGCATCTGTTTCAGGCGGCGGGATGATACCAATAAAACATAACGATGAGGCGCTGCTCGACAGAGTGCCTGCACACTAACCTTTTCTTAAGGACTCTCACCATGGGAATGGTTAAGGAATTTAAAGAGTTTGCAATGCGCGGTAATGTAGTCGATATGGCTGTCGGCATCATTATCGGCGCTGCATTTGGCACCATCGTCAGGTCGTTGGTGGCCGACGTAATCATGCCGCCCATCGGCCTGCTCCTGGGAAACGTCGATTTCACGAACCTGTTCGTCGTCCTCAAACAGGGCGCCGTGGTAGGACCCTACCTGACTCTGGAGGAAGCCCTCGCCGCCGGTGCGGTGACGCTGAATTACGGCGTATTCGTCAACACGGTCATCAGTTTTCTTATCGTTGCCTTCGCCGTCTTCGTCCTGATTCGTAATATGAATCGCATGAAGAAGAAAGCGGAAGAAGCCCCTGCCGCTCCGACGACCAAGGAATGCCCGTATTGTTACAGTGTTATCCCGATCAAGGCGGTCCGTTGCCCCCATTGCACGTCCGAGGTCGGGACCGCGGTCGTATAGTGGATATCATGCCTTGGGCCGTGGTTCCTTCTGGCAGCCACGGCCCATGCTTTCTGGTGAGGAATAACAACACGCAACTTGCTAACCGAGGGGATTTCGTCTATGAAATCAGTAACGAAAGTGCTACCTGTCCTGACACTGGCGCTTCTTCTGCTTGTCGTGTCAGCGTTCGCCGAAGAAGATACCACGGCCGCCGGATGGAAAAAGTCGCTGGTGATCGACCTGACCACCACCCAGGCCGCCTATTCCAATTCCTGGGTCGGCGGCGAAGCCGGTTCGTTCAACTGGGTCGGCAACCTGAACGGCAAGGTGGAAAAGCAGGTTCTGCCCTGGCTCGATCTGCAATCGAGACTCAAGCTGTCATTCGGACAGACCGTAACTCAGGACCCGGACACAAAGGTATGGAGCAAGCCTCGCAAATCAACCGACCTGATTGATTGGGAAACAATAGGATTGATCACGGTAGATGCCTATGTCGACCCGTATGCCGCGTTCAGGATTGAGTCCCAGTTTCTTAACGCGTCGGTGGAGGCAAAGAATCGCTATCTGGACCCCATGCTGCTCACCGAGTCCGGCGGTATCGCCCGCAAGGTATATGAGCGTAACGACGATGAAGTCCTGCTGCGCCTCGGTCTGGCTGTCCGCGAGAGGATAAACAAGGTCATTACTGACACGGCAACGCTCGCAATCAAGGACTCGGTAACGACCGACGGTGGTCTCCAATTCAATGCGAACGCCAACCTCACGTTCAATAAGAATCTGAGTTATACGGGCCAGCTCACCCTGTACAAAGCCCTGCTTTACTCGAAGAAAGACGAAGTCAAGGGCACCCCGTTCGAGGATGATTGGAAAGCCATCGATGTCAACTGGGAAACTATCATCAGCGCATCCGTATCCAAGATCATCACTGTCAACCTGTATACTCAGCTGCTGTATGACAAGCAGATCAGCCGCCGGGGACGTATCAAGGAGACGCTGGGATTTGGACTCGTTTTCAAGCTGATTTAGGCGCGAGTCGGTCTCGCAAACACGGGCAAAGTAAAACCGCTTCCGGATAAACCCGGAAGCGGTCAGTGGGTGCCGACGTTATCTTCAGTTAGTTGTCTTTATCACGGCGCGACCGTCTGCGTTTGTTGCAGACGCAATTGATCGGCCTTTGACTTCAATACCTCTCTCAGCCAGCTTTCCGGATAGCCCAGCTCCTGCGGCCTGCCGTTTTCATCACGAACGTATCCGTCATTGTACTTCGTCAGCAGGTACTCGCCGAGCGCCCGCCACCGTGACACCATCTGTTCGGCGTGCGATACCGAGTAGTCGGTAAGGTAACGCACCAGCAAATCCGGGTCATCCTCTGCAAGCTCCATTGCCGTTTTTTCCACCGCAGGCTGGAGTGCGAGATACGTTCCTTCGATCTCTTTCTGTACGGCGAGAACATCCTCTGACATCATCGAGTATTTGAGGTACGAATAATTCGAAACGAGATTGAACACCCACCAGGCTGACTTCCACGAAAATCGCTCGAAAGAACCGACAGTGAAGGCTTCGGGAATCGCATCGATCCCGCAATACAACGGCGTATAACAGGTCATGTATGTATCATCGAGACCGTACCAGTACACGCCCCCAACCTTATCGGGCAGCCGGCCTCGAGATTGCGAAACAAATGAAAACGCCGTCTGCTGTGTCGATATCGGCCGTTCCCAGCCGTACTGCACACTGTCAACGGTGAACTCCAGCGGTCGTGAGCGCAGGGGACATCCAAACGGGCCGGCGTCTATGCCTTTGGTCACATCGAACGGTGTCCCCTCGTAGTGATCGCGCATGAGCGCAAATACGTCAGCGAGGGCGAGCTTCTTATCCGGTTTCACCCATAGCGGGTATGGTTGCGAGCCCTCTTTTCCCCGGGCGTAGTCGGGGGAGAGGTCAAGCGATGGCGCCGCACGACGAAAGATGCTCCACACGCGGGAATCTCCAAACCGCCGGTTTGCCATAGTTGATGGGCAGTAGACTTCGTTGAATAGAAATGGCCCGTCGGACTCTGGATCATAATATCCTCTTTCCTCGGCAAACGAGATCACGTTATCCGAGTAAAGGCAGTTTTCAGGATCGTCCATCGGGAATTGCCCGATGCGCGCTTTGTTGGCATGGGCCGAAATGTATCCGTCCGGCACACGGACCGCCACCCACTCAGCCCCGTGACCGCCTTCACCGGGGCCGATAATCTCCAGTATCCAGGCTTCATCCTTGTCGGCTATCGATATGGATTCTCCGGTAGACCCGTAGCCGTATGTGTCGACAAGGTCAGTCATGACCTGAATTGCCTCCCGGGCCGTGCGGGCCCGCTGGAGTGCCAATTGCATCAGGTCCCAGTAGTGCAGGAGCCCGGCTCGATCCCTCAACTCCTCACGTCCGTCAAAAGTGGTCTCACCGATAGCCAGCTGATGTTCATTCATCAGATCAACCACGGCGTACGTGTGTTCGACCTGGTCAATCCAGCCCCGTACATTCCCACGCCAGTCTGTGATCGCAAGTGAATCGCCGGGCGGGTAGTCGGCCGCGGGAAGGTATTCGAGTTCGGGACGAAACTCACCGTCGCATGTGTAAGTTATCATTACGGAGCCGTCGACCGACGCTCCCTTGGTCACCAGCAGACTGGAGCATGCGCTCGCCGCTCCGCTTGCGGCCAGCACGACTGCCAGGCCAGCAAGAATCGAAAACAAACCCTGATGTCTCATACATCTATTCCTTACTGTTGTTGAGCATATGGGTATACAGTACAATATCCGTAAGGAATTTTCAACGGCAAATCTGAGTGAGTGGCCCGCTGCGCCGCAAAAAAAAGACGCCACCCCGAAAGATGGCGCCTGATTTCATCGTGCGTCAATTGCTAGACTATGTCCTCGAGCGTTATCGTGAACGTTTTTGGCTCATTATCTCTGAGCACCAACAGCTTCAGCTCCGTGCCCGCCTTTTCGCGGAAAAGCTTGCGTACGGCGATTATGCCGTCGAAATAGTCTATCGGAACGCCGTTGATCGACACCAGTTGGTCGCCTTTCTCAACTCCGGCTTTGGCCCCCGGAGTATTTGGAGCGACAAAAAACACGGCAATGGCATCATCGTCATTCAGCCACAGTTGTATGCCGCTCCGATCACGGGGAAAGTCAACGTCGAAATCCTCGCCCTTTTCCACAATGACTTTCTGATTCTCGTAATCGAGGTACAGCACAAAGTGGTCGAAGACGTCATTCCCGATATTCCCGATCAACTCTGACTGGGAAAACGCTCCCTGACCTTTTTGCATGGGGATATCTATCACCGGCCGCATCAGTGTGAACCCGGCGAAAGCCAGCGAATCAAAGCGCGAGATTTTATCCTCCATGGCTCCGCCTGCCCCAAAACCCATGCGCTCCACTCCCGGACGGTTAAGCAAGTCGTGAGACTGGGCAAACGGATAATGGAAACTAATAGTACCCGCCCCAAGGTCAAGATTCCACTGCCCGGAATACTCGCCGTTCACTGTCAACGGTACACTGAAAAAGTTGCCCCGGAGCGGAGCGTCGAGGACTGTCCCATTGCCAATGTAATTGAATTTGTCAGGGAGATAAAATACGAGAGCCTCGTTAGCGTAGTCTATCCTGGTCGTGAATCGTGAGAGAAAATCATAGCCGAGAATTCCGACAACTTCCAGGCCGAGTATCTTGTGAAAAAGCTGCTTGAGATTGATTGCTACAATCTTTTGCTGCTGAAACTCAATATTCCCGACCCGGTATGGCGGCAAGGTAACAAACGATACGTTCACCGTATTGCCGGCGCCCTGTCCCGTTAGATTCCCTTCCGGCTGCAGACCCGACTCCACGGCGAAGCTCGAATCAATTACCGTTCGACCGGCGCCTGAATCCAGCACCCACAGCCGCTCTTTCCCGCTCACGTTAACCGGCAGATAGATATGATTCTCGATATACTTGAACTTCACCACCACGCTGTCGCCCCCGTTCAGAAAGGCGAAATCCTTGACATCCTGGCTCGGTGGCTCGAACAGCGAAGGGTCGATATTCACATTCGGTTCATATTTGGTTATCTGGATCGCCTGCTTCTGGCCGATCGGCAGGATGGTCATGTCCTGATGAAATGCCTGTACCAATCCGTCAACCGTTCGAAAATCCGAAAAGACCGATTGTGTCTGCTCGTCCGGCTGATTTACATCCATGCGAACCATGTAAAATGTCGATGAATCAAAGTACTGCAGCCGAATATCCTTGTTGATACTGTTGGCAATCCGCACAACATAACAATCGGTGCCGTTCACATCTTTCATTCCGTCAAAAGAAAGAGTAAAGTACTTCGAATCCGGATTGAGCTCCGCGTAAAGCGCAAACAGGCTGTCGATCGTTCGCCTTTTCAGGGTCTCTTCGTCCCGCTGGAAACTGAGTTTCCCGTTGGCGTCGACCACCCAGGAGACCTTACCGTTATCCCCGGATATCTGCTTCATCAGTTTGAGGTCGACTTCTTGTCTCTGGCGCAGCGGCGGCTCGGACCAGTTCTTGAACGTTCCTTCCAGTCCGGTACCGATTATATCGATAGTCCCTTCCGTAAAACTGGTCTTCACCGCCTTAACCTTGTCCAGTCCGCCTATCGCGGTGTAGTACTTGTCGAGAATGACGTAAGGGTCGGTGATATCCCCCTGGGCGGCAGCCGGCGACGGAATCATCGTGGCCGTAATCAGGGCGACCAGGCCCAATGTCACGACACGTGTAGTTTTCATGTGACTTGTCTCTCCCGGACGTTAAAATGTCCACTACTGTTGGTTCTTGATTTCGTTTATGAGATTTCCTTGAATCGAGTTGATGGTCTTCCTTGTAATACGATTCCCCGGGACCCGGGTTGCCTGTTCGAGTGGTTTCCTGCCAGTATCCAGGAGATTCGGCTTGTTGAGGGCGCCCGATTTCACTAGCTTGACCGGAGTATAACAGGGTAGTATCCACCCTCGCAACCGTGTTCTCTATACATCCGCCTTTGACCTCAGGAGGCAATATGTTCCGGAATCGTTGGCTTGCACCGTTTGCCACCATGTTCATCTTTCTCTTGGCGGGTTGCGCGACTGAAGCGCCCCGGGAAAAGCACGGTGATCTTAAGCTACTGGCGAACTGGCTCTCCGGTTCGTTTTCCAGCGAGCAACAGGCCATGACAGATTCGAATTACTACTACATCGGTCTTGAAATGGTGCCCATCTGGAAATCGCGGACCGACGGATACTGGCTTTATGTCGAACAGGCCGAAAATTCAACTCCGGACAAACCATACCGGCAACGTGTTTACCACCTCACTCAGATCAACGATTCCACCTTCAAATCGACCGTCTATGCCATTCCCGAACCGGCTCGATTCGTCGGTCTTTGGGCCTACCCCGACCCGCTCGCCGACCTTACGCCCGATTCATTGATCCTTCGCGATGGTTGCTCGATTGTACTGAAAAAGATCGATGATCAGGCCTTCGCAGGCGGAACAATCGGTACCGGCTGCGAAAGCACGCGGGCCGGTGCTGCCTACGTAACGTCCGAGGTCCGGGTCACCGCAGGAGCCCTTTATAGTTGGGACCGCGGTTTCGATGCGGAAGGCAATCAGGTATGGGGAGCCGAACACGGCGGCTACATATTTACTCGAATCGGTGATGCCCCCTGATGTCATTGGTGGTCCGCTACGCGAAATCATCAACCGGGATTGTCTAATGACAGTGTGCAATCTTCTGCCAGATTATTTATCAAGTTGACCGTCTGACCCGTCAGAATCACTGTCAGTCCAGTCTGAACCATCATCCAACTCCCGTCCGGCGCAGAAATTGCTTCTATAAATGAACGGGTTACCATATATTGAATTCGGGTAAGGTGATGGCCAGAATAGTCTTCGCGATCTTGACTCTCAGTTTCTGCTTCAGCCAGCTCAACGCCGAGCCATCGGTGCATATTGGCCGGGAACAACTACGCTATACCTTTCAGACGGTCGACGTTGACATCACCCTCGAAAACACCGACCCGGCTCACGAATTTGGCGGTCTTGACCTCTTTTTCACCTACGATACCTCTCTCGTTCTCCAGTCGATAACTGTCGGTTCCCTCTTGACCAACTGCCAGTGGGAATATTTCGATGTCACCCGGGAGGGACTGTTCGGCGTGCATATCGTCGCCATGGCGGATGTCAACAACGGCGGACAGCATCCTTCGTGTTTTGCCGACAGCTCCGGTGTGATAGCAACCGCTACGTTTGCGGTCGTGAACCGCCCGTATGACCAGTGTGAGTTCCTCCCGATTCGATGGATATGGTACGCTTGCGGTGATAATACCTTTTCCTCGGTAACCGGCGATACACTCTTTATGTCGAACGACGTCTACGACTATGACGGTTTCGTGGAGTCCGTCATCACCGGCGAGGACGAATTTCCTACTTTGTTTGGCGCCCCTCAGCAGTGCGGTACCGGACCGAGGATGGTGAACTACCACAATGGCGGCGTTTTTATGCTGGCCGCAGATCATACTCCGCCGCTGGTCTATTGCGCTCCCGACACAACTGTCATAGCCGACCCGGCCTACTGCGGCGCCTACGTCAGCTACGAATCAGCCGCGGAGGATAACTGCACCGGCGTCACCCTGAATTGTGACCCGCCATCGGGGTCGTTTTTCCCCGTCGGAGAGTCGTTGGTAACCTGTATCGCCGTCGATGCCGCCGGCAATGCGGACACTTGCTGGTTTGTCGTAACCGTCGTCGATACGGTCCCACCCATCGTTACCTGTCCGACCGATGCTATAGTGGCCAATGATCCCGGCCAGTGCGGGGCAGTGGTCAACTTCACGGCCGATGTCCGCGACAAATGCCCGGGAGCGAGCGTTTCCTGTCAGCCGCCCTCGGGGTCATTCTTCCCGGTTGGCAATTCCACTGTCACGTGTATCGGTCTGGATATTTCCGGCAATGCCGATACCTGCGGATTCACGATAACCGTCATCGACACAACCGTGCCCATCATCAGTTGCCCGCAGGATATAACCGTCGCTAATGATCCCGGGCAGTGCGGGGGAGAAGTGTCGTTTGACGTCACGGCAGATGACAACTGCGGCGAGGTGAACATAACCAGCATGCCGCCCCCGGGAAGTTTCTTCGAGCGCGGGACAACCACGGTTACATCTATCGCCACCGACCCTGCGGGCAACGCCGATACATGTACTTTCCATGTCACTGTCATTGATACGACCGCGCCGATAATCAACTGCCCGTCCGGCAAAACCGTTCAAAACGATGCGGGAGAGTGCGGTGCAAATGTTGACTACGATGTTATTGCTACTGATAATTGTTCAGCCGTAACTTTGGAATTAACTCCGCCGACAGGTTCGTTCTTTGAAATTGGCACTCAGACCGTAAGAGCTATTGCCACCGATGAGTCAGCAAATGCCGATACATGCTATTTTAACGTAACCGTTAATGATTCAGAGCCGCCGGTACTAACGTGTCCGGAAGATATACAGGTCGAGAACGACCCCTACTCGTATGGCGCTGTCGTTGAATTCAATCCTCAGGCCGGCGACAACTGCCCCGGTGTCACGCTAGCAACCGAGCCCCCGTCTGGCAGCCTCTTCAGTGCCGGAGTAACGGCGGTAGTATCGGTAGCCACTGACGCCGTCGGAAATGCCGATACCTGTCAATTCTCCGTAACCGTCACACTGCAGGATACCGACAACGATGGCCTGCCTGATTGGGACGACAACTGCCCTGTGAATTACAACCCGGGACAGGAAGACGATGATCAGGATGGTGTCGGCAACGACTGCGACAACTGTGCGGCGGAGTCCAACCCCGATCAGCTCGATACCGATTCCGACGGAGTCGGCGACCTTTGCGACAACTGCGCTTACACAAGTAATATGGATCAGGCTGATCTGGATCAGGATGGCATCGGCGATGGCTGCGATGATTGCACGGATTCCGATAACGACGGTTTCGGCAATCCGGGGTTTGCCGCCAATACCTGTCCTATCGACAACTGTCCTGAGCTCGCCAATTACGATCAAGCAGATACCGACCTCGATGGCGTTGGTGATGCCTGCTGCTGCGGCCGATTCACCGGTGGCTTCACCGGCAATGTGGACTGCGACCCCGGTGGCAACCGTAATCTCGCCGATATAACCCGATTGATCGACCAGGTGTACATCTCGCATGGCCCTATCTGCTGCCCGTCAAATGGAAATATCGATGGCGATCCGTCGGGGGATACAGACCTGAACGACATAACACGACTCATCGATCTGGTATACCTGGGGAAGGCTATCGCTGCCGGCTGCCCGTAAAGAATTCTTGACGTGTCCATGTTTCGCCTGTACTTTATAAAGTGAGCGGGTATTAACAACCCGATTTCTCTTGAGGAGGGAGCGAATGGAATTTAAGGGAGAGATACCAGGAACCGCCGGCAATCTCGTTTCGGCATCGCAAGTCTTTCACACAATTCTTGCCATCGTTTTTCTGGGATTGATTGCTGTGTCCCTGACGACATGGCCCGGCTGCTCTTCAGATTCGGTCGGCCCGACACCGCCATCGCCGCTAGACAGAATACTCAATAGTGGCGCTTCTCTGGGCATGGATCGCGCTGATTGGCACGCTGCTTCCAAACCAGTACAACTCGGAGATGAGTATTCCCGAAGCGAACTCCTGTGGCATACTCCGCTTGAACAGGTGCCGACCGAGCAGGTCGTTGATGCCGACATTGCGCAGGGCGAGGGAGCGCTAAAGACGTTCAGGATGATCTACACACCGTCCGATCAGGGCCCGTCGTGGGCCGGCATCATGCGTTATGTCAGTCAGCCTGTTGATCCCAAACGGATCGAGGCGCTCGAAATATGGATTCATGGTGACCACGGCCGTCTACACCTGGATTTTGGTTATATCAATGAAGACATCAATGGCGACGGGGTACCGGAGACTGAAGACAAAGACCGTAATGGAGCTGTTGATCAATTCGAAGATGTCGGTCTGGACGGCGTTCCGGATTCGCTGGAAGAAGGTTATGATCCGGTCACCAATCCCGATCCGCATGGCGACAACTATTATTTCCTCGGTGACGGTAAGTGCCCGGTCCCCGCAGATAGTTGCGCTTACGTTGAAGCACGTCAGGAGGCGCATGACAATCGTTACTACTATCGCTGGCTCAACGGCACCGAGGGCAACAGGAACGATCTGGCCGCACTTGCAGAGCCGGACGCCGAAGCGCTCATGAGGAGTGGTTTCGTAACACGCAACGGGTATAGATCGTATCTCGTTGATCTGGCGACCAATGATTTCGTTGTCTCCGGCTCCGAAACCCCTTACGGCTGGCGGCTCATTCGCATTCCGCTTCTCGATACCCTGGCGCCCGATACGACTATCCTCGACTATTACGGAGAGATACCCGATTGGGGTGATATCACGCATATTCGCGTATGGTTCGAGTCGGATATAACTGAGTCCTCTCCTGATACCGTTGAAATTGCCGCCTGGTCTTTTATCCAGACACCTTCGGATAGCGTTGAGTGGGTAACAGACACACTTGGCTGGAGCGAGCACAGTTTCATCCGTGACTATGACTACGAGGTGAACCGAATATTCGATCTGGCGTACCCGGGAGAGTTGGGCCCCAATGACTCTATAGTCGCCCTGCTCCTGTACCAATCCGTTGACACCGGTCAGGAGTACGAGGCTCTCCCTGCCCGCTTGCTCGTGTTTCCCGATTCCGTTGACTACGCTGTCAGCCCGCCGGACGATCCGTTCGGGGAGTTTGGTGAACATGCATTGGTTATTCCCATCGCGTCCCACTTCTGGTATCAATATCAGACTGGAACGCCTCATGTTGTCTTCTCGAATCCTCCCGCGCCGTGGGTCGCTCTCGGAGCCTGGATGGTTGTACGGCGCTACGATCAACAATATAATCGCCTCCGCGAGGATACAATCGGCAGGTATGGGGACACTCTCATGCTCAAGTGCCTGCGACCGACATCAAGTAACTGGCGTCCCTCGCATCCCGCCTGGAATCTCATGTGGCGGAATGTCTATTCCATTCCCCGCCTTTTTCCGCCCCAAGATCTTGGGCTTCAAATATACAAAGGGCCCGTCGGCTCTGAAGGCAATCCATCGAACCTGCCGTATCAATTGACCGGCAGCCACATCGATGACTACTACATCACCATACTTGGATTAGATCAATACAACCGGCAGGGGATCACCCGGCCCGATGGCATCCTCGATGATCGGATCGATGTATTTCGGCCTGATTGGGGGGTGGTAATCTTTCCCTCGCGTACACCCTTCAACAGCGATACGACGTTCACATACGCCGACGGCAACCAGAGCGCTCCGCTTGCAGAACGGGTACCAACTCTGTACAACTATACTTCAGAAACGGAACGGGTCTCGCAGACTGAATACTACCTGCAGTTCAGAACAAGCAGCGTGTACGAATATTATCACCCGGGAGAGAACGTCATCGTAATCCCGGGTCTGATACGCCGGGGGTCAGTCAAAATCTACCGAAGCGGTTATCCGCTGACAGAATTTGTCGACTTTGTCGTCGACTACGAGAACAGCCAAATAAAGCTGATTACCTCTCGCGCCCGGGATGAAAGCAAGGAGTTGCTTGTAATTTATGACCGCGGCGTGAGGCCAACATAGCGCAAGCCTGTCAGCTATTCATTGGAGAGAGAAGACAGTGCCTTGATATCGTATCCGCTCGGCAGCTGGAATATCCTCAGGTCAAACATCGGCACCACCGCCAGGATGTGATCGAATATGTCCGCCTGTATCGCCTCGTAGTGCGCCCACACCTGATCATTACTGAAAACGTAGATTTCCAGCGGCAATCCCTTCTCGGTAGGGGGGAGGTGCCGAATCAGGAAAGTCAAACCCTGGTGGATCTTTGGGTGATGATGCAGATAAGCCGCAACGTATGCCCGAAACGTCCCGAGGTTGGTAAGGTTGCGGCCATTGATCAATTCCGAAGTATCGATATTGTTAGCCTTGTTGTATTCCGCTATTTCGGAGCGCTTTTTCTTGATATAATCCGTGATTAACTGGTATTTCTCGAACCGCCGCAGCATCTCCTCGTCGCAGAATTTCACGCTCGTCATGTCGAGATAAACCGGCCGCTTGATCCGCCGCCCGCCTGATTCCTGCATCCCTCGCCAGTTCTTGAATGAATCGGAGATCAGCGTATATGCCGGAATGGTCGTGATCGTCTTGTCCCAGTTCTGGATCTTTATTGTCAGCAGAGACACATCCACCACGTCACCGTCCGCACCGTATTTCGGCATCTCAATCCAGTCTCCGATTCGCACCATATCGTACGAGGACAACTGAATACTGGCAACCAGCCCGAGAATCGTATCTTTGAACACCAGGATTATGATTGCCGTCATCGCGCCAAAACCGCTCAGGAACAGCCACGGCTCGCGGTTCATCAGCACGCTGAGCGCCACCACCCCGATCACGATTGTCAGGAATATCTTGATTATCTGGATATACCCCTTGATCGGCTTCTGTCTCGCAATCCGGAAGGTATCATATATGTCATTGACCGCACTCAGCAGGGAATTTAGCACGGCCAGCCCGGCAATGATCATATACACAATGGACAGCCGCTGAATGCTGTCCGCTACAGGCGGGAAGAGGTAGGCGGTGAAATAGATAACCAGCCCCGGCGCAAGATGCGACAGCCGCGAAAACACGCGTCTCTGGTATAGAAAATCATCCCACTTGGTCTTGCTCCGTTGGACAAAATAGGACACGCCGATTACCAGCAGCCGCTTCGCCACAACGTGCGAAATCCACGCCAGCAGTATAACCGCCACCGCAAGTACGATCCAGCTCAGGTACTCGGCCGGCGCCTGCGAAACGTCGTGATTGAGAAGCCAGTTTCGAATGATTTCCTGCATGATCGCTTTGCTCTTGTGTCCGATATCTTTATCTGCCTCAATAAGTAGCCCGATCCCTTTGCAAAAGCAACCATAAACTGCCGCCACTTACCGCTTGTCTCGAATGCGGCCGCATATTATTCTAATCAAAACATTGGCGTAAAGGAGACATCCATGACTAAGCTGGCGAGGGTTCTGGTAACGTCGCTCGTATTGAGCGGCATGTGCATCGGCGTTGCAACGGCCAATGAAGGAATGTGGCCGCTCCGCGATCTCGGTCAACTCCCGTTTGACAGTCTCGAGGCTGAAGGCCTTCAGCTCACACCACAACAAATCTACAACCCGAATGGTCCGAGCATCTCGAACGCGATTGTCGGCGTCGGCGGCGCCAGCGGATCGTTTGTTTCCGCCGAGGGGCTCGTTATCACCAACCACCACGTTGCCTTCTCTGCCGTCCAGCGACAGAGCACCCCGGAACATAACTACATCCGGGACGGCTTCTATGCCCCGGCCCGCGACAAGGAGCTCCAGGCTACCGGCTACACCTTCTATCTCGTCAGGGGCGTCGAAGATGTCACCGACCGCGTGCTGGCCAGTGTAAGCGATGATATGTCCGGCTTCGAAAGATACCAGGCTATCGAGGATGCCTCGACCAAGATTGTCATGGAAGCTGAGAAAGACCGCGATGTCTGGTGCGAGGTGGTCCCGTTCTACGGCGGCCTGCAGTACTGGCTCTATACCTATTTCCTCATCAAGGATGTGCGCCTGGTATTCGCGCCGCCGGAATCGATCGGAAGTTACGGCGGTGACATCGATAACTGGGAATGGCCCCGCCATGCCGGAGATTTCGCCTTCCTCCGGGCCTATGTCGGCCCCGACGGTTCCAGCGCGGAATACGACCCCGCCAATGTGCCTTACAACTCGACCGATTTTCTCAAAGTCGCTGAGCAGGGCGCACAGGACGGCGAGTTTGTCTTTCTTATCGGATTCCCCGGAACGACCGACCGGTACGAAACATCATATGAGATCGAACAGATGCTCGATGAGAATCTCCCGCGAAGCATGAGACTCCAGCGCGATGTTATCGATATTCTCGAGAAAGCGGCCTCCGAAGATTCCTCCGTTGCCGTGCGGGTTGCCTCCCGGATCAGCGGCATAGCCAACTACCTCAAGAAATACCAGGGCACGCTCGACGGCTTCAAGCACGCCCATCTGCTCCTGCGCAAGCAGGCCGAAGAAGACAGCCTTATGGCGTTTCTGCGGGGAAACCCGGACCTGGATGCCAAATACGGCTGGGTGCTCAGTTCCGTCGACAGCGTCCATCGATCAGAGCGCAGCTTCTATGATGAAGAACGCCTGATGTCGTGGATGAGCTGGCGGGTCGAATATCTCAATCTGGCCCGAACAATCTACAAGTGGGTACAGGAACAGCAGAAACCGAATATCGACCGCGAGCCGGGCTATCAGCAGCGTGACAGCACCCGGGTGCTGCGTAAACTCCGTGACGCCCAGGTCAACCTCGTGGCCTCGGTTGACGCTCGTTTGTTAAAGTATTTCATTAGGCAGGCGCTGCAATTACCTGCTGATCAGCGAATTGTCGCTATTGATAAAATATTCCATTCCGGTCCATCGGCCGACTCGACCGGCCAACTCAACGCCTTCGTTGACAGCCTCTTCGCCGGCACCAAAATTGGCAGCCTGCAGGAACGAGTCAAGATGTTCCACATGACCCCGACGGCACTATCTGACCTCAAGGACCCGTTTATCCAATTCGCCGCTGAACTTCAGCCCGAACAGGATTCGCTGCGCGACAGGATGGAAGCTGTCGACGGCCGCCTGTCGTATCTCATGCCGAAAATCGTGCAGGCATACAAAGCGTGGAAAGACGGCCGCATGTATCCCGATGCCAACGGCACCATCCGTTTCACCTATGGCGAGGTCAAGGGCTACTCGCCGCGCGATGCCGTCTACTATGAATGGGTCACGACCTTGAAGGGCGTCATGCAGAAAAATACCGGCGAGCCGCCGTTTAACGTTCCTGCGGCGCTCGAGAAGGTCTACGATGAAATGGATTTCGGCGAATATTATGACCCGGCGATCGACGATGTCCCGGTTGATTTCATCGGCACCTGCGACATCACCAACGGCAACAGCGGCAGCGCCACCATGAACGGTCAGGGTCAGCTCATCGGGCTGGCATTCGACGGCAACTACGAAAGCATCCCGTCGGACTATGTCTACGAGGCGGCCGTCAACCGCAGCATTACCGTGGATATCACCTACGTCCTGTTCCTGCTCGACAAGGTGTACCACGCCGATGCCTTGATAAACGAACTGACGATCGTAAGTGAGCCCGAGAATTAGCGTAGTTGATGAGGGCAGGAGAATGATTGAAGGCGTTATCAAGTTCGACTCCTCGAAAGAGTACGAAACCGACGAACGCTGCTTTATCAATGAATTACTTGGCGGTGCGAGCGATCGACACGTTTCGATCGCCCGCGCCCGCGTGTCACCCGGTGTGACCACCGCGTGGCACGAACTCGATGGAATCGAAGAACGCTATGTCATTCTCGAGGGTCAGGGGAGAGTCGAAGTAGGGGATAGGCCGCCGACCGATATCGGCCCCGGTGATGTGGTCGGCATACCGGCCAATATCCGCCAGCGAATCACCAACACGGGCGACACCGACCTGATTTTCCTCTGCATCTGCACCCCACCCTTTACCCCCGGCCGGTACCGGGATTTGGAATCCGACTAAAACTACCCATTGGATTTTCCCCCCGTTGGTACCCCACCCTCTGGG
>CAYNEO010000059.1:0-21780 GCA_964396245.1 uncultured Ignavibacteriales bacterium
TGAATTCCTCGGCATGATCGGTTGTCACGATAATGATCGTGTTCGACATGAGACCAAGCGAATCTACCGCATTCAGGACCCTGCCCACCAACCTGTCGACAAAATGTGTCGAATTCAAGTAGTCGTTGAAGTAGTCTGTCGGATCGGTATCATCGGTCGCCAGTACAAGATTCTGATCAGCGGCCGGTAAGAAGAGCGAATCCTGTGGCGGATATAGAAACGGGGCGTGATTAGCCTTGTAGAATCCAAGGGCCATAAACGGATGGGACGATTCTTTTTGCTGCCTGAGAAAAGAGATCAACTGCGATGTCATATCGATGTCCCGGTCCGCCATGCCCTTGCCCGCGAACGATTCGTGAACCTCGATACCGCGAAAGACGGCGTCCTTGATCTTGTGCCGCTTGAAATTCGATCTGGCGAATATCCCGAAGGAGTAGTCTTTCTCTTCGAGGGCGTCAATAAGGACAGGATTGTGAATGCGCGCATTATCGGCTTTGACTGCCGACCAGTAGGTGGGGTGGAGACCGTAGAAAAAGCCGAACAAACCCGCGATGGTCGAGTTGCCCGAACAGAAATGATCGAGACAGACAGTCGATTTGCGGGACAATTCCCAGGTATTCGGAGTGACTTCCGGCGTCATGGCATCGGTACGCCAGCTCTCAAACAAGAGGATCAATATATTCGGTGTATGGTCTCCGGGATTGTCACTGAACTGCAACTGCTTCAGGGGGTATGAAAGCGTTCTTGATTCATCGGCCGATGCCAACGACGGCGATTTTTCGTCTATGGGCAGCAGGTCACCATATTTCTGTGCGTTCCGGTGCGACGTCACCGGGTAGTAGACCGGAAGGTACGGTGTCAGCGACGTTATCTCGGCCACGTTTTTTTCGTACGCTACCAGGTGAATCACCTGGCTGGCGGAAAAGGCCACTACAGTCAAAAGCGCGAAGCTCCACGCCAGGCCCTTACGGCCGGAAATCCTGCCGGCAAGCCTGAACAGAAGCAATTCGACCGCTATCAACCCCAGCAGGCACAGGAATACGGCCCAGAAAGTTGTGGGCGAGATGCCAAACGCCGACAGGTCGTTGACGATCCACTCCATCCAGAATGGATCGATATGAATCTTCGTCACATGGTAGGTGAGGCCGTCGATAATGAGAAAGAACACCCCCAGTGTAATGACGCCGACAGCGGCGATAACGGCAATCTTTCGCACATAGAAGAGCAGAAGATAGGCAAGGGTAACGACGAGCAGGATAATCAGGGCATAATATCCCACAGCCACTGTGAGGAAATACAACCAAGTCATCGCCGAGAAATCGATACCTCTGAGACTGAACAGGAGGATGGCGACTATCAGCGGCACATTCAGCGCCAGCATGACTATCAGGCGGCGATAGCTCTGTATGATTTTCTTTCCCGACAGCAGGCCCATTATCAGTTTTCCAGTAGGATATCCGGTAAGTTCGCGGTGCTTCGTTCACCACTCCAGGAACGCACCATCCACATAAGTGTTTCGGGTTGCTATATAATCGGCGGGGCCGGCATCCTGTTAACCGGCCCCCGTCATAATTTCACCCGGAACCTATGGCTCCGGCAGAATATACGAATTTCCGGTTTGGTCGCACCAACATTTTCTGCAGCCGAAGCTGAAGCTCCGCTTCTGGTTACGATTGGATCCGTCTTTGTCTCTATTACGCTGAACACCTGTAATTTACTGTTCGATAATTTCTTGCGTGTGCCGCGGCGACCGGTAAAAATATCAATATTAACATGTCACGAGACATTGGCTCCGCATTCGAGGCCTGATAGCAGAAACCTTCCCCATACCAGGTGCATATCAGCAGGGTATGGAGTCGCTCAGAATGTCAGCGTTACACCGGCACCGAGGTAGTGCACGAGAGCGAAATTGTAAACTTCATCATTGTCGGCTCCCCCTTCGAGGATGCGGTAGCCCACGCGGAAACGCATCCAATCGGCGGGATCGGTATAGAGGGCGAGCAGGACATCCTCGGCACGCCCCTGTGGAGCGGCCAGTGCATCGCCTTGAAAGAGCAGACCGTAATTTGCGGCAAAAGACCAATCGAGGCCAAAGCGAATGAGAGGGACAAATCCGGTGTTGGTCTTCTCGGATGACCGCTGGTCGCTTTCGATTTTTATGGCGGCGTCGCGGATTTTAGCCGTGAGTCCGAAGTCGAATCGGAGACGCTCCGACTTGACGAAAGCATAGGTGTAAGACAATCGATAGGAATCGAATCGATAGCGTGTGTTCAGATACTCACCGGCCGGGAAACGCACGCCGTTGTAATCGACAGGACGGTTGACACTGCCGGATGACTCAATACGCAAGGGTGCGACAAGAGCGGACAGCCGGCTGCGTTCACCGAGATCCACAGTCGCCCGCACGCGTATGAATCCCGTTCCATCCGATTTCAGGTCATCGCTAAGTGAGATATCGGAGCCGGTATTGCCGGGGATCCGAACATCGTTGTAGCCGTTGTAGGCCACCCCGCTTTCAACATCAACAGACCAGTCCGCGCGCGTGGTTGCTTTCGTGAGCGTGAGGCAGATGGCGATGGTTATCAATCCCGTAGTTATCTTCATAAGCCGATCCTCTCCTGTTTCGGTCGTAATTATGTGCTCTTCAGATGGGATCCGAATTCCCGAATAAAAAACAAGAAGATTCCGGAATTGTTCACTCAGGATCGAGCTTTAGTGGCCGGTTCTTCCAAGAACCGGGTGTGGGACTGGGATACTGGTGACAAGAGAGAGATTATGCCACGGAGTGGTCCGGTCGGGCATGATTTGCGGAAACGGATTCCTCTCCGTATGGGGACAGCAGTTCGATGACCGCGGCCATATCCGGCGGCCGTTCGTCGGGGGCTTTCGCCAGCATTTGCAGGACGGCAAATTCTACGCCCTCCGGAATGTCAGGGAGAGTCTCGGAAAGCGGCGCGGGCGGCTCGACTATGTGGCGGGCGAGAACACTGGACGTATCACCTTCGAAAGGCACTCTGCCGGTGAGGAGTTCGTACAATGTGATGCCCAGCGAATAGATATCCGTTCTCATGTCGACCGATCCGCCGCTGCATTGTTCCGGGCTCATGTACGGCGGCGAACCCAGCACCGAACCGACCTGCGTCAGTCCGCTCGATTGCGACAGCTTGGCGATGCCGAAATCGGAAATCTTGGGGACAAACTCGCCCGTCAGGAGAATATTGGCCGGCTTGAGATCACGATGTACCACGCCCTGGCTGTGCGCATACGCCAATCCTTCGGCGACGGGCACGATGATCCTGACAGCTCCACCAACCGACAGTCGACCTTCATCTTTGAGATAGGAGCCGAGATCACCGCCGCCTACGAATTCGAGAGCCATCCAGAGCTTCGCGCCGCCCTCGATCAGGTCGTAGACCTGCACCACATTCGGGTGGGTCAGGCGGGCGAGCGCTTTCGCCTCCTGCCGAAACCGGGTAGCATACTCTTCATCTCCGGAAAAGACTATCGAAAGCTGTTTGATCGCCACCTTCCGGTCGAGCACCGTGTCCCGGGCTTCGTACACAACACCCATAGCGCCTTTGCCAAGTTCAGGCCCCAGTATGTATCGTCCGGACGGCCCGACAGTCGGTCTGGAGGAATCGCCCCGCGCGATCGGCTGAGACGTTCGATCGAGAGCATAGCCGCTTGTCAGTACAGTCGATGAATCTATCTGCGTTTGGCGTCCGGAATCATCCGCACGACCGATATTGTCGGCTGTCGGACGGTTTCCACGATCATTAGCTCGGTCCAATGCCTCCGGTATGTGAAACCAGAGAAGCAACAGTGACGACACTATGGACGCAATCCAGAGTATTGTCATGACAAGCGTGTCTGCAATACCCTTCAATGGATTTGCCTCTTGCGTTTTTATCAGCCCAAAAACCTTCTTTGCCGTTTCGGGAGGAAAGAGCCAACTCGTGAGAAGATCGACAAGACCCGGTGCGATGAATATGAGGAATATCAGTGAGAGGCCTGACGTTATCTGCGCCCGCCGAGCCGTTGCAAGTATATACCCCGCCGTTGCCGGCTTGCGCACGGCAATCCGTGCGCAGGGTAGTATTTCACCTGCCTCAACGGCAAGTTGCCGTATGGATACAATCAGCGGACGTACGAACTCTCGGAGACTCATTCAGACCGGCGCCCTTTTTTGCAGAGTTGAGAAATCATATTCCGAACAGTATCCCAAACGTTGCTTTGAAGTCGGGAATATCGCCGAACCCGAATCGCGTTTCCACGTTGTAGCGGTTGCTGCCTTTCATCGGGATACTGAGGCCCGCCACGAGACTGAGTCCGACTTCGGTATGGTTTCCTCCTCCGGCTGAATAGAAGAAGACGGTAGGGCCGGCGGATCCATAAAACCGCAGTCCGGTTTCCGGAAGATTGAACAGGTAGAGCCTGAAATCTGAATTCAGGGCGGTGGTGGTATTGTCGGTGAATTCGAAATCGACGCTCGGGGCGAATCGAAATTCTCCGAAGACGCGGCCGAGTTCGGCTTCTGCGCCGATGACCAGATCATCGGAATCGAAATCCAGGCCGGCCCGGGGGCCTATCGCCATGTCGGCGCGGGCATTAAGCGGGATAGCCACGATCATCGCGGCAAGTCCTGCCGCAAGCACGAACGCGGCAGGCGATATCTTTCTTGTCATAACCTGACCCCTTTCGTCAAAAACGGTGTTGCTCCCCGCCGGATTGTCAGCCCCCGCGACACAGTCTCTCCATCAGGTAAGGAGGGCCTATGTCTATATAATCGGATGCAGGCGTGAAGACTTGATGCCGAATCCCCGTGTCTGGCGGGGCGTCAGAAAGCTCCGTATCTTGCTAAACGGCAGGGACTTCTTGCCTCGTGCGATCGGTTATGACTACGCCGGCGGCAACGACATCTCCCTGCCGCTGCTCGGATTACTTCCCTCTGAACTCCTCGGCCCAGTTTTCGACAACGACAATTTCACCCGGGTCGGACTCTGTGAGCCTGCCATTGACTAAGAAGCTCTGGCCGTCTGCAGAAACATCATAAGGAATGTTGATATTACCAGGGTACTGAAATTGAGCTTTGAACAATTCCACCGGGATTTCCGCCTGGAAATCGTCACCCGTGCTGACCTTGACAGCCATGACCTGGAAATCATAAGTCAGGTAGAAGAGTTCGGTACCGTCCTGATTCCACCTCGGATTCTCGGCATGCTCAGTCGAGATCTGCCACTTACCACCGGTGCCGTCGAGCTTCCTGACATAGACTTCACGGCGGCCAGATTCACGACTCACGTAGGCCACGTATTTGCCGTCAGGAGAAACCCGGGCCATTGCCTCAAAAAACGGGCTGTTGGCCAGCATGCTCACCCGGTTGCTGTCTTTGAGAGACAAAACGCCTATGTCGGCAGTGCTGTTGTCTTCACGAAAGAGAAGTCTGGTTCCATCCCGTGTAAAGTCATTCGGGACAGCGTTGCTGCTGTCGCTGGCATACACCAATTCAGCGTCGCCAAGACCGTTGGCATCCTTTCGATAGATGGCGAAAAATCGGCCTTCGCGGTTGGAAGTGAAATATACTTTCTTGCTGTCCGGAGACCAGACCGGCTTGGTGTCCGAAGCCGGATCAAAGGTCAATCTGGTGGGCACGTTACGTCTGAGATCGTAGACCCAGATATCCATGGCATTTGCACCCTCTTCGACAGCCGAGTAGGCCACCATCGAACCATCCGGCGAGAGATCAACATCAAAGTACCGTCCCAGCTGACTGATCGTTCTGATCTTCTCACCGGTTCGGTCAACAAAGCCCAATTCGCTCAGGGATGACTGGTTGTTGGTCTGGTACAGCAGTGTCCCCGTGTTGGAAACGCTGAACGCATACGTGTTTGCGGCGGTGCCGATTCGCATGGCAATCGGTTTTGGCTCGCCGGTCACCTGAAGTTTGTCCGCGTCGAAAGGGAGCCCCATGAGATTATCCTGCTCCACGAACAGAATGTACCCTTCGTTGCTGTACTCGACACGGTCAACATTATGACTCAATTCATAAAGCGTAACGGAACTGGTTGAGTCCACCGACCCGAGTTTTATCCTGTCTGTTACACTGTTCCGGTCGCTGCCCTGACGTACGGACGCCGTGAAAATGAAATGTTTGCCGTCGGGCAAAAACCAGGGCCAGGCATACGAGAGCTCGCCGTCAGCCGTATCCACCAGCGATGCAGGTCGCGCCAGACCGCCGCCCGCCGGAACGATTTTCATCGTGTCATTCGCGTTGCCGTCGAATATGATCAGGTCAGAGACGCTCCAGCTGCCGTCGGACCCGGTTGGCCCCTGGCAGACAAGTTGCGCCTGACCACCGGTTATTGGAATTCGTTTCAGTTGATCTCCCACGAAAAAGGCCACGTTCCTGCCGTCGGGAGACCAAAAGAATCGGCGGGCATCTTCCGTGTTCAAAAGGGGGTAGGCCTCAAGAGAATTGACTGGCCGCACCCAGATACGGTTGGTGCCGGAGGAATCATCGGCATGAAAGGCGACGGAACCGCCGTCGGGTGAAATACGCGGCCAGAATATGTTTGATAGCCCCTGTTTAATATTTACCGCATATCGGGCGACCGGCATCTCCGGGGCCGGCCTGGTCTTCTCGGCGTATAGCAGGTAAGCAAGAACCAGCGTACTTATTATCGTTACCGCACCGACCAGACGGGCGAGATCGAATTTGAATTTCCTGCGAGCGGCTACCAGAGCAGGCAGGCCAACCTGCGAACCTGCCTGAGAAATCCAGCGCAACTCATCGGACAGATCGGACGCTGATTGCCACCGATGGCGTGGATCTTTAGACAGACACTTCTTTACCAGTCGCTCAAACAATGGCGGTGTTTCCGGCATGATTACCGAGATTGAAACCGGGTCCCGCTCAATTATGGCCGCTATCAGAGTTGCGCTCGAACTTCCCTCGAACGCCCGCTTCCCGGTCGACATCTCATACATGATTGCCCCGAAAGCGAAGATATCGGAGCGGACGTCAGCCGGTTTTCCCTCGAGCTGTTCGGGTGACATATATTGCATGGTACCGAGGATGGTATTGGCGCCGGTCAGGGGAGTTGTCTGGGTAATATCTGCCCTTCGCTGTCCGCTCTCATCGGCCTGAATCTTGGCCAGGCCGAAATCAAGAAGTTTGATTCCGTCCCGGGTCAGCATGATATTTCCGGGCTTAAGGTCGCGGTGTATCAGCCCCTGGTGATGGGCGGCGTCGAGTCCACTCGCGATCTGAATCGAGATCTGGAGCATTTCATCGTACGGGATTGGGCCCCTCGATAATCTTTCTGAGAGTGTCTCTCCCTCGAGGTACTCCATGACAAGGTAGCCGACTCCGTTTTCCTCGCCGATGTCGTAGAGGGTGCAGATATGGGCGTGGCTCAAACTGGAGATGGCCCTCGCTTCACGGTCGAACCTCTCCTTGAATTGCGCGTTATCGGCGATGTGAGCCGGCAGCGTCTTTACGGCAACCGTACGTTCCAGGCGTGTATCGGTCGCCTTGTAAACCTCACCCATTCCGCCGGCGCCTGCCGGTTCGATAATTTCATAAGGCCCCAGCTTCTGCCCGATTTCGAGACTCATATACAGTCCTTTTGTATTCGTTGCGGTGATTGGGTACGGAGGCCAGTTACCTCCGTCGACCGGCCCGATCCCTGCTTTCACTCATACCGGGCCCGTGACAGCGACGGTAATATAGCCCAAAATAGTCTATTTTGCATTAATTATTTTCGACTTATTGCGGCTGAATTCATGTTGGTTGACCAGAGCGAATCGGGCGCAGGAGAGAGTCCCCCTGCCTCTCGAGAACGGTTCCAGAGTGAGAGTTGAAAGAGCCACGATACTTACTTCCGGGCTTTCATTACCCGAAAAAAATATGCCGGGACCTCTGTCAGTCCCGGCATGATGTACAATAGGGATAGTATGTACTGAGTCTCTTACGGAATCAAAACCTTGTCGATTACGTGGACTACGCCGTTCTTGGCAAGGATATCAGTTGCTACGACATTGGCGTCGTTGACCATCACGCCACCGTCGTTCACCATAATGCTGACGGTACCGCCGTTCAGCATCGTTGCCTCGGTAAGGTTCACGACATCGGCAGCCATGACTTCACCTTCCACAACATGGTAAAGCAGGATATTGGTGAGAGCTTCCGGATCCTGCAGGAGAGCCTCGAGAGTACCTTCCGGCAGAGCCTCGAAGGCCTCATTGGTCGGTGCAAAAACAGTGAACGGGCCATCGGTGTTCAGGGTCTTGTTCAGGCCCACAGCCTCGATGGCGGTTGCCAGGATGCTCAGGCCGGACTTGTTAGCCAGACCGTAGATCGGCGGCCCGGTCCGTTTTTCCTTCATGGAATTCATATCAGAATTCGAATTCGACAGGCTGGCGTTGGGAGTCGCTACCTTGCTCGCCGTCATATCACTTGCAGTGGGATTGCTGTTATTGGAGTCGCTGCATCCAACAACGCCGATGGCGAATACCGCCACCAGAGCCAGCATCAGTTTTGAAAAGTTCTTAGTCATTGTCTAACTCCTTCTCAGGTATTCCTTATTCGGGTTACATTATCGCTTATTTGCGGTTATTTGTTTCCGGTTCGTTTCGGTTGTTCCTCTTGCTTGATAGTCATTGAACAAAGATATGTCTATCAAATGTTCCTTATTTGTCTAATAACTGTATATTTTTTTTATTTTAGGGATATTCATCCGCAGCTGGCTATTAATGAGGGGTGGCTGAAATGTGAGGGAGAGCGTCAGCCACCTAACTTTTTTTGAGATAAGTGCTTACGATATCAGGGGGCCGAATTCTCGTGATATTGAGGCGCGGGCCCGTGAGAAGTGATACCGCGCCATCTGAATCTCGATGGCTGTTCGGCTAGGAGTTTTCCTTCAGTAAGTCCATCGCCACGCGGTATGCTACGCCGACCGCCGTGACGCAGACCGTAAGGGGAATGTCAGAGTTCGTGAGTTGCTCCTGCCCTGCCTCGATGGTGAGATCGATGCCGGTCAACTCGCGACAATTGATGGTTCCCATTTCTGCCTCGAAGCGGCGTCGGAACTCCTCTATCACCGACGCCATCTGGAACCACCCCTCCAGTGTTTTGGCTCGTTCCTTAATGAGGCTAATAGCCATCACGCCTCCCGCGACAGCGCCACAGACAGCCCCGGTGTTGCCGATCCCTCCGCCAAATCCGCCGGCAATTCGGGGGATTATCTCATTCTCAATTTCGAATTCCTGGCACACGGCCAGCAGTACGGCTTCCGATCAGACGTGCCCTTGCCCCATGATCTCTGCGGCCCGATTTGGCTCCATGGTTCTCCGTCCTTTCCGGGTATCCATAGTCGGTCAGTTGTACCTGCACCTAATATGGCGTTTAGCGGTTTGAGTGCTCCGGAGGCAATTTACCTACCGCATCGATTCATGCAACCACAATTCGCGTTATTCTTTGTTCGCAGCGGCGGTTTCTCCAATCGCTTTGCAGTCCGCAGTGCATTCGCCGCGGGTGATGTTCGCCATAATGTCGTCCGACAGGTGGCGTCGGCGGTGGGGCAGGGTTCGGTGGCCATCAGTCTGATTCATAAATATCTCGAGACCGTCTGAAGGAAGGATTCGCTCCGGCGTGACGGAATGACGTGTTCCCGGTGGTGCCAGGACTGTGAGTGTTCTCTTGAGGTTCGAGTGATCACGCGTGCGCGGTGGGCAGAGATCTCGTGATCGGAAACTCCACGCCCGGTTCTTTCAGCCAAATGTTGACCTTTTGTTCCGTAGCATCGGCGTCAACGCCTTATTCCCGGTTGTATCCGGTCAGGTACTTTTGAGGGGACGAACCGATCATCTGAACCCATGTCGCCGCGAGATGTGCGGCTTCCCGCATGGACAAGCCGGAATCCGCCAGCGTCTGCCAGGTGAAGAAGTTCAGGACAACTCGCAGGATCGCGCGCATCTTGAGGCCGTCGTCTCGCTCCGAGTCATCCCACCCCTGAGCAAGTATCTCGACCATAGTCTGCAGCAACGGCTGCCATTTCTCATGGAGGATTTCCTGAAGTGCCGGGACCTGGGGAGAATCTCGGAAGACCTTTTCCAGCATATCCTTGCCGCGACCGTAATATTCGTACATCGCTTCAAGGGCTGTGGCAATTCGTTCAGAAGGGTCCGATATCACCACCCAATCAGTTGGATGCGGCGGCGGATTTTCGCCGAACCAGAGCGAGCTGCAGGCATCAAAGAGCTCAAAATCGGACGAAAAGTGGTTGTACACGGTCGCTCTCCGGACACCGGCTCGCCTGGCGATATCGCTCACCGTAGTCCGGGCCGGCCCGATCGATCCGTGTAAGTAAACGGCCGCCTTGGTGATCCGCTGATGGACAACCTCTCGGCGGCGAGCCCTGGCCCTCTGCGTATAGGGCCGTTTCTGAGACTTTCTTGTATTTTTGCTAGACGCCATGTCAAATAAATACTTCGTTGACCCGTAATATCTATTATAATATACGAAATCAATGGACACCCGGTATAATGAAAATTCGAATAACAGTCAAGAAATTGAGATAGAACCCTCATTACCTCAGGATCTTCAACCGGCAGGGTGACTTCACTCGATCGATTCTGCGAACCAGGCAGAAAGGAGCATATCGTGGCGAACATCAAAACAATCCTGCCGGGGAAAGCCCGCGGGATCCGCAGGTTCTTTTTCGGCTGGGTGCGCCGGCAGTACGGCGGCGTGGTACCCGGCATATTTCAGGTGTTGGCGGTGGACCTCCGTGTCGCGCGGCCGACCGGCTCCATCTACAACTATCTTCATCTTCGTAAATCGTCGCCGCTGAGCCGGCTTCAACGCGAGATGCTTGCAACGGTGGTTAACGGCAAGGTGGGCGGGGCGCCGTGAATAGGTCTTCACACGGCGGCAGTTCGCCGCCTTACAGGCGATGAGCACCTCGACCACGAGTTCGCCACGACCTGGTCTACGTACGATTTGGACACGAAGACTCGCGCTTTACTTGCGTACGCAGTGAAGCTCACCGAGAGCCCCGCGTTTGTTGACATAGAGGACACCGGGAAACTGGCATCGGCCGGCTGGTCCGAAGAGGCTATCTGGGAGATGACCGCACTGATCTCGTTCTTCAATTTCAGCGGGCGAATGGAAGCGGCTTCGGGCCTTCCCCAGGACGAGATACCGGCAGAAGCTCGGTTTTCCGAGGCAAAAACCGTTTAGAAGATGTGACGGCCCGAAAATTACGAACCTGGCGTCGCAAATCGTGAACGATGAAAGGAGAATTGTTATGGCTGACATCACCGAAATCGCACCGAACGTGTACCGCATCAGCATATATGCGGAAGCATTCGACCTCCAGTTCAACCAGTTCCTGGTTAAGGACGATGAACCGCTCTTGCACCATGCCGGTATGCGCGGGATGTTTCCCGAACTGCGGGATGCCGTTGCGAAGATAATCGATCCCTCAAAGCTGCGCTGGATAAGCTTCAGTCACTTTGAGGTCGACGAATGCGGCGCCCTTAACAACTGGCTGGAAATAGCGCCTTCGGCCCAGGCGGCCTGCAGTGTCGTTGGCGCCCTGGTGAACCTGAACGACTTCGCCAAGCGACCGCCTCGCGGACTGGAAAAGAACGAGATCCTTACTACCGGTCAATACCGTTTCCGCTTTCAAAAGACGCCTCACCTTCCGCACGGCTGGGATGCCGGTATGCTCTTTGAAGAGAACCAGAAGATTCTTTTCTGTTCCGACCTCTTTCACCAGGTGGGCAACGTGAAAGCGATAGTAGACTCCGATGACGTGCTGGAGCGCTCCCATGCGGCCATGATTGACTATCAGGCCGGTCCCCTGATGGAGTACGTGCCGTACACACCCAACACCAAACGGCTGCTTCACGAATTGGCCGATCTCAAGCCCCGGACCCTGGCGATCATGCACGGTTCCAGCTTTTCAGGAGACGGGGCGCGCCTGTTGACGGAACTGGATCCGGTGCTCAAAGAGGTTTTCGGAAAAGCGCAGAAGTAGAATCATAGTCGGCGCCCGTCAGTCACTCTGTAGCGCAGAGCAAATCCGAGGCTCAGGCTTCGCCCATCCGGGTCTCTGCCTCAGGTCGATTTCTTCTTGCTGAATGTAAGCAGATTTTCGAGGAAGTCTGCCACCTCGTCGGTGTCATGCAGGACATAGTCCGCGGCGGTCTGTCGATCCTGGTCTGTCACCAGGATACCGATGCCGCGGCCGGCGATTGCCCGAAAAGCGTCTTCGTCGGTGGTGTCGTCGCCGATGTAAAGCGGTACTGCCTGTCGCGAATCAGCTTCCAGTTTGTCGAGCAGGTGAAATAACGCTTTGCCCTTGTCCCAATCGGCGTTGGGGCGAAGCTCGAATATCTTCTTGCCGGTGGTTTTGATAAGCTTCGAGTGATGTCCGGCGACTTTGTCGACGCGCTTTTCGAGTTCGCTCTCGATACCTTCCGCCGCCTGCCGGTAATGAATCGCAATGGCAAAGCGCTTGCGTTCAACACGCACCCCTTTGAGGTCTTTCACTTCGTTCCGGATTTCCTTTTCAGCCGCGTCGAGATCCGGGAGGAATTCCGAGCCGGGCTGCTCGTGAAACGAACCGTTCGGGCCAACCATGTTGAATCCGTGACTGCCTCCGTAGGCGAGATTATCGAGTCCGACGAGTTCCTTGACGTCGTTCAACGCCCGTCCCGACATAATGGCGACCGTCCAGTTCTCGGCAAGTTTCCGGATGAGTTGTTTCGTTCTCTCCGGGAGAAGGGCATCGGAGGGATCGTTGACGATAGGCGTCAGGGTCCCGTCATAGTCAAGGAAGATCGCCGGTTTGCCCTGTTGAAGCTTTCGGATTATTTCATCCTGTTTTTCGAGGGCCGATGGAAGGTCGCGCGATTGTACCGATTTCATTTTTCCTTCACCTTAAGCTCAGACAGGTCGGAAACCACGATATCCGCACCGTGGTCTTTCAGCTCCGGGTTATTTCGCGACCGGTCAATGCCGATGACAAGGCCGAACCCGCCCGCTTTGCCGGCTTGGACTCCGGATATGGCATCCTCGATGACCATCGCGCGATCGGGGGAGACTTTGAGATTTTTGGCAGCCTCGAGAAAGATATCGGGTTTGGGTTTCCCCTCCAGCTTACGTTCCGCCATATACTTGCCATCAACTACCGTTTGAAAAAGATCGAGTACCCCGGCCGCCTCGAGAACTTTTTTGGCATTACGGCTCGATGATATGACGGCAACACTCAACTTCCTGTCTTGCATCTTGTGTACGAAATCAACGGTGGTGTGGAATGGTTCCATGCCGTTTTTCTCCAGGTATTCCTGAAAATACTGGTTCTTGAGGTTGCCGAGCCCACAGACCGTCTCCTTGCCCGGCGGATCATCGGGGCTGCCGTACGGCAGGGCGATTCCTCTCGATTCCAGAAAACTCTTGGCTCCGTCGTAGCGGGGCTTGCCGTCGACATAGCGGTTATAGTCTACTCCATCGTCAAAGGGCTTGAATTCCCCACCCTGCTGACGCGCCCGTTTCCGAAGGTATTCATCGAACATCCGCTTCCAGGCTGCCGCGTGCGCCTGCCTTGAACTGGTAACGACCCCGTCCATGTCGAGAATCGCTGCTTCGAATCGACTCAAATCCACTTCGGTTTCCTCTTGACTGTTATGCTTGTTCTCGGTCATTGCAGGTCAATCTCCTTTGTTTCGCCCGCCCTGATATCGAAGGTGTTCTCCTTATGTCCGATCTTGATCGGCGTCTCGGAAACCATGCGCGCCTTTACCTTCAGCTTTTTGTCGGTGAACCGGAGATCGAGCGTGTGGCCACGATACCTGACCTGTAGTTGGAGCTTCCTCATTTCCTTCGGCAGCAGCGGGTTGAACCACAGGGTGTCGCCCCGCGGTTCTATGCCGGTGAAACAGCGCTTTACTACGTCGACGGTACCCGCCATGGCCCCCAGGTGAATACCCTCCGGAGTGGTGCCGCCCTGAATGTCCTCGATATCGCTTTTGAGCGCATCGATGAAAAGTCCCCAGGCACGTTCCCTGTCCTTGCGGGCCATGACCCACGAATGAATCACCCGGCTCAGTGTTGATCCGTGCGAGGTGCGGGCGAGATAGTACTCGACATTTTTGGGAATAGTTTCATATTCAAACGGATAACCGAGATGTTCGAAGAGCGCCTGAAGCTCACTGGCCGAGAACAGGTAAAAAAGCATCAACACGTCGGCCTGCTTGGATACCTTGTACCGGTTCGGCGTATCCCCTTCAGCTTCGAGGATACGATCAAGGCGTTGAATGTTCTTGTACTTATTGCGGTAACCGTCCCAGTCGAATTCCTTCAGTTTTTCATAGCCCTGAAACTGGCTGATAATGCCGTCGTCGTGAAACGGAACGAACAGTTTGCGAGAAATATCCTTCCATGACTCGAGCTCTTCATCCGACAGATGAATGGTCTCAGAGAGCTCCCGCGAACGATCCCGGGGAAGGACCTCGAGGAGAATTTCGCGTGCGCGACACAAGACCCACGCGGCCATGACATTTGTATAGGCGTTATTGTTCAGTCCCGGTTCATCGGCATCGGGGTAGGCATCATGAAACTCATCAGGTCCCACTACGCCCCGAATCTCGTAGCGGTCCAGCTCCTTGTTGTAGCCGGCTATGCTTGCCCAGAAGCGTGCTATTTCGACGATGATCTGGCCCCCGTAGAATGACAGGAATTCTTTGTCACCGGTGGTCTGGAAATAGCGCCACACGTTGTAGGCGATGGCTCCGTTCACGTGGCGTTGAAGGTGCGAGTTGTCGGGAATCCAGTTGCCGGACTTAGGATTGAGATGGAGGTTCTGGCTTTCTTCACGCCCGCTGCTGCCGCTCTGCCAGGGAAACATGGCCCCCCGAAACCCGGCTTTTCGGGCTGCACGGCGGGCTTCATTGAGCCGCCGGTAGCGATACATGAGCAGCGTCCGCGTGATGTTCGGAACCCGGAATGTCAGGATCGGAAAGATAAATAATTCGTCCCAGAGGATATGTCCTCGATAGGCTTCGCCGTGCCAGCCCCGGGAGGGCACGCCGGTATCAATGTCCATCGAATTAGGCGAGATCGTCTGCAGCAGGTGAAAGACGTGCAGGTTGAGGACGCGGTCTATGTATTCTCCTTCCTCGTGTTTTTCATGTTCCAGCTCGACGTGGAAGCGTCGCCATAAATGCGTCCATGCGAGAGTATGGCTATCAAGCAGACCGGTGAAGTCATCGGCTTCGCCAATCGACTTCCGCGCCTGAAAACCGCATTCGGAAATGGCCATGTCACGGGAAGTGTAGAACGTGATAACCTTCTCCATCCTGATTTCCTCGCCCGCCGCCGCGTCGATCGTGAACTCATGCGCGATATAGCCTTCCTCTTCAACTACCCGGCGGGATATGTCGAGCGTTTCATTATCCTTGAAGACATGGGTACGTGCGGCCTGGGCGACTTTGATTTTGGACTGGTTCGTTTGAACCTTCAAAAAGATCGTATCTTTGGCGCACTGTTCCGTCGCCAGGGGTTCGAGGTGTTTGCTGTTGAGGTCCTTATAGCGATCGACCCCGGCGTTGATTACCCGGCCGTCGAGAGCCGAACTTACTTCCAGCTTCCCGGACCAGTCTTCGGGAATTAGCGTGAGTTCCAGGGCGGCAATATGCGGGTTGCCCATGTGCACCAGCCGGCGTTCCTTCAGCATCGTGCGGCGACCGCCCTGATCTTTGAAACGAATATCGCGGAGCAGAATGCCCTGTTTCATGTCCAATTCCTGCCGGAAGGACAGGATTTCGACATCGTCGATATGAAACCAGTCCCCGTCGTCCGCTCGGAAACTCAGGGGAAGCCAGTTGGGGAAGTTGACTAGAGCCTCGTTCTCGATGACGTGACCGGAGATTTTAGTTTTCAGCCGGTTATATCCGCCGGCCAGATAAGTCCCCGGATAATGAACACCATCCGCATGCTCCTGCGCGAGCGCCCCTCGCGTTGCGAAATAGCCATTACCAAGGGTACACAGGGCCTCGTGCAACCCCTCTTTTTCGGCATCGTATCTGTCATAGACGAGAGACCATTCGGACATCATGACCACCTCTTCTTCGGCCGACATTGTCTCGCGCGCCGGGCTGATCAGGGACTAGCGGAACACTGTAGCCCATCGGTGGCGGGAAGAAGTCCCGGAGAATGTGCGGCCATTTATCTTATGGAATGGATCAAGTTGCGCATGTGTTCCATAAACTTACGGCTGATTTATCATGCCGGTATCAGCGCCGGCGGCACGTCCATCCACGAGCTGGCCGGGGCGTTGCAGCATGGTCAGTCACCATGACGTTGTGGTTTTGACATTATGATATCGAGCGGAGGTTGTGAATGGCATTGCATATTCTTCGGAGGATAAGTACGAAAACCAGTGTCAGCGACGAGTGCACCCTGCCGTGCAAACGCGCGGTTGCACGGCAGGGTGTGTCGCTAATCAGTTCAGGAAAACAATCCGGTTAATGTATATGTGCACCCGCGTTCTCACTCACCACGGCGCAGATGAAGTAGAAGTGAATGTCAATCTTGTTGGCGATCGGAATGCCATCTACTTCGGTCGACAGTAACGTATTCACGTCATCCTCCGACATTGCCGGCAGCATCGATTTCAGCATCTCATTTACCGCGGTATTGTGTTCGGCGCTGCTGGTGTAATTGGGCATGATCAAGTATACGCGCCAGAGTGCATTATACTCCCGGCCAGTGGGATCGGACGGCTGTGAGTCAAGCACGTGATCGTGAAAATCATCCGGGGTGATGCCGTTCCCCTCATGGTCGCACGGGTCACATTGCGGCGACGACGGCCAGAAATCGGTTAGTTCCTGACCGGTGGCAGGATCGAAGGGATACACCACTTCGTAAAAATCGGCCTGGGCCTGATCGGTCGGATTCTGCTTGACTTCAATCGCGTTGATCCTGACGGTAGTCCCGTTGACATAGGCCGGTTCATATCCGGGCGGCGTGCCCGCTTTAACGGCCTGCACCGGCAGCTGTGCCGCAGCCAGTTTTGCCGCTGACAGGGTCTGAGATGAACTAATCGGGTTCCTTGAGCATGAAGTAACAATCGTGGCGGCAAGCAACACCGAAGCAATCGTGATACCCATGAGAACCTTTGAGTGTCTCATAGAACCTCCTTATACGGTGAGTTTTGTGGTTTCTTCATAGGAAGAAACCGTTAACGATGCTCGCGTGTCTTCTTTTGCCTCTTCCCATTATCGAATAAGTTCCGTGAGGAAATCGATTTGGTCCGTTCCAGCAGACTGGCTTCCTCTTTGGGTGCTGATAAAAGTCGATTTGGGCTTGTTGCGGGGATTATGATTGACTCAATTTAGACTGAGGTGCGCGGTGGCGCCGTCGATACAGGCCCGTTCAAGATCGCGCGGACAGTGGGGGGGACGCATCGGTCCGTGACAGTGCGAACTGCAGGCAGAAGACGGCCGTGATCCCCAGTCCGCTCTCCTGCCGTTGTAACTGTAAGCCTTGTTCCCTCATCTCACACAACACAGAATGTGGAATTTATGAATAGTACGGATATTGGACCCATTAAGTTTGTATTTAATCTGAGGTCGCCCCTCGGGCGGAACAACGTTTTGGGCGTTTCTATCCGGTGTACGTCAACCAATGCCAGCGAAAGGATTTAACAGGCCCCGGACCGAAGGTGCGGCAACAGGGTCTACGCAGGACCGGTCGTTTCACGTAACTTGTTACACGTGAAGGCGGTACTTTTTGCCCTCGACCTTCTGGATATCGATGATTACGACGTGATCTCAGTCATATATGTGATACAGGAGAGTTAATCAACTTAGGGAGAACTCATCCACCATGTTCCGGATGGCCGCAATGTGGTCGGGTGTGGTTCCGCAGCAACCGCCAACGACACTGATGCCGATCTCAAGAAGTTTTCGGCATTGCCCGGCCATGTACTCTGGTGACTCGGGGTATTGGACCGTATCTCCTATCAGCTTGGGTAGTCCGGCATTGGGCTGAATCAGCAGCGGACAATCGGTATGCTTGCGAAATTCCCGGGCAACCTCGACCATCGTCTCACTGCCAATTCCGCAGTTCGAACCCAGGATGTCCGCCCCTTCATCCAGGAGGACGCGTACGGCCTCTTCGACAGCGGTCCCCATGATTGTGCGAAACCCGCTCGGAGTGACATCAAATGTCATGGTCACCGCCACCGGCGTTTCCGGCGATAATCGTTTTGCCTGCTGCAAGGCAATACGGGCTTCGGCGAGGTCGGTCATCGTTTCAATGAAAATGATGTCTACGCCTTCCGCGACCAGTGCCTTGATCTGATGTTCGAAGGCCTCTGCCATTTGCTCCGGCTGCAAGTCCCCATATGGTTGCAGAAGACCGCCGGTGGGTCCGCACGAGGCCGCGACACAGACTTCATCGCCGGCCGCTTCACGCGCGAGGCGAACCGCACTCCGGTTGATCAGTTCGGTTTTGTCTTCAAGGCTGTACGTTGCGAGCTTGAGGGGAGAGCCACCGAAGGTGTTGGTCTGAACAATGTCGGCGCCGGCTTCGCGATAGTGCTTCGCAATATCCGCGACCACCTCAGGATGATCCAGATTCATCTTTTCCGGGCATTCACCCGGCTCAAGCCCGGCCTGCATCAGCATCGATCCCATCGCGCCGTCGGCCACAAGGACTTTGCCCCCGGCCAGTCTTCTCATAAGATCAGGCATATCACCTCAGACCGAAAAAGCCCTTGACGCAATCTATGGCACTCACACCATCATAGCAGTAGGCATCGGCGCCAATTTCTGCCGCGTACTCGTTAGAGAGCGGAGCGCCTCCGACTATGATTTTGATTTTGCCGTAGATGCCCCTTTCTTTTGCCAGCTCGATCACCTTTCTCATTACCGGCATGGTCGTGGTCAATAGGGCCGACATCCCGATCACGCCGGCCTGATTCTCTTCAGCAGCCTGCACAAATCGTTCCGGCGAGACATCCTTGCCGAGATCGATCAACTCGAAACCGGCCCCTTTAAGGAGAATTGCCACGAGATTTTTCCCGATGTCATGCATATCCCCCTGTACCGTGCCGATGACCACTTTGCCTATAGTCGGTATGCCCTCTTTGAGCATGAGAGGCTTAAGAATGTCCATTCCGGCATACATTGCTTTGGCCGCCATCAACACATCGGGCAGAAATATCTGATGAGTCTTGAATTTCTCTCCGACCACCGTCATGCCGGCAATCAATCCGTCATTCAGGATCACGATAGTATCCAGTCCCTCACTGATGGCGTCTTGAGTAAACTGCGCCACGGCCGCGGCGTCGCCTTTCTCGAGGCTGACCGATAATGATTGAAGGATATTCACTCTGCGTACCTTTCCTTGTTCTTTTGCCCTACAATCGATAAAGGGCGGCGATACGGTCCCGACAGGAGCGTGTGTCGCAGTCTCTGCAAAACGGAAAACTATCCTCGAATATGAATATGTCCTTTGGACCGCCCACGAAGACTCCGCTTATCGATTTCAACGGTTGCATCAGGTAACTGTCTCCCAGCTCGATCCCAATTTGCCGAGGTTGCAGGTATTCGAATAGTTTTTTCTGTCCACTGGTGTGCCAGCCGCAGTAGCCGGGACTGAACCTCACCAGCTTACTATCAGAGCCCAATCTGCCGCTTTGCCTTGCATCCTGATGTACCAGCGCCTCGAGTGCGTCGGCCGCCAGTTCTGTTCCCTCGGAAGCTGCGGCATCCAGCATCACCGCCCGGGCAAAATCATCGGCGGCAAACAGTGCCGATATCTCACCGGTGACAGGTTCTCCGACGGTAACCGCAAAGAGGGAGAGGTACTCGGCGTTTTGGGCTATGGAATCAAGAGGCGTGTCTTCGGCGTTTGCCCCCTCGCCCTGATAAATACTTTCAAAATTTCCCACAGATATCTCACGACAGATGCCACGTGGTGCGGCCAGTTCGCGATAGCGTGAGATAGCGTTTTGTACTATTTCCGTGAATCGCGTTGCATCAGTCGATGCTGTCGGAACTCCCTGGGCCTGAAGGACGCGCTCGGGCGACGGGATGGTGTCGGCCGGGGAAATGTCGAACTTCTTACACATCAACCAACCTTCGGCAGGTGGTCCATGCCGTAGCGGCGTCCTTCCGATTCCATTAACGATTGCAGGTTATCCCTAATTTCCTTCGAAAGCCTCACCGGGGTATATTCAGTCATAAGTTGTTTGATATCGGAGGACGCTCGTTGCGTGAGAGGCCGGGACCCTTCTTCCTTCCAGCGAGACCTGTTGGCTCGATCGACAACGGGTCTGGGGAAGTAAATCTCATCTTTGAGATATCTTCGTGTGTGATCGGCAATCAGCAGATGCCCTTCCTGGAGCAGCTCTTCAAAACGGGAAAGCGACGGGAAATCGTCACGGGGCGTAACGCCCTGAACCATGCGCAAAACCATCCCGCAAATTTCATTATCCAGCACGAGTTTTTCCAGTGAGAAACAACTCTCGAAGTCCAGCATGCCGGGGCCGGATATGCTGTTAATACCGGATAGTGCGGCAAGAACCGCTCCCATACCGGTTTCCATGCCGGCCTGGGCATCAACGTGCTTTGCGTCGCTGAGTGCAATGTAAGCCTGTGTCGGCATGCCGAGAGACTTGCCGATTTCGTTGGAGGCGCAGTCTATCATCATTGTCTCGATGGCGCCCATGGGAGTTGTCTCGTACCGGATGTCAAATATGGCCGGCGAACCTCCCCAAAGCACCGGTGCGCCCGGCTTGGCCGTCTGACTGATCACCAGTCCGCTCAATGTCTCGGCCGTGTGCTGAATCAGTGATCCCGTGAGTGTTACCGGAGCGATGAAACCGGACAACGGCATCGAAATGAACTCGACCGGTATCGAGTACCTGGCGCAATCGACGACATTCTGCGATGTCTGGTTGCTCCACTTGAGGGGCGAGGTAGGACAGCAGGAAAATACTGTCAGCGGTTTCGCCTCGAGTTCTTGCTCTGACCCTCGGACGGCGACCTGGAGGTTCTTCATAACCTCAAAAGCCTCAGCCGTGAAAGCGCCCGTAACGACGGGTTTCTCACAAAAGAGCAGTGAGAGATAAAGGCGGTAGCTGTCGGAGATTCGCTCATGCACGTCATACGGGATCATGGCGGTCGACTGGTATGCAATGTGATCCATCCTGGACATGAGCCTGGCGTAGTCGACGTAATCGGCGGATGCAGGCCTGCGTATCTTACCGGTTTGACTGTCCAGAAGATTTATCGCCGCTGATCCGGGAGTGAAATGCACGTTTGACCCGGATAAATCCGCGGCCTCGTTCCCTAACGTATCATAAAGCTTGAATGAGGAGGGGGTCGAATTCAGGCAGCGATCAATCAGATCCTGAGTGAAGAAGACGCGCTTCGATTTTTGATCGATTCTGGCGCCGGCGTCAGCGAGCATTGACAGGACTTTTTCATTTGTTATCTCGACGCCGAGCTTGCAGATCAACTCGCGACCTTCAGCGACAATTTTTTGCAACAACTCGTCAGACAGAAATCGCAGTAATGGTCTCATAGGTCAGGCTCCCATGGAGCAAAGGTCGAATTTACCCGGTTAGATTGTCGCAAGACGACCGGCACTTGTTAGTACTCAAAGGTAACTATCATCCCGTCAAACGTCAATTGCCTTTCGGGGTCGTCTCCATGCCGTTTTCTTGATGGCTTGGAGACACAGAGGATATCTTTCACTGA
>CAYNEO010000060.1:0-21728 GCA_964396245.1 uncultured Ignavibacteriales bacterium
GGCCACAACTACGAACAAACCGCTGGTCGTTTCGCATACGGCGGCCCACGCCCTGACACCGACCTCCCGAAACATCACCGACCGGCAACTTGATGCCATCGCCGAGTCCAACGGAGTGGTCGGGATTACGTTCTGTGTCTGCGATATCCGGCCGGATGGAAAGAACGAGAAGGAAACCCCGCTCGAGCAGATAATTCACCATTTCATATATATCGCCGAGCGGGTCGGGGTGGAGCATGTCGCCTTTGGTTCGGACTTCGACGGGGCGACAATCCCGAATGCCCTCGAGGGCGTGCTGGGGTTTCCGAAATTGATAGAGATGCTGTCTCGGAGCGGCTTTGATGAACTTTCTGTCCGGAAGATCGCATATCAGAATTGGATGCGGGTATTTGAGGACACATGGATAGATTAACCCCGAAACGGGACTACTCGTATTCCTCTTGATCACAGTATCGTTGCGGCGTATCTTTCAGGAGAGGGTACTCATAAATCCACGATTGAAAATAACGGTGAATTATGAATGAACAGACCTGCCGCGTTATCGAGGATTACGAATCCGCCTATCCTGATCCCCTGAATCTCAAGACCGGGGAGACCGTTTCGCTGGGCGAGCGTGATGATGAGTTTCCCGGGTGGGTCATGGCCACCGATTCGAACGGGAAAGCCGGCTGGGTTCCGGAAACGTATCTGGAAATCTACGGCGATATGGGGACGATGGTGCGTGATTACGATGCCACCGAGCTGACGGTCAGCAAAGGGGAAGTACTCAGGATTATCGACGAAGAAAGCGAGTGGGTGCGGTGTATCGCTGCCGATGGGAAGACCGGCTGGATTCCGCTCGAAAAAGTCGACCTCATCTGAATTATCCCGCTCTTGTTCCCGGATTTCCTCGTGCATCCTTGACAGCCTCGTCTGTGTCCGGCACATTGTGTTGTTGACGTCTGTTGTTAATTGTGTATGGCCCTGCGAAAGGAGGCGGACTCGATGAGCGACAACAATCCCAAGTCCGGGACATTTTGCTGGCATGAGCTGGTGACCAAAGATGCCGAAGCGTGCAAGAAATTCTACGGGGAGTTGTTCGGCTGGACATTCACCGAAAAGGAAATCAGAAACACGCCGCACACGATATTTCACAAAGACGGTCAGGATCTGGCCAGCATGTTTCAGATTCTGCCCGAGTGGGGAGATTTATCGCCGCACTGGATGACCTATATAGCCGTTGATGATGTGGATGCAAAGGCCAGGGAGGCGGAGCAGTTGGGCGGCAGTGTCGTGGTGCCGCCGACCGATATCCCGACAGTCGGCCGCGCGAGCGTGGTGCTCGACCCCGGCGGCGCCGCCGTGGCGTTCATCAGGATGAATTCGTAACTCAGGCGCCGGCGAGCGACGGAATCTCCCGGCGGATTGTCAATCCGAGGATCACTCCCAGCACAACCGACCATATTGCGGCAAGACCGATCTGGTACGGCGCGGGCAGCGAGAAGGTCACGGTGTGCGCCGGTATCCAGAACCAGATTAATGTCCACCACGCGGTGGTGAGACCTTTCGTATTCCATTCCCACATAATCAGGTTGTCTTCGAGCCGGTGAAAGAACATCATCTGCGGCCCGAAGAATATATTCGTGAACAGCGAAACGGAGAAGGCCCAGCCGATTCCGGAGCCGGCGAATTGCGGCCATAAGCCGTGATCGATCAGGGCGCGGGTAAATCCCTTCATGCCGGCGAAACCGTACTTGATAACGATTCCCAGCAGGGCCCAGGCGAGGATTTTGGCGCCCAACTGCCAGGGTTTGCCTGGAAGCGCTAACCCTTTGTTCCGCAAGCTATAAGAGAAGATTTCGCCGATCGTGCCAAGAATGGCAAACTGGATAGCCGCGGACAGGAGAGGATTTTCACTGACCCACAGAACATAGGAACTCATGACGGAACCTCAGGTGTATAATGTCGTGAGAGTTTAGTAAAGTACAAGCTTCTTGACAAGTGTTTACATACTATCCTTGCTCCTTATCAACTGATATGTCGGGTTCTTGTGAGGGAACCCGACAAATCTTTTTGGGGTCTTTCACCGGCTGATCTTTCCGTTGACAAATCATGCGCGATAAATCAGATTGCCAGACATGAAAATAGCATATCCGCTGACCGTCGATGATAATATGGCCTTTGTTCGTTATCAGTACGACACCATGCCCGCCATCCGCCGTTCCCGCCGTCGTTCGCTGATAGTCGCGTCGCTTATGTACCCGTTTTTCGGCGCCCTGGCCTATGTCGAGCGATCGTTTATCGTGCTGGGGATCGGATTTGCGATAGCGACCGCGTACGTGTTGTTCGTGGGATATTATCACCGCCGCGGCTATATCAAACGGGTCGAAAAGTGGCTTCATGAGAGAAGAGAGGGTCATCCGGACGAGCACGTCGAATTGACCCTCGAGGGCGATGATCTGCTGGTCAAGACGGATACCAGTGACGTTGCCGCCCCCATGGAGCGCTTCTCCCGATTGGAAAGGACCGAGAATTATACCTTTCTCTATATCAACGAGCAGAAAGCCATCATCATTCCAAAGGATTCACTGACCGAGGGGGATTACAGCGCTTTTGTCACGCAACTGCGGAAGCAGTACGATGAATCGCACTCGGTAGAGTGACCGACGCCGTGCGTGGGCAGCCCCTGCGGATTGACCGAAAGTATATAATATATTGCAAATCAAACACTTACGCTGTCTCCGTCGGTGGCCTTTACCAATCCTAAACTCCTTGCGAATACCCCTGCATTCTGTTAGTTTACGGGCCTGAATCAGCAACCGTTTTCGGTACGACACAGGACTGGTAAGCGATGGGAACTACTCACAACCCGGGTGAAGACCCACACTCCGAAGAGGATAACCGGCGTCTCCTGTCGGAGTTTCCATATCCAGACTACGAGCAATGGCGTCAACTGGTTGAACAGCAACTCAAGGGCGCTCCGTTCGAAAAGAAGATGCTGACGCCGACGCTCGAGGGAATCACCCTTCAGCCTATCTACCGCAGGGAAGATATCGAAAAAATCGAGGCGGCGGGAAGCCTTCCGGGTTTCTCGCCATTCACCCGCGGCTCAGCGCCCCTGGGTCACACCGTCGGCGGATGGCATGTCGCACAGGCAATATCCTATCCCTCGCCGGAGGACTTCCATGAGGCTCTTCAGAATGACATTGAACGCGGCCAGGATGCTGTCAATATGCCGCTTGATCTCGCCGTACGGCGTGGCAAGGATCCTGACAGCGCTGGTGTGGAAGAAGTAAGCTATGGCGGTGTTTCGGCGGCGTCCGCCGATGATCTGATGACGGCGCTTCAAGGGATTGATCTCAGCAGTATACCATTCTACACCGATGCCGGTTCCTCTGCTCTGCCCTTCGCGGTGCTGCTGTTAGCTGCTCTTCAGCGGAGTAACACAGATCCGGTAAGGTTGCGGGGCCTGGCGGGCGGTGATCCGCTGGCTCAATTTGTGACTGAGGGGAATCTGCCGACATCGCTCGATCAGGTATTCGACGAAATGGCGTTCCTCTCGCGATGGGCTGCCGACAACGCTCCCGGTCTCAAGACAATCGGAGTAAGCGACCATCCCTACAACAACGCCGGCGCAAGTGTCACCGAATCGCTGGCCTTCTCGCTGGCAACTGCTGTCGAGTATCTCAGGCAGATGGAATCACGGGGAATTTCTGTGAACGATGCCGCTTCACGCGTAGTGTTTTCTCTCTCCGTCGGTCCATCGCTGTTCATGGAGATTGCGAAACTCAGGGCGGCAAGAGAGCTGTGGGCGCAGATCATTCAGGCGGCCGCAGGGAATGATACCGCCCAGCGCATGACGATACACGTCCGCACGTCATCGGCGAACGTGACAGAGATTGACCCTTATGTCAATATGCTGCGCACGACCGGTGAAGCGTTTGCCGCCGTAGTCGGAGGATGCGACAGCCTGCATGTCGGGTTCTTCGATCAGGCAGTGCGTCAGCCGGATCAATTCTCCCGACGGATTGCGCGCAACACGCAATTGATTCTGCGGCACGAGTCGCATCTGGACCGGATAATTGACCCTGCCGGCGGTTCGTATTTCATTGAATCGCTGACAAATGAACTGGCACAGAAAACCTGGCAGCTTTTCCAGATGATCGAAAAGCAGGGTGGTATGCTGAAAGCCCTCGCCTCCGGTTTTCCTCAGGGTCGGTGTTCCGGGACGGCGGCCAAACGAGCCGATGCCGTGGCGCACCGAACTGATGTACTGGTTGGTGTCAACCGATATGCCAATGAGCACGAGGAGCCACTGGAGAGTGACACCTTCGATCGCAAAGCGTTCGGAGCCGAGCGCGCCGAGACGCTGGTGTTGAAAAAAGCAACGGCGGAACATCAGGCCGCCATTCGCTTGCTGAATAAAGTGAAAATGATGGAAGCGGTCTCCGATAAGAAAAAAATGCAGGGGCTGATTGAAGCCGCCGTGCACGGCGCGACCCTGGGCGAGATCGTCTCGGTCTTGAGAAAAGACGCCTCGGGCGGGTCTTCTATCGAACCCCTCAAGCCGTTCCGTCCATCGGAAGCTTTCGAGCGTATTCGGAGAGCCACCGAAACCTATCGTCGACGTACCGGCTCTGTACCGGAAGTCTTTGTAGCGTCGGTGGGGGCATATTCGAAGATTAAAGCACGCCAGGACTTCGTTGCCGAGTTTTTCCATATGGCCGGTTTCAAGGTCATTGCTGCACGCGGCTACGGTTCTACCGAGGAGGCTGCCAGAGTGGCCATTGCGTCCTCGGCTCCGATTGTCGTGATCTGTTCCACCGACGAGGCTTACCCGGATATCGTGCCCAAGCTGACCGATATGGTCAGGGACGCAAACGCAAACACTATAGTAGTCGTTGCCGGGTTTCCTCTGAATGAGGTGGAGTACTATCGGAAAAAGGGAGTCGACGATTTCATTCACGTGAGAGCCGATGCTGTCGAAGTTCTCACCCGTCTGGGCAAGAAACTGGGGGTGATGTAATGGCACGGATTCCCGATTACAGCCAGATTCCCCTTCAGCTTCGCGTCGGAACCACAGACAGGAACAAATGGCGGGAGATAGCCGAGAAAGTTGCGGCAAAGACACTGGATGAACTCGTCTGGCATACGCTGGAGCGAATCGATGTCCGGCCGCTGTACACCGGTGATGACACCCGGGGTCTGGAACAGATCGGCTATCTGTCGGGCATTCCACCCTATCTGCGAGGTCCGTATCCGTCGATGTATGTCACTCGGCCATGGACCGTGCGTCAGTATGCCGGATTCTCGACCGCGGAAGAGAGTAACGCGTTTTATCGTCGCAATCTCGCCGCAGGGCAGCGCGGGCTGTCGGTTGCCTTTGACCTGGCGACTCACCGAGGGTATGACTCCGACCATCCTCGTGTCGAGGGAGATATCGGCAAGGCCGGTGTGGCGGTCGATTCGATTCTGGACGCCCGGATTCTCTTTGACGGTATTCCGCTCGACCAGATCTCAGTTTCGATGACCATGAACGGCGCGGTGCTTCCGGTGATGGCGTTTTATATCATTGCCGCCGAAGAACAGGGCGTCTCGCAGGAGAAGCTCACCGGAACGATTCAGAACGATATTCTCAAAGAATACATGGTCCGTAACACTTACATCTATCCGCCCGAACCGTCGATGCGGATTGTTGCTGATATTTTCGCCTATACTTCGAAGTATATGCCAAAATTCAACAGTATCAGCGTGTCGGGATACCATATGCACGAGGCGGGCGCGACGGCGGACCTCGAGATGGGATATACGCTTGCCGATGGACTCGAGTATGTGCGGACCGGTTTGAAGGCCGGGATCGATATAGATGATTTTGCGCCGCGCATCTCATTTTTCTGGGGAATCGGCATGAATTATTTCATGGAAGTCGCCAAGATGCGCGCGGCCCGGCTCTTGTGGGCGAAGATAATCAAGCAGTTCGATCCAAAAGACGAGCGGTCCATGGCACTCCGGACACACTCACAGACCTCGGGCTGGAGCCTCGCCGAGCAGGACCCGTTCAACAACGTGGTGCGGACTTGTATCGAGGCGATGGCGGCTGCGCTCGGCCACACGCAGTCGCTTCACACTAACGCACTGGACGAAGCTATCGCGCTTCCGACCGACTTTTCAGCTCGCATCGCCCGCAACACGCAGCTGTATCTTCAGGATGAAACGGGTATCTGCCGGGTGGTCGACCCGTGGGGAGGTTCGTACTATGTCGAAGCCCTCACCAACAAGCTGATGCACCGTGCGTGGGGTCACATTCAGGAGATCGAAGAACTTGGCGGCATGGCCAAAGCGATCGACACCGGGTTGCCCAAAATGCGGATAGAGGAATCCGCTGCCCGTCGACAGGCGCGAATAGACTCGGGCCGGGAGACAATTGTTGGTGTTAACAAATATCGACTTGCAAAAGAAGAGCCGCTTGACATTCTTGAGGTCGACAACGCGGCGGTCCGGCGGTCGCAGATAGAGCGGCTGAAGAAACTTCGGGCCGAGCGCGATGAGACAGAAACGCAGGAAGCGCTGGCCGCGATTACAAGATGCGCTGAAACCGGCGCCGGCAACCTGCTCGACCTGTCGATTAAGGCGGCCCGCGCGAAAGCATCGCTGGGCGAAATCTCTTCGGCGATGGAGAAAGTATTCGGCAGACATCAGGCCGTCGCTAAGTCAATATCGGGAGTGTACAGCTCGGAGTACGGCATGAGCGATGACATTGAATCAGTGCGGAAGCTGGCTGACAGCTTTGAGCGTCGCGAGGGACGTCGCCCGCGCATCCTGGTCGCCAAGATGGGACAGGACGGCCATGACCGCGGGTCACGGGTGATTGCCACCGCCTTTGCCGATATGGGCTTCGACGTCGACATCGGGCCGCTGTTCCAGACTCCCGAAGAAACTGCCCGGCAGGCGGTGGAGAACGATGTTCACGTGATTGGCGTCAGTTCTCTTGCCGGCGGGCATAAAACCCTCGTGCCGCAACTGGCCGAAGAGTTGCAGAAACTCGACCGCGCGGACATCATGATTGTGGTCGGCGGTGTTATCCCGGCACAGGATTATGAATTCCTGCACAAGCACGGCGTGACCGCCATCTTCGGACCGGGCACGGTTATCCCCGTGGCCGCGAAGAAAGTCCTCGACGAACTCCTGAGGCGAATCGCATAAGCCGGAGAATCATACGGCATGTCCGACAAGAAAAAACGCCCCGAGTGGTATGAAGAAGAGCATGGCGAACATCATGCGTCCTATGTCGAAAGAGGGGTAGAAGGCGGTCATGACGGTTTCCCGGGACCGGAACGCCGCCGGGAGGGAGACGATTCCGGGAACCGACGCAAGTTGCTCTCGCCCGACGAGTACGTGAAAGGGGTGGTGGGCGGCGATCGAACCATTCTGGCGCGCACGATCACGCTCATCGAAAGCAGCTCGGCGGCCCACATGGATATTGCCCAGCAGGTGCTCAAGGAGCTATTGCCACGCACGGGCAAGTCAATCCGCATTGGCGTTACCGGTATGCCCGGCAGCGGGAAGAGCACGTTTATCGAGGCGCTCGGCAGTTTCTTGACCGGCAAGGGACACAAGGTTGCGGTAATGGCGGTTGACCCGTCGAGCAGCGTGTCAAAAGGGAGCATTCTTGGCGACAAGACCCGCATGGAGAAATTATCACGCGATCCCAATGCATATATCCGACCCTCGCCCTCAGGCGGTACTCTTGGCGGAGTCACCCGGAAGACGCGGGAGACCATGCTCGTCTGCGAAGCGGCCGGGTACGACGTAATCTTTGTCGAGACGGTCGGGGTGGGTCAGAATGAAATTGCTGTCCGGTCGATGGTGGATTTCTTTCTGCTGCTGATGATTACCGGGGCGGGTGATCAGTTGCAGGGGATCAAACGCGGGGTGATGGAAATAGCCGATGCGCTCGTGGTCAACAAGGCCGACGGCGACAACAAAAGACGCGCCGAATCTTATCGCAGCGATCTGGATCAGGCACTACACTACCTGTTACCGGCCACCGAGGGGTGGGAAACACATGCGTACATATGTTCATCGCTTACCGGTAAGGGCATCGATGCTGTCTGGAGTGTGATTCAGTCATTCAAGGAAACGACAGAGGCATCCGGGGTATTCAAGCGTCGGCGTCGGCTACAGGCGCGCGATTGGATGTATGCAATGGTATCCGATCAGCTTCAGCAGGAGTTCCGAAATCATCCGGGAGTCAACGAGATGCTGCCGTCGATGGAGCAGGCGGTAATGGACGGTTCACTCCCGCCGACATCGGCCGCGCGGTTTCTTCTCGAGAAGTTTCGCGAATGATTCGGCTCAGTCGCGGTCGCCGTTATGGTTGTGCCGGTAGGCAATGATATTGACTTTTTCCCGGGTAATCAGTCCTTCTTGAACCATTTCATCGAGCACCGGCAGGATCTTTTCTATCGGCTCCGCCTTGTCTACGAGTTCAATGACAATCGGCAGATCCTCAGAGAGCCTCAGCACCTTTGTGGTGTGAATGAGGCTGTTGGCGCCAAACCCTGCGACACCCCGCAGAATCGTTGCTCCGGCCAGACCGCTTTCACGTGCCTTCTGGAGGATCGCTTCATATAACGGCTTGCCCTCCCAGGTGTCATTCTCACCAACGAAAATTCGAACCAGTATGCCTTCGCCTTCGATTTTCATAACATCTTCCCTATAAGTTGATAACTTTCAGGGCCAACCGTCCGAACCAGACCGCGCCTATCCCGAGGGTAACGTTGAGCAGCACGTTGACGAGCGCCGCCAGCGACTGTCCGTCACGCAACATCTGAACGGTCTCGTAACCAAAGGTCGAGAACGTGGTAAAGGCGCCAAGCAAGCCAATAGCCAGAAAGAGCCGCATATCCGAGGATAACACCATGCGATCTTCAACCAGGTAAATCATCACGCCGATACACAGACAGCCGAGGACATTGACAACGAGTGTGCCTATCGGAAAAAGCGTATTGAATACGCGCTGGGCGAATCCGGTCAGGATATATCTGGCCACGGCCCCGAGGAAGCCGCCGCCTCCGACAATAAGCAGTTTGAGCATGCCGACACTCCTTCAAACATCAAGACGTTTGCCAGGAGTTATCAGCCGTGAGGGCGGTTACAGGTGAACTCCATCACCTATCCGACTGGAGAACGATTATAGCTGCCTGTTGGCCCGAAGTCAAGGGTTCGTGAGTCGTGTTTAGCGCTGAACCAGCTAAGCCGACTGCTCGTGTCTCTCCTCCCATTCGCGTTCTCGCTTCTCTTCCTGCCGGTCTTGGTCCTGGAGTTGTTCCCGGTGCCGCTTGACAGCCTCGTGGTGTCTCTGATCACCTTCCGGTCCCTTGAGCCGGGATTCGAATTCGTCCATGCGATCGCGTTTACCGTACAGCAGCACGATATCGCCTTCCATTATACGGGTGGTTCCCCTCGGGGTGGCGATATAGCTGCCGTCTTCGCGTCTTATCCCCAGCACGTTGAATCCTTCACTCGAGAGTCCTAAATCCGCCAGCGTTTGTCCGGCGGTCCAGTCTTGTTCCTCGACGGTTAATTCGCTGATGCCGTAACCCTCGGACAGGTGCAGCAGGTCATAGTAATCCCTGATTTCGATTGAACGCCAATTTCGCTTAAGAAAGAATTTGATCACCTTCGTGAGCTGGCTGTTGACCCACTTGCTCCGGGCAACCAGCCACAGGCCGACAACACCGACAATGAGGTAGAGCACACGATGGAAACCCTCGACCTGTTTTTCGATGCCGGTGAAAGACAGCATCAGCGAGACAATCACCGACACGATTCCGACACTGCCGAGGCGGATGAGAATTATGATAATCCGCCGCCGGACCGGATGGGAGATAACATGTTCCGATTCACTCGTCGTAAATCCGGTGCCGGTGAAGGCGGAGAGAGCCTGAAACTTGGCTGAATCCTCCGAAAGACCGGTCAGCGTGAGCGCCACCGTCCCCACTCTCACGATTACGAGAGAGATGACGAGTACCGCTATCAGAGATATGACTGCCAGCATATGTGCGTATTCCCGGACTAAGCGTGTCCTCTTGCCTCTGGTCTATACCGTTAGGGACAATCCTACTTCTTTTTCGGTCGATAGATATGGGTGGGCACACCATAAAACGCTTCGGCCGCTTCCATGATTGTCTCCGAGAGAGTCGGATGCGGATGAATCGACAGGGAGACATCCAGGGCGGTTGCGGCCATCTCGATAGCCACCACCCCCTCGGCAATCAGCTCGCCCGCGCCCGGTCCGACTATTCCGACGCCCAGTATCCGTTCGTTCGACGGATCGATTATCAGTTTCGTGAGCCCGTCACTGCGGCCCAGTGTCAACGCACGACCCGATGCACCCCAGGGGAACTTGGCGATAGCGACCTCTTTGCCCTGTTCTTTCGCCTGAGTTTCGGTTAAACCGGCCCAGGCGACCTCGGGGTCGGTGAACACCACTGCGGGCACCGCCTGCGGTTCATAGGCGATTTTGCTGCCGGCAATCGCTTCGGCTGCAATCCGCCCCTCGTGTGTGGCCTTGTGGGCCAGCATTGGTTCGCCGGCAAGATCGCCGATGACAAAGATCGACGGTTCCGCCGAACGGCGCTGCTCGTCCACCTTTGCAAATCCGCGTTCGTTTATTTCGACCCCGGTATTTTCGAGTCCCAGACCTTCGCTGTTCGGGCGGCGACCGACTGCCATCAATACCTTGTCGAATATTCTGTCACCGTCGGGAGCCTCATCGCCCTCGAACGACACCTTGATCCCGTTCTTCTGCGGGCTCAGCGCCTTCACCGTAGTATTGAGCATCACCGACTCGAAATTGGCTTTTATCCGTCTGGCAAGAATGGCGACCAGGTCGCGGTCAACGCCCGGTAGCAATCCGGACGTCATTTCCACCAGCGACACGCGGCTCCCGAGACTGGCATAGACCGTGCCCATTTCGAGACCGATATACCCGCCGCCGATAATGAGCATCTTTTCCGGAATCTCGGGCAGGTCGAGCGCGGTCGTAGAATTCAGCAGGTGTGGTGAATCAATCATGAGGCTTTTGATTGTCGCCGGTTCCGAGCCGCTTGCCAGTATGGCCGTTTCGAAGGGCATCGTTTGCGTTCCGCCTTCGACCATGTTTACTTCCAGCGTATGAGCGTCCTTGAACTTTGCCATGCCCCGGACGTGTTCGACCTTTCGCTGTTTGGCCAGTTGCCCCAGTCCGCCGGTCAACTTTCCGATAACATCATTTTTCCACGTTCGAAGTTTATCAATGTCGATTTTTGGTTCCTCGAATGTCAGGCCCCATTCTTTTGCGTCGCGCGATTCCATGATGAGCTTGGCGACATGGAGCAGTGACTTCGACGGAATGCACCCCCGGTAGAGGCAGGTGCCCCCGGGATTTTCACCGGGGTCGATGAGCGTGACTTTCATTCCCAGATCGGCCGCCATGAACGCCGCGGCATATCCGCCGGGGCCCCCGCCAATAACAACCAGTTCTTTTCTATCGGATTCGGCCATAGGTCTATCCCTCCAGAGTGATCAACAGTGGTTCTTCGAGCGCTTTGACAATCCAGCCCAGGAAGCGCGCGGCGTCGGCGCCATCATTTGCGCGATGATCATACGAGAGAGACAACGGGAGTATCAATCGCGCTTTGAAGCCGTCGTCGGTGCGTACCTGTCGCACCGCGGCGCGGCTGACACCGAGGATGGCAACCTGCGGCGGAAAGATAATCGGCGTGAAATTCGTCCCGCCGATCGCGCCTTGATTCGATATCGTGAATGTACCGCCTTCGAGTTCATCGGGGGTTATCTTTTTCTTCCGGGCGCGCATGGCGATATCACCGAGTTCGAGAGATAAGTCGATCAGATTCTTTTTGTCGACATCCCTGATAACCGGCATGATCAGCCCGTGATTGGTATCAACCGCCACGGCAATATGGTAATATTTCTTGTAAATGATCTCCTGCGCATTCATGTCGAGACTGCTGTTGAATCGCGGAAACGCCTTCAGACCGGCGGCCAGCACTTTCAGAAGAATAGCCGTGACAGTGAGCTTACCGCCCGCTTCCTCGACTTTGCTTCCGTACTGTTTGCGGAACTCCTCGACTTCCGTAATGTCCGCCTCGTCAAATTGCGTCACGTGCGGGATTGTCGACCATGAATACGCGACATTCTCAGCAGTTATGCGCCTGATTGTGGAGAATGACTCCCGTTCTATCTCGCCCCACTTGCTGAAATCCGGGAGCTTGCGTTGCGGGACGGCAGCGCCGCCGCGGGTGACAATCTGCTTGGCGTGTGCCTTGACATCGTCTTCCGATATCCGACCGCCGGGTCCGGTGCCAGCCACCTGCTGGATATCGACACCGATCTCCCGAGCGAGTCGTCGGACTGAAGGTGAGGCCGGAACCGGCTCGCTGATTTTCGGAGGCTCGTACTTTGGTCGGCGCGGTTCTTCCGGTTCTGCTTTCTTTTCTTTCTCTTTTTCTTCAGCCGTTTCTTCTCCCGCCTCCTCTTCGCGTTCAGCTTTTTCCTTCCCCGGTTTTTCTCTGGATTCCGGCTCTTTCTCTCCGGCTTCGGCTTCCTTGCCCGATGGCGTTTCTTCCGAAGGCTTCTTTTCTTCTTTTTTCTCTGTCTTCTTTTCTGCGCCCCCGGTATCGACCTTTATGATAACATCGCCGATCTTGATTTCCTGGTCCGGCTTGACCAGGACCTCGGTCACGGTGCCCGCTTCCGAAGACGGTACTTCCAGGACGGCCTTATCTGTTTCGAGTTCTATGATGGGCTGGTCGACCTCGACCGTGTCGCCTTTGGAGACAAGGACTTCGGTGACCACTCCCGATTCAACATTTTCCGACACTTCGGGAAGACGTACTTCTTTAACCATACTGCTCACCTTTATGTATCACGCGTAGAGGGGATTCGGTTTGTCGGGATCAATTTCAAGATCCTTCATTGCCCGTTTGACCAGCTTGGATTCGATTTGCCCTTCACGCGCCAGGCCGCACAGGGCAGCTAACGCGATGTGACGGGAATCGACTTCGAAGAAATTCCGCAAAGCGGTCCGGTTGTCGCTGCGTCCGAAACCGTCGGTTCCCAGCGCGATCAACTCGCCCGGTATCCACCTGGCGATCATCAGCGGCAGGACCTTGAGATAATCGCTGGCGGCGACAAAGACACCCTTCTCGCCATCCAATGTCTTCGTGACATACGGAACGCCCGGTTTCTTGTCGCAGTGCAGGAGATTGTGCCTCTCGGTATCGATACCGTCGCGGTAGAGCTCCTTGTAACTGGTGACACTCCACACGTCGGCGGATACTCCGTACGTACCCTCGAGGAGTTCCTGCGCCTTGATGGCTTCATTCAGAATCGCGCCGCTTCCCAACAGATGAGCCTTCGGCGCAGCCTTCTTTTTCGAAGATTTGCGGTAGCGATACATTCCCTTCAGGATGCCCTCTTCGACATCATCGGGCATCGGCGGTTGCGTATAGAACTCGTTCATCACCGTGATATAGTAGAAGATATCTTCCTGTTTTTCGAACATCCGGTAAATGCCGTTTTTCACGATGACCGCGATTTCATAAGCGAACGCCGGATCATAGGTGTGGAGATTCGGCAGTGTCAGTGCCAGTACGTGACTGTTACCGTCCTGGTGCTGGAGTCCCTCGCCGGCAAGAGTGGTTCTGCCCGAGGTTCCGCCCACGAGAAATCCGCGCGTCCGGGCGTCGCCGGCCGCCCAGATCAGATCCCCAATCCGCTGAAAACCGAACATGGAATAGAAAATGAAAAACGGAATCATGTTGACGCCATGCGAGGCGTACGACGTTCCCGCCGCGATAAACGAGGACATCGAACCGGCCTCGGTGATGCCCTCTTCCAGAATCTGGCCGTCGGTCAGCTCTTTGTAGTAAAGCAGGCTCTCTTTGTCGACCGGTTCGTAGTTTTGTCCGACGTGAGAGTAAATACCCACCTGCCGGAAGAGTGACTCCATCCCGAACGTGCGGGCCTCGTCCGGAACGATCGGAACGATATTCTTGCCGATATTTTTGTCCTTCAAAAGCTTTGACAGCATGTGCACGAATGCCATGGTAGTGGCAACTTCGCGCTCTCCGGTACCTTCGTAGAATTCCTTGAATAGATCATCAGTCGGTGTCTTTACCGGCTTGATATTGACAATCCGTTCCGGGACGAATCCGCCGAGCTCTTTGCGCCGTTCACGCAGATATTTCATTTCTTCGCTGTCATCCGGCGGACGATAGAACGGCGCTTTGGCTACATCTTCATCCGAAATAGGAATTCCGAAACGGCTGCGGAACTCCCGGAGCTCCATCTCATTGAGTTTCTTTTGCTGGTGAGTGATATTGCGGCCCTCGCCGGATTCGCCGAGACCATAGCCCTTGACCGTCTTGGCAAGAACCACGGTCGGTCTGCCTTTGTGCTCCACCGCCGCCTTGTAGGCGGCGTACACTTTCTCGGGATCGTGCCCGCCCCGGCGCATCTTTCGCACCTGCTCGTCGGAGTAGCCTTTGACCATTTCCAGAAGTTCGGGGTACTTGCCGAAGAAGTGTTCGCGGACAACTTTGCCGCTGGAGACGCTGTACATCTGCGAGTCACCGTCGACAATCTCTTCCATGCGTTTGACCAGCAGGCCATTCTTGTCCTTGGCCAGCAGGGGATCCCAATCATCTCCCCAGATCACCTTGATGACATTCCATCCGGCGCCGGCAAAAGCAGCCTCGAGTTCCTGAATGATCTTGCCGTTGCCGCGAACCGGACCGTCGAGACGTTGCAGATTGCAGTTAACGACAAAAGTGAGGTTATCGAGTTTCTCGCGGGCGGCCAGCGTGATAGCGCCGAGCGCCTCCGGTTCATCCATCTCGCCGTCACCGAGAAACGCCCACACGCGCTGGTGTGACGTGTCCTTTATGCCGCGATCTTCGAGATATCTGTTAAATCGCGCCTGATAAATCGCCATGATGGGCGACAATCCCATGGATACCGTCGGGAATTCCCAGAAGCCGGGCATCAGCCACGGGTGAGGATACGACGACAGGCCGCCGCCGGGACGCAACTCATGACGGAAATTGGCCAGGTGTTCCTCGGTGATACGGCCCTCGAGAAAAGCCCGAGCGTAGATGCCGGGCGATGCGTGACCCTGGAAGAAAATAATGTCGCCGTCCTGATTTTCCCCCTTACCCCGGAGGAAATGATTGAAAGCGACTTCCACAAGCGTCGCCAGCGAGGCATACGTGGAGATGTGACCGCCGATACCGCTGTCTTCCTTGTTGGCCCGGACCACCATGGCCATGGCGTTCCACCGGACGAAACTCTTGATTCTTCGCTCGATCTCACGGCTGCCCGGGAACGGCGGCTGCTCATCGACCGATATAGTATTGATGTATGGCGTGCTTCCCGGACACTGGAAACGGATACCCCGTTCCTGCGCCCGGACATGAAGCGTGTTGAGCAGATCATGGACGCGGTCGGAGCCTTCGCGCTCGATGACGGAATCGAGCGATTCCAGCCATTCGGTGTTTTCTATCTGAACGAGTTCAGCCCTGTTGTGATCGTCGGAATCAGGCATAGCTACCCTCTTTATGTGGAAAGAACGTTAGTCGGTTATTGAAGAAACCGGTTATATCCTACAACGCTTTACGCCGATATATGTTCTCAGGCCGAGCCGGCCGGCATAATCGATGTCAGAGGTCTATGATCGGGGGAAAATAGCGGAGAGCTCAACAAAAAAAAGCCCGGTAGCAGAAAGCCACCGGACTCACATTGAGTGGCCTGGTGTTACCCAGACCGGCATTGACTACTTCTTGAACTTCTTACGGATGATACCACCAGCGAGTCCGAGGCCGACAAGCAGGAAAGTCGTCGGTTCCGGAACCGGTTCGGGTTCAAGATCGCTAAAGAAGTTCAGACGGAAGCCTGATTCAACCGTGTGGCGCTCAGCGAAGAAGATGTCGATATTGTGCCAGCCCTGAGTCAGGGCGACATCATAGTTCGAGAACGTCAGGGCATGCACGCCACCGAGATCCAATTTCAGATCGTTGTCGATGAACAACCACGCGTCATCGTCGGACCCCATCTGGTAATTGTACACCTGGTTACTGGCGACATAGAAACTGCCAGTCCAGTGGACAGCGAAATGGTGCGGATCACCATCCAGACCATCGTCCACAAGGCTTGGGAACCAGCCGGAAGCAAAGGCGCCGTTGAGATCGGCGTCGGAGTCAATGCGCGAACCGACGTATGTGACATCGGGGGATGAACCATCCCACCAATCCCACTGATACACGGCGTCCTCGCCGTGCTCCGTCAAAGTGGGCATAGGGCCGGTTAACGTGTTTTCGACCATTCCCGGGTCCAAAAAGTAAGATGTCGCCGATTCCATGTCGGGGTGAGCACTACTCATATTGTAGTAATAGCCAGTCAGACCGGCGTTCGCTCCCGAAACACAGACGGCAAGGACCAGAATTGCGAAAACAAAGACTTTCATTCGCAAACAGTGTCCTCCCTGGGTTAGGGTTTATTAGGTTGTGAGGTTGCCTGACCCTGTTGGATGTAATTCTCCGACTATATAAACCGCAGCAAGTTTTGCACCGAATTTGAACAGAAAGCCACTGGTGATTTAATTGCCTTATTCATAACCACTTAGATGTAACTTGAGGGTCTACCGACGAACAAATGACGGCCGATCTGTGCAGTCGATTGCCTATTCTCATCAATTGCACGTGCAGACTTGGCTGGATTTTGAAAATGCGGACAGGAGGCTAGACAATGGATTTGGACGGCTAGGGGACGATCACCCTCTGGAAGTGTCTTAATGCAAAAAACTTAGCGGTCCGTGCGGGACCACTGCTCAACCGCCCGTTGAATGCCGTCTTCGAGGCTCAGGAAATCCTCGGTGTAACCGGCCTCACGGAGGGCGGTCACGCTGGCTTCGGTAAAGCTCTGGTATTTGCCCCGGAGATCATCCGGGAACGGAATGTATTTGATTTTTCCGTGACCGATCAGGCGGATGAGCGTATTGGCGATGTCATTAAAACTCCGGGCCTGCCCGGTACCGAGGTTGAATATTCCCTGGACAGGGGGTGAGTCGGCAAAAAACAGGTTCACCTTCACGACATCTTCGACCGAGATGAAATCGCGTCGCTGCTCTCCATTACCGTATCCTTCGGCACCCTCAAAAAGTCGTGCCGTGCCGCCTTCAACCAGCTGTTTGTAGAGTTGATAGACCATCGAGGCCATCCGACCCTTCTGAGTCTCCCGAGCGCCGTAGACATTGAAATACCGAAGACCGACAACGGTGTTCTTGGCGACCGGCAGCCAGCGCCGGATATGCTGGTCCAGAACGAGTTTTGAGTATCCGTAAACATTCAAAGGATGTTCATTGGCCGGATCCTCCTTGAACTGGTTGCTGCCGCCGTAAACGGCGGCACTCGAGGCATAAATGAATGGTATCTGGCGCGTCAGGGCATAATGGAACAGCAACTTCGAGAAGGTAAAGTTGTTTTCCATCATGTAGTTTCCATCGGTCTCCATGGTGTCGGTACAGGCCCCCTGATGGAAAATCGCTCGATACGGTTTCTCGAGCTGCGAATTCTCGATAAGGTAGCGCAGTTCATCGCGGTCCATATAATCGGCGATAGTGCAGTCGTTCAGGTTGACGAACTTGTTGCCGGCCGTCATGTCATCGACAACGACAATGTCGGTTATACCACGATCGTTGAGCTCCCGAACTATGTGACTGCCGATAAATCCGGCCCCGCCGGTTACCAGGTACATATTACCTCATGCGTTTCAGTGTCTTTTTGCCGACCATGACCGGCATATGGTAACAGTTTTTTAATCGATGCTCAAGCTTGATTTCGAGCCACGCGGAACCGCAGCGGCATTTTGTAGTTTTCTTCAAGTAGAAGGTCAGGGCTTGTCCGGGCAGTTAATCAGGACACGGCAGACCGATGAAAGCACTTTACAAGCCGGGTGCGGCATACTATATATAGTTATATTTTTCACAAGGTTGAACACAGGACACGACTACGCAGAGGAGGTTCGCACGATGAGTACCAAGGAAATCCAGGAACAAATTGTCAACAACATGCAGCGCTGGCAGAAGGTGGAAAACGCGTCGGTGGCTTCCACGGGCAAGGTTATGGAGAAGACCCAGAATCCGGTTGTCCGGCTCGTGATGGAAGTCATCCAGCGCGATTCCCAGATGCACTATCGCATCCAGGAGCTCATCGCCGATAGCTTGCAGACCAAAACGATTGAACTCAACCCGGACGAACTGGCCGATGTCTGGGACATGATAGAGCACCATATCCAGCTCGAAAAACAGACTGTCAAGCTCGCCTACGAGGCTCTCGAATCACTCAAAGGCAAAAAAATGGTCGTCCAGGAGTATCTCATTCGTTATCTTCTCGAAGACGAAGAAAAACACAACAGCCTTCTCGAGAAGCTGGAGACTATTAAGAAGGGGATGTACCCCTACGGTTGATCGTTAACCCGGGTTTACTAAGAAGCGGATTGGCATGTGGTCGGCCAGCCGGCATCACAGTCCGGCGCCGACCGACCCTGCTTTTCCGTGAGCGTGTAGACGGAAAAGGTCAATTAAGTTTGTAATCGTATATACGGCGCTGCCGCGCCGGTCGGAAGTGGGGCCGCGGTGACAGCACATCGAGCCCGACCAACCTGGATGGAGGAAATCATGAATTTCAACAGTGTTGACGCAATCCTCGACTATGCCATCGAAAAGGAAGAGCAAGCGTCGGATTTCTATACCGGGCTTGCGGGCAAGATGGAACGCGAGGATATGAAAAATGTCTTTTTGGGATTCGCTCGCGAAGAGCAGGGTCACAAAGCCAAGCTGCAGGCGGTCAAAGACGGCAAGCTGTTACTGTCATCCGAGGAGAAGATTATCGATTTGAAAATCGGTGATCATCTTGTCGATGTCGAAACGACCGGCGATCTGGATTTTCAGCAGGCGCTGATTATTGCCATGAAGGCCGAAAAAGCGGCTTTCAGACTTTACACCGATCTCGCCGCCGCAACTGACAGTGCCGACCTCAAAGAAATGCTTCTCTCCCTGGCTCAGGAAGAGGCCAAGCACAAGCTCCGTTTCGAGGTGGAGTACGACGATCTCGTCATGAAAGAAAACTGATTCGGCCGCCGTTTCCTCTCCGCCGGAACAAACTCCTCCGGCGCGCCGTTATCTCTAGAGTCGGGTCGAACTTCCGGCCCGCGCTGATTCCCCGGTAGTGGCCCGTGCAGAGCAGCCTGATCGGCGGTATATCACGAGTTCATTGATCATGATAATCCACGAACCGGGAGCCGGCGTCGATTTCGGTCCGACCGTCCGCCTCACAAGGCACAACAGGCGGATACAACGCAGCTTTTGTTGAGACGAATCGGAAAAAGGAGAAGAGAGTCATTATGTTGGTTACAAAAGAAGCTCCGGATTTTACGGCAACGGCCGTGATGCCGGATAACAGTTTCCAGGAACTAACGTTATCCTCTTACCGGGGAAAGTACGTTGTCCTGTTTTTCTACCCGATGGATTTCACGTTCGTCTGTCCGTCGGAAATCATCGCCTTTGACAAGCGCCTTGAAGAATTCCGGAAGCGCAATTGCGAGGTCATCGGCGCGTCAGTGGACTCTCAGCACACTCACTATGCCTGGAAGCACACGCCGAGGGACAACGGCGGTATTGGTGATATTCAGTATCCGCTCGTATCTGATATAACCAAGCAGATATCACGCGATTACGATGTCCTTTTGAACGAATCGATCGCCCTGCGCGGCCTGTTCCTTATCGACAAGGACGGAATTGTGCGCCACGCGCTGCTCAACGATGATCCTATTGGGAGAAGTGTGGACGAGGCGCTGCGCGTGCTCGAGGCGTTGCAGTTTAGCGAGGAACACGGCGTTGTCTGCCCTGCGAACTGGCAGGAAGGTGAAGAGGCGATGGAACCCACTGCTGAAGGTGTGGCCAAATACCTTGCGAGTCACACGGCCTGATCTCGATTGACGCGATTAGTGATAGAATAAAAGCCCGTCGAAGCGACGGGCTTTTTGTTGTGGGATAAAGAACTTTGCCTGTTAACTCATAATATCGCGGCCGCCGTCTACCACGATGAACTGACCACATATCATGTCGGCTTCGTTAGATGCGAGAAACGCCACCGCTTTGGCAACGTCTTCCGGCTGTACAATTCGTCCGCGGGGAGTATGAAACTGAGCATGGGCGATTACCTCGTCCGACCCCGGGATTGAGCGAGCCGACTTCGTGTCGGCGAGACCGGCGAGCACGCCGTTGACGACGATGTTCTTACCGGCCAGTTCGTACGCCAGCCCGCGGGTTATCGATTCCAGGGCGCCCTTGGCCGGGCCGACAATACCGTAACCGGGAATCACCTTCTGGCCGCCGTCGCTCGTAATGCTGATTATCCGTCCCCAGCCGTTATTCATCAGCGGCAAAGCGCGCTTGGTCAGGTCGAGTAAAGAGCGCGCTGACGAAGCCATAGTTATATCCCAGTGTTTGCTGGTCGTATCCAAAAGGCTGCCGGGGACGCCGAACGCGGCATTGGCCACAACTATATCCAGCCCGCCGAATTCCGCCTTGATGGCCTCGAACAGCTTATCGAGACTCTCCTCTTTGCCGACATCACCTCGAATCGCGACCGCATCGCCGCCGGCAGCCTTGATTTCCTCGACCACCTTTGCCGCGTCATTCATGCTCCGACGGTAGTTGACCACCACCCGTACGCCTTCCGTTGCCAGACGGATAGCTATGGCCCGGCCGAATCCCCGGGCGGCTCCCGTCACCAGGGCGCGTTTTCCCGCCAGTTCAGGATACATCTGATCTCCAGTTTCCTTTTTCGTTTCGCCTTCTCCTTTTTGTCTCACGGCGACAGTCGGTCCCCATTTGAAGATTCTGATATGACACGACTGTGTGAGCCGGAGCGTGATTGTGGACTAAAGTCCTCAAATATTACAACATTGATCGATTTAGCGCAAGATTGAGATTCGACCCGGAGTAATTTGCCATAACACTAACGAACCCATTCGGTTCCCCTCCTGTACCGGCCCCATCGGACAAAAAAAAACGTCGGGACCGGCCGGCCCCGACGTACAGGTAATTGAGATTTAATCACTTTTCCTCTTTAGGTATCCAGGAATTGACCAGGTCCGGATGCTCCATCATCCAGGCGCGGGCAGCGGCTGTGACGTCGCCGGATTTTTCCTCGTTGATCAATCCCTCCAGACTACCCAGCTCCTGATCATTGAGCTTGAAGTTCTTGAGGAACTGAGCCACACGCGGCATGTCTTTCGCCAGTCCCTTGCGGGCCACGACATGGATGTTCTCGGTCTCGCCGTAGATCTTCTTGGGATCGTCGAGAAACTTGAGTTTCCACCGGGCAAACATCCAGTGCGGCTTCCAGCCGGTCACGACAACCCATTCATCATGGTCGATGGCGTTCTTGAGCGCCGCGGTCATGGCGGGACCGCTCGATGGCACCAGTGTAAAATCGAGTTTGTAAGCGGCTATGGCCGAGTCGGTCGCCTTCATGATACCTGCGCCGGCGTCGATTCCGATAATCTCGCCCTTGAACTCTTTCTTATGCGCGTTCAACTGGGTAATGCTGTCGATTGTTACGTAGTCCGGCACAACCAGACCGATTCTGGCCCCGGCGTAGTCGATTCCGTAATCATCGATC
>CAYNEO010000061.1:0-18266 GCA_964396245.1 uncultured Ignavibacteriales bacterium
ACAACCGAGAAACCAAAGAGAACGATCGCAAAAATCGCCCACAATGCAAGAAGCAGATCCAGGAGCAGGTAGTAGCGCCTAAATCGCAGATTATGGCCGGATAGTGCCAGGAGATGGTTGGCAACCCAGAACACCAAAGCGATATCAGCGAGTTATTGCGTCATCGATAATGACCCGAATCTCCCCGTTCTCATCAATCTCCCACTGATCGATCGCGGGGTCATCATCAAGACGATCGGCTACGGCCTTAGCGACGAAGTGATCCTGGTCACCGGTGATCGAATACTCATACCGTGCCGATTTCATTATCTCCACGCCGAGAGTGTCGAATGCGTAGGGGTTGTCCTTTGTGGCCGTAATGCCGGCTCCCGGTATCCAGTATTGATCGTTGTTCTGAAAATAGGACCGCTCGATCAGATATATCTGGTGCAACAGCTCTTTGGCCTCGGTCTGCTTGGCCTTGACTGTCGACGCCATGTAACGGGGGATCGCGATGCCGGCAAGAATTCCGATAATGACAAGAACGATAAGCAACTCGGTGAGCGAGAATCCTGCATTCCCGATTCGCCGACGGTCAGTCTTCAGAGTTTTTGAAGTATTCATATGAATTCCTCACAATGGACGTCAGAGAGTCCCGATTTCCCCTTATTGACTCGCCCTCCGAACAAGAACAGCGCCAATTTTGGTTGACTTTGACCTACCCGAACCGGAAATTAGCCCTATGCTTTCCCGTCCATATTATGATTTTCGCGATGTGATTGCCGCCCCGGCGCGGGCCCTCTCGGCCAAACAGATTTTTGTGATGACCCTTTTTCTGTGCCTGTCGCTGATCGTCTACAATATCTTCACCTACCTGTCGTATATCATCGACGGTCAGGGCATATCCGTGGTCTATCGCGCCTACGGCCTCTTGCCGTTCGGCCTTCCCAGCCTCGCCCACGGCGCTTCCTTTATCGTCTATGGTGTGGGGCTGGCCCTCACAGTGCTGGTCGGCATGCTCGGTTTTTTTGCCGTGTCCGCGATCAATATCGAACAGATGAGGGGAAACCGCTTCATGTCATGGAGACAGGCAACCCGGTTCGCTTTCAAGCGGTTCGGCCAGATATTCCTGTCGGAACTCGCGGTCGTTGCCTTTGTGGCCTTCATCATATTCCTGCTCTTTTTATTTGGCCTTGTGACACGCATCCCTGCGGTCGGTGACTGGCTCTACACGATTCTGTTCGCCCTGCCCAACTTCATCATCGCTCTGTTTACCGTCTTTATCATTTTTGTCCTGACACTTTCGGTGATTCTTCTGCCGGCCGTGGCCGCCGCCGAAAGACACGGGGAATCGTTCGGCGTCATAGTCGAGACTTTTTCCACCATTATCCGTCAGCCGTTTCGATGGGCCGGGTATACCGTTTATTCCGCCGTGGCCGCCAAAATCTGCAGTTTCATTTACGCCTACTTCACTTTCCGCGCGGTGCAGTTTCTGGTCTGGTCATCCAAACTCGGCGGGGGAGAGCGACTTGAGCAGATTACGAAAGCCGGCCTGTCACATCTTCCGGTCAATTCCGATATCGTCCGCGAGACATTCAATATCTTTCCGGGTATCGACTGGCATTTTTCCCTCGGCTTCATCTCGATGGGCGGGCGCCATGATGCCGTCAGCTACCTCATGGCGGTCATGATTTTCCTGATTTTCGCTTCAATCATCGGTTATGCCTTCGCCATTGTCGCCGCCGGTCAAGCCTACGGTTTTGCCGCTATCAGGAAGATCAAGGACGACTACGATATCGCCGCCGAGGATTCTCTGTTTTTCACCGAGGAACACGTAAATCCGGAGATAGGGGAGACCGGCAAGGACGAAGACGCCGATTAGCTGCCCTATCTAATCACTCAACATTGGCTAGCGTCTGACATTCATTTGCGCCCGCCCGGGATATGTCTTATACTGAATCAAGCTACACGACACAGATTGCACAAATTGCCATGCAAACTATCCGCTCAATAAAAAAAATGCAGACCACGTCGCGCCAGTTAGCGGCGAAGAAAAAGAAAATCGGGCTGGTCCCGACCATGGGTTATCTGCACGAAGGCCATCTGTCGCTTATCCGGAAGGCGAAAATACACTCCGATGTCGTTGTCGTGTCGATTTTTGTCAACCCGACCCAGTTCGGTCCCCGTGAGGACTTCGCAAAGTATCCCCGCGATGAAAAGGGCGATCTCAAGAAAATCAAGAGCGCCGGCGGCGATATCGTGTTCGTCCCCGATGTCAAACAGATTTACCCCCCGGGATTCAGTACCCGTGTCTCGGTCGAACGGCTGACCACAACTCTCGAGGGCAAATCGCGCCCCGGCCATTTCACGGGAGTGACTACGATTGTCGCGAAACTCTTCAATATCGTTCGCCCCGATGTCGTCGTATTCGGCATGAAGGATTTCCAGCAGTCGGTTGTTCTCCGAAAAATGACCGAAGACCTCAATTACCCGATCAAGTTTATCGTGGCGCCAACCGTCAGGGAAGAAGACGGTCTCGCGATGTCATCGCGAAATAAATACTTCAACGAGATTCAGCGCTGGGAAGCCGTCTGTCTCTACTATGCGCTGAGAAGCGCGAAAGAAATGGTCAAGTCCGGAGTGTCCGACACCAGGGTGATTGCAAAAGAAATGCGGTCGGTGATGAAAGCGACTTGTCCCACTGCTGAGATCGACTACATCGCCTTCAACGACCTCAAGTCATTCGAACCGCGCCGAGAGATCGTCAAGGACACAGTCTGCTCTCTCGCCGTCAAGATCCACGGCGTGCGTTTGATCGACAATATGAAACTGAAGTAGCCTCTTCCCATGGACACTTACTCCTCAATCCCCATAGAGTCACCGGGCATAAACCTCGCCATAGTCAGGCAGGATTCGGATGCGTGGAGATTCCTGCTGTTGAAACGAGCCGAAGGTCAAAGCTATCCCGGGTTCTGGGGTTTCCTCACCGGCCGCAGGGAAGGCAACGAAACCGTAGCTCAACTGGCCGTCCGCGAACTGCGGGAGGAGACCGGGCTGTCACCTCTCAAGCTCTTTGCGAGTGAATATTGTGTACAATTCTATGAGCCGGCTGTTGACAGAGTCTGGATTCTTCCAGTGATCGTGGCCGTGGTTGATTCCGGTGAAACGGTAAAACTCTGTGAAGAGAACTCCGATTTCCGCTGGGTTACCGCTGCTGAAGCACTGGAACTGCTTGAATGGCAAAACGTTATTGACGCCGTTCAGAATCTCGACCGGGAACTGAAGCGCTACCCGGCCGCAAGCTGGGTTGAGCTGCCGATCGAGCGATGATTTCCGGAACTCTATTGGTCGGTCAACGTTAATACACACAAGAGCTTAACCTCAGATTTACGCTCCATTTTTCTTGCGTATTCTCGGGAATTGGCTATATTTGGGGGCCTGAAAAGGCAGAATTTGAGTGATACGAGATGTATATAACAATTTGCAAATCAAAGATTCACCGTGCCACTGTCACGGATAAAGACCTGGCCTACGTGGGCTCGATTACGATCGATTCCAGCCTGATGGAAAAGGCCAATATCGTCCCATACGAAAAAGTCCAGGTAGTTAACGTCAATACCGGCGAGCGCTTTGAAACCTACGCTATCGAGGGCAAGGCCGGTAGTGGCGAAATCGCCCTCAACGGCGCTGCCGCCCGGTTGGGCGAAAAAGGGGATCTGGTCATCATTATCGCCTACGGCCTGATCGAACAAAGCGCCGTGCCCGGATTTAAGCCCGCTGTCGTTCATGTCGATAGCAACAATAAACCGGTCGGAAAATAACATTACCCCCGACCCGCAACAGCCAATCATCAGCCAAATTGACTTGAGGTGCCCTTGTCGCTGAAAAAAGCAGCCATTATTCTTGCCGCCGGCAAAGGAAAACGGATGAAATCCGACCTCCCGAAGGTCCTTCACGAGATAAACGGCCGCCCCATGGTCCAGATTCTGCTCGATACCCTCGTGCCGATGAATTTCGAACGTATCGTGGTAGTCATCGGACACAAGGGCGAACTCGTTCAGAAAGCCCTGAATCAATACCCGGTGGAATTTGTCTGGCAGCACGATCAGCTCGGCACCGGGCATGCCGTGATGATGGCAAGGGAGAACCTGCGCGATTTTGACGGTGTCACTCTCGTGGCGGCAGGCGATGTACCGTTTCTGTCTACAGCCTCAATCGATCAACTCTTCGAAGTCCATCAGAAAACCGGCGCTGCCGCTACGTGCCTGTCGGCCGAATTCGAGGACCCTGCCGGATACGGTCGCATCGTTCGAGATAACAATACGGACTTTCTCGAGCGCATAGTCGAGCACAAGGATGCGTCCGAAAAAGAACTCGAGATCACCGAGATCAATACCGGGACCTTCTGCTTTGACACCCGGCAACTTTTCGCGGTGGTGGACGAGATAGACAACCGGAACGTCCAGCAGGAATACTACCTGACCGACGCGGTTAAGATTATGCACGATAAAGGGTTGAGGGTCGCCGTGGTCCGCGCGGCGAACCCCGATGAGGTCCGCGGTGTTAACTCAAAGGAAGAGCTGGAGAATCTGGAGCGGAAAATCGCCGGTCAGACGCCATAAGAAACTCTTCAACTGAAACGAGGGTTGTGCGTTATAATAGTAGATATTCCTCACATCATCGACCGAAAGCGAGCAGAAGGAAGGTTCGTTTTTTGGTTGACGAAGAACTGCAAACACGGTAGCTTCTGAAGTAAGGAAGAGATATCCATGAGACGTTATTCGCTGGCGATTATTTTCGTAATGCTTCTGGCTGTTCCGTTGATGGCCCAGGATACCGAAGTTGCGAAGCTGCATGAAGCTACACCGTTGAACACCCTTGGTGTGCAACCGGCTACGACACCGTTCTCGCTTCTTGATATGTCCCGACTGCGCTGGTCAAACAGCTATTCGGTTTCATTCTTTTCCGGAAGCGGCTCCTCCGGTTCCGCGGGGCTCTGGAATTCGACCATGTTCTATGAGTTCTCGTCCAAGTTGTCGATGGCGTTGAATATCGGAATCCTGCACAATGCGGGAGCCATCTGGGGTAACGGCAACACCGATGCCACCATCTTGCCGGGATTCATGCTCGACTATCATCCGTCGGAGAAATTCCGTATGACTATCGGGGTCTCCCGGCAAAGCGGCCTGATGTCCCCGTATTTCTATCCCGGCCGATACACGTACGGGAATTCACTCTTCCCCTATTGACCGCACGAACCATGACCTTGATGCTCGGGAGACGCGAGATAAGTTAGGTAAAAGAAATTTCCTGCCTGAAAAAAAACCCTGAGTTACACTATATTCCACGCAAGCACGGATTGCTTGCAGCTACGGAACCCCAATGGGAACGGTTGGGTTGAATAAGACTAAAATAAATCGGATATTTGAAATATTGATCGCGGCCGCCTTCGTGGCGGTGTTCCTCTATGTCCTGTCAGTTGCCATCAAAGTGACCACCGGCGTTTCCAGGACCATCGACCCGCCGAACCACCGCATTCGGCTCCAGGTGCTTAATGGTTGTGGAGAACCCGGACTTGCCGCGCGGGTGTCGGACCAACTGGCCGGGTATACGGACCCGGAACTGGAGATTAAGATAGTCGACACGGATGACTTCGATATAGCAGAAGTACCGAAATCATTTCTTATTTCGAGAGATGAGGACACGGACGCCGCTCGCAAACTGGCGAAAGAACTCGGGCTCGACCCCTCGGATATCATTGTCAAACCGCTTGAGAACAATTACCGGCATATATCGGTCACACTGGTGCTCGGTCTCGATCACGAAAATATACGACTGGAGCGCGATACAAAGGAGAACTGAACGAACGCATTGAAACAGCAATCACCACTCGCCCTCGCACGCCTGGCCGGCAAACTGGCTCTCTCGAAAAAAGGATTTGATGTCAGGATTCTCAAGCTGAAGAATATCTCGTCCGTGTGTGACTATTTCGTCATCGCATCCGGCGAAGCCGATATCCATGTCAAGGCCATAGCGCGGGCCGTCTACGACGGACTCGCCGACGCCGGTCACAAGCCGTTTCATCGCGAAGGAATGAATGATGGTAATTGGGTCCTCCTCGACTATATTGATGTCGTCGTACACATCATGCTCGAGCCGACCCGACAGTTTTATGCCCTCGAAAAACTCTGGGGAGACGCTCCTTCCGAAGAGCTCTCCGACGAGTAAGGGACACCCAAAATCGACGAATTATAATCTATTAACTACACAGGTATACCAATGGAAATCGCAGATCTCAAATCGAAAACGATTGCTGAACTACTCAAGATCGCCGAGGATCTCGAGATACCCGGCGTCTCGGGGCTGCGCAAATCGGAGCTCATCTATAAGGTGATGGAAAGCACATCATCGACCAACGGCATGATCATGGCCGAAGGCGTGCTGGAAATCATGGAAGAGGGTTACGGTTTTCTGCGCTCACCCGACTACAACTACCTTCCGGGCCAGGATGACATTTACGTGTCACCCTCCCAGATCAAGCGCTTCGACCTCCGTACCGGCGACACCGTCTCCGGTCAGGTCAGGCCGCCGAAAGACAACGAGCGCTACTTCGCCCTGTTGAAAATCGAAGCGGTCAATTTCGAAGACCCGGATATCGCCAAACACAAGACCCTCTTCGACAACCTGACGCCGCTGTATCCAAACGAGGCCTTCCAGCTTGAGCTGACCTCCGAGGAACTGACCACGCGTATTATCGATCTCATGTGCCCCATCGGTAAGGGACAGCGCGCCCTGATTACTTCGCCGCCGAAAGCCGGTAAGACGATGATCCTTCAGAAGGTCGCCCAGTCGATCACGGCCAATCATCCGGCTGTGAAATTGATCGTCCTGCTCATCGACGAGCGTCCCGAGGAAGTAACCGACATGCGGCGCTCCGTCAAAGGCGAGGTCATCTCTTCGACCTTCGACGAACCCGCCGAGAGGCACGTACAGGTCGCCAACATGGTCCTCGAAAAGGCAAAACGCCTGACCGAACACAAGCAGGATGTTGTCATTCTGCTGGACTCGATCACCCGTCTGGCGCGCGCCCACAACGCCGTCGTCCCGCACTCCGGAAAGATTCTCTCCGGCGGTGTTGACTCCAACGCCCTGCACAAGCCGAAACGGTTCTTCGGCGCCGCCAGAAATATCGAGGAAGGCGGCTCGCTGACAATCATCGCTACCGCCCTGATTGAAACCGGCTCCCGAATGGACGAAGTCATTTTCGAGGAGTTCAAGGGCACCGGTAACATGGAACTCGTTCTGGATCGACGTTTGTCCGACCGACGGATTTTCCCCGCCATGGATATAAATCGGTCATCGACCCGTAAGGAAGAGCTGCTGCTTGACCAGGAGACACTTAACAAGATCTGGATCTTGCGGAAATTCCTTGCGGAGATGAACCCGATCGAGGCGATGGAATTCCTCACCGACCGGATCAAGAAGACCAAGACAAACGGGAAATTCCTGGCATCCATGAAAGACTGATGTCGGTCCGCGACAACGGCGATCTCTCCCAAAATCTCTCGCTGCATGTACGGCACGGCGTCCGTATGCGCCGTCGTGCCCGGTTTTATATTGTTCTCCGAGTGACCGTTTTTTAGACTATTTCCGATAGTTTCGGACAGTGCCGATCCCGGTTGACGAACCTTCCCGGGCGATGGTCGTATAACCGTACAGCTAAGGGAATAGCTGAATTGTGGATACACCGATAGTTGAACTGACCAACATCAGCCTCAGAAGCGAGCGCGGCGAACCGGTCTTTGAGGATCTCAATCTCAAAATTGTCCCGGGTCGTTCCGCAATTGTTACCGGTACCGCCGGGTCCGGCAAAACAACCCTGGCCGAACTCATCATCGGCACCCGTTTCGCCGATTCCGGCTCGGTGGAAGTCTTCGGTGAGGTTATCCGCGGACGACGGCAGGGTGTTATCAGGCGTATCCGCCGGCGAATCGGCGGCGTCGGCGGCCACTTCGAACTCCTGCCGCTTCTCACTGTCGCCGAAAACATTACTCTCCCGCTCATTATCGACGGTGCCCGCAAGAGAATCCGGAAAGAAAAATTGCTCAAAGCGCTGACCGAATTCTCTCTGCTAAAACAGGCCGGCCACTACCCGTCTCATCTCACCCGGGTTGAAAACACCATGGCTCAGTTCGCGAGGGCGTCGGTCGCCAATCAACCCCTGATGATTATCGATGAACCGCTCGCCGGGCTCGACGTAAAGACCTACCGCCGCGTGCTGGAATTCCTCACGCGGGTAGCGCTGTCGGGACGGTCGATGCTGATTCTGACATCCGAGCTGCCTTCGCGCGAATTCCCTGAAACCGATTACTACGAGATAGCCAACGGAGCGCTGGCATGACCCGATCTATATATGTCATCAAAGAGTTGCTCCGGAATGTCTATCGCAATCCGGGTACGGCGCTTGGCTCGCTCCTGTCACTCACCCTGTTGTTTTTGCTGTTCAACTTGTTCTGGGTAGCCGCCGGCACGGCGGAACGGTTCTATGTCACCCTGATATCGGACCTCAAAATGGACGTCTTCCTCTCGGAGGAACTGCCTGATTCGTCTATCGCCGGTCTGACAAAAGAGATAGCTTCCATCGACGGCGTCGATTCAGTCAGCTTCATCTCCAAGGATATGGCTCGTCAGGAACTTGCCGCCCGCGTCGGAACCGATCTGCTGGTGGGTTATGACTCTCTCAACCCGCTTCCGCGCTCGTTTGTCCTGACTTTCAAACCTCGATTTTTAAATATGTCCGATCTGTCCGATATAGAAGATAAACTGGCTGTTCTGCCCGGCGTGGCCGAAATAAACTACAGCCGTCACTGGCTTGAGAAAGTAGAAGAAACGAAGGGCGTGATCTTTCGCATCGGACTGGCCCTCGGTGTGATAATACTGCTGACGGCGTTGATCAGTTCGGCGAATAACATCCGCCTGATGACCCGCGCCCGGGCCGTCGGATTCCGGCAGATGTTGCTCCTTGGCGCCAGTCGCTGGTTCGTCGCGGCGCCCTTCTTGATCGAAGGCGTTTTGATGGCGGGACTGGCAGCCGTAGCCGGATGGCTGATCGTTGCATACGGTCAAGGACAGATAGCCTTCACGCAATTCGAGATTGTCATGCCCGTAAGGCAGGACATAATCATATTCTGTCTCGCCTGTGCGGCATTGGGATTGGTAAGCGGCTATCTCGGAATTCGCCGGCAAATGAAAGTATGACCATGATTGGAAGATACGCATACGGATTGACTTCCATACTTATCGCTCTCTGTCTGTCGGTGTCGGTCCGAGCGGGCGACAAGAATCAGATTCTCGACCAGAAGAAAGAGCTGGAAAAGATCCGCAAGGACGTCGAGACGGGACAGCGCCGCTTGGATTCTCTCAAAGGACTCCAGATGTCGATTCAACAACAGATTGCCGATGCCGACCAAAAGATTTCCTCGGACAAAAAGGTGATCGGCCGGCTCAATAATCAGTTGAAGCAGTTGAAGAACGATATCGCCGACGCGGACCAGGAACTGGTCGACCGGAAAGACAGGCTGGAATGGAGCCAGCGCCGGTACCTCGGCAATATCCGGCAGTTCTACTTTGCCGTCCAGCAACGCTCAACCCCGCTGGCAAGGAATCCGAATATCGAACTCGAGCGCAATCGTCAGGTCGTTTACCTGTCGGCGCTCGCCAACTTCGAGTCAGGAAATGTGGAAAAGGCATCGCTGTATCTGGCTCAGGCGGTCGAGACACGCGATGAACTAAGCGGCCAGAGCAAACAGGTCAGCAGCCTGAAAAAGAAAAAAGAGGTGGCCTACACGCTCGGCAAGAGCCAGAAAAACCAGCATGAAAAGCAACTCGACCGTCTCCGTCGAAAGACCAACGAGGAAGCGGAACGAATCATGACGCTCCAGATGGCCGCCGAGGAAATGCAGCGCATTATCGCCCGTCTGGAAGAAGAACGGCAGCGCGCGGCCAGATCGAAGCCCGCCGAATCCTCTCCGTCGGTTTTTGCGACGCTCAAGGGACAATTGCTCTCGCCGTTCAGGGGCAAGATAGTCGTCCCGTTCGGACAGCAGGTCGATCCGATAACCAATTTAAAGTCGTATTCACCGGGGATTTCAATAAAGGGCAGGCCGAAAGGGGAGGTGTCTTTGGTGGCTTCCGGGACGGTGGCCTACACGGGGAATTTGCGCGGTTACGGCAATTTTGTTATCATCAACCATGACAACCAGTATTACACCACCTACGCCGGGCTGGGACAGATATTTGTCCAGCAGGGACAGCATCTCGCCACCGGCTCGCGGCTGGCGCTGGCCAGCGATGATGGTATCGTGAAGTTCGAATTGCGCAACGGCCGGGACCCGCTGGACCCGGTGACATGGATCAGATTTGAGTCACTTTGACATAACCAAAGCACAGCCCACCGCCTGGTCGATCCTCTCGAGGTCTTTTCAGGCCGGTCGCGTCGCGTCCACATACCTGTTTTGCGGCCACGAGGGAGTCGGGCACTGGCCGCTGGCGATCACTTTCGCCGCCCTGATGAACTGCGAGCATCCCGTCCAGACGGACGACCCGGAGCAACCGGTTCAGCCGTGTCGTCAGTGCCGCAACTGTCGCATGGTCTTCGGCCTGAACTTCGAGGGCCTCTACATCGCCGTCCCCGTCCCGCCATCGCCGCGCAAGAAATTTGAGGACATCATCGAATTCACCAACGAGGTCGTTGAGGCGAAACGCGAAGATCCCTTCCACCGCATTGTCTCAACCGCCAGCACCACCTTGCCTATTGACATGGCCCGCGAGATAGCCTCCCATCTGTCCCGAAAACCCACCGTAGGAATTACCCGCGTGGTGCTGTTCTATCAGATGGAGAAGATGCGGGTAGCCTCGGCCGATGCCCTCCTGAAATTGATTGAAGAACCCCCTCCGGGCACCGTGCTCATCCTGACCACCGAGCGGCCGGAAATGCTGCTCCCCACCATCCAATCCCGCTCGCAGATCATCCGGCTCACGCGAATCCCGGAGCCGATGATCGAAGAGTACCTGGTTTCCACATACGAAATCTCGGAAAAACGGGCGAGACTGGTGTCGCGGCTCTCCGAGGGTGTCATGAGCAAGGCCGTTGAACTCGCGGGCGAAGAAGATGATGAGACGATTTCCCGGCGGGCCGTGGCCATGCTGTTATTCAAGTCGCTCTTCAAAGAGAGCGGCGCGGGCGTGATCTCGCGCGAACTCGACATGGTTAATACGAACAACCGCGATGAAGTCCGCGACGTGCTGCTTTTGTGGCAATCGCTCATTCGCGACTGTCATTATTTCGCCGCTACCGGCGCCGAAGAAGGTCTGACAAATGTCGATTTTATCCCCGAGATAAAACAACTGTCTTCGTACTTCTCCAACCTGGCGTTGGCCGGCGCCCTCGTCGACCACATTAAGAATACCCTTGCCGATTTTGCGCGGAATGTGCATATTCAAACAGCTTTGGCGGCGTTGACGTTAAAGCTGCAGATGAGTGTTAAGGCTGCCGGGTAACCTGTTTGTCCGTGCGGCGTTTCTTTTGGAGTAAATCATGGCGGAACTCTACCTTGTCGAATTTAAAGGGTCTCGCAAAGAGTACTTTTATAATACATATTATCATTCCCTGAATCTCTCCGACTACGTCATCATCCAGGCCGACCAGGGCGAAGATATCGGGCAGCTCAGTCTCAAGATCGGAAAGGCGATGGACTTCTCTGATACCAGCAAGCCCCGTTCTATCCTCAGGCCCGCCGGCCATGATGATATGGATCACTTCTGGGACCTCAAGCAGAAAGAGATTCGGTACCGAAGCGAGATCATTGAACTGGTTGCCAAACACGGTCTTCCGATGAAGATTGTCGATGTCGAGTGCCAGTTCGACGGTAACAAGATCACCTTCTATTTCACGGCCGATCACCGTGTGGATTTCCGGGCGCTCGTCCGCGATCTTGCGGCCAAATACCGTACCCGAATCGAGCTGAGGCAGATCGGCGTTCGCGATGAAGCCCGGCGGCTCGGCGGACTGGGTATCTGCGGGCGGCAGCAGTGCTGCAACAGTCACATCAAGGAGTTTGCCCCGATCTCCACACAACACGCCCGTGAACAGGACCTCACGCTCAATCCATCGAAGATTTCCGGCAACTGCGGCCGACTGCTGTGTTGCCTGCGCTACGAGGCCGAGATGTACACGACAACCAAGCGCCAATTTCCCAAACCCGGAACGTCTGTCGAAACCAAAAAAGGATCGGGCGTCATCGAGCGCATCGATGTCTTCAACGAAGAAGCCATCGTTCGCGATGAAGAAAACATCCCGTTCCGCGTCATGGCCGAGGACATTCTCACCGCCCGGGGCGTTGCTGTAACGAAGCCCGCCGAATCAGAGACCGAGGCGCCGCTCGATGAAAGCGATCAGGAAGCGCTGAAAAAACTTGATGAACCTGAAGAATAGCCGCCATCCCTATGAAAGATAAATCAAAACTACCGTTCTATGTCACGACGCCGATATACTACGTCAACGACGTACCGCATATCGGCCACGCCTATACTACCATCTCGGCCGACATAGTGGCCAAATACCACCAGCTGGCTCACCGCGAAACGTTCTTTCTCACCGGCACCGATGAACACGGCAGCAAGATTGCCGAGGCCGCGGAAAAGGCCGGCGTCGATCCGCAGACATTTTGCGACCGGGTAGTTGAACGCTTCAAGGAAGCGTGGAAAAACCTCTCGATCGACAACGACTACTTCATACGCACGACATCCGAGCGGCACATCGAGGCGGTCCGCAAAATCCTCGATGCCATGCGCAATGCCCGTACTGATGACGGCCGGGAAGTAGTCTATTCTGACTATTATGAAGGGCTCTACTGCGTCGGGTGCGAAAAATACCTCACTGAGAAGGAACTGGTGAACGGCCTCTGCCCGCTGCACCGCACACCCCCGGAGAAGGTCAAGGAAAAGAACTACTTCTTCCGGCTGACCGCCTTTGCCGACAAGATCAAGCAGAAAATTGAATCCGGCGAATTGCTGATCCTCCCGGAGGAACGCCGCCGCGAGGTCCTCGGCCTCATCAACCAGGATTTACCGGACTTCTCCCTGTCGCGCGAGCATGTGACATGGGGCATCCCGCTGACATTCGACAGCAGTCAGGTCGCCTATGTCTGGATCGATGCCCTCTCGAACTACATTTCCGCCATCGGTTATGCCGATGATCCGGGGACATTCGACAAGTGGTGGAATAAGGCCGAAGTGGTCCACCTGCTGGGCAAAGACATCCTGAAATTTCACTGCCTGTACTGGCCGGCCATGCTCATGGCCGCTAACCTTAAGTTGCCCGAAACATTGTTCGTTCACGGCTATTTCACCGTTGACGGTGAAAAGATGTCCAAGAGCCTCGGTAACCAGATTGATCCGAATGACATGGTCGATGAATTCGGTCCCGATGGGACCCGTTACCTGCTCACGACGCAGTATCCCTTCGGCGGCGACGGCGACATTCATGCCAGCCGGTTTCTGACACAGTATAACTCTGATCTTGCCAACGACCTCGGCAATCTTGTCTCCCGCGTATGCAAGATGATTGTGTCGAATTTCGACGGCAAGCTGCCCGAGCGCGATGACGAAATCATCGGGCTCAGCGACCTGGTGGCTCAGGCGGAAGCGCTGGCCGGCACCGTGTACCGCGAGATCGAAGAATTTCGCATTCACAACGCCATTTACGAAGTTATGAGTCTGGTGCGAGCCACCAATAAGTTCTTCAATGATGCGGCACCGTGGACTCTCAAACTGGCCGCCGAAAAACCGAAACAGGGCGGAATTCTCTATGCCTGCTGCGAGGCCCTGAGGATTGTCTCAATATTGCTTTATCCGGTCCTGCCGAACAAGATGCGCGAACTTCGGGCGATTTTCTCGCTCGATGATTCGACGTTGAAACTCAAGGAAGCGGCAAAATTCCACGCTCTCACGCCCGGGAAGAAAATCAACTTCGACAAACCATTGTTCCCTCGGCTTGAAAAATCGGACCACGACCGCAAACAGGACAAAGCCAAACAGGCAGAGAAAGCGCCTGCGTCCGCCGAAGGCCTGCTCGACATCTCCGAATTTGCAAAGGTTCAGCTTCGGATCGCCGAGGTTCTGGAAGCCGAGAAAGTCAAAGGCGCCGACAAGCTTCTGAAACTGCAAATTCAGATCGGCGATGAAAAACGCCAGATCGTGGCCGGCATCGCCGAACACTACGCGCCCGAGAATCTCGTCGGCAAGAAAATCGTGGTTGTCGCCAATCTCAAACCGGCGAAAATCCGCGGTATCGAATCCAACGGCATGTTGCTCGCCGCCAAATCCGGTAAAACGCTCCGGTTGGTGACGCCCGATGCCGACCTGCCGTCCGGCGCGACGATCAGCTAATGATAGACTCTCACTGTCATCTTGATTTTGATGCCTACGACAATGACCGCGACCGCGTCGTCAGCGACGCCCGTGCGGCCGGTATCGATACCATCATCAACATCGGTGTCGATATCGCCGCATCACGACGGTCGATAGAACTCGCTGAAAAATACGACATGGTCTACGCCACCGTGGGCATCCATCCGCACGACGCCAAAACCGCCGAGAACGAGGCCATTGATACCCTCCGCGATCTGGCGAAACATCCGAAAGTCGTCGCCATCGGCGAGATCGGATTGGACTATTATCGCAACCTGTCACCGCACGACGTCCAGCAAAAGGCGTTTCACCAGCAGCTCGAACTGGCGTGTGATATGAACCTGCCCGTTGTTATTCACACACGGGAATCATTCGACGACAGCCTCAGCATCATCCGCAAGTATGCAAGCCGACTGCCCGGCGGCGTCTTTCACTGTTTTCCCGGAAGTGTCGATGATGCCGAGAAGGTGTTCGATATCGGCTTCATGATTTCGGTCGGCGGAGTCATCACTTTCCCAAAAGCCCGCATGGCAGAAGTAGCAGCCGAGGTCCCTCTCGACAGGCTGTTGCTCGAAACCGATGCCCCGTACCTCACCCCGGTCCCGCACCGAGGGAAAACCAACTACCCCGCCTACGTTTCATTGGTGTATAAGAAAGTTGCGGAACTCCGTGACATGCCTCTCGCGGAAATAGAGAAGACGGTTGACCGCTCCTGCCGCAAACTCTTTGGCCTGGTTGAAACCTTCGGAGGTTAACCGTGCCCTATCACGCCAAAAAACGGCTTGGCCAGCACTTCCTGACTTCTCCCGACATCATCCAGCGCATCATTGATGTCATCGACCCTTCCGAGGACAAAACCATCATCGAAATCGGCCCCGGACAGGGAGCCTTGACTGAACCTCTCGCCGCATCCGGTGCTGACCTCGTGGCCATAGAGTTCGACAATGACCTCATCAAACGTCTCAAAAAACTCCTCAAGCCATATCCCAACACTCGCTTGCTCAATATCGATTTCTTACTATTCGAGCCGGAACCCGAACGCTTCCCGAAATTCACCCTTGTCGGCAACCTGCCGTACAACATTACCTCGCCCGTTCTCGACTGGTGTGTGACCTATCGCTCGCAGGTGGACCGCGCCGTCTTCATGGTGCAGCGCGAGCTGGCCCGTCGAATCGCCGCCGCTCCCGGGTCAAAGGACTGGTCGCCTCTGTCGATTTTCACGCAGCTCTGGTTTGATGTGAAGTTGTGTTTCGATGTCCCCCCGGAAGCATTTCAGCCGCCCCCGGAAGTTATTTCCTCCGTTATCGAACTGATCGCGAGGGGAGAGGCGAAGATTGAAAATATCGGTGCCTTCGACCGTGTAGTCCGCCAATCGTTCACCCATCGACGCAAACAGCTATCGAATAACCTCGTGCCGGACATCATTTCTGACGCCGAAATCGCCACGGGGATATTAGACGAAATCGGTCTCGATCACGCGGTACGCGCCGAGCAGATGACAATCGATGATTTTTTGAAATTGACGCGGGCGCTAATCTCTCGTAACATTCTCTCGGTTTAGACGGTACAAGGTAGTAATAACCACAGTTACCGAAATTCAGGGAAGATTATGCCTTTATTTTCAGTAAATCTCGATCAAGTAGCTGCGTTGCGCGAAGTCCGCAAGCTTCGTGAACCGGACCCGGCCCAGGCTGCGGTACTGGCCGAGCTTGCCGGCGCCGACGGTATCGTCGTCCAGCTTCGCCGCGACCGCAAGTATATCCGTGAACGCGACTTGTATATCCTCCGCGAGGTCGTCAAAACCCGGCTGACCGTGGAGATGGCGCCCGCCGACACCCTGGTCGAAAAGGCGCTCGAAGTCAAACCGTGGATGGTCACACTCGTTGCCGACCAGCCCGACAGCGATACCCCCGTGGCCGGCATCGATTTCAACAACGCCGCTATAGACTTTGGTGATATCGTCACCCGGCTCAAAGGTGTCGGCACCAATGTCTGCTTTTTCATCGAACCGGATACCGATTCCGTCAAGGGTGCCGCGCGATCCGGGGCTGCCGCCGTCCTGCTCAATTGCGGTGTGTTCACGCGGGCGAGGACCCTCGAAGATGCCCAGGAAGGCCTCGACATGATCGACCGCGCCGCACAGGCCGCCGTCAAAGCCGATCTCGCCGTCAACGCCGGGCGCGGAATCAGTTACCGCAACGTGCAGCCGCTTCTCGAACTCGGCCTCATCGAAGAATTTGTCGTCGGTCACGCCATCGCCGCGCAGGCGATGCTTATCGGATATCCACAGGCTGTCAAAGAATTTCGCGAGTTGCTCCAGGCCCCGATTCCACCGAGCTGATTCTACTGTTGAACGAATCGACACCGCATACGGACAGAGTCGTCGAACTCCGCACACCGGAGGGAATGGCTCCCGAACGAATCGACCGCTATCTCGGTTCGCATCCGGACGTGCGGCTGTCGAGGACACGAATTCAGAAGCTCATCACCGATGGCCTCGTCACGGTCGATGATGAGACCACAACGACCAAATACGTCCTCAAAGGCGGTGAACACATCTGTATTACCGTCCCTGCCGCCGCTCCCAGCGAGCTTACCGGCGAGGATATCCCGCTTGAGATTGTCTACCAGGACGAGTATCTGGCCGTGGTCAACAAGCCGGCCGGCATGGTCACCCATCCCGGCGCGGGCAACCGCTCCGGGACTCTTGTCAATGCCTTGATCCACCATCTTGGAAGACTCCCGCTGATGGGGGAGACCGACCGTCCCGGCATTGTCCACCGGCTCGATAAGAACACCACCGGCCTGCTGGTTGTAGCCAAAACGGAAGAATCTTTCAAAGCCCTCCAGGAAGCGATATTCGAGCGCAAAGTCCACCGAACTTATATAGTCCTCGTATGCGGCCACATGCTGGAGGACAGGGCGACTATCGATCTTCCTATCGGCCGTTCAACCCGAGACCGCAAAAAAATGTCCGTGGCCTATCAGACCGGGAAGGAAGCCAAAACCGGCTACAAGCTCACCGAGCGCTTCCGGTCCTATGACCTGCTCGAGGCCAGTCTATTCACCGGCCGCACGCACCAGATTCGCGTTCATTTTTCCCATCTCGGCCACCCGGTTTTTGGCGACCAGGAATATGGCGGCCGGGAAAAGTGGCTCCGGGGGCTGTTCGGGCCCGAACGACCCCTTGCAAGAAAAATGTTGCGTACCCTGCATCGACAGGCATTACATGCCCATAGGCTCGAGTTCGAACACCCGGTCACCGGCGAGAAGCTCAGGTTCGAGGCTGATTTACCGGGTGACTTTCAGAAGATATTGCGTATCTTGCGCTCAGAAGGCAGATAACACAGGCGGCAGGTCTCTCCGCGAAGGCGGGGAGCACGCCAGAGGGAGATAGTGCGATGGCAGACGGAACCTTTGGAACAGCCATAAACTGCATGGATGGCCGCACGCAGCAGCCGGTGTCGGATTGGATGAAAGCCACTTTCGGAGTCGATTACGTGGATACGATCACCGAACCCGGGGCCGACCGCGCCCTGAGCTCCGGCACCGACGAAGAAATCGAGTCGATCAAACGCCGTGTCCTGATCTCGGTCCAGCACCACGGCTCGCAGCAGGTCGCCATTGTCAGCCACTATGACTGCGCCGGCAACCCCGCCCCCGATGAAATCAAGCTGGCCATGAACAAGAAAGCTGTCGAGGTTGTCCGCTCCTGGAGTCTCCCGGTCCGAATTGTCGGCCTGTGGATCAACGACAAATGGGAAGTCGAGGTCATCTCCGACACTGAATCCCCCGACGAATCCTGACCAAGGCTTTTA
>CAYNEO010000061.1:18366-21132 GCA_964396245.1 uncultured Ignavibacteriales bacterium
CCCACCCTGTGGGTGGGGATCCTCCAATGACCGTACCTTCGGTGCCCCACCCTCCGGGTGGGAATCCTCCAATGATCGCAGCCCCGGTGCCCCACCCTGTGGGTGGGATATTCTATACCCCTAACTTGAATATCACCAACAGACGCTCAAGCGGCTGTCATTCCAGCGCCCGCTGGAATCCAGTATGCCTGTCGGGACCGCAAGGGTCCCGACCTACTGAACGATTGTCTCAAAGCGTCCACCGGATTCGTAGGTCAGGATGCCTGCCATCCTGACATTTCTCGTTTAGTGACCCAGCCTTACTGCTCCCCGTTGCGGCAGGTCTTGCTCGCCTCAGCGAGCAGGCTGCCGCAACAATCGTCCACTAAATCTTCTTCGTCAGCAACTGCTTGGTCAAAAACTCTTCCATGGCTCGATAAAAATCGAACTTATTCTCTTCATTGGCAAAACCATGCCCCTCGTTGTCCTTGACCATGTAAACGACCTCGATACCCTTCTTCTTGAGGGCGTCAACAATCTGATTTGACTCGTTGATATTCACCCTCGGGTCATTCGCGCCCTGTGCGACCAAGACCGGTACCTTGATATTGTCGACGTGGTACACGGGCGATGCTGCCGCAAAGAGAGCGCTGTCTTCGGCCGGGTTGCCGACCATCTCGTAGAACATATTTCGGAACGGCTCCCAGTAGGGCGGTATCGAATTCATGAACGTAAACAGGTTGGAAACGCCGACATAATCAACTCCGCAGCAGTAGAGGTCCGGCGTAAAAGCCAACCCCGCCAGGGTCGCATACCCGCCGTAGCTTCCGCCGTAAATCGCGATGCGCTTCGGGTCGGCTATCCCCTGGTCGATAAGCCAGTTGACGCCGTCGGTGATATCGTCCTGCATCGTCTTGCCCCATTGTTTGAACGACGACTGCCAGAACTTCTTGCCGTAACCCGTGGAGCCCCGGAAATTCATCTGGAACACCGCAAAACCGCGATTGGCCAGGAACTGTACTTCGCCGTTGAATCCCCATGAATCTCGGGCCCAGGGCCCGCCGTGCGGATTTACAACCACCGGCAGGTTTTTCGGCTCGACACCGACCGGTACGGTCAGGTACCCGTGAATGGTCATACCGTCACGCGTCGTATACGTGACCGCCTTCATCTCCGCCAGCTGGTCCATCGGCAACCACGGATTCCTATCGGCCAGCTTGGTGATATCGCCGGTCTTCGTGTTGAAAAGATAATAGGCGCCGGTGCTGCGGTCGTTCATGGTACGCGCGATGAAAATATCCTCGTCACGATTGCTGAATGTCAGGTACGTATCGAACTCCGGAAACTTCTCGTCCAGCATCTTGTAGTACTTCTCCGCCACTGAATCGAGAAGTACCCTCTGGTACTTCCAGTCCGTATAGCCGATCGAGGTAAGCACCTTCCGCGCGCGTGAGTATGACAGCTCGGCCACGTCGACTTCCGGGTGCTCGTACAGCACTTCCAGCTCCTTCTTGTTGGCCAGATCGTACTTTACCAGCGCCTGGCGGTCCCGCCCCAGGTCGGAACTGGCATAAATGTATTTGTTGTCAAACGTGAAGAACAGCGGGGAAAACGAATCCTTGAAACCGATCGTCATGATCTCCTTGAATGCTCCGTCACCGCCGTCCCGATACAGATAGGTATGGTTAACGCCGTCGGTCTGAATCGCGATCCTGACATTGTAATCGTGATCCGTTACCCATCCGGTGATGTTGCCGGGATTCTTTGCCACCATCGTCATTTCGCCGGTGACCGTGTTCAATCGATAGACATCGAACACCTGTGGATTCTCTTTGTTGAGCGACACGAGAATGTCGGTGTCATGATCCGGCATGTCATCGACGATATTGGCCCTGACACCCTCGAAGGGCGTCAGGTCGGTCAGGTTGCCGCCGTCCGGGTCAACTCCGAAAATGTGGTAGTTCTCGTCGCCGCCGAAGTCGCGGCTGAACAGGATGCGGTTGGGACCCTTCCAGAAGTAGGACCAGATATCACGGTCGGTGACCGAGGTAATCCTCGTCGCCTCGTCCGAGCCAATCGGCCGGACGTAGATATTCATGCGGTGCTCGTACGGCTGGGTGAACGATACATACTTGCCGTCGGGTGAAATCTGGAAATAGGCCTGCTGTGGATTCTTGAAAAAATCCTCGAGCGGGATCAGATCAGCCCCGAAAGCGCCGCCCGCAAACAGGCACAGTAGTGCGGTCACGAGCAGAATGCGGACATTGACTGATGTTACGCGCATAGAGTTCGCCTCCAGTAAAATGTTGTGAAACTCGTATTTTGGACGTGTGTGCCGGATTCGTACAAATGCGATATCAAAGAAAGACAATTCTATCCACAAAATACTGCTCCCGCACACCCGCCGTCAAGCCGCAAGTTGACTTATTTTCCCCCGCTGCTATCCCGGTGTCCCACCCTCCGGGTGGGGATCCACACATCGATCGCCTTTCTGCCGTTCAAAGCTTGTTTGCTAAACACTCAACTGTTATATTACGTCGAATCTAAGAGGGGATGAACGATGTACGGGGAAAACAACTTCAGATGGTATCCAGGCTTCAGCCGTGTGTTCTTTTCGTTTTTGAAACAGACGCGTATGAGTCTTAATTCAGTGCATTATCGTAAGGATCCCACCGCAAGCGGTGGGCCACCCGGCGATACAATATGGACGATGAGATCGCTCATACTCCTCCTTGCAATTTCGTCATATGCTACCGTAGGTTGGATGTGTGTACCGTTCTGTTTAGA
>CAYNEO010000062.1:0-20806 GCA_964396245.1 uncultured Ignavibacteriales bacterium
ATCGAGCAATTGGATACAAAGAGTTGACTTAATGACCATCAGGACCGTTCGAAATCTTCGCCGGGCGTCGCAAATCATTTTCTTCGGAATCTTCTTCTGGCTGATTCTGAAAACGACGTTCGAGGTCAACTTCAGTCCTGCGAACCTCTCCGAGATCACTCTCCCCTATCCGGTATCCATTGCGCTAAGATTCGATCCCTTAACGGCGTTGATCACGTTGCTCGCTAACGGCACGCTGGTCGTTGGACTGCTCTGGGCGCTGGTGATACTTATCCCGACGATTTTTCTCGGGCGGTTCTTTTGCGGATGGATCTGTCCCCTCGGGACCCTGAATCACTGGATATCGGAAATTCCGTCAGAGCGACTCGGACGGAAGGGCTTCGGGAAAATCAAAGCCAATCGATACAAGCCATACCAGAAGATCAAATACTACATATTCTTCTTTGGAGTAGCAGGTGCGCTGGCGGGATCGGTTTTCATTGCTCTGCTCGGCCCGTTGCCGCTCCTGGCGCGTTCAATCGGCACTTTTCTGCTCCCGACTATCCACAGTGCGGCTCTCGGCGGCGTGGCATGGGTGAGATCGCTTGGCATTGCACCGCTCAGCACTCTGGCAGACGGAGTATATAGCGTCCTTGCGGCCGTTCTGCTGCCTTTTCGGCAAAACCAGTTTCACGCTATTCTCACGATCGGGTTCATCTTTGTTTTGATTCTGATCTTGAACAGGGTCTTCACACGGTTCTGGTGTCGGGGGATTTGTCCGCTTGGCGCCATGCTCGGTCTATTTTCGCGCTACGCCATTTTCGGGCTGGAGAAGCGAGAGGAGGAGTGCAACAACTGCGGTCTCTGTAACCTGCATTGCCAGGGAGGCGACAACCCGGACATCGGCCAAAAATGGCATCAGGCGGAATGCCATGTGTGCTTGAACTGTCAGGCGGCGTGTGAAAAGGGTTCGCTCAAGTTCAAGTTCTTTCCTGATCAACCGGTAACCAAAACCAACCCGGCCCCCACCCAGAAGATAAACGTGTCGCGGCGAAAAGCGATCGCATCGGTAGCAGGCGGTCTCGCGGCGGTAGCGCTCTTTCGCGCCGGAGACGCTTTCTCGGCCAACCCGAACCCGCGCCTCATCCGCCCGCCGGGCTCCGCCCCGGAGAATGATTTCCTGGCGCGCTGTATTCGCTGTGGTCAGTGTATGCGGGTCTGTCCCAACAACGCTATCCATCCGACATTCATGGAATCCGGCTTCGAGGGAATGTGGACACCCTACCTCATCATGCGCATCGGCTACTGCGAGCCGTCCTGCACCCTCTGTGGACAGGTCTGCCCCACGACCGCGATCAATCACCTGAGCCTGACAGAGAAAGTGGGAGACAAGGAGACAAGCCCCAACCGCATCGGCACAGCTTTTATCGACCGCGGACGCTGCCTTCCGTGGGCGCTGGGCAAGACCTGTATCGTGTGCGAGGAATGGTGTCCGACCTCCCCCAAATCGATCTACCTGCAGGAAGAAACGATCTACGACCGGGATGGTAATTCGCTCGTGGTCAAACGTCCTTACGTAGATCCGGACATCTGCACCGGCTGCGGCGCCTGCGAGTTCGCCTGTCCGGTTGCCGACGAAGCTGCCATCAGGGTAAGTTCAGTCGGCGAATCGCGCTCTCCCGAGAACCAGATTATCCTGCAGAGAAAAGGAATCGGAGACAGTGCTTAAGCCCGGCTGTCCTCCTAAACCGCTATTGTTGCTCAGCCGGCTTCTCATCAGCACCCTGTTATTTGCATCGGTTGCCGGGTTCCTGTGCGGCTGTTCAGGATCGGCCAATAGAACCACTGCCGACCTGCTGCCATCACGGACAGATGCCGGCCTGGAGCGATATGCCGATGTGGTGACCTTCACGGATAGCGATCTTGATCTATATCTCGGCGCCTCGGCCGCAATTTATCGAAAACATGGAGTGATTGAAGCCACAACTGCGGGTTATTCGAATGGGGAAACTGAATTGGCTGTTGACGTGATCAGGTTCGACACAGACTCGAACGCCCGCAGGCTCTACGTGACTATCCGACCACCCGACAGCGACACTTCGAATTTGGGTGATATGGGCAATCTTGATCCGGGCAAGTTGACCTTCGTTCGCGGAGCCTGTATGGTAAGGATCACAGCCTGCGAGGACAACGACACAACGAGAAAACTCATGCGAGAGCTCGGTCGAGCTGTCCTGGCCCGCATATCCGGAATGAAGGCCAACTCGGCAGCCTAAACAATCTCGCGTGTCACCGATGATACTATCGTCCCCATAATTGCCAGCAGGGTGAGCCCGGTTATTGCAATCAAAACCCACTGCAGGCCGATCGCCGGAAGGAGCACGGTCGTGATTGTCAGCGCACCCAGCGATGAGCCGAGAAGCTCGGCGGCGTAGCCTGCACCACGATTCACTTCACTGCCGATCGGATAGTAAGCGCTGGTGGCTGCGACAAACAGCGTTCCGGTCGCCAGTGCCACGGTAAACTGAAACATGAGATGATAAACCAGTAGCATGCGAGCGGCGACTATATCGTAGGTCACGAGAAACAGGAGACTGGCAATCGCCATCAGTATGAGCGCCGGAAACGCAAGAGCGGGATTCCTGATCTTGAACGCGTAGAATGTTCCGATAGCCAGGCCGAGCATGAAAGCACCAATCAGTATGGCCAACTCGGAATACAGTGAGCCGGCCAACGACTGGTAAACGTAGAACGAGACCAGCTCCAGTGACAGCGATACGGCCCCGGCCGTGAAATATAGAAACAGGCTGAATCGTCGGGCTCGATTTCTACCCGTTACAAGGATCACAAAAAGGACCAGTATTACCAGAGGCAACAGCACGAGCCACGTGGACCGTTCAAACAGCGACGCGAACATCTTGCGCTCGATACTCTGTGCCGGCGACCTGTACACGACCTGGTAATACGGAAGTATCGGTTGGTTGATCGTGTTGCTCTTCGCCACCGAGCTTAACGACGAGTTCAGCCGCTGTACCCTGAATTCCCCGAGCCTGTCCATCAGTTGCGATTCCGACAGGTATGTCGGCCGGTATGAAAGTCGATTCGCCCGAGCAATCACGGTATCGGTGGGGACAGCGAACCGCGGATTGACAAAGCCGAAAAAGATCGTCATTTGCCCGGGCCAGACGACAACCGTGTCAAACGACTCGCTGAATGTATGGTAGATAACCGAAAGTACGTTTGCCTTCTCCGGTGAAATGTATCTGTCCGTGTCGTAGGACGAGGGGTAGACCACAATACCGCTGTCGCTTAGCAAGCTTCTTAGTTGCCTGAGGAACGACGGTGTCAGGAGACGGCTGTTGCGATAATTGTCAGGTTCGCCCGGGTCGATCACTATGATGTCGAAGTTGGCTGTCGAAGTGCGAGCGAATGACACCGGGTCGTCGTCGATCCTGGTGAAATCCGGAAGAGAATCAAGAGCCTTCTGAAGGACGCTGGTGAGCCTGCTGCGAGGGTCAAGCGCATCGAGCTGAATCCCGGGAATCTCTTCGGCCAGTTGCGCAACGCCAAATTCAGCCCGTCCCACAAACAACACCGTCCCCGTCCCGGGCTGATATAGAAACGGAGGAATAAGGAGGTTTTCAACGGTGAGGACATCCGGTTCGCTTGCTTCCACCGTGTTGTCGGTCAGCAAAATAATTGAGCTATCCCTTTCGAGTATGGCTTCGTGCGAATAATGCGTGTCAAACGATTTGAGTACACGGAACGATTCGTATTTGGCTTCGTCCAGTGACGTGTCGATGGCCGGTACCGCATACCTGATGGCAATCAGCAGGCCGATGATCAAGAGCACGGCCGGTATCGACACGCGTCGCTCGGGATAGAGTGTGATCCCGGCAACCATTATGACGCTGACAAGTAAAGCCATCCCGAGAGTTGTCAGGAGGCTGCCGACGAGAACGGTCAGTACGGCGCCGCCCACAAAAGCGCCTATTCCCTCGAACAGATATACCTGGACCACCGATTCGGCGGCGAAAATTCCCTGTCGAGTGATTGCCGGGAACAGTGCTCCGGATACAATTCCGATCGGCAACATGAGAATGATCGAAAGTGAAGCGGCCACGGTAAACGGGATAATCTCACCTACGGTTTCGGTCACGAGCAGCGGAGCAAGGCGGACAGCAATGACAGAAAGCGGAAGGAGCACGGCGGCGGCCGTCAAAAGCAGAGCGGGTGCGATTCGGACACGCGGCTTCCCTCCCCAGTATGCCCCGAGTGCGACCGCGATCAGCCAGCCAAACAGGGCGCTGCCGATAAATATTTCGTCTCCATTCAGTGATGAAATCAGTTCCCGCAGAAGGAGTGTCTGGCCGCCGATAGCGAAGAATCCAAGCAGGAACGCCTTACGATTCATCTAGAATAGCCCGGGAATATGTCGATTACAGTATGGGCAAGCGCCATTCTTGAGCGCCACCTGTCCGATCTGATATCCGCGTCTTTCTATAAGCAACTTACCACAATCAGGGCAATACGTTGATTCCGCCCGGTGTCCCGGAAGATTCCCGAGATACACGAAACTCAACCCCTCGGAGCGGCAAATGTCATGGGCCATCTCCAGCGTTTTAGGCGGCGTCGGCGGAAGATTCTTGAGTAGATACTGAGGATAAAACCGCGAGAAATGTACGGGCGTGTCCTTACCGAGATAAGTGATCACCCACTTTGCCAGATCGTGAAATTCCGGCTCGCTGTCGTTAAGTGTCGGGACAACGAGATAGACTATCTCGAGCCAGATTCCATACTTCTTCATCTGCACGAGGGCATCGAGCACCGGTTTGAGTTCGCCGTGAACGATATCTTTGTAATAATCTTCTCGAATGGCTTTCAGGTCCACCTTGATGGCATCCAGGTGCGGCATCAACTTCTCGAGCGGCTCCTTCTCGATATACCCGCCGGTGATCATCACCGAGCGTACATCGCGACGATGCCCGAGTTCGGCGATGTCGTACATGTACTCGTAGTATACCACCGGCTCGGAATACGTGTATGCGATATTGGGCGCCTTGCGCTGGACGGCAAGATCGACCACTGCCTTTGGCGAGAGTTCAATGTTGTCGGTCTGTTCCGGTCGCGACTGCGATATCTCCCAGTTCTGGCAGAACTTGCAGTTGACGTTGCACCCTGCCGTAGCCAGTGACAACGCCGTCGTACCGGGATAGAAGTGAAACAACGGCTTCTTCTCTATCGGGTCGATATTCAACGAGCACGGCAGACCGTAAACCAGCGTGTAATAGGTATCCTGATGATTCTCCCGAGTGCCGCAGAATCCCCGTTCCAGATCGGTAACCCGGCAGTGTCGCGGGCAAATACCGCACTCGATACCGCCGCCGTCGAGTTTCTTGTAAAATCTGGCTTCTTTGTCAGCCAGCTTTTTCGAGAAATCAAAAGCACAGGCATTCTGAACACCGCCGAGAAATTCGGGGAGCAGACTCGTCTGGGTAAGAGCGGTCGCGGCCGCGCCGCATCCGAGACATTTCAGGAATGAGCGACGCTTAATCACAGCAATTCCCCCGTACGATAGGAGCCGTTGCTGTCCACAGCCAATACCGTGAGGTCGATACCGGCTCGATCGGTAACGCCGAGGCCAATCTCCTGTGCGCTGCGAAGGTACTTGACTTCGCGTTTCACGGCCGCAAGCGGCGGCTGAGAGTTCTTTTGCCGAATATGTTCGAGAATGTCAAGGGCAATGCTGTCGGCCGCCACCGGATCATGTGACAGAATCACACCGCCGTAGTAATCGACATAGCTGCCAATATAGCCGGGACCGCCGTTGTACTGCACCCTGACAGCGTCGACAACCGACAGACGGTTCTTGTTCTTTATCGGCTCCAGCGCATTTACATGAGCAACATAGGGATCACAGCCGTTGTCATGGTACTTGTTGGGATTGTTGATCGCACCGTACATATTCTTCATTCCGCCGGACATCCCCGCCATGGAATGGTCTTTCAGCACCGATACATTGATGTTGTAACGGACCGTATCGGTGAGTATGCGGCTTATCAGGGAACTGACATCTCCCGAAGTGTAGAAAGTGCGTCCATATCCCGCTTGTTCGGTATCGGTGCCGAAACACCGTCGTCCGAACGACGACGCATTCAACTCAAAGCCGGCCTGTTTCAGTTCACGGTTGGTTCGTTCCCAGACAAGAATGTTGTTGTCGTCCATGCCGCTATCCACCAGAACCTGTGAGAGCGCCCCGACAAGGGCAACCGGTGTCGAGTTCAGTTTTCGGGCGATACAATTGGTTTTCATCCCGATCACCCCGTCCGGCAGAAACGACCGCACCGATTCCCGTGTATCCCGTTTCCCTGCAAGCGCTTTCAGCCCCGCCGCCAGCATGGCATGATACGCCTCCTCATCCAGACGTCCGTCACTTGATGCCCCCGAAAATCTGACAACGACAACCCTGCTCATACGTTTAATATACTACCGAACGGCTTGAAGGTGTCAACCGTTTTGTCCTTGCCTCCGGGAAACGGTCAAAGTATCATGTACTACGAGGTGTGATCATGGTCAAGAGAGCTGCCATCATATTGCTGATGGTGTCGCTGATAATCGTACCCAACGTATTTTCGAGAGACAGCGAACCGACGACAGTTCGACCGCCGGCAGTCGCCGGTATGTTCTATCCGGCTGACAGTTCTCAACTGCGGCAACTGGTCTCGGACCAACTTGCCGCCGTGCAGGAGTTGCCGGAAATCGACGGCCGGATCATTGCCATCATCGTCCCCCACGCCGGGCTCGTCTATTCCGGGCCCATAGCCGCCTACAGCTACAAGGCACTGCAGGGCCATGACATCCGTGAGGTAATATTGTGCGGGCCTTCCCATAAATATCGATTTAAGGGACTTTCGGTATACGGCCCCGGTGTTGCGTGGAAGACGCCGCTCGGTACGGTTGTATCTGACAACAAGCTGTGTGACAAGATGATTGCATATGACAGGAATATCAAAGTTGTGCCTGAAGCCCAGACACAGGAGCACAGTCTCGAGGTACAGCTTCCGTTCCTCCAGACAGTGTTGGATAGCTTCACTATTGTACCGATTGTCGCCGGCAGCCAGGATAAGGCGGGTACCAAGCTGCTCGCCAACGCTCTGTCATCGCTTGCCCCGGACGAACACACCGTCATGATAGCATCGAGTGACTGGCAGCATTACCGTCCGGCATCCGTCGGGGGGCATATGGACTCGCTCGGTATGAAATGCCTGCAGGAGCTCGACCCCGACCGTCTTCAGAGATATCTGGCAGAAGGCCGCGTCGAGGCCTGCGGCGGCGGTCCGGTTGTGGCCGTACTCGAGGCAGCCATAGCGAAAGGGGCCGACAGGGTTAAGATCCTCAAGTATGGTGATTCGGGAGATGCTTTCGGAGACAAAAGTCAGGTGGTCGGTTATCTGGCCGCCGTTATATATAAATCAAACACCACGGACGCTGGAAATGAATCGAGTGTCAGGGGGTCAAAGATGACCGAAATGGAAGCGGAACAGATGGGCATGTTTTCGCTGACCGACAGCGAGAAAAAGGAGCTTCTGACCATTGCACGACAATCGATTGTGGGCTATCTCGCGGAGGGGAAACTACCAGAATTCACGGTCCCTGAAAATCTGCAGGAGCCCGGCGCGGCGTTTGTGACTCTCACCAAAGGCGGTCACCTTCGGGGGTGCATAGGTCACACTGTGGCCGGTATGCCGCTATACCAGACAGTAGCGTCCTGCGCAGTCAGCGCCGCTTTACGCGATCCACGCTTTCCCCCGATACGGGAAGATGAGGTGGATTCGCTGCATATCGAGATTTCCGTGCTCACTCCCCTTCAGGAGGTGAAATCGCTCAACGACATCCAGGTGGGTCGCGATGGGCTGATGGTGGTCAAGGGGCATTATAGCGGACTGCTCCTTCCACAGGTAGCCAGTGACTACGGCTGGGACAAGACGCGGTTTCTCGAGCACACCTGCCAGAAAGCCGGCTTGCCGAAAGAAGCATACAAATTCTCCGGGACGACAATTTACCGGTTTCAGGCCCTCATTTTTGAGGAGCAGCATTAGCCCTGATTTAATTACAGCCGATTCTCGTCTGAGACGAGAGCCCTTAGCCGCCCACCGAGGTCATCGGTCAGCTGTTCCTGAAGCAAACGCCACGACCAGTTTTTGTTTACCGTCGCAGGCTTGTTCATCCGCGCTTCCTTTCCGAGACCCAGGTAATCCTGCATGGGGATGATCACCTGATTTGCCTCGGACTTCATTGCCAGGCCAATCAGCTCCCAGTGAACTTCTTCCGGATCCACTTCGTGTCCCAGATATTCTTCCAGTGACTTCTTCTCTTCTTCGGTCGCGTCGTTTTCATACCATCCCCTGACGGTATTGTTATCGTGGGTGCCGGTATACGCGACGCAATTCGGTGTGTAGTTGTGCGGCAAATACGGGTGATCTTCCAGATCTCCATTGAACGCAAACTGCAGCACTTTCATCCCGGGGAACCCGTACCGTTTCATGACCTCCCGGACGTCGTCGGTGATCATACCGAGATCCTCGGCTATCATGGGCAAATTCGGGAAACTTTCCAAGAGTGTGTGGAAGAAATTATCTACCGGGACTTTCACCCAGTGACCCTTGACAGCCGTTTTCGATCCCGCCTTTACCTCCCAGAAAGCAACAAATCCCCGGAAGTGATCGAGTCGGAATATATCGAACAGGTTGAGATTGTGCTCGATTCGCCAGAGCCACCAGTCGTAATTTCGGTGCCGCAGCTCGCGCCATCGGTATACCGGGTTGCCCCATAATTGCCCCGTTTTACTGAAATAGTCGGGTGGTACGCCGGCAACAAATTCGGGTCTTCTGTTACCGTTCAGCTTGAAGACGTTGGGACTGAGCCAGACGTCGGCGCTGTCGTGATTGACATATATGGGCAAATCACCGATCAGACGTATGCCGCGCTCGTTGCAGTATTTCCGAAGTTTGCGCCATTGACGATAGAACAGGAATTGATGGAACTGCTGCATGCGGGTCTTGTCCGAAAGATTTTTCCGCCACTGTTGGAGTGCGTTTTCTTCACGATCCCTGACCTCTTTCGGCCAATCGGCCCAGCCAACATCGCCGAATCGCTCCTTGAGCGCAACAAACAGGCTGCATGGTGTGAGCCAGGAAGAATTGAGTTCACAGAAGCTGTCGAAGTCTTCATTATCCGCGAGCTTATCGCGATTCTTATCGTATGCCCGCGCCAGCAGCCGGTTTTTCTTTTCAGTTACCGTATCATAATCAACGCTGCCCGCATTCTTTTCGCGAAGAGGTTCTATGTCCGATTTTTCGAGAAAACCATCCTCCACAAGCAACCGGGGACTGATCAGAAGCGGATTGCCGGCGAAGGCCGAATAACTGCTGTATGGCGAATTGTAACTGAAGGTCGAAGTAGGGTTCAACGGGAGGATCTGCCAGTACTTCTGTCCGGCCCTATGCAGGAAGTCTGCAAATCGGTATGCCCCCGGTCCCAGATCGCCAATTCCGAATTCCGATGGAAGTGAAGTGATATGAAGTAATGTACCGCAACCGCGTTCGAACATAGCGCTCCTTGCCGTGTCACCCGAATTCCGTATCGGGTCGACATCTTGTCTTATCTGGCGAGCCTCAGAAAAACTGTCGCCAGCGGCGGAAGCGTGAGTACCACGGAAAACTCACGTCCGTGGGACGGCACCGGTTCGGCCATCACGCCGCCTTTGTTTCCCATGCCGCTTCCGCCGTAATAAACCGCATCACTATTTAACAACTCTTCCCAGAAACCGTCACCCGGTACGCCTACGCGATAGTTCTCACGCGGCACCGGTGTGAAATTACAGGCCACCAGGACCGTGTCGGACGGATCACCGCTTTTGCGCAGGAAGGATATCGTGCTGCTTCCCCAATCGTGGAGATCAAGCCACTCGAAACCGTCGTTGCTGAAGTCTTTCCGATACAACGCCGGCTCGCTTTTCAACAATCGATTGATATCTATCACCCAGCGTTGCAGACCCTTGTGAGTATCGTACTCGAGCAGGTGCCAGTCAAGGCTCGTTTCATGGTACCATTCGTTCCACTGCCCGAATTCGCCTCCCATGAAGAGCAATTTCTTGCCGGGGTGGCCGTACATATACCCGAACAGCGACCGGAGGTTGGCGAATTTCTGCCAGTCATCACCCGGCATCTTGCCCAGTAGCGAACCCTTACCGTGCACCACTTCGTCGTGTGACAGCGGGAGGACAAAATTCTCATAGAAAGCATACCAGATGCTGAAAGTCAGTTCATTGTGATGGTATTTGCGGTGAACCGGGTCCTTGGTGATATACACCAGCGTGTCGTGCATCCATCCCATGTTCCATTTCAGGCCGAATCCAAGACCGCCAACATACGCCGGCCGCGACACCATGGGCCAGTCGGTGGATTCTTCAGCCACCGTCTGGGTGTCCGGGAACGTTTCATAGGTCATCTCGTTGAACCGGCGCAGGAACGATATCGCTTCAAGATCTTCGCGTCCGCCATACTGATTGGGGCTCCACTCACCGTCCTTGCGCGAATAGTCGAGATAGAGCATCGATGCGACAGCGTCGACGCGCAGGCCGTCCACATGGTATTTTTCCAGCCAGAACAGGGCACTGGAAATAAGAAAATTGCGAACTTCGTTTCGTCCGTGATTGAATATATAACTCTTCCAGTCCGGATGGAATCCGCGGCGGGGATCGGCATGCTCATACAGGTGCGTACCGTCGTAGTATGCCAGCCCGTGTTCGTCGGTTGGAAAGTGCGACGGCACCCAGTCCAGAATAACCCCGATGCCGTGCTGATGAAGATGGTCGACAAGATACATGAAATCCTGCGGAGTCCCGTATCGCGATGTCGGTGCGAAATACCCGATGGTCTGATAACCCCACGAACCGTAGAAGGGATGTTCCATCACGGGGAGAAACTCCACGTGAGTGAAGCCCATCTGCTGAACGTATTCCGCGAGAAGCGGGGCCATCTCCCGGTAAGTTAGCGACCGGCTGCCCTCCTCGGGGGAGCGTCGCCACGAACCGAGATGCACCTCGTATATTGACATCGGCGAGTCGAGCGAGTTGGGGTCCTTGCGCGTTGCCATCCAATCGTTATCACCCCATTCATACGCCAAATCCCAAACGATCGAGCCCGACTTCGGAGGCGTCTCCCAGTGGAATGCAAATGGATCGCCTTTCTGCGCCCGGTAGTTGTTCTCCTTGGACCGGATGAGATATTTGTAAATCGCCCCGGGAGTAAGGTTCGGGATGAACCCTTCCCAGATGCCGGAGCCGTCCCAACGCGGTTTCAATTCGTGTGATGAATCGTTCCAGCCATTGAAATCACCGAGGACTGATACAGATTCCGCATTGGGCGCCCACACTCCAAACTGTACTCCGGGAACGCCATCTACAGCAGCGACCTGAGCCCCGAGTTTTTCGAACAGTTTGAAATGATTGCCTTCCTTGAAGAGATAAATATCGTGCTCGGTCAGCGCGCTTTTGCCGTATAGTACATTATCCGTGGCAGTAATCGATTGGCTTCGGTCCTCGGTCATAAGACTAAATTCTCCTGAGTTCTGTGAACATACGCCGTGTGGCTGTGACCACACTGCATCTCTCTACCCGACCGTTGATTGACACAGTGTTACAACAGTGTTTCGGCTGAATTGGTTTCCTCCTTGAGCCTATCGCAATCGTGCGACGGGACTTGTCACACGCGAAGGTGCAAAAACGGTGTATTTCAAAGGCCGGCTGCATTCTCTTCTCAGTAGAGATAGTACCGGTCAGATTCTGTCGAATAACCTCGCGAGAACTGCAGATTGCCCGTGCCGGCCTTTAATCTCGCCGGTGTTCGCCGGCATCAGACAGACTTGACATGAGGTGGACCGCAATGTATTTTTTGAGCGCACACGAAAATGAACCTGAAAGGCAGGTCTTGATAGAGAGTCTTGTGAAATAATTCACTAATTCAAGGAGGGTAGACTCAATGAACCCGCAACCAGACCCCACTACCGACAGGAGGAACAGCTTGCGATTCACTCAATCAGTTCTAGTCCGCGTGCTGATAGCCGCGGGAGCACTTTTACTGCTGTCATCTGCCGCGTTCGCAGCCGCCGGCGATGACGCTCTCGGCACGCAATCGTACGACAAATACGACACGCCCGAGTACTGCGGCGCGTCCTGCCACACGGATTTCTACCGCCAGTGGCAGGATGCCATGATGTCGCAGGCTTACACCCACCACTGGGACGAGATCGAATATTTCAAACTGGCTGTACCGCACGCCGAAAAAGACTCGATTGTCGCGGGAGTCAAAGCCGGCTGCAACGGGTGCCACGCTCCGCTTTCATTTCTTGCCGGTGATGTCCCGCCGCCGCGGCCCGAAGAAGGGAGCCGGGCCAATGAGAGCGTTTCCTGCGACGTGTGTCACACAATCACCGGATTTGACGGTGAGATCCCGCACAATTTTAACTGGGTATCAGAGCCCGGCAAAGTGAAGTATGGCCCGCGCGGTGATGTCAAATCACCGGCGCATAACACCGTGAAATCGGAATTTCTTACCACCACGGAGTTCTGCGGCACCTGTCACAACGAGATGAGCCCGTATGGCGTCTGGGTCAAGTCGACCCAGCTGGAATGGAAAGAGGGACCGTACGCGCAGGATGATACCCGTTGCCAGGATTGTCACATGACATATGCGACACTCCAGACCGCATCGATGGGAAAAACCTACGACGATGCAAAGCTTCACCTCTTTCACGGCGCCCACGTGGATGGCAAAGTGCGCGGGACAGTTGAATTGAAAATATATCCGGATATTAAACAGGTTGTCCCGGGAGAGCCGGTCAAGTTTACGGTCGCGCTCTTCAACCAGAAAACCGGTCACAAATTCCCCACCGGCTCGGTGGAGGATAGGATAGTCTGGTTGCACGTTGAAGGCAAAGACGCCGCCGGGAATGTGTATCATCTGCCGGTCGACAAGAAGGGTTTCGAGGGCGAAGAGTATACCATCGGCGATTCCGTGCTGGCCTATCAGGATATGGGCATCGCCCTGGATGATCCGAACTTCGAGGGTGTGCAAAGAGACGGTATCCCGGTCGGTGATCGGATTTTTCGAATGCCGTACTTTGACCCGCAAGGACGCATGACGATCCAGCAATGGAACACGAAATCGCTGGGAGTCGACTATCGGATTGGCCCGCGACAGACCCGGATTGAGACGTTTACGTTCAACGTTCCCTATGAGGCCAAGCCGGGTCCGATGACCGTTACGGCCACTCTCAATTACCAGAAACTGGTCGGACCGGTAGCCGAGTTTCTCGAGGTCCCGGACGACGAGGCGCGAATTGTAGTCGTCAATGATCACTCTACAACCGTCGAGGTTCTGCCATAGGAGGCGCACATGAAACGACTAACCGGAATAGTCCTGACAGTCGGCCTGCTCTGCTTCGCAATACTGGCCGGCCTGCTTTCACAGCCCGACACGGCCGAGGCCATACCGGCCTTCGCCCGAAAATACCAGATGTCCTGCACAACATGCCATGCTCCCTTCCCCCGGTTGAAACCGTATGGTGATGAATTCGCCGGGAATGGGTTCAATCTCTCCGACAAGGAGGCGCCGCGCTATTTCATCAATACCGGCGACAAATATCTTGATCTGCTCCGGGAGCTGCCGCTCGCTATTCGTCTGGAGGGATATATCAAGTACCAGTCGAATACTGACCGCGATGTGGATTTCACGGCGCCCTACAACCTCAAACTGCTCTCGGGAGGAGCGCTTGGAAAACATGTCTCTTACTATTTCTATTTCTTCCTCAGCGAGCGCGGCGAGGTGGCCGGAGTCGAGGACGCGTTTATCATGTTCAACAATCTCTTCAACAAGGAATTCGACGTCTACCTGGGTCAGTTCCAGGTTTCGGACCCCTTGTTTAAAAGGGAACTGCGCCTGACCTATGAGGACTTCCAGATTTATAAAACCACGGTAGGTGAATCATGGGCTAACCTCACTTATGATCGCGGTCTTATGCTTACCTACGGAATGCGGACCGGAACCGATTTCGTTGTTGAGATCCTCAACGGAAACGGCATCGGTGAGGCCGACGATTTCCTGGTATACGATAACGACAAATACAAGAATTTCTTCGGACGAGCGTCACAGGACATCAACGAGTACCTCCGAATCGGCGGCTTCGCCTATTACGGCAAGGAACAGGACGTTAACATCAATGAGTTGTGGATGGCGGGTCCCGATGCCAGTATCAACTACAAGGACATCCTGACGGTAAACCTCCAGTATATTGAACGCCGTGATGACAACCCGTTCTTTTCGGCGGTCAAACCGCCCGAGAAATTTGAGACTCGCGGAGGATTCGCCGAGCTGATTGTTCTGCCGGATGGCGACCGGAGTCGCTGGTACGGGGTGGCACTGTACAACCAGGTCGATTCGGATTATGACGCCGCTGATTACCAGTCGATGACAGGCCACGTCGGGTATCTACTGTATACCAATATCAGGTTGATCGGTGAGTACACGTACGATATCGAGAATGAGGAGAGTCAAGTCACGGTAGGGTTCGTTTCGGCCTTCTAAACACACGTGACTATTGACCGATGGAGAGGCGACAGGAACCTGCCGCCTCTTTTGTTTAGCTCGTTCCTTCTTTCTTCCAGTACTCGTTGCCGTCAGGCGTCCTGTCAAGAAGATCCTTCATGATCAACTCGCGACGCAGCAATGCGGGGTCGTTGAAAGTATGGTAATCACCGAGAATGACATTCACCTCTTTCTCGTTATAGATCTTGCCCAGCACGAACTTGGAAGCCAGGTAATCGAGAACCAGCCTCTGCATGACCGGCTTCGCCGGCCAGTCCTTCACCCTTCCCTGCTTATCGAGAAACTTCTGCAATTGCGGATCCGAAACCATAAAGGTCTCCCCTTCAGTTGCTCGGCGACGTGTGCTCCTGTCAGACCTGCGAAGGCCTCGAGCCGAAGATGCAAAACGCTATCGTGATATTGCCTGTTCATTCAGACCCATTCGAGAAATGACAGCCGGAGGGACCGGGCAGGGTGGTCAGTGCAAAACCAAACCTCAGATTACGGAGAGTATCTTCCCGCCACAGACCGTCACAGCTCATCATTGACCTCTCTCCTGGACCTGATGTGTGCCTGCCCTGAGAGTATGGATTTCAATGGACAGTGGCAAGCAAATTTCTGCGTTGATCCGCCGCATAATATTCTTGCCAGGTCAAGACCAATTGCATAGTTTCGGTGTCAGCGGTATGCAATAGTCTGGAGACCGAGGGCAACTCCGCAGGAAGGGACAGGCCATTACACGCCAGAACGACAAATCTTCTCTCGAGAACTTCCAACCGTATATCGGTCCCCGTGAATCACTTATCGAATTCACTATAAAGTCGATCCTGGTCGGTATCTTCTTCGGGATACTGTTCGGCGCCGCCAACGCCTACCTGGGACTACTCGCGGGTATCACTGTTTCCACTTCCATCCCGGTGGCAGTGATGAGTGTCGGGCTGTTCCGGCTCATTCAACCGCTTGTGGGAAAATCATCGATACTCGAAGCCAACATTTCACAGACCACCGGCTCGGCCAGTTCTTCGCTTGCATCAGGGGTCATTTTCACGGTTCCAGCTCTCTACCTCTGGGGACTGAATCCGCCGCTTCTTCAATTAGCCGGTCTGGCTCTGTTTGGCGGCTTGTTGGGCATTCTATTCATGATTCCCCTCCGTCGTCTTCTTATCAAGATGGAGCGCGGCAAGCTCCCTTACCCCGAAGGAACGGCCTGCGCCAAGGTGCTCGTGGCCAGCGATACCGGCGGCGCTCACGCAGGCAACGTCTTTCTCGGTCTCGGCGTCGGTCTTGTGTACCGATTCTTCATAGGCTTCCTGTATCTCTGGAAAGATCGCATCTACACCTCTATCCCGCTCATCAAGAAGGCGCAGCTTGGAATGACCGCAACGCCGGCACTGCTTGGCGTCGGCTACATCCTCGGCTATCGGGTGGCATCGATTATGATCGCCGGAAGCCTCATCTCCTGGGTCATTTTGATTCCTCTTATCGCTTATGCCGGCGAACATCTGACCATTCCGCTCTTCCCCGAAACCGTAAAGACGGTCGCGGAGATGACGCCGTCCGAAATCTGGAGCCGGTACATCCGTTACGTGGGCGCGGGAGCGGTGGCTTTCGGGGGTCTTATTACCATCGTGCGCTCACTGCCGACCATGGTTCGCTCATTTCAAATTGGAGTCGCCGAAGTAAAATCGCGGTTAGCTCGATCCAACACCATGGCTGGATCCGATTCATCCGAACCGTCGGATCGCACCGACAAAGACATCCCGCTTCATTACGTTCTGGGAGGTGTCGGGGTGCTGGTAGTACTGATGGCATTTATCCCGAATCTGCTGGGAGCCGCTACGTTTGATATGCGCGTTGTCGCTGCACCCGGAATCGCCATTTTTGCATTTTTCTTCGTCACGGTATCTTCTCGCATTGTCGGTCTGGTCGGCGTGTCGTCAAATCCGACCTCGGGCATGACAATTGTCACCATACTCGCCATATCATCGATATTTGTCGCACTCGGCTGGACGGACACCGTCGGACGCGCCACCGTTCTCATGACCGGAACGGTTGTGGCCGTAGCCGCGTCGATTGCGGGAGATACATCACAGGACTTGAAAACCGGCTTCCTGCTCGGCGCCACGCCATATCGGCAACAGCTCGCCGAGCTTCTGGGGGCGGCCAGTTCCGCCCTGGCGGTTGTCGCGGCAGTGGCTATCCTTAACAAGTCATACGTGTTCGGTTCCACTGAGCTGCCGGCTCCTCAGGCGGTCTTGATAAAAACGATCATCGAGGGCGTTCTGGAGTCGGGAATTCCATGGGGGCTGCTCTTCATCGGCGTGGCATTTGGAATCGTCATAGAACTCCTGGGACTGCCTTCGCTGCCGTTTGCGGTCGGGCTCTATCTTCCGGTCTCAACGATGTCGCCGATCTTTGTCGGTGGGTTGATACGGCTGTTCGTAGAGAAGCGTTTTCGGAAAAAGCCGGAAGAACTGGCTGCCCGGGAGGAGCGCGGCATCCTTTTCAGCTCAGGATTGATCGGCGGTGAAGGATTTCTGAGTGTCGGTGTCGCGCTGTACGCTTTCTACTTCGGCAGGCCGGAAGGTATCGGCGTTGTCTGGCCGTCTGGCATCGGTGAGATCTTCTCTCTCGTGGTTTTCCTCGGCCTCGGCTATTTGCTGTATGTCCGCACGAAGCCCGGTCGTAAAGGATAGAGGTCTTCTGTATGGTCGCCGTTTACTCACGAGTTTCTCGTTCATAAGCATTGCTCTTGAGCATCATGCTTCGATCGTTTATATTGGAACGAGAAATAGCGTGCATCATACTCAATGTTGTTCGTACAGAAGGGTTATAAGGGTGCTGGTCAGGACATCTCCCCTTTTCCCATGCAGATAATTCGAACGCTACTACTGCTGCCTTCAGGAGGGTTGTGCCGTGAACAAATCAGTCTCGCTCAAGTGTTTCTTTCGGGCAGTGCTGGCGATTGTCGTCGCATGCGTGCTGTCGCCCGTGCCCGTTCAATCCCGTCCGATGTCGTCCGAAGATGTCGCCCGTATGCGATGGGTCGCTGAGACAGCCATATCACCCGATGGTGAGTTGATGGCATACACCGTCATCGTGCAACGCAATCCATTTGTCGATGAAAACGGCGGCGTGTGGCGCGAGCTTCATGTTGTCGACCCGGAAGGCAATTCCCGTCCTTTTATCAGCGCACCGGTGAAAGTCACCAACATTCAATTCACGCCGGATGGAAGTTATATTTCCTACCTGTCCGAGCGGGATGATGACAATCAGAAGTCGCTGTATGTAATCGCGACCGGCGGCGGAGAATCGCGCAAACTGCTCGAATTCCACAGCGATATAAAGGACTACGCCTGGGCGCCGGATGGCCGAAAGATCGCCTTTCTCGCGACCGAAAAACTCTCGCCGGTGGTTGATTCACTCGAGGAAACGGGCTTTGATCAGGACGTATACGAGGAGGACTGGCGACCGGTCCGGATATGGATATGGGACACGGCAGATTCTTCAAGCAGCCCACGGAGGCTGGATCTCGATGGGTCCGCCGGCGACATCTACTGGAGCCCTGACGGGAAATTGCTGGCCACTACACTGGCTCCGACTTCACTCATAGACGATTCCTACACATCGCGGAAAGTCTCCCTCGTCAATCCCGAAAGCGGCGAAGTGGTCTATAAATTCGATAATCCGGGCAAAGTCGGCCGCATTGCTTTCAGCCCTGACAGCCGCCAGCTCGCTTTCGTATCGGTGGTCAATGAGAATGACCCAAAAGAAGGCCGGCTCGTGGTCGGACCAACCAAAGGAGGGGAATTAAAACCCCTGATCTGGGATTACGACGGTCATGTCAGGCGGATCGTGTGGACAGACAACCAGACTGTTGCTTATCTTGCCGACAAGGGCGTGGGCAGCGAGATCGGTTCGGTCAAGCTCGACGGGACAAGGGAAGCCATGCAGACGACCGAATCGCCGGTGTTCGATGACATGAAATTCTCCTCCGACGGTTCAGGGATTGTGTACATTGGCAGCGCATTCGATTTCCCTCCAGAGATTTTTTATGCCGTCAAGCCGGGCCAAAACCCCGTCCGATTGACCAACAGTAATCCATGGTTCACCGAGATTGATTTCGCACCGCAAGAAGTCATCACATTCCTCGCGAGAGACAGTCTGGATCTGCAGGGCATTTTAATCCGGCCCTTGAACGAGCAACCCGGGCAAAAGTATCCGCTGATACTGACCGTCCACGGGGGACCGGAATCCCGTATTGACAACGGCTGGAACACCTGGTACTCGTATCCGGGGCAGGTTGCCGCCGGCGAGGACTTTGCCGTCTTCTATCCGAATTACCGGGGCAGCACAGGCCGTGGCGTTGCGTTCTCCAAAATGGGACAGGCGGACTATGCCGGAGGCGAGTTCAACGATCTCGTGGACGCTGTCGATTTTCTCATAGGCCGGGGTCTTGTGGATAGCGCGCACGTCGGTATTACGGGCCGATCATACGGCGGTTATGCATCGGCATGGGCTGCCACGGCGCTCTCGGATCATTTCGCCGCGACCGTAATGGGCGCCGGTGTAAGTGATCTCGTCTCCAAATTCGGCACCACCGATATTCCACAGGAAATGTTCCTGGTCCATGCCCGACGATGGCCGTGGGACTATTGGAACTGGTACCGGGAACGAAGCCCGATCTTCCACGCCGAGAATGCTCATACCCCGCTTCTAATCCTGCACGGGAAGAACGATACACGGGTACATCCGAGTCAGTCGATGGAATTGTATCGTTATCTCAAGACACTTGGCAAGGTGCCTGTCAGGCTGGTGTTCTACGAGGGTGAGCCCCACGGGACCAACAAAGCCGCGGCCCGCTACGATGCGAATCTCAGGCTCATGCGGTGGATGAGGCACTACCTGAAAGGACCGGGTGGTGCACCGCCGCCGTATCGATTGGATTATGGAAAATTGCGGTCTATGGGCAGGTAGCTGTCCTGTCGCCCCACCATCAAAATCCGCCGAAGATCTTTCGGATGCGGGGCTGTAGAAACCAGATGCCGACCGGGAAGAGAAAGGCCGCAATGGCCGGGCCGAGATATTCCATAAACCGGCCGGGCCTCCCCTTTTCCACCGATACGAGCGCGCTGGCTACGAAATAAAGGACATCCAGAAGGGCCACCACCGAGTAAATATCGAAAACGGTCGTCAGCGAACCCAGAAACAGGCGGATACCTTCTGCAGGCCAGAGTATTTGGAAGGCCAGGGTATACAGAAGGAGATAGATGAGGTTGAATCGAAAGAAGGCGCCGCTCAATCTCGCGGTCATAGGCATCCGCGACTCCAGACCGGAACCGACCGCATAGAGCCACGACAGAACGATCAACGTACCTATTATGGAGAGCGTAATACTGATCTCAACGATGTAGCCGATACCACTAACCAGCGTGAAACCGGATATCACTCCGGAGAGTATTATCGTCCAGGTAAGCAGTACAAAAGCCTGCCAGTCCTTCATGGTCAGCAATGTGTACATCCGAACTATTTCCGTCTCCGTCCGTGTCTACTGATCCACTATACCAAGATTCGGCGCCAACGAGTCTACCGGCGGCGGCCGAGTATGCGCAAAAGTAACAGGAACAGGTTAATGAAATCCAGATAAAGTGAGAGCGCGCCGATTATTGCAGTCTTGCGTTCTTCGCCGGAATCGCTGAATCTTCCGGCAGCAATCTTCTTTATTTTCTGCGTATCATAAGCGATCAGCCCGACAAACACCAGAATCCCTATATAGGTCGTGATCCAGTACAAGATCGCATTGTGCCAGAACAGGTTCACGACGGTTGCCAGGATAACGCCTATCAGCCCCATCAACGCCAGGTTTCCAATCGTGGTCAAATCACGTTTGGTGGCATATCCGTAGATGCTCATCACCGCGAACGTCCCGGCTGTCACGAAGAACGTGGTTGCCAGTGACTCACTGGTATATACCACGAATATCATCGAGAGCACCAGCCCGTTGAGACCGGCGTAGAATACGAACGTCACCGTCGCAGTGGTGGCGGACATTCTACGGATCGCAAGCACCAGGTACCCCACCAAAATCAGTTCACCGATTATGAGGCCAAGAAAGAGAAACTGGTTACTGAAGAGGAACTGCGTGGCAGACGGCGTCGATGCAACCCACATCGCCACTACCG
>CAYNEO010000063.1:0-20726 GCA_964396245.1 uncultured Ignavibacteriales bacterium
GCGGATGATATCGGTCAGGCTCAGTTCGCCTTCAGCGTCACCGTCGACATTCGCATTGGCAGGACAACACAGAGGCTTGTGGTTGATATAAATGTGGCCAATGAGAAGCGTGATGTCACTGAGCGCCACGAGGCCTTCGGGGTCACAGTCAATATTGCCTGTCATACCGCCTGTATAACGTCCGCAGCATCCGTCACAGGCATCGCCCACGCCGTCGAGGTCGGAATCTCTCTGGTTGGGATTGGCGACACCCGGACAGTTATCGCAGTCGTCAGCCACAAGGTCGCCGTCGGTGTCGGTCAGGCCGGGCGCAATACAGGTGGCGTTGACAGTCACGGTCGCCGACGCCGGACCGAGGTCGCCGCCGGCGTTTTGCGGCACGATTACATACGTATAGTAGTGGGCAGCGTCCGCGCTGACATCGAGATACGTCGTATCGTCGATTCCGGACGCCGAGAGATCACCGGACGGATTATCGATGCGGCGAAACGATCCGTTGGAGGCCGCCGAGCGACGGAATATATGGAAGGTCACCGATGAATCCCGCTTCCAGAACAGGCGGACGCCGAGCCCTATCTGCGGCGCGGCGCTCAGACTCTCGGCGGGCGCCGGCCAATCCATCGGAGCCAGGGTAATCGAAACGTCCTCATAGGAATTGTTGGGGATGATGCCACTCAGGTGGTAGCCCTGCCCGTTAGCATGGTTGAAAAAACAATAGTCGTATGCGTCTCCGGCGGATTCATCGGAGTAATTCTGGAAGTCGTCATACCAGTTGCCTTTGTCGAATCCAGCCCCGTCGCAGAAATTGAATCGTATCTCGTCATCGGAGTCATTAATAAATCCCAGAAATGTGAAAAAGAGGCTGTCCGGAGTTGACTGATCGGCGTTCCGTACTACCCCGAAAATGCTCCCCTGCGCATAAACACCGGAGGATGCCCCCACGAGGAGAGCCAGAATTAGCAGAAAATGACGAGCCGATCTATACAATTGCTTCATATCCCGAAACAGCCACGACCTGAGGTAATTTGACAGTCTACATTCATTATACGTTTTATCGGGAAAATCGCAAGCGGACTTAGCTCCCCATAATGGAGCTTAACTGCTAAAAAACCGGATCAAAAGCATATGCGGATATCGCCGGCTCTCCGGAATATCCATGCTGCGAGAGGGAGTTACTAGTTACACGAAGATGTTTCCCGATGGCCGACGAAAACAAGGTCTATCAGTCGGGTGATATCACTGAGATTCAAATTGCCCTCGGGATCACCATCGGTATTGCCGTTTTCCTCACAACAAAGCGGGGAGTTCGTCCTGGCCAGGTAAATCCGATCGACCAACCGGGTGACATCTGCAAGATTGCGCTGGCCTTCTATATCGCAGTCCGTATTCCCCGTAAGTCCTCCGGTATACAGCCCGCAGCAGCCGAGCGGCGCGCCCAAACCCTGCCAGAAGCCCTGATTCAGCACCGTACCGGGCGCCGTGCCCGAACCTGCGGCGAGCTGTCCGATTGTTCCCTGAAGCCGGAAACTCGCCGAACTGCCGGATCTTCCGCCCATCGACAATACCTGCCAGCCGGTCTGCTCTCCACTGAGCGAATATGTTGTTGTCGGGGCGGGAATAACAGTTGTCGAGGCGGGTGACGAACCTGTCGCCGGTGCACCGGTTTCCTGAGGAGTTGCTTTTTCGGGCAAAGCCGTTGATTTAATCGGCACCTTATCGGAAGTCTGACTCGTACGGGGCAGGGGGTCGGTCTCACGCGATGCGGCTAAAGCTGAGGTTGCCAGGATTAAGGCCAACAAGGCTATGAATGCCGTACCTCGGAGAATCGCTGTATTCATATTTCTTCCTTATTTCGCTGGGCTTTCGCGGTTGGTCCTGGCAGCGGGTTCTGTGCAACATGCATAGGACCGGACTAAAATGTACTAAATGCATCCATAATGTCAAGCTATTTCTTGAGGTCCGGTCGGGCATGCGAAAAAGGCCGGGAGGTCAAACTTCCGGCCTTTAAGAAATTGGGTGTCGTTCTTTTCTAGTTGTCGATATATTTGCCGAGTATTTTTCCCATTTTCGAGGTCATTTTCGAGTTGGTGAGAACCTCGGTCGCGCCCGCGGTCGTGGCAGCCTTCATCTGCTCGGCCATAACATGCGGCGAGTAGCAGACAATGGGGATTTTCTCGGTGGCACCGTAGGACCTGAGTTTGTTGATAAGCGCCGGCGCTTCGATGCCGTTGAGGTTAAGATCGATAATGATCAGGTCGGGTTTGAGCTCCTGGGCCTTGGTGAAAATCTCGTCGGAGCGTATTGCTTTAATTCCTTCCGCCTCGAGCGTATCGAGAACGGTCATAATCTTTGAGGTGAAAATCATGTTGTTGACGGCGATAATCACTTTCTTATTCATGTGGTCATCCACCCCTCAATCTGTCTATCCTGAGAATTAAGGCCAATTCCGTTTCAGAGAAGTTTAATATACTAAATTATCCGTGAAAATCCAAGACCGGGAATGAGAAAATTTGAACAAACATTGTCTCTCAACTTACTGGGAAACAGGCGGGTTTATATCTTCCCGATTCGATCTCCATACAGCGTAGCCTGTTACGCCTGGCCGATTTTTGTTGATTTGCAGCCTGCCGCCTGCTAACTAACTTCGGTGAAGCGGACGAAAGTACTTGCCACATATGGGCCGGCCACCTCACGAGCTGCCGATCTGAAGCGCCTCATCAAATCGGGTGTCAACGCCTTCAGAATAAACTGCTCTCACGGTGCGACTCCGGATTTTCTGGCCGCCGCCAGAAATATCCGCGCGGCCGCCAAAGACTCGCAATGGCCCGTCGGACTCCTGTTTGACATCGCCGGGCCAAAACTCCGTGTCGACCGCTTTGACGGCAAACTGCACGTCTCGCGCGGACAGGATATCATATTTCATTACGGGAAGTCGAACCTCGCGGACGGAAAAATCGGCGTCAACCACAAGGAGATTATCGGACAGGTTAAAAAAGGCCAGCCGCTGCTCATCGATGATGGTACGATCTTTTTCGACGTCGTTCGGGCCGACAACAGACAGATTGTGGCGAGGGCGAAGAATCCCGGGACTATTTTCCCGGGAAAAGGAATCAACCTGCCGGGCACCCGGCTGCCTATACCGACACTCGGGAAGAAAGACCGGGAGGATATCAAGACTGCGGTTCGCGTTGATGCCGATTACATTGCTCTCTCATTTGTCCGGTCGGTGAGCGATATCATCGAGGCCAGGAAACTGGTCAAGAAGCTTGGCGGCCGCCAGATGATCATCGCCAAACTCGAAAAGCGCGAGGCGATCGAGATTCTGGATCAGTTGATCGAGCAGGCGGACGGCGTCATGGTGGCGCGCGGTGACTTAGGCGTTGAGTTGCCACCGGCGGAGGTGCCCCGACTGCAGAAGAAAATCACGCACCTGGCGAATCTCTATCACAAGCCGGTGATTGTCGCCACCCAGATGCTGGAGTCCATGCGGACGGCGCCGAGAGCTACCCGCGCGGAAATCAACGACGTTGCCACGGCCGTTTTTGATTATGTCGATTGCATCATGCTCTCGGCGGAAACGGCTACCGGCAAATATCCGATTCAGGCCGTACAAACCATGACCGATGTTGCCCGGACGACTGAGGCCGACCTGCCGCCCGCCGAGGTTGATATCTCCCGGCATCTCTCGACCTCACTGATACCCATGGCTGTCGGTGAGGCTGTGGCCACCGCTATTCGGACAGCCGACGTGAAAGCCATACTGGCGTTCACCACGTCCGGCTTTACGGCCGAACTCATCTCCAATTTGTTCCCGGCACAGATTGTCGTCGCCCTCACCCCAGATCGCAAAGTCATGACACGGCTTTCAATCTATCGTTCGGTTTATCCGGTACAGGCCGAACAGCCGGCGTCATTCGAGGATATGGTTGCCACTGTCAACGACGCCGCCCGCAAATACCGGCTGGCGCGCAAAGGACAGAAGGTTATAGTCACCGGCGGCGTTCCGTTCGGCTCGACCGCCTACACCAATTTCATGATGATACACAGAGTATCGTAGGGTTGTATGTCAAAGCACTGGATTCATATCGGATTGACCGGTCTGCTGCTGATATGCCTGGTAATCGGCGTCACAAGCGGGCTGGCCGGACAGGATAAGGCGTCCTCCGGGAAGAAGGCGAACAAACGGATGGCCGTCACCTTCAATGAGCTCCCCGCCGCCACGGGGTTCGGCGATGTCGATGTCAAGGCCGTCAACTACCTGATTTTACAGGCATTGAAAAAGCATAACGTCAGGGCGGCCGGTTTTGTGGTCGGTGAAAATATCGGGTCCGAGTTTGATCTGCTCGGGGAATGGCTTAATGACGGACACGTGCTGGGCAACATGACCTACGCCAATCAGGACCTCAATGATCTCGGGATCGAGCAGTTTATCGCCGATATCAATCTCGGCGCCGAGACTATCGAACCGATGCTCTCCGGCTTTGGCCAGAAGAATCGGTACTTCCGCTATCCGTATCTCCACTACGGGACGACGGTCGAAGCCAAGGAAGAGGTGACCCGGTATATCGATCACATGAAATACATAGTCGCCCATGCGTCGATCGTGCCGGAGGACTATGTCTACAATATGACACTTCAGAAGCTCGGCAAGGTCCCGGACTCCGCGGCGTTCGTTACCCTGTTGAATGAATATATCAATCACGTCCTCGACGAGGTCGAGAGGGAAGAGGCGCTGGCGAAAGAGCTGGTAGGACGACCGGTAAAGCAAATCCTGCTGCTGCGGGCGAATCGCCTCAACGCGGTATACCTCGATGACTTGCTGACCGCGCTCGAGGATATGGGCTATTCGTTCATCACGCTGGATGAAGCCCTCAACGACAACGTCTACCACGAAACCGAGGCGTATTTCGGACCAAAGGGAGTCGGCTATCTGGATATGATTTACCAGAGCAACGCCGATCTGCTCCCTGCCGAGTAATGCTCCGGCTGGTCTTACCGACCGTAGTCGATATCCACCGGACCATCGGGAAGTCTGTCGGTGAAAACACAGTCATAATATTTCGCGCGCACCGACAGGTTATCCGGGTAGCGGTCGGGATACAGCTGAAGCACCGACCGCGAGGCGTCGATGATCTCCCACACATACCACCCGGTTCGGGGAGCAGCATAATAGTCCACATATCGTAACGGCGGAAAATAATCATGAGTGTGTCGGGCGGCGTTTCCAACATCCACTGCACCGCCGACCTGTTCGCTCAACATCTGCAGGTAATCGCGCTCTTCCTGCTCTGTCAACGTGTCCGGGGCCTCGTAGAGAAAACTGAAGATGACGGTATCGGCCCACTCGTAGGCGAGTATTACGGATGGATCAAAAGTCCAGTCTTCTGCTATACGAATGTCACGATATCGGTATGGCCAGGCATGCCACGTCTCGAGGACGATCGTATACGTTCCGGTATCCACAACGAGAGTGTAATCAGATCGCAGATCGGTCACGACTGAATACTGAGCACCGGATTGGCCGAAAAAAGTCAGTGTCGCCGGATAGCCCGTGCGTTTGGAATAGGGGAAAATGCTCGATGGATCTATCGGCGGAAGCATGTTCGGACATATTTGTCCCGTAACAGTGCCCGATACCGTGACCTTTTTCGGTGAGGGCACGGGGCCCGTGCCTTTATCATTGGAACAGCCGCCGAAAACCAACGCACATCCGAGAATTGACAACCAGAGATAACCGCGTTTTGTCATGTCGAAATTCCTCATAACAATTAAGTTCCCCCGTGGTGTGCTCTGGTCAAATAGCACAGGGTCCGTGTCTTGGCGCTGGTGAACTGTTTCCGGCCACTACGGGCTACTCGCCCCGCCGCAGTCGATATCTACCGGTCCGGCCGCCGGCTTGTCGTAGTCAATGCAGTAAACCAGGCTGGCATTGACCTCGAAGTAATCCGGAAATTGGTTCGGAAACTGAAGGAGAGTGGAACGACATACATCCACAACTTCCCATACTCGCCAGCTTTCCCGAGGCGGGACATTGTAGTTGACCCGCGCGAAGCCGTGATCGAATTCGTATACTATTCGATTGGCGGCCTCGAGATTCATAGGCGGCGACCCGGACCAGGCTGACCGGATGTTGAGCGATTCCAGGTAATCGAGCTCTTCCTGTTCAGTTAACCTTTCTGTGGTGCTGTCATATGTGAAGGAGCATATCACCGTATCAGGCCACATATACGCGATCAGCAGTACCGGGTCGAAAGTTGTATCCGCGCCGATGTGCATATTATGGTACCGGACCGGCCAGCCGTGCCAGTACTCCACGACAACCGTGTACATTCCGGTGTCCAGTTTTACCGAGTACGCCGATTGGCTATCTGTGGCTGTGGCATACTGTGTGCCGTCCGGTCCATAGAAATCCAGCGTTGCCGGATAGCCGGTCACCTCGGTATACGGACGCGCCCATGGCGAGTCGGGCGGCGGATATGGAATGCAACCGCCGGCCAGCACTTTTCCGGAGACAACTGCGGTTGCCGACATTGGACCCGGATTGGTCCCCTTGTCATTGGAGCAGCTTAGGATCGCGACGAGTGCGATAAACACGATGAGAACTACTGATGATAATTTGGCCATAAGGGCCTCCCTCGTACAGCCGAATCATTTCGGCATCCCGTGCAATGCCAATATAGACTTCTCGATAGATGCTTACAATGAAAAATACCGGGCGGAAGTCCTTGACCTATCACTAATATCAGGGACGTTCAGGATCGCGATTCGTCTGATACGGAGTCTGCCGACCGTGGCGGCTTCACGACAAGAACAATCAGGGCAATGAGATAGGCCGCCGCCATGATGCCGAATATCAGGCGCGAACCCGGCTGAGGATTGGAATGAGCACCGATAGTGTAGAAGGTCTGAAATCCCAGCACGATCACCATGGCCGCCATCCAGACCAGTGTGATAACATAAACGGGACGCGATCCATTTCGATTGAGATACGCCAGAATCCCGGTGAAAATGCCAATACTGCCGGTGATAACGAACGGGACCGCGGAATCGGTCCGCACCCACGCCAGAATGCCGACTATGATCATAAGCAGCGCCACCCGGTACAGCAGTCGATGAGATTTCACGTGAATGCTCCTTCTATTCGGTATAGCGTAATCACCGCCTCCTAGAGCTATGGCCGCTTCACCCTTGCGGTTCCAAAAATGTGATCTTTGGCGGTCCGATTTTCGTTATAATACAGAGTAGGCAATATTCCGACAAGACTAATCAAGGAAAAGAGATAATGGCACAGGATAAAAATCTGAATCTCTCGAGAAACTCGGTGACGGTACTTGAGCGGCGTTACCTCATGAAGGATCATGAGGGGCGGGTAATCGAAACGCCGAAAGAGATGTTTATCCGCGTCTCGAGAGCTATTGCCGAAGCCGACCGTAATTACGGCGCCGACGACCAGGAGGTCGAGGCGACATCGGTCAGATTCTACCATATGATGGCCAATCTCGATTTTCTGCCGAATTCACCGACCCTGATGAACGCCGGCAAGGATCTCGGCCAGCTGTCGGCCTGTTTTGTGCTGCCGGTCGGCGACTCGATGGAAGAGATTTTCGAGTCTATCAAAAATGCCGCCCTGATTCACAAGTCCGGCGGCGGAACCGGTTTTTCCTTTTCGCGTCTCCGTCCGCGGAATTCGGTCGTCGCGTCTACATCGGGGGTTGCCTCGGGGCCGGTTTCATTCATGAAAGTGTTCAACGCCGCCACCGAGGAAATCAAGCAGGGGGGCACGAGGCGAGGCGCCAATATGGGCATACTCAGGGTGGACCATCCCGATATCCTCGAGTTTATCGCCAGCAAGGAAGATGTCACCCGTATCACCAATTTCAATATCTCGGTGGCGGTGACCGATCCATTCATGGAGGCGGTGGAGAAAAATGAGTCATACCCATTGATTAATCCGCTTACCGGTCGCCCTCACGTTGTCGACGGTAAAGAAGTACGCCTCGACGCCCGCGACGTATTTAACCGAATTGTGGACCATGCCTGGGCCACCGGCGAGCCGGGCGTGATCTTTATCGATGAGATGAACCGCAAGAATCCGACTTCACCGTCGGAGACAATCGAAGCCACCAATCCCTGCGGAGAACAGCCGCTGCCGCCGTACGATTCGTGCAATCTCGGTTCGATTAATCTGGGGAGGTTTGTCAAAGATCCGCTTCCCGATGATTATGCCGTCAGTTCGCCGTCGGACGGTGTCGATTGGCCGCGTCTGGCGGAGGTGATCCGTGACGGCATTCATTTTCTGGATAATGTTATCGATCAGAACAAGTATCCCATTCCCGAAATAGAGCAACAGACGAAGAAGAACCGTCGTGTCGGCCTGGGGGTCATGGGTTGGGCGGATATGCTGGTGAAACTCAGGCTTCCGTACAACAGCAATCAAGCGCTCGAACTGGCAGATGAACTGATGTCGTTTATCGAGACGAGGGCGCGCAACCATTCATCGGAGCTGGCGAAGAGTCGCGGCAAATTTCCCAACTGGGACGGTTCGGTCTATGCCGGTGAGGGCGTGGCCATGCGCAACGCCACCGTGACCACTATCGCGCCGACCGGCACTATCTCGATAATCGCCGGCTGTTCGTCGGGAATCGAACCCTATTACTCGATGGTGTTCGAGCGCAACGTACTCGATGGCAACCGTTTTCTTGATGCCAACCCGTTGTTTGAACAGGCCGCCCGCGAAAGCGACATCTACTCGGACGAGCTGATGGAGAAGGTCGCCGGACGACGGTCGCTGCGAGATATCGAAGAAATCCCGGATCACATAAAAGCGCTGTTTCTGACAGCGGCCGATGTAAAGCCGGAAGATCATATCCGGATGCAGGCGGCATTCCAGGCTCATTGTGATTCCTCGGTGTCCAAGACAATCAATCTGCCGGAATCGGCGACTCGCGATGACGTACGCGATTCGTTCGAGCTGGCCTTCAGGCTCCGATGCAAAGGTGTCACGATATATCGCGACAACTCGCGTCCGAATCAGGTCCTTTCGACTGTCGCCGAAAAGGGAAAAGGGCGGGCAGCGCAGGATCTCGCGGCGGTCAAGGTCGAAGAACGTCCGTCAGCGCTCTCCGGTGTCACCGAGAAAATAAAAACCGGATACGGGAATCTCTACGTGACGGTGAATTTGCGCGATGGAAAACCTTTCGAAGTATTCGCCCATATAGGCAAGTCAGGTTATACCACGATGGCGGACACGGAGGCAATCTGCCGTCTTATTTCGCTCGCTCTCCGCTCGCATGTCCCGGTACAACAAATTATCCGCCAGCTGCGCGGTATCGGCGGCTCCAGTCAGGTATTCTCCGATGGCGCGCGAGTCACCTCGATTCCCGACGCCATTGCGCAGGTTCTGAACAGGCACTTCGGATCCGAAGAAGACCGTTCGAATTTCGGCGGTCAGCCCGCCGAAATCTGTCCGGACTGCGGCAGCGCCATGAGCCTTGATTCCGGCTGCTACCTTTGCTCGTTTTGCGGTTATTCGTCCTGTTAATCATGCCGATATAAAACAGAACAGGGAGAAACCCGCCCGTATAGCGGGCAAGGTAGATGAGTGGAAACAACTACATACCGGCCGGCCGCACATCGCTGGTTAAAAAGGACAAGGTGCCGCTACAGGTGCAGACCGAATATGCGCATCGTCCCAACCCGCGTATTACGACTACTATCTCGCGCAACGGCCAGGTGGTTCACAAGGTGGAGCGCAGTCTCGAGCATCCGATTGGTTCCCCCGAAGAGCAGACTCGCGCAGAAAACACGATCAGTCGGCAGCATGCCGAGGTGCTGTCGATCATCAAGTCCGGTTCACCCGGCCTGACGGCCCCGCCCAGGACAGTAGAACAGATCGAAGCGGCCGAAGAACTTCCATCGTATTCCGTATATGATCGCCTGCTTGATCTCCCCGGGGTGAAACGCATCTACCGACTGACTAACGAGGGAAAGTTCGGTGACAATGCTAATGAATCACAATTCAAGCAGGCGTACGCCGCGATATTCAAAAGTGTCGGCGATTTGATGAATCTCTTCGAACGTCTCCCGGGCGTCGGATATACACGGCGCTCCGGCGTCTACGAAGTCGAGCGTGACCGGCTCTATTTTGCCTCGGTCGGGCTGGAATGCTATTTCATCGTTATTGGCCGCGTGGATTATTCCCTGGACTACGAACAGGCTATCAAGTCAGTCATCGATAAGTACACGTAGAAGTATAGCCGTTTGCGCCTTGATCACACCGATCAACACTGCCCGAATAATAAATATAAAAGACCCGCCTTTTGGGCGGGTCTTTCATGACCGGAGAGAGTGTAAAGATTTGAAAGAACTCCTCAAATCTGTACGGTAAAGGGTTTTTACAGCTACTTCTCGCATTTTGTCTCGCTGCCATTCCGAAGAATGGGTCACGGCGTTAACGCAGCAATGAAGAAGCGACCTTCATTTGTAAATTGTTAGAGATTTTCAAAAAATCTCTCTCCGGTCACTAGTAGTATTACGACTGACCACTTCAAATGCAATATGTTTTTTTGGATAATTGCCAAACTTCGATCAATATACTACCTTCCGGCAACCAATATCGCGGGAGCGAGATGAACATGTATGCCGTCGGTCTAGATATTGTTGCCACCGAACGGATTAGTCGTATACTCGAGCGTTTCGGCGAGCGCTTTGTCAATCGTCTTCTCGGGCCGGAAGAGCGCGAGCTTTTTGACAAACGTGTTGACCGCGTTGAGCTTCTGGCGGGACGATTCGCCGCCAAGGAAGCGGCGATCAAAGCGTTCGGACGCTTCCTCTCGGTGCGTCCGCAATTCGTGTCGATTCAGGTCCTTCCGGATTCCGATGGTCAGCCGCATCTGCATCTCCCCGACGACATTAGACAAAAACTAGCGGGACATTCCTGCCTGGTATCGATAAGCCACGAGAAAACAATCACCGCCGCCGTTGTCATCATTGTGGAGGAAAAATGAATCAGGACGAGATCATTGGGCTCTTTGAAGAATCCGGAGCCCTTCTTACCGGCCATTTCAAGCTGACCTCCGGTCGTCACTCGGATGTCTATTATGAGAAATTCACACTCTTGAAAAATCCCGCGATCTGCACGCAAATCTGCAAAGAGATGGCTGACCGCTTGCGCGAATACAAACCGCAGACAATTGTCGGTCCGACTACCGGCGGTATTATTATCGCTTACGATGTTGCCCGGTATCTCGAGATAGAATCGATTTACGCCGAACCGGGGGAGGAGGGTCGCATATTCAAGCGCGGTTTTTCACTCGATAAGGGACAGAAAGTAGCGATAGTCGACGACGTGCTCACGACCGGTCGCTCGATCATCGAAGTCATCGACCTGGTCAATTCCTACGGGGCTGAGATCGTGGCCATCTCAGAGTTTATCGATCGCTCCGGCGGAAAAACCGCGTTCGATTACCCGTTCATCCCGCTTGCGACGGTGAGCGCCGACAGCTGGGAACCGGATGATTGCCCGCTCTGTGCCAGAGGCATGCCCCTGACTCAGCGAGGGAGTCGCAAGTTCTGAGCAATCTCAGCGCGTCTGTGAATTGAGTCGCGAAAGTCGGGGGGTAAGTGCAGCTCAGACAGTGGCGGGTTCGGTGATCTCGGCCATCGGAAATTCCACTGATATGGCCGTTCCCTTGCCGGGCGCCGAATCGATCTGCAGCCTGCCGTCGTGATTTTCAATAATCCGGTTGCAGACCACCAATCCGAAACCGTGCCCGGTTTCCTTGGTGCTGAACCGTTCGCGAAACGCTTTCTCGAGGAGCTCCGGGTCGATGCCGTTTCCACTGTCGCGGATGGTGAGGGTGAACGTCCCTTTTTCGAAAGACCGATCAACCCGAACCCGGATATCGCGCCGCTTGCACCCGACCGTCGCGTCGGCGGCGTTATTGAAAAGATTATAGAGAAGCTGCTGAATCTGGGTGGCATCGGCCTCGAAATGAACCTCATCAGCCATTGACTCGACGCTTATGCTTACGTCGCGATATCTCCGCTGCGGCTTGAGATATTCGATCACTTCCTCGATCACCTTGTCAATGGCGAGCATTTCCCTGGTCGATGATATCGGCGAGAGATCCATCAGGTTACTGGTGAAAGCTCTGATCTTGGTAATCGTATCGAGCATCGCCGCCACGTATTTTTCCGTCTGGTCGTACGCACCCTTTTTCATGTGCACGTCGAGCAGCGAGAGGTTGCCGGCCACAACACCGATAAAGTTGTTCAGCTCGTGACCGATTTCGGCCGATATCTGGCCCCGGGTCGCCATTTTTTCAAGTTCGATTGTTTCATCCTGGAGTTCTTTCAGACGGGAATAGGCCTTTTGCGTTTCCTCGAGCAGCGAGAGATTTTCGAGCGTAATTGCCAGCTGGCTGGCGGCGATGGAGAGAAATTTCATGTCCGCTTCTTTGAGACGGACCGTATCTTCCTCGAATTTAATCATCAACCAGCCAAATCGTATTTCGGATCGCCAAACCGGTACGATAATCATGTGGTGTTCCATCGTCCACCAATCGGGGAAGAGGTATTTACCGAGCGAGCCATGCGGGTGCTTGCGGTAAATCGGATGCTCCTCCGGTGAAGTGATCACAAACGGTTGTCTGAATTCGTCCGGATCGACGTTCTCCACCGCCTTTGAGAGCGGTTCGCGCGGCATTTGCTGCTCGGTAATTCGATCTCCTCTTACCGTGATCATGATGAATTCACCGGCATCCCGATCAAAGTAGATAGCGGCGCCGTCGGAAGCGTGCTGGTGCATCATGGCGAACTTGAGCGAAGAAATAATCAGCGACTTGCGGTCGCCGGCGGCGAAGAGCATCTGGTTGAGATCCGAAAGGTGACTGAGCTGACGGTCGGAACTTTGTTCTTCGGTCTCACGCTTGATCTTGATGGCATTATGGACCGCCTGGCGCATTTCCGACAATTCGAACGGTTTCATGATGTAGTCGTAGGCGCCCTGCTTGATGGCGTCCTTGGCGGAAGTCAGGTCGGCATAACCGGTCATGAAAATGACGCCGATATCGGGGCGCAGCTCGCGCGCCTGTGCGATCATTTCGATTCCGGACATGCCCGGCATGCGGATATCGGTGATGATCAGATCCAGTTCAGTGTTTTTGATTATCGTGAGGGCGTCGGGGCCGTTCGAGGCAGTCTCCACCATGAGCCCTTCATCCTCGAGCGCATCGCGGATGAGGGAGAAGACTATCTCCTCGTCATCGACCACTAAAATACGGGTCGGTTGTTCAGTCGCATGGCTCATTTTGATCTGGTCGGAGCCGGCTTCAGCACGCTGCTCAGAACCTGTCGCAACTGCTCCAGATCGAACGGCTTCCTGAGATACCAGTACGCGCCGGCGGCCTGGGCCTTTTCCGACAGGTGATCCGGCAGCGAGTCGGTCAGCAGGAACTGCAAATCCGGCTTCTGCGAGGAGACCTCGCAATAAATGTCATACCCACTTTTTGTCGGCAAATGAATGTCACAGATACAGACGGCATAGTCACCGCGAAGCGCCATTTCGATGCCGTCGAGGCTGTCACAGGTCGCTTCGACGTCATGACCTTCCTCAGTCAGAAACTCCGTGAGGAGGTTCTTTATGACTACCGAGTCATCGATAATGAGAATCTTTGCCATACGTCCGCTAAGCCTCGTCCAGGGCAGTTTCGACAGTCTGCATGAGTTCCTTGATGCTGAACGGCTTTGAAAGGAACGCGCAGGCTCCGTTGGTGATTGATTGGCTGACCGTATGGAGGCTCGAGTATGCTGAAATCACGATAACACCGATATTCGGGTACGTCTCGCGGGCGTACTTGACAACTTCCTCGCCCGGAACATTGGGCATCCGCAAGTCGGTGATTACCAGGTCGAACTTCCGTTCCTTGAGGATATCGATTGCCTCGCGGCCGTCAGCGGCCAGGCTAACCGCATAATCTTCAAGGACTTCAGCCAGCAGATCGCGGATGATCTCTTCGTCGTCGACTATGAGAATTGACTGTGCTTTGGTCCCAGCCATATCGGTATCGATCATAATGTGGTTCTTCACTGTACCTTCTTTACAGTATCGGATTTGCCGGCTGTTTTCTGTACCGGCAAAATAATGGTGAACGTGGTTCCCTTGCCCGGCTCGGACTGCACGGAAATCTCACCCTGATGCGCTTTCACGATACCATAACTCACCGACAGACCAAGTCCCGTTCCCTTGCCGACCTCTTTGGTCGTAAAGAACGGCTCGAAAATCTTTTTGAGATTCTCTTCCTTGATGCCGCAGCCCTCGTCGATGAACTGCAACTCCACTGCCCCCCCGAATTCGCCGAGCGCCGGACTGAGTCGCGTCGCCACCGTAATGGTCGAATTCGGCTGTGAGGCATGCATGGCGTTGATAATCATGTTCGTGAAGACCTGCTGCAATTGCCCGACGTTCCCCTCGACCGGCGGAAGGTTCTGTTCCAGCCACACCTCGAGCTCAATCTGATTCAGCCGGAGCTGGTGCTCGACGAACGTGATGGTCTCTTCGATAATCGCATTGATATCGACCGGTTCAAAATCGACATTTTGCGATGACCGCGAGAAGCGAAGCAGGTTCTGTACGATCGTCTTGCACCGGCGGGCCTGTGTCTCGATATCGCTCACATACCGCAAGTAGCTGTCGATTTCCTTGGGGTTCGTCTTGCCCGGCACCGTCTTGCGGAGTTTCTCGAGGGTAAACTGGGCGTACCCGAGGATGCCGCCAAGCGGGTTGTTCAACTCATGGGCGACACCTGCCGCGAGCTGTCCGATAGCACTCAATTTTTCTGACTGGATCAACTGCGCCTGCGCCTCTTCGAGCTGTTGCGTCCGCTCGATAATCTTTTCTTCGAGGTTACGGTTGTACTCTTCGATCTCATCCCGGGACTGCTTCAGCGACTCGATCATCCGGTTGAACGTTCTGGCGAGCTGACCGATTTCATCCTGCTGATCGATCTCCACTTTGCGGCTGAAATCACCCTGACTGATCTGGTTGGTGACTTCGACCAGTTCGGTCACCGGCTTGGTAACGGCGCTGATGATGAGTGTCAGCATCACAATGGTCGAGATAACCACGAGCAGCGTGACCACGACTGTCGCCGTCGTTGCCTCGACAATGGACTTGTTGACCGTCTCCAGGGAGAAACCGAGCTCAATGCAGCCGATTACTTCCGACACGTAGGTGTAATTCATGGAATTGTCGAAGCCGCCGGTCATGCCCAGGTGTTCGCGATTCAATATCTTCTTTTGCGTGATAATCGGGGCCGCAATGACCATCACTTCGGCGCCGAAACACGTGGCTCGGTACTGGACATGTTCATTGGTGGCGGCCAGCTTGAGAACCGAATCGCGCGGGATAAAACTGCTGTTGTCCTCTCGCTCCCCGATTTGCGCCAGCGCCACACCGTCGAGATTGTATATGGTCGCAAACTTTACGCCCTCGAACCGAGCTACCGCTTTCAGGATGTCTTCCAGTTCGTACTTTGATTCGAAGAGCACACCGCTTTCGGCGTTGATCGCCAGAATTTTCGACATCGTCTGGCCGCTGCTCTCGAGTTCACGAAGGAAGCTGTCGGACTGCCGCCGGATCAGGTAGCCGCCGATGACCAGCATGTTCAAGACGAGCATCGCTGCAATCGGCAGGACGAACTTCATCCGGAGGTTCATGTTGCGGAGTCTTGCCAGGAGGTTCATCGGTACACCTCCTTGGCGACGGCCACCAGCTCATCGGGAAGAATCAGGTTCAGATGCTCGGCCGTTTTCTCGTTGTAATGAAACCAGATGATATCCGGATTGGTAACGGATATTCCACCGGGCTCGTGACCTTCCATGATTTTGTTGGCGATGACTCCCGCCTGTCGTCCGATCGCTTTGTAATCGAAATCGAGAGCGAACAACGCGCCCGACTCAACCACATACCGCGAAAATCCCATGAACGGAATGCCTTTGCGGAGGCAATTCAGCAGAATAAACTTGGTTGACTGAGGACTGAACAGGTTGGGATCGGCCACCGACCAGATTCCCTGCACGGTTTTGCCGAGAGAATCCAGGGCCTGGGGCAGCTCCTTGACGTCATCAATCTTGATCGGGACCAGTTGCATTCCCAGGTTCTCGGCGACAACCATCGAAGAGGGGATAAGGGAGGCGGTATTGGCGGTATACAGCACACCTATCTTCGACAGCTCCGGGATTATCTTCTTAAAATATTTGAACTGGATGTCGGCCGGGATATCCAGTGACGCTCCGGTGATATTGCGTCCCGGATGCGCCAACGATTCGACAAACCCCGATATGGCCGGGTACATCACGGCCGAGAACACGATCGGGGTGTTGGTGAAGTTCTTTTGCGCGAACCGCGTGGCCGCACTGCCGACGGTCAGGATGATCGTGGGGGATAAGGCCCTGATTGAATCGGCTTGCTTTGCGGTTTCGGAACTTATCTGGCTGAGATAAAACTGGTGAAACGTCGCATCATCGTTTGACCGGCTGATTGCCCGCTTGGCTCCGCTGATTGTGCGCGTGGTGTAGGTGAGACTGTCGCTCGCGACAACGACAATCTCCTGACCGCGACTGCCGGATGCAGTACCGACCACAAGCGTGAAACACGCAAGAAACCCGGTGAGTGCTTTACGGAGGATTGCCATGTGGAGTCGTTCTCTCCGCCCTCGATTATACCCAAGCAGCGCAGGCAATTACCGGCACGGCATGTACGGCGTTCTGGACCTCGATCATATTTATTCCAGATATCGGGCAAACCCCTCAAAACTTGACGAAGCGGCGCCAAAAAAATGCGAACTCGCAGTCGATATTTGGTTCGCGATCAGTCAAGAAATCGTGGCGGGGACCGATATGTACAGTAGCCGGAAACTATCGAACAAGAAGATCTTGTGAATAGCCTTTACACGTTGAAACGGAAAAATACCATTCGTTGGAGGGTATACCTTGGGTAAGCGACTGTTACAGGCGTTAGCTGCTCCAGTCGTCTTCCTCTTATTGTGTTCGACACCATCCGTATATGCAGGGGTAAGTGGAAAGATATCGGGAGTCGTGGAAGACGCAGCGACCGACGCGCCGCTGGTCGGCGCCACGGTTCGAGTAGTGGGCTTAAACGTGGCGACCACGACCGACGAAGACGGAGAGTACTTCCTTATAGATGTACCCGTCGGTGAATATGACCTGTCCGTCACGCACGTCGGCTTCGAGGTCCTCATCAAAAAAGGGGTCCGTGTACTGGTAGACCTGACCACACCGGTGGATTTCGCCATCCGCCAGGTTGCCGTCAATCTTGACCGACAGGTCGTGGTCACGGCCTCCAACCCGGTCATTCAGCGCGACCTGACCGCCTCCCGGAGCATTTACACGGCTGAGCGGCTCGGCACCCTGCCGAACACCGTGTCGATACAATCCGTACTGACAAATTACCCCGGCGTCGTCATCGGCAAGGCCAATGAAATGCACGTCCGCGGCGGGCGATCCGGACAGGTCACCTACTACCTTGACGGATTCTCCGTACAGGACCCGTTTGTCGCCAACAGCGGCATCAGGATCATGCCGTCGGCCCTTGAAGAATTATCACTGATTTCGGGCGGTTTCGCCGCCCAGTACGGTGAGGCGCTCTCCGGCGTCGTCAACGCCGTCACCCGCGAGGGCGGCTCGAAGTACCAGGGCAAGATTCGGTACTATGAGGGGCTCACGAAGCCCTACGACGTCGCTACCGGTGACTGGAAGACTCTCCAATTCGTTGACAATCGATCAACCTCGTTCAATATCTCGGGCCCGATTCCCGGACTCGATTCCAGGCGGTTTACATTCTTCGCCGCCGGGGAATACCTGAGAAACAACGGCTCCCTGCCGCATAGCGGCCAGATTTCCTACACCGGTATTGCGAAACTGTCGATGCAGCCGACTTCAAAACTCAAGCTCAAGGCGAACGCAACCTACTATAAGGCCGACGGCGACCGGTATGATCACCGCGACGTCAACGGCCGCTCCTATGATCTCAATCTGGACGGGCTCCCGTCATTCGAAACCGACGCCTACCTGATCGGTATCTCCGGCAACTACGCTTTGAGTGAGAGGACCATTCTGTCGGCCAGTCTCAACCGTTTCAAGACCAGCACCCTGGTTGCCCCGACTCACCTCATGGATTTGCACTGGAGTGAATGGCCGCAATATCTGGACGGAAGCATCTCCGAAGTCAACTACAATAACGAGGCGGATTACTCGGATCCTCTCTGGCTGACCGGCTTTACCTCGGGCGATGATTACGAGCCCACATATTCACTGCGCGAGGCAAAGTACAATTCGTTCAGCACAACCATGATCAGCCAGATTGCAAAGTCGAACGAGGTCAAGGCGGGCGCGGAAATTCGGCGCTACGACGTGTTCCGTGATTTTCGCCAGTTCTACAACACGAATCCGTACGTGGAACTCTATTCCAGTAACCCCCTTTACGCCGCGGTCTACGCGCAGGACAAACTGGAATACAAGGACTTCGTGGTCAACATGGGTCTGCGCCTGGATTATCGTAACAATGATATTTCCTATAACACGAACCCGTCGGTAACACCGGAGGTCGATCCGCCGGTCTACAAAGAGGCCGATTCGAAGACGCGTGTTGCGCCGCGGCTCGGTATCTCGTTCCCGATTACCGAAAACTCGGTTATGCACTTCAACTACGGCATCTACTACCAGGTCCCGATTTATCAGTATATGTATTTCAATCTCGAAGGCGACCTGTCCTCCGGACTGCCGATTGTCGGCAATCCCGACCTCGATCCGGAACAGACCACTTCCTTCGAACTCGGCCTCGACCATCTGATTGGGGATGATCTCCGTATCGACCTGACCGCCTACTATAAAGATATCACCGAACTCGTCACCACCCGCTCGTCGACGCGTATCGGCGCGAACAACCCGGTTACGTATTTCGACAACGGTGACTATGGCTCGGTGAAGGGCTATGACATCGCTTTCGAGAAACTGAGACTCGACGGCTATTTCAGTGCGACCATCTCGTATTCATACATGATCGCCACCGGTAATGGCTCGAATGCCCTTGAGCCATACTACACCTATATTAATGACGCGAATGAATTGCAGCCGGTCACGGAATATCCGCTTGATTTCGATCAGCGGCACACTTTGACGGCGGTGCTCGACTACCGGGTACCGCGCGATTGGTCGGCCAAAGTCTTTGGCGTCCCGATTCCGGGAGCCTGGGGCCTGACCCTCGTCGGGTACTATGGCTCAGGCATGCCGTACACCAAGACCGATGCGCAGGGCAACCGGCTCGGTGAACGCAACGAGGGCCGCCTGCCGGCCAATTACAGCGTCGATCTTCGATTCAATAAGGATTTCCACTTTGGAGCCCGGAAATACTTCATGGCTTTCTTCCTCGAAGTGGACAACCTGTTCGATCGCCGCAACATCATTAACGTCTATGCGCGGACGGGACTGCCGGACGAAGACAACTACATCGTCGGCGCCGGACTTGCCCTCGATCAGCAGGAGCTCAACTATCTCGACTACCTGTATGATCACGATCCGCAGAACTACTCGGCCCCCCGGACAATCAGGACCGGGTTAGAATTCAACTTCTAAACCGGAGTGATGGAGATGAAAACGACTTTACACATACTTGGCCTGCTTTTCGCGGCAGTGCTGATAGTATCCGGGGGCACCGCGAATGCTATGGCGCCGTCCGCGCAGAAAGACCACGCCAAGGAACGCAGCCGGTCGAGCCTGGCGCCGTCACCCACGACCATCGACCAGATCACGCACAACCAGGGCAATATCATCACGACCGTCGACAACCACGGTTATATTGGCGGTTACTGGCCGGACCTTCCGTCGGGAGAATGGCCCCGCAATTCCGGCCACGACTATATCGGCGAGGTCCAGTACTGGATGGGCGCGACGTATCAGCACGACGGAGTGACAGACACGCTCGTGGCCAACACCTGGGATGAATTTCAGGGCATGCCCTCGCTGGTTTCCGGTGTGAGCGAGAACAAGATTCTGCTGTCGACCGACACCACGCGGTACTACAACTACGATCCCACAGACACAGTCGGTCTCGGTCTTGGTAATCCCGCCTACGGATGGCGTGTCTGGGACCCGGTGTCGGCATCATACGTGTACAGCGAGAATTATAATCCTATCCTCGACACCATGGTGCCCGGCGGACCGGTTTCGCTTCAGGAATCCCACTTCCGGTTCAACGACGCCGCCGGCGGAACGTCGCTTCTCGGACTCGAAGTCACCCACACCATGCTGCAGTGGAATTACTGTTACAATGAAGACTTTATCTATGTGATCCTGGAGATCACGAATACATCGGCTATCGACTATACCGACTTTGCATTCGGTCTGTACGTTGACATCGACGTTGGCGGACCTGACGGCACCGGTGAGAATGGCCGGCTCGAAGACCTCGTGGCTTACGACACCACCGAGAATCTGGCCTGGACATACGACTCCAAGGGAGTCGATCCCGGCTGGGGACCGACTGTCAAGACGGGCGTCATGGGAACCAAATATCTCGAGACTCCCGATGGCATCGGTATGACCGGTCTGCGCACCGGCGCGTGGTCGCTCGTCCCGGGCGATGACCCGGGCCGCTTCCAGTCACTGGACGCCGCCGGCTATGATGTCCCTATCCCGCCGGAGGACCA
>CAYNEO010000064.1:0-19220 GCA_964396245.1 uncultured Ignavibacteriales bacterium
ATCGAGGATTTCATCCGTCGCAACATGGCCGGGCAGAAGACGAAACAGGCGCAGTCCAAGTTGAAATACCTGAATCGCATAAAACGCCTGCCTCCGCCGAAAACTGAAAGTCGGGGACCGACTATCAGCGTTGAATCGTCGGGGCGATCATTCAATCACGTGCTTTCTGTCGACCATGTGTCATTCGGGTATGGAGACACTACCGTGGTGGCCGATGTCAATTTCGATCTGTATCGCGGCGACAAGGTCGGTATGATCGGGCGAAACGGTGCCGGAAAGTCAACCATACTGAAGTCACTGATCGGTGAGCTCGATCCTGTTCGCGGTAATATCAAGCTCGGCAACAACGTCGATGTCGCGTATTTCGATCAGGACCTGTCCGACTTGAATCTCGACGGAACCGTGCTTGACAATCTGTGGGAGCTCGACCCCTCAAGCGAAGTGGGCAAAATTCGATCTTTCCTGGCCAGGTTCGGATTCACCGGCGAGGATGTCATCAAACGCGTATCGGCGATATCCGGCGGAGAGAAGACCAAACTCTGTCTGGCGCGCCTGCTGTATCACCCGGCCAACTTTATCATTTTTGACGAGCCGACAAATCATCTTGACGTGTACGCCAGGGAAGCGCTCGAAGAAGCACTGCTCGAGTACGACGGCAGCTGTCTCATTGTCAGCCACGACCGGTATTTTCTTAATCGGGTTGTTGATCGGATCGTTCATATTCACGATGGTCGGGCGGATATGTACAACGGCAATTACGCCTGGTTCGAAGAGAAAACGCGTCCGGCTGAGCCGGAGAAGAAAGTAAAAGACGAATCGCAGAAACAGGCATACCTGGATTTCAAGGAGCACTCACGCCGCCGTTCGAGACACAAGAAGGCCATTCAGTCCACCCGTTCCAGGATTGAGGATTACGAGCGGGAGCTGGAACAGCTCGAAGAGGGCATTCAACACACTATCCCGCGGCAGGACTGGGAACAGCTCCAGGAGGCGTCTGACCGAAAGAAAGCCGTCGAAAGTGAACTGCTGGAGCTGTATGCGCTGTTAGAGGAATTGGAGGCTACCGAACTTGATTAGGATACTCACAGTCTCAGGCTCGCCGGTCGATGATTCATCGACTGACATTCTGCTTCGCGAGGTCGAAGCGGGAATTATCGAGAAGCTGGGTACGCCTGAGAAAGTGAAAACCACGTTTGTCAAGCTCAACGACCTCCGCTATATCCCGTGTCAGGCGTGCGGTGAAGCCCCGACGCCGGAATACTGCTTTTTTGACGATGATCTGACGAAGGTCTACGCGGAGTTGGTTGTGTGTGATTGTCTGCTGGTTGGCTCGCCCGTTTATTTCGACAGTGTCTCCGCCCAATTGAAGGCCTTTATGGACCGCTGCAACTGTTTTCGTCCCCCGGACTTTGATAACGTCGACCCGAATCATGACTTCCTGCGGCTGATTCAGCACAAGCGACCGGGCGCCATGGTGCTCGTTGGCGGTGAGAAAGGATATTTCGAGGGCGCACGGAGATCAATTGCCGGTTTTTTCAAATGGATCGAAGTCCTCAATGAAGGGCTGGTCATATACAAGTCCGATGATTATCATCGCAAGGGGACGGTCAGAGAAGATGCTGCCACACTGCGAGACGCGAGGGAATTGGGGCACAAACTGTCGGTTTTGCTGTCGATAACATGAGCGATCCGGATACCAGCAAATACTACCGTGCCCGGGCCCGCGAATACGAGCAGATCTACTATCGCGAGGTGCCGGAGCGGCGAAAAGAAATCGATGACGAGGTCACGTGGCTGATAGAACTCGTCGAGGGAAAGAGCGTGCTGGATCTCGCCTGCGGTACCGGTTACTGGACAAAATTCGCTTCGGAAACCGCCCGGGATATCACCGCCATCGATCAAGCGCCGGAAATGATCGCCGAGGCGCGCAAGAAGGAATATCGGTCCCCGGTAACATTCGTCGAGGGGGACATGTTCAGCTACCGCTTCGATCGCAGATTCGATGTTATAATTGTAGGCTTCTGGTTCTCGCATCAGCCGCGACAGGAATATGAGCGGTTCTTCAATCTGCTTTCTGACCTTGTCGAGCGGGGCGGAGTGGTCTGGATGATCGATAACAATCCACCCGCGGAGGGATCGCAGCAGAACTCGGTCGGCACCGATGAATACGGCAACAATTTTAAGAAGCGATATCTCGACGACGGTACCGAGTTCGTCATATTGAAAAACTACTTCTCGGAGAAACAGCTTCGCGAGATAATCTCGCCGTATGCTGATATTCTCCGGCTGACCTACGGCATTTATTATTGGAGCGTGGTAACGGGCCACTGAGTCAGCTACGGGGTAAGGCGCCAGGTGGACCTAACTGATTGCTGGTTAATCAAATAGCGGATGAGGACGACAGCTCGGCGGGTACGCCTTTCTCCTTGCCATTTGGATAATTTGCCCTATATTAGACAGGGTTGGCCGTTTTTTACCGGGCTATCAGGGAACCTGCGGCCACGCAATCGGTTAGAACAAACGTTGTTAAGAAAGATAGAGGTGATTGACATGAAACCAGGAATACACCCGGAATACCACGAGACGGTAATTACCTGCGCCTGTGGGGCCAAGTATCCGACTCGTTCCACCAAGAAGTCGATTTCGATCGATATATGCTCTGCCTGCCACCCGTTCTTTACCGGTCGTCAGAAACTTGTCGATACGGCCGGACGGGTTGAGCGGTTCCGTCGCAAATATGCGAAGGCGCAGAAGGACAAGAAGTAATTCGAAATATTCACCTATGACAGTAGCGAACGATGCGTATTGTTTTATGACTCGTTCGCTATTTGCTTGAGAAAACACATCAACTGAGTAACTGACCCGACGGAAACCAAGAATGCCCGATCTAAATGTCGGCGGACAAGCAGTAATCGAGGGCGTCATGATGCGCTCGCGCGACAAAGTCGCGACCGCGGTCCGCAAAGCTAACGGCGAAATCGTTATCAAGACCGAAGATTTTCATTCACTGACATTGAGAAACAAGATACTCGGTCTCCCGATCGTCAGGGGAGCGGTATCCTTCGTCGAGATGCTCATCATTGGTATCCGCACGCTCAATTTCTCCGCCGAGATAGCGGTCGAGGATATGGAATCGGACGAGTCCGATTCCAAGCCGAAGTCAAAGCGTTCCGGCGGCTCAAACTCGATCTATCTGGGGCTGACAGCCGCTGCGGCTATCTTGATAGGCGTGGGGCTGTTTTTCTTTCTGCCGCTGTTTCTCGCGAGTCTGCTCGGTATCGAGAAAAACGCCGTGCCGTTCAACTTGATGGCGGGCGCCATTCGCCTCCTCATCTTTCTCGGGTACGTGTGGTCCATCTCGCTGTTCTCCGAGTTCAAGCGGATTTTTCAGTATCACGGCGCCGAGCACAAATCGATTTATGCCTATGAAATGGGCGACGAGCTCGTACCGGAACGGGCCGCCTGCCATACCCGATTCCATCCCCGGTGCGGGACCTCGTTCATTCTCATTGTCGCGTTGCTTGCGATCTTGATCTACGCCATATCCGACAGCATCTATACCTTGATCGCGGGTCATCCGCCGGCGCTGCTCAACCGGTTTGCCGTGCATTTCACCCTCCTGCCGTTCGTGGCGGGCGCATCGTATGAATTGCTCAAGCTCTCCGGAAAGACTCGCGATAACGTCATCACGAGAATCCTGATCAAACCCGGACTGTGGCTTCAGAAGATCACCACCAAGGAGCCGTCGATGGACCAGCTCGAAGTCGCCATCGCCGCCCTCGAAGCCTCGCTGGGCATCACCGACTCTCGACTGATCTCCCGCAGGTCGGCCGCCTCTTAGCTACTCACAAAGCCCAAAATAGCTTGTTGAAGTAGCTTTCAATTTCTGTTACTTTTGTCCCTTAATCAGGTAAGAAACACGTATGCTGGAAATAGTAGAAAAACTGGAAAAGCGTCTGCGGGAGGTCGATGCCGCGCTTGTCGACCCGGCCAACCTATCCGATCGAAAAAGACTGATCGAGCTCAACCGCGAGAGACGTCATCTCGAAGAAGTGCTGGCCACGGGCCGTAAGTACCGCAAGGTGAAAAACGGTCTCGATGAAGCGCGGGAGATTATCCGCACCAGTCACGATGAAGAACTGAAAGAGATGGCGCGCGAGGAACTGGAGTCGTACGAGACGGAGATCGAAGATGTCGAGCGGGAATTCAAATTCAAGTTGCTTCCGCACGATCCTAACGATGACAAACCGGCCATCGTGGAAATCCGGGCCGGCACCGGCGGCGACGAAGCCGCCCTGTTTGCCGCCGACATTTATAAGATGTATCAGCGTTACGCGGATCTCAAAGGCTGGAAACTCGAAGTGCTCAGTTCCAGTGCATCCGGTATGGGCGGCTTCAAGGAAATTATCTTTTCGCTCGACGGCGAGGGGACCTACGGCGTCATGAAATACGAAGCGGGCGTGCACCGAGTTCAACGCGTGCCCGTCACCGAATCACAGGGCCGCGTCCATACGTCGGCCGTATCGGTTGCGGTCCTCCCGGAGGCCGAAGATGTCGAGATCGATATCGATGAAAATGAAATCAAGGTCGATGTCTACCGGTCATCCGGTCCCGGAGGGCAGTCGGTCAACACCACCGACTCCGCCGTTCGTATCACCCACCTGCCCACCGGCCTGGTGGTCACCTGCCAGGACGAAAAATCCCAGCATAAAAACAAGGCCAAAGCACTGAAAGTACTCCGTGCTCGTTTGCTGGACCGCATGCTGGAGGAACAGCGGGCGAAAATCGACCAGGAACGACGCTCGATGGTTTCAACCGGAGACCGGTCGGCCAAAATACGAACGTACAATTTTCCCCAGGGTCGGGTGACTGACCATCGTATCAACCTGACTCTCTATGAATTGAATGAAATTCTGGCCGGTCATCTCGATGATCTCATTGAACCACTGATTCAGCACGATCGCGAAGAACGACTCAAATTCGAATCAAAGGAGCTTGCCCAGGGATGAAAGTTCTCAACGTGATTTTTGCCGTCATTCTCACGCTGGTGATGCTGTATATCACCCAGGTGAACTCAGTCGGACACTCTCAACACGCAACCGCAGAGGAAAATGGTTACTCGTTTGAGATTACGACCGTCCCCAAGGGACTCGAGAACACCACTGAACAACTGGACGTCCGGATTGTCGGCCCCCTTGAGTACAACACCAAGCTGTACATAAGGTATAGGTGGAAGAACGAAGGCAACGTGTCCGCCCTCAAAAGCTACACCAAGAGTCTTCTGCGCCTGAGTAATCCCATAACGGGTGAATATTCATGGAATGTCCTTACGCCTCAGCGCGGCTCAAAGATGTACTATTACTTCGAAGTGGACAATAACGATGACAACGCTGTTGCCCGGTTCTTCAACAGCAACGGCAGGCCGTTTCTCTACCGGTCGATCGGTCATGTGCCGCTCTATATACTCATCCCGCACATCTTCTTCATGTTTTCAGCCTTCTTTTTCGTGAGTTTGGCCTCAATCACGGCAGTCTCCGTTATCCGCGGCAACACGGATGACCTGAGAAAAGTGTTTCTCTATCTCTTCGGGGGAGTTGTGGCCACCCTTATCGGCGGCTATGCTTTTGGGCTGCCCATGAACTGGTTTGCCTTCGGCACCATCTGGGAGGGCGTACCGTTCGGTACCGACGCTACCGACAACAAGACACAATTGCTTTTCTTCTATTTCCTTTTCGTGACCTTGAGCGGTCTCGGGACATTGACACGCGGCAAAATTGGACGTGACCTGTTTTCGGCGAAGGCACTCGGCTGGCTGGGGCTCAGCGCCTTCTTTTTTATGCTGTTTATATTCCTCATTCCGCACTCGATCCAGTTTTCCGCCGGCTTCACCTACGCGTTCTGCTATTCGGTGATTGGGATCCTCGCGCTTATTTACATTATCAGTCTACTGCGAGCCCGATCACGAAACTCGCGGGGTCTGCAGGGATAACCGGGCCATGGAGGAACAGCTGGCGAAGTTCATTTCTGAGAAGGCCGCTGTTCTCGAACAGGCCGGAATCGATCAGGGGAAGGCCGAAGTAGAGCTGATGCTCTGTCACCTGCTCGATGTGGATCGTCTGCATTTGTATCTCGACGGTTCGTCGCGAATAGATGACAATATCCTCCAGAAATTCGAGACTATTTTCAGTCGCCGGCTTACCCGGTATCCACTCCAGTATATCCTGCAGGAATCCTGGTTCTACGGCCGGAGGTTCTTCGTGTCCCCCGCGGTAATGGTCCCCACGCCCGAAACCGAAGTGCTCTGCGAAACAGCCCTCGGCTTCTGCACGTACCGCAAATACAAAAATCCCCGCATCCTTGATCTCGGCGTCGGATCCGGGGTCATCTCGGTGACGATGGCGAATGAACTGACGGACTGTGCGATAGTCGCCCTTGACGTCTCTGAGGCGGCAATCGATGTCGCCCGGAAGAACGCTGCCACCCTGGGCGGCCTGGATAAAATCGATTTCCGCCCCTCCGAACTGTTTTCCGCACTGCACGACGACGAAAAGTTTGAACTGATACTGTCTAACCCGCCATATATCTCAGACGACGAATACCGGACGCTGGAACCCGAAGTTTTGGCTGATCCAAAGCAGGCGCTGGTGGGCGGCGCCGACGGACTCGATGTTATCAGGGCCATCCTGAAGCAGGCCCCGGACTATCTGGCGCCTGACGGGCGAATTATGTTCGAGATCGGCTACAACCAGTCGCAGACAATTGCCCAATTGACGGAACGAGATGACCGCTATACGTCGTTAAATATAATCAAAGACCTGAATGATATCGATCGAGTCATTGTTCTTGGATGCGAGAGGTGAACGATGCCAGCTGAATCACTCGAAAAGAAAGCTTCGCGGGCGAAGAAGATTATCACTCGGCTGAAAAAACAGTACCCGGGCGCGACGACTGCACTCACATATGATTCTCCTCACCAGCTGCTGGTAGCCACAATCCTTTCGGCGCAATCGACCGATGAGCGCGTCAACATGGTTACCCCCGGACTCTTCAAGAAATATCCCTCGGTCAGGGCCTTCGCCGACGCCAAACTTTCGGAACTTGAAAAAGACATCTACACGACCGGATTTTACCGAAACAAGGCAAAAGCTATCAAAAAATCGGCGCAGGAACTAGTCCAGAACTACGGTGGCAAGGTACCCGAGAAGCTGGATGATCTGGTCACACTTACCGGCGTTGGCCGCAAAACGGCATCGGTAGTCCTGGGCGCCGCCTTCGGGTTGGCCGAGGGCATTGTTGTCGACACGCATGTTAACCGGGTCAGTCAGCGACTCGGACTCACGAAGCAGAAAGATCCAACGAAAATCGAGCAGGACCTGATGAAAATCATTCCTCGAAAGGATTGGATCATCTTCTCCAATCTGCTCATCCATCACGGTCGTGCCCTGTGCAAAGCCCGCAAGCCGGACTGCCCCGACTGCCCGGTCAACAAGTTGTGTCCGTCAGCGCAATTGTAGATCGCGTTGCGTTTTTGCCGATATCGTGTTATAGTGAGTGTGTTCTGGCACACCCGGGTCTAGGCTCCATGATCATGTTATTAACAGAGAAGCGGCTATGATCTATGTTCTTCCGGCCATATTGGTGATTATTATCGCGGTGCTCCTCCTGCGCCTGCGACTGCGGCTCCGGCTGGACAGGGATCATCGACTCTTGTTTATGGGGCTGGGGCGAAGCGGTCCGGAACTGGATTTTGCCCGGGGACAGGGCGTACTCAAGCTGTTTGGATTCAGGGTGAAGAGTTTTTCGCTGGAGAAGTTCGAGGGCACGCGAGTGGCGAAAAATCTGGGCACTAAGGCTAAACAGGCTCGCCGACGTACCCTTCGCCGGTCAAGCACTCTCGCAGAAGGCAAGACACTGATACGGGATATCCTGAAAGCGAGTTGGCGATATACGGTCGATATGTTCAAAGCCTCCATCATCGAGCAGTTCGATGGCCGCATCGAGGCCGGGTTTGATTCGCCCGACGCCACCGGTCTGGCCTTCGGATACTACCAGGCCTTTGTCGGGGCCGTCCCCGCCGTGGCCGGGCGATTCACCTATGTGCCCGTATGGACAGGCCGCTCATTCACCGGCGCCTTCCGGTTCTCAATCGCCCTTCCGCTGTACTGCCTGATTTATCACACTATCCGGTACTGGTTTAGATTGCCGATAAGAAAAATGATGAAGCTCTCAATAGGAAAAAAGAAAGGAGAACAGGATGTCGAATAATGTCGTGGATGTTCTCAAGGGCGTGGTCAGTGAACTGCGCGAGATTGTCCAGTCCGAGACTATCGTGGGTGAAGCGATCACTGTCGGGGACAAGACGGTAATTCCTGTCATCAAGGTTTCGGTCGGCTTTGGCGCGGGCGGGGGCCAGGGGGAAGCCTCCGATCAGGGCAGCGGCTTTGGCGGAGGGGGCGGCGGCGGCGCAAGAGTAGAGCCGGCTGCGTTTATCGTCCTGGACGAAAAAGGCGTGAAAATCCTCAGCACCGGCAAAGGCAAGTGGGAAACGCTGGTCGATGTCATTCCGGATATCGCCAACAAAGTCTCCAGTCTGGCAAAGAAAGTCAAAACGGCCGTCGACGACAAGGAACACAAGTCAGCCGGCGAACATAAGAAAGAAGACAAGGAATAGACGGGTTCACCACCACGTTCGCCTGAAAATTATCGGAAAAACAAAAAGCCGGCCGATGGCCGGCTTTTTTCGTGATCTCAATTGCGGCGCAGAGCCCAAAAGGGAACCAGTATCGATTGTCCCCGTTGCATAAAGCAAACAGGCATCGAAAAGGAGAATCATGCATGACCGCAGCCAAGAATAAAGTAGCTGTTGTAACGGGAGCGTCATCGGGAATCGGAAGAGCATTTGCCCTGGAAATGGGACGTCGGGGAGCGAAGGTCGCCCTGTTGTCTCGACGCGCCGAACTGCTCAAGGAAGCAGCCAAAGATATCAAGGCCGCCGGGGGCGATGCACTCGTCCTGCCGACTGATATCACCGACGCGGAAGAGGTGCGGGCGGCATTTGAACACGCCGATTCCAAGTACGGACACATCGACATACTGTTTAATGCCGCCGGTGTATTGGAACCAATCTCACCGTTGATACGCGCATCCGACAAGGAGATTGCTACCGCGGTCAACACCAACTACCTCGGTCTCTGCCTGGTGACCCGCGAGGCCGCTCGAAAGATGGTTGAACAATCCGATGGTGGCACGATCATCCATGTCAGCAGCGGCGCGGCTCACAGCCCGCGGGCCGGCTGGGTCATGTATTGCAGCTCCAAAGCAGCGATGGATATGGTTACCCGGGCCGTCGCCAAAGAACTCGACTCGACACCGGTCCGAATCGCCGCCATAGCCCCCGGCATTTTCGAGAGCGATATGCAGAAAACCATCCGCTCACAGAGTAAAGAAGATTTCCCATCAGTGGATTGGTTTGTCGAACTGCATGAATCCGGGAAAATGGCGGGGCCTGATATCCCGGCCAGGTTTATAGCCGACATCAGCCTGTCCGATTGGCCGGAGTTGAATGGTCGCGTCGATGACGTTCGCGACTCATCCTTCCAGGCGGATTGCCGTGAACATGGGATAGAAGTGCCTCCCGAGTTCGCCGGCTGAGCGAATAACCCGGCTCCGGCAGGGGCACAACAGAACCCCTGAATCGAGATAAATAGGGAGGGCGGGTAAAGCGGTTGTCCCTGGTTTCGGCATGCCCTCAACCCCGTTTACCCGGCCCTCGTTTCGTGACCCGCTGTGGCGGTGTTCCACATAACCACACGGTGAAACAGAACGCTGGTGAGTGATCGGGTAAAGAACCCGAACACATAATACCATGAACCACTGTCAAATTATGGCAGTGGAACTTGCAGAAAATGGACAGATTTTTACCACCGGGACTGCCACTCTCACCGGTCAATCGAAACGGGACCCGTCGAACAAACGCTACTCCCCATCGAATTCATCTTGCCGATGAGCATCGATCCGCCTTTTCAGCGCCCTGACATAGTGGAGCGTCAAGAAATTGAGGACCGTCAGGAGTACGGCGATTTCAAAGCGGTTCCACGCAACGGCGATCCCGATGGCGCCCGTATTCCAGATACTGGCAGCTGTGGCAGTGCCGGTCACACCCTCTTTGCTTTTGAGAATAGCCCCACCGCCGATAAAGCCGATGCCGGTAATGATGCCGTAAAGAACCCGGGAATGTGCGTTTGGATCAGTGAGCACATAAATCCCGACCAGCATATAGGCACAGGCGCCGACCGCAACCAGCGGAAAAGTCCGAAGCCCCGCACTTTTCGTCCGCATCTCCCTGTCCCAGCCGATAGGCACGGCGAGCAGGAATGCAATCGCCAGATGATACAGATGCGAAGCGATCTCAGTCCAATGGATAGCAATATCTGGTGGCATGGGGCGAATATATGCAGGTCCGCCCCTGAAATGGAAATAAAAAACAGTATCCGGAGAAACTCAGCGATGGCTACCGCACGGACCTGAATTGGCAGACCGATCCCATTTCCATCCAACTTTTCTGTCAAAATGGCAGGTCCAGTACGGCGATAAGCTCTTATCCATGGACAGGGCAAAACCGCTCACCGGCGGCGGAAAAGCGGACCTATTAGGTCTTTTTGAAGGGAACATCACCCCTGGCCGGAGGGTTTAATAGGTGTAATAATTGTTTGGCAACTATGAGCTTAAACGGTATATTCAAGATTGGTGTAGATTACCCTGTTCAGATGTTGAACTGTAAACCGATATAATTAGTGGGAGTTACTTTGAGCCATAATTGGTTTGTTTTGATGGCTGGTGGAGGTCAGGAATCGAGCAGCAGTCCGTTGCTGATGATTGTTTGGTTCGGACTGCTCATCGCAATTTTCTATCTGCTGCTGTTTCGTCCGCAGCGGAAGAAACAGAAGGAGCATCAGCAGCTCCTGAGTGAACTGAAAAAAGGTGACAAGGTGGTCACCACCGGCGGTATGTTTGGCACTATTTTCGCCATTGATGATGAAAAGAACCGGGTGGTCATCAAGATCGGTGACAACACCAAACTGGAGTTTTTGAAATCATCGATCGCCGGACGAGTAGAGAAGTAGTGTAGCATTTGAGGAGTCACCGTGGCTGAGCGACCGATCGTCTTGTACGGCGACCCGGTTCTTCGGGAAAATTCCGAACCGGTTGATGAGATCAACCAGGAAGTAAAAGATTTAGTGTCCGATATGGTGGACACCATCAAGAAGGCCAAAGGCCTTGGTCTGGCCGCAGTCCAGGTCGGCGTACTAAAGCGTATCTTTTTGGTCGACCTGTCAGCGGTCGACCTGAACGAAACCCTGAGAGTGTATATCAATCCGGAAATCGTCGAGACAGAGGGTGAGGTTACATATGAGGAGGGATGCCTCTCGTTTCCGGGCATTTACCAGAAGGTTGACCGACCCGCCAAGGTAACCATTCGTGCCACCGACCTTGAGGGCAACAGGTTTGAGCAGACCGCCGATGGAATCGCGGCCCGTGCCATCCTGCATGAATTCGACCATCTCGAAGGGAAGTTGTTTATCGACTATTTGTCGTCGATCACGAGATCGCTGCTCAAGGGCCGTTTGAAAAAACTGGCGACAGCGTCGTAAACGCGCGTCGAAAAGCTTCCGCACGTCTCAGCCGATTAGGATTCGGCATCGGTTTTTCACAACCACGGTACAAACAACGCATGAGAGTTGTCTTCATGGGCACGCCCGAGTTTGCCCGGCAACCTTTCGCATACCTGTGTCAGAGCAGGCACGAAATGGTGGCTATTGTCACCGGCCGGGACAAACCGATAGGGCGGGGTCACCGGCTTTTGCCGACCGCCTGCCATCAGGAGGCCGACAGCCGGCATATACGCGTCTTTATGCCGCGCTCCTTGAAGGACGAGCAGCTGTACCAGGATCTCAAGGCGCTTGATCCCGACATCTTTGTCGTGGTCGCGTTCCGTATCCTGCCCGAGCGGCTCTTCACGCTGCCGCGATATGGCTCTGTCAATGTTCATGCGTCGCTGCTGCCGAAATATCGCGGTGCGGCGCCTATCCACTGGGCTCTCATCAACGGCGAAAGGGAAACCGGCCTGACCAGCTTTTTCCTGCGCCCGACCGTGGATACCGGTGATATCATTCATCAGCAGAAGGTTCCAATTTACGACAACGACAATTATGATTCGTTGTCAGCCCGTCTCTCCGCCGCCTCCGGCCCATTCCTGCTCGAAACGCTGGATATGATCGAAGACGGCCGCATGACACCGATTCCGCAGAACGACGCCGAGGCTACGCCGGCGCCTAAACTCACCCCCTTCGACGGCCTTATTGACTGGGGACTTCCCGCCGAAAATGTCCGCAATTTCGTGCGCGGCCTGGCCACTAAACCGGGCGCCTATACCTACTTCCGGGACGGAAAAGTGAAGGTATTTGAGTGCGCTCTGTCGCCGCAGGACGATATCCCGGGAACCAGGCCCGGCACCATCCTGCCGTCAAAAAGACGCCTGCTGGTGAGTTGCGGACGGTCGACCGTCGAAGTGCTCCGGCTGGTGCCGGAAGGAAAGAAGGAGATGGACGGGCGGTCATTTATCAATGGGTTCAGGCCCGAATCGGGCGAACTCTTCGGAGAAATTTCACAGGGAGTTAGAAACCACGAGTGAAGAAAGAAATTGTTGTTAACTCGACCGAGTACGAAACCAGGGTCGCCATCCTCGAGGACGACCACCTGGTCGAACTGCAGGTCGAACGTTCCGGCAGCGACCGGATGGTGGGTGACATCTATAAGGGCAGAATCAAGACTGTCCTGCCGGGCATGCAGGCCGCCTTTGTCGATATCGGCATGGAAAAAGCGGCGTACCTGCATTCGTCCGACATAGGAAAGGTCTACCATCGACGCTACGGATACGATGAAGTCGAGGAGGAAGAGGCGCCGGCCGACATTGTCCGCAAAACACGGCGCGCCGGTATCGAAACCGTCCTCAAGAATAATCAGGAGATTCTGGTTCAAATAATCAAGGAACCGATCTCGACCAAGGGCCCCCGCATCACCTCGGAAATCTCAATCCCGGGTCGCTACCTCGTTATCGTTCCCGACGACGACCACGTCCGCGTCTCAAAGAAGATATCCGATTGGAACGAGCGCAAACGGCTCAAGCACGAGGTCTCACCGCTTCGCCCCGAGGGGTTCGGGCTGATCATCCGTACCGAAGCCCAGGGCCATAGCGCCGCTGATTTCCGGGCGGATATCAAACGGCTGCTCCGGCTGTGGGCGAAGCTCAAGAGAAAGGCCGACACCCTCTCGCCACCGGCATTGATTCACAAAGAAGCCGAGATGGTTGTTTCGATGATTCGCGACGTGTTCACCGACGATACCGAACGGGTCATAGCGGACTCTCGCGAGGATTACAAGAAAATCGTCAGTTATGCCCGACAGGTCGCCCCGAATCTGAAAGATCGGGTTGAGCTGTACAAAGGGGATCTGCCGCTGTTCGACGTTTATGACCTGGAGCCGGAAATCGACAAAATGCTCCAGCGTAAAGTCTGGATCAAGAAAGGCGCTTACCTGATTATCGATCAGACCGAGGCCATGGTCACCATCGATGTGAATACCGGAAGATTTGTCGGTTCCAAGGACCAGGAGCGCACCATTCTCGAGACTAACCTGCTGGCAGCACGAGAAATAGCCCGCCAGATTCGATTGCGTGATATCGGCGGACTGATCATCTGCGATTTTATCGACATGTATAACCGTGACAATCGCAGAAAGCTGTACGAATCATTCAAGAAGTATATGGCCGCCGACAGGGCGAAAGGGGCTATCAATCCCGTTACCGAATTCGGACTGATAGAAATGACCCGCGAACGGGTCCGCCCGTCCCACATGGTGGCGCTGTCCGAAGCCTGTCCCTGCTGTGACGGTCTGGGCAGAATCATGTCAAAAGAAAACGTTGCAACTAAAATCGAGCGGTGGTTTATCCGGGCGCGAGCCGAGGGCAAATACAAGAACTATCACCTCGTTCTGAACCCCCACCTCGCCGGTCTGCTCACCGATAACGGTACGAACCGCCTGCAACGCCTTATGAAGATTCACAAGTACCGGATCAACCTCATCCGGGACACAACCCTGCCGCAGCAGGAGTTCAAGATTTACAACGCCGACGACAACTCCGAGATTACCGACAGGTACCGGGTTTAGGGCCGGAAGTTGTCATCATTTTTCGAAGCGGCCGCATGCGGCCGCTTTTTTTGATTGCGATATCGCCCATATTGTGCGTTAATACGAAGGAGGCACATGAGTAGTACTGAAAACAATTACGAGATAGAGATCAAGCTGCAACTCGCCTCGTTCCCCGAGTACCTTAAGCTGATTGGATTTCTGGGAAACCTCGACCGCGAGCAACACCAGACCAACTGCTTCTTTGATACCGAAGATCACAAACTGCAGAACGCCGGATGGGCGTTCCGGGTCAGGGTTTTCGAAGACGCCGGTCTGATAACGGTAAAGGGGATGCCCAGCGAGGAAAAGGGGACAGCCGTGGTTCGCGAGGAAATAGAAGAAGAGGTCTCACGCGGCACCGCCCTCAATGTCGTAAATCTGGAACTCGACGTTCTCGACCTTGATATCAAACCGGTGACCTTCATCCGCAAGAAATTCCCCGGTATCCGGCTGGCCAAGCTGCTCAAGTTTACGACTATCCGCCAGGAAAAGAAGTACAAGATCGGTGACTACTGGTACCCGCTCGTGGTCGACAAGACCGAATTCCCCGATGGATCCGTGGATTACGAACTCGAGGTCGAGTTGCCCGATACCAGCCATGTCGTCAGGGTAGAAGACAACCTCAGGAAACTGTTCGACTCGCTCGATATCCCTTTCGAGAAGGCCGAAGAAAGCAAATTTGCCCGTGCCCTGAAACACAGCCGTCTGGCTTGACATACCGGTAAAACACCCCCCTCGTTGTCCACCCCCCCCATGGCTATCTCGCTGTTTCCGTGAAGGTTCTGGGGGTTTTCGTTTGCCCGTTATCCGGTTGTCCGGTATATTGGCCTAAATTAATCGGGAGATAATTATGTCCGATCGGGTAAAACAGTTTAAGCAGGAGCGTGAGAAGCTCAACGAGATAGTCCTGGCAAGGGACAATCTCAACACGAAACGTTTTTTTGCTCTCGATAGTGCGGTCTACCGCTCCGGCGCCCTTGACGAAAAAACCAAGGAGCTGCTGGGATTGGTGGCATCTCTTGTACTTCGTTGTGATGACTGCATTACATATCATACTATACGCGCCAATGAACTGGAAATCAGCGACCCGGAGTTCGACGAAGTCATGTCAATCGGACTCGTGGTCGGCGGATCAATTACCATACCCCACATCAGAAGAGCCTACCGTCTCTGGGAGGATATGAAAGCATGAAACAGTGTGTCTCCGGTCTGATTATATTCGTACTACTTTGCGTCGGCCTGGCCGCCCCGCTATCCGCGGCCCGGGGGCCCGAACCGGTCATAGCAAAATTCAAGGATTACGATGCCTACCTTGAACACTACCCCTATATGACATACCGGGGTGTGGCGCTGACATTCGACACTGAATTTGACTGGCCCGAAGGCTTCCACAGGCTCGATACCACCGAACTCACCGGATTCCAGGACTGGATATCCTGGATACCGCTTTGGAACCCGGCCAGGCCGGTTGGTTCACAGGTAGCCGGGATTCTCTACCAACCGGGTGAAATCTCACGGCCGATAAATCTGCCCTGGCGAACTACCCGATTCTTCGATTTCATCATTCCCTTGCAGCTTTTGGCCGAATACAACATCGCCATGAAAAGTCCCTTCGATATTGCCATACAACCGCGAACCGGTGTGCTGTTGACATATCAAAATTGGCTCGAGGGAGATATGGTCAAGAACGCTCATGATTCAATCTATTTCGTCCCCGCTGAGACCAAGCGACAACCCGCCGAGAGTGAGTTTGATAATTTCTTCGGTGCCATCTCGGCAAACTCCAACTATCGCAGTCTCGTCAAAAACTGTGACTCGGTCGTCGAGTCCGGAATCCTCCCGGGCGACATGCTCATCGCCCATGATGAAAAAGGGTATTACGGCCGGGTATATACTGTCCTTTGTGTGATAAAGAACGACAAGGGCGAAAAGCGGTTTATTGTCGGGACCGGATGTAGCGACAGTCCCTGCGATTTCTACATTCCGCTGTTCAACGATAACAAAGACAACCCGTGGATTACCCTGGATCAACTCAGAGCGCTGACGCCGGCGGAATATCCCTATCACGGTTTCTTCCGATTGAAAAGACAATAGCACCAGCTTGGGAATAGACGTAAGGGGATCATTCGATCCCCTTTTCTATTGCGATGATTGCCATTTCAGTATTTCTTGCCTGCATGCGGTACACAATTGCTGTTTTTGCTATTGTCTTGCTTCTCGGGACGAAACCGGCATCAGCGGCCAGGCTTGCGGTCGAACGCGGATCTGACCTTCAGGCGATAATCGATTATGCTTCCAATGGTGATACGATTCTGATTGGCGCCAAAACGCTGGAGGCCCGTCCGACCCGGTTTATCGATTCACTGTGCGGTAACTGCGAAGATTCGCGTACACCGGTCAACGCCACCTATGGCTTCCTTGTAAAGGGCAAAGGTCTGGTGTTCGTCGGCGCCGGTCGCCAGGAAACCGAATTGAGAACCAACGCCGGTTATGGAATCTTCTTTGTCGACTCCCATGGCTCGGTGCTGGAAAATCTCACCGTCACCGGTGGCCGCCGCGATCCCGACGGCCGCGCTACTGACGCCGGCATCGTGGTCAGGCGATCGACCGTCCTCATTCAGAATGTCGATGTCCGTGATAATGAGCATCGTATCGATTCAGTTGTTGTCGGCATTTGCGGTATAGTCGGACGCGAGGGAGCCGAGATCAACATACATAACTGCAACATAGTCAACAACGGCTGGGATGGCATGGCGCTCTATCGGGGCGCCTCGGCAAACATCAGTGATTGTGTTATCAAGGACGGACGCGGCGCCGGAATTGGCGTGACATGGGACGCTACCTGCGTCGCCTACCGCAACAAGATATCAGGGTACTGGAAAGGAATCGGTTCCTTCGGGACTTCGATTCTCGTGGCCCGAAACAACCTTGTGCACGATTGCCTCGGGTGGGGTATCATTGCCACCGGCGAATCATGTCTCGATGCCGCCAACAACGTTGTCTATCACAACGGCAACTGCGGCGTGGCGCCGTGGTCTACGACCGCCCGCGGACGAATAATCAATAACATAATCGCCGGCAATGGCTGGCGAGACCAATGGGTATGCCCCTGTGTCGGCGTATGGAACTACGGCGACTGGGCAAAATGGGACTTCAGTCACAACATCGTCTGGAACAACAAGGCCGGCGAGTACCAGGACATCTGGGACCAGACCGGAATTAACGGAAATCTGAGCGTCGATCCCATGTTCGTCGGCGATGGTGATTTCAGCCTTCAAGAAGGTTCACCTGCCTTGCATGCCGGGGATTCGCTCATCTTCAACACTGACGGCACCACTTCCCATATCGGACTCACCGGTGGACCTCAGGCATCGGTCCGATAAACCACGCAATTGACCTTGTTTAATTCTTTCTTGACTCAGTCAAAATTTTGCTAAACCTTCGACTTCGAAGGTCCGATGTCTGCAATATTGGTGCTTAACTATAACTGCTTCTGAAATGGAGGTCTGATGATGAAACGCGTGACTTTTCTCAGTGCTCTTCTGTTACTGGCGATTGCGGTAGCCGCATTCACCGGTTGCAGCGATGACGAGAAAACGACCAACCCGGTCCTTCAGGAGGGCGATACCCTGGACCCGACATTTGTCGCGTTCAAACAAGGATACGATGGTGTCGACGAGTTCACCGGCATGATGCTGGACGTGATGTTCAATCTGGTCGATACCGTGATGAACGACACGAATAATCCCAACACCAAGCCGGTGGTATTTCCCACGAGCCTTGGGGTTCAGGCGGATTCCATGCTGATTACGTACCACTCAGCGTCGCAGTACTGGTATTTCTACATCGTTGAAACCTCGGGGCTGGACTCGGTGGAATTGATTGACTCTATCCAGTTTATTCACGGCACCACGCCCGTTCAATGGCCGGATATGGCCCAACTCTCGGAGATGAAGAGCGGCATGTCGATCTACTGGGCCATGGGCGAGGCGGTAGTGACCGCAAGCCAGGCTGTCTCGCTGGCCGGTGATTTTGCGACTATGGGGCTGGTTACCGCCAATGGATCACAACAACTGAATGTCGCCTTCACCGATCACAATGTCGATGTCAACAGCGATTCCATGTTCTGCCATTTTGATTTCTCCTTCACGACAAACTTCGATGACGTCGTCGTCTTGCTCGCCGAGTTTGATACCGGCTGCCCGTCATCGGGAACTATCGTCTCGACTGGTACCGCCGGCATCAACTGCATGGGTGATACGGATTCTGTGAAGTATTCCGGCAGCTGGACTGTGACCCAGACATTCGCCGGCGACACTATGACCTGGGTGTTCGAGAACGCGACGACGCGCTGGACGCAAACCGAGCCATGCGGACCGACTGTGCTGAAACCATCGATAATGGGGTTCAGGCCGTCGATATTTACCGTTCGTTGAGCGTCTCGTTGATTCTTGTGAAAGCAGAGGGGGCCGGTACGCCGGTCTCCTTTTTCTTTTGTGACATGCGAGTCTGATCGCGGGCAGGCTGTCGTGACCTACAGCTGCCAATCTTTGGAGAGAACGCTTTGCGAAGAACGCCCCTTTGTGCGGCGTACGGAAACTTGTGACCGGATATGTAGAACGGACGTGAGGCGTACTGGAAGATATCCCTCGCCTTTACCCTGGCGGTAACCTTCCCGGTGGACATGAGAGGCTCATTCAATATCTGCATCCCGACCAGCGGGAACCTGTTAAGCAGGGGACTGCAAAGAACTTGACTGGCACAAAAAACGGGCTAACTTACCCGGTGATCGATTGGCCCGATCTTTGTTTTTCGGCGGCTCGTTATTTTGTTCACCTGCCGCTGGAATCAGGAGTCCGACCGCGGGTATAATGGGCTTGAACCGGAGGAGTGGCTGAGTGGTCGAAAGCGGCGGTCTTGAAAACCGTTGTACCGCAAGGTACCGTGGGTTCGAATCCTACCTCCTCCGCCAT
>CAYNEO010000065.1:0-19040 GCA_964396245.1 uncultured Ignavibacteriales bacterium
CCTACTGCGCCATAATCTTGTCGATGACTTTCGGGTCGTTTGGTAGCTGGTCGGCCTTGACCAGGCGTGGAATCAATGTCCGCCAGGAATCATCGACCTCGAAAATTTCCTTGAACACCGGTAGGGCCTTATCGACCTCACCGATTGTCACCAGCGTCACCGCGTACCAGTATTTGATTTCGAGATTGTCAGGGGCGAGTTTGAAGGCGTTTTCGTATGCTGTCTGTGCTGCGGCCTGATCTCCGGCGGCGAGGTACTCATCACCTTGATTCATGAAGTTATAGGCGCGGGTGATTTCCAGCAAACGGCGGAGTTCTTTCAGTGGTTCCGGGGAGTCATCCACACGAATATCGACTATCCTGTCATTCCACGGTTTGCCGGTCGGTTCGGCGCGAACAACCACCATCGCAGCGGACTGTTTGCCCCGTATGTCGCCGCCCTCCGCCTGAGCCGCCTCCAGTGCAGCCATCATGCGGTCGGCCAGGTCGCCTTCGGCTGTCTCATACGCTTTCGCCATGGCATCCCAGACGGTGTTGTTTCGCATCAGATTGGCCTGAACCGAATAATGCACGCCGGCATGGTCGCCCGCCTCGGCAATACAGTTGGCGCCGGTGTGAACCGCTACGGTATTCTTGTCAATGATTGCCACCTGACGGACATCGCTGTGCGGATCGCTTTTTAGCAGACCTTCCAACGCTTCCTGCGGACTTTTCCCGACCTTGAGCATCTCGAGCCCCAGATAACCGTAAGAGAAGTCAGCCAGTGACTGAGTGGCGATAGCACCTACTCCCGGCTCAAGCCAGATAACATCGGCGACTTTAAACCAGTGACTCTGAACGGCCGCGCCGAATTCGCCGGTGACGGTATCATAGGCGACTATGGAATAGGTGTTGACCGGATGAATCGGTTCAAACTCCGGCCTCTCGCCGGCCAGGCAGGCGGTGGCCAGGAGCAAAAGCAACACGATAGTGAGGATGCTTTTCATGGATATCTCCCTTCGAGTATGTTTGTAGATGCAGTACGCAACGATCTGTCAGGACCACAAGGGTCCCGACCTACAAACTTTTTGACCGTCATGCTGAGCGCAGTCGAAGCAGGACAAGCGCCAGACCCTCGATTCAAACGCAGGTTAGGACGCTTGTCCGCCTGACACCTGCAGTCCGTACAGCGACACGCGCTTCTTAGCATCAAGTTGAACTGCGAAATCGCACCCCGAGAATTTCATTTGATTAAAAGAAAGCACGCCAATATCTTAAACGAAACAAATTTCTTCGGTTTTCGTCGAATTAGCTTGAATATTTTGGGCACGGGCTGGTAATGACAGGAAAGAACGGTGCAACCTCGATGGATACGGACGCTGGAATTGTCATGGATATCAAGGCCGGTAACAAAATGGCCCTCGCCCGACTCGTGGCGAAACACAAGCGAATGGCCTATGCTATGGCGCTCGGGCTGGTCGGGAACAAAGACGACGCCTATGATATCTCCCAGGAAGCGTTTCTTCGGGTCTACCAGTCGGCCGGGACATTCGACGAAAAGCAGCCGTTTCTCCCCTGGTTCTATACGATCATCAGCAACCTGTGCAAGACCTGGTTGAAAAGGCGGACCAGACGGGACAAACCGATGCTGGATGTCGACGATGTGTCATATCTTCTGGTCGACGGCTCCAATCCGGAGGCTGAGATGATTAAGTCGGAGACGATAAGCCGGTTGCGCCGGGCATTGATGCAACTCCCGTTCGATGATCGGGAGATAATTACATTGCAACATTTCCGGGGCATGTCGTATGACGAAATCGCCGCGTTGCTGGGGATACCGCGCGGGACAGTAATGTCACGGCTGTATTACGCCCGGAAAAAACTGGCCAAACTGATGAGGGATAGTGATGGATAAGCACCTTCGTGAATTGCTGGCGGGGTACGTCGACGGAGAGCTGTCCGACGAGCAGAGGCGGGCATTCGAGAAGGAGCTGGCCAATAATGCCGAGTTACGCGCTGAACTCGAGGAGTTTCGCAGGTTAAAAGAGGTGACCGGTATGGTGACATATGCTGATCTCCCGGAAGCAGTCTGGGAGAATTATTGGGGCTCGTTGTATCGAAAACTCGAACGTGGTGTCGGATGGATCTTTCTGTCAATCGGGGCCATAATCTTACTGGGATTTGGCTTGTTTACGGCGCTGTATAACCTCTATATTGACCCCACTGCGCCCCTGTGGCTGAAAATAGGCCTCAGCGCACTGGGGCTCGGAGTAATTGTACTCGTGGTGTCGTTTATCAGAGAGCGCTTGTTCGCCTACAGACGTGAGCGCTATCGGGAGGTTACGCGGTGATTATTGTAACCAGTGAAGACATAGCCCATAAACGGATAGTCAAGACCCTCGGGTTGGTGCGCGGCAACACCATTCGCGCCCGCCACCTGGGACATGATATCGCCGCAGTCCTGAAATCAATGATCGGCGGAGAAATATCCGACTATACCAAGATGATGGCGGAAGCCCGCGAGCAGGCAATCGACCGCATGATCGAGGAAGCCAAAGGTCTCGGGGCGAATGCTATCGTGCAGATCCGCTTCTCGACCTCCTCGATGCTTCAGGGCGCCTCCGAATTTCTCGTCTACGGCACTGCCGTGGTCGTGGAAAATGATGACTAGCTGGTGCAGCTCTTTGTCTCGGCGCCCGCACGAACATTTATACAAGGGGTGATATATGACGGATCAAACGCCGGATCGTAAGATACAGCAGGAAGTGCTCGACGAAGAAAAGGCGCGATGGATACAGGTCTCGCACGATGAGCTTCTCGACGAATGCCCTCCCTGGGAGGGACCTCTCCGTTACCAGGTCGAACGCGAGGGAGTCGAACTGATCGTTCAGATGGGACTGATCGAACAGGAGGACAACTATGTTGTTGCCAACCTGGTCGTTTATGACCCCAAATGGCGTGGTGGCCGTCCGTCGCTCGGTGCTATCGACCGTGACCCGGGAGTCATTGCCTCGTGGAAGGTATTCGAGGATGGGCATGTGGAAGAAGATAAGCCGCCCGAGAACCAATAGACTCAGACACCGCCACTTGCCTTCTGCAACCGGGAGACTTTGAGACACAGCCGTAAGGTGACTGCGGCTGTCCTTCCTTCTTGACTTCCTGATGAGTCTCCCTTTATTCCCGTCATGACCGACCACAACAGCAAGCACAGCACGAGCGTGACAGCGCTGATGCCATCCCGCCCTTTCGTATTTCTTTTCTTCGTGCTCGTTTCCGGCCTGTTCTTCTTCGCAGTACTGAGGCTGATATTTCTGTCGAGCTATACCGATCGCGTGGCCGGGGTGCCGGCGCTGACTGTCCTTGAGTCATTTGGTGTCGGGGTGCGGTTTGATCTCATTGTCATCCTGTTCATATTTCTTCCCCTGATATTAATTCTTCCGTGGTTGGCCATGAAATACAAGGCTGTCCGGACTGCTGTGACCGCGTATTTGAGTCTGCTGTTTGCCGCCTCGTTTCTCGGCATGCTGGCGGATATTTCGTTCTACAAGGTGTTCGACAGCCGGCTGAATTTCCAGGCCATTGAATATCTCAGCGGCGGCCGAACAACCTGGCATCTGATCCTGAACGAGCCGAAATTCTACCTGATGCTGGTTATCTGGTTGATCATCAGCGTTGCATTTGCGCTGTCGGTGGTTTTGATAATCCGTCGGACCAGGCGATTGCCGCACCACAGGTCCTGGGCGGTACAGGGCGGGTGGTTCGTTATTGCCCTGGCGCTGGCTTTTCTCGGCATACGGGGACGTGTGAAATTGTCACCAATCGACTGGGGCGCCGCTTATATCAGTCAAAACCAGTTTGTGAATCAACTTGGGCTGAATGGTATCTACACTTTCGGGCGAGCCTTCATGGAAGAAGGTCACGACCCCCGGCTGGTGTATCTTCCTGAATCAGAGCGATTCTCATTCGTGCCGTTTGCCGATGCACTGGATACGGTGCAGTCGATGATTGGTCTGCCCGGTGACCGCTGGGTCGACCCGGAACATAATCTGAAGCGCAACAGCTCACAGCCGGATGCCTCCTTCGGCTTCAATCCGAATGTTGTCGTCGTGATGATGGAAAGTTTCTCCGGTCGCAATGTCGGGGCACTCGGTTCCACTTTTGGCCTGACGCCGGAATTCGACAGCCTTGCCTCGCACGGCATTCTCTTTACCGATTTTTACGGCTGCGGCACCCGGACGAATTTCGGACTCGCGGCAACTTTGTGTTCATATCCTTCGCTGCCCGGCCGGTCGGTGATGTCACGCTACAATGTGTTGCATCCGTTCAGGTGTCTCGCAGAGATTCTTCACGATCGCGGCTACTACAACGTGTACGCGTACGGCGGTGATCTGGGGTTTGACAACATGGAAGGGTTTTTCCGGGAGGAAGGCTACGACAGATTTTGCGGCGATGATTATTTCGGGCTCGAGAATGTATACGCCAAGTGGGGAATACCCGACGAGATCGTTTTCGACAAGGTAATCGAACTTACTGACTCGCTCCCCCGCCCGTTTCAACTGACTATCATGACACTGTCAAATCATGAGCCGTTTGACCTGCCGGACTCCTCGGTGCAGGTCTATTTCGATGATGATGAAGACTCCAACCTGTTGAATTCGATGCGGTATGCTGATTTTGCGCTGGGACGATTCATCGATTCCGTCTCACAACTGCCGCTTTTTGACAGCACGATCTTCGTCTTTGTCTCGGACCACGCACATTGGGGACGAGCGGAATTAACCGCCGACCCGGTGAATTTCAACATTCCTCTATTGTTTTATTCGCCGGCTCTGCTTGGAACTCATGCAAGACGCATGCATGTGACCGGATCACAAGTAGACGTCCTCCCCACGCTCATGAGCCTGCTTGGCGGCGACTACGAACAGGAGAGCTGGGGACGGAACCTGTTCGCGATACCGGAAAATGATAGCGGTTTCGCTATCATCAGTGTCCGCAATTGGCTTGAGTATATCGAGGGCGATCACTTCTTTTCACAGGATGTCGCCAGGCCGGGGCAACTCATGAAAATGACCGGTTGGGGTCGGGCGGCGGAGTACACTGTGGTCGAGGATTCGGTCATGCTGGATCGTTTTCGTCGCCGGTTGCACCGGTACACTCAGATCGCCGACCAGTTATCGACCCCGGGGGCGGTGGCCAAATCGAAGTAAGTCAAATCTGGAACACCATCTATGGTATTCGAGACCGAACGATTAATTGTCAGAAAAGCTCGGCCGGACACACAGGATATTGAGTTCTTCTTCGCAATCTGGACAAATCCGAAAGTCATGACGATGGTGGGCTTTCCGCAGGGCTTGAGAATTACGAGGGGTCAAATCGCGAAGCAGATTTCCAGCCAGAGCAATTCTGTGATGGACGACAAACTGGTGGTTGAACTAAAGGACAGCGGTGATTTGATCGGCGAGTGCAAACTGGGAACGCCGGATGATTCAGGCGTGAGCGAGACCGACATCAAACTGCTGCCCCGGTACTGGGGGAAAGGGTACGGCACGGAGATCAAGCGCGGGTTGGTGAATTGGCTCTTTTCGAATACCGACTGCAAGATAGTCCGGGCAACGCCCAACCGGAAGAACATTGCATCGCAGATAATGCAGGAAGCGGTCGGCGGCAGACGAGTCGGTGAAGGCGTTTTCGAGTTTCCGCAATCGATGCGGGATTACACCGTCGATGTTCCTTACTACATGTATGAAATCAGCCGGGACACGTGGGAACGGAGAAAACAGTGATACAACCGGTCTTGCCGGAGCAAAACAATCCGGCAAGACATCTTATCCAAGACTTCCTACGAGCTTCTCAACCTCTTCGAGAATCTCGCACGACCGGACGACTGCCTTCATTGTCGTATGGTCGGGATAAAGCGGCCGGTCCTCATCGAGAAACTCAACATGGCGTCGAACAATCTCTTTCGCCTTCTGCACGCCCGTACCGAATTTATAATCACGGAAATCGAGCGCCTGCGCCGCGGCCATGAATTCGATGCCGAGCACGCCGCAGGCATTGTCGAGAATCTGCTCGTTCTTGTTGGCCGTGTTCATCCCCATCGATACGAAATCCTCCTGATCCGCTGCCGCGGGGATGGATTGTATCGAAGCCGGCATCGAGAGAATTCGCTGCTCGACAATGAGGCTGTCGGCGGTGTACTGGCTGAGCATCAGTCCCGAATACATTCCGGCCCCTTTGGTAAGGAACGGCGGCAAACCGACACTCAAGGCCGGGTTATTGAGACGGTTCATGCGACGCTCCGACATCACGCTGACCATACAGACAGCCACACCGGCCATGTCCATCGGGAGCGAGACCGGTGTCCCCTGAAAATTCGCCCCTGATATCTGCAGGTTTTCATCCGGGAAAAAGACTGGATTGTCGCCGACGCCGTTCAGTTCGATTTCTACCTGCGAACGGGCATACGCGAGCGCATCGTGCGCGGCGCCTATCACTTGCGGCGTGGAACGCATCGAGTAGGCATCCTGAACCTTGCACGGGATGCGACCTTCGGCGAGGTCTCCCCCGGCCACGAGCTTACGGATAGCCTCGGCGCTCCGAACGGCGCCCTTGAACCCGCGAACCTCGTGCAGCCTGGCGCTGTATGGCTTCATATTGGCCTTGAGTGCTTCAAGAGACATGGCGCAGGCAATCTCGGCCTGTTTGAGCCAGCGGTTGGCGTCGTGCAGGAAAATCGCACCCATCGATGTCAGTAGATTCGAGCCGTTGATCACCGCAAGACCGTCGCGGGCTTTGAGCCCCGGAACAGGAATGCCGGCGCGGTCGAGCGCCTCCTTCCCCGGTAACAGCTCACCCTTGTAGTACGCCTTGCCCTCACCCATCATCAGCAATGCTATCTGGGCCATCGGCGCCAGATCACCACACGCACCGACCGATCCTTTCCGGCACACATAGGGCGTCACACCTTTGTTGAGCATGTCGATCAAGGTTTGAGTGACCTCCAGCCGAACTCCGGAATTACCGTGAGCGTGGACATTTATCCTCGCCGCCATGGCCGCGCGGACAGGTTCAACCGGTAACGGATCCCCTATCCCGGCCGCATGGTTGTAGATGAGGTATTTCTGGAACTGCTTCACCTGATCGTCGGTCAGGACTACTTCCGAAAACTCCCCGATACCGGTGTTGACGCCGTACATGATTTCCCGCGCTTCGATCTTCTTTTCGAGCATGGCGCGGCAGGCCTGTATGCGTGTGACCGCCTCCGGGTGCAATTGAACCGGATGATTATGCCTTGCTACGGCAACCAGATTTTCGATGGTCAGGCCCGAACCATCCAATACGATAGTCATATTTCTACTCCATCAGACTGCATATTTGTGATTGATAGCAAAAAGACCGCCGATGGCGGAATGTTATGGAAGGGAAATCAGGTGTCCAGAAGACCCGAGCCGGCCAGGGAGTTGTAGATCGCCGTAAAAGACATAACGGGTTTCGATCTATTACGATGCCGGGCTTGTGGACGGAAAGATGCTCTCATAAGGAACCTCTGAGGTAAAAGATAGTGAACAAAAAGAGGTTGTCAATCGAATTGAAATGAGGCATTATCGGCCGATGGGCGCACAGGTAAAGAGACAGGACTTATTCGGTCGCCGGACATTTGTGGCTTTTGACACCGAAACTACCGGCATGTTCGCGGTGAGTAACCGGCTGGTGGAGATAGCGGCGATCAAGTTCAGCCCCGGGTCGGATGATATCAGAACTTTCGAGTCTCTTATCGATCCGGAGCGGTCCATGCCGGCGGAAGTTATAGGGATACACGGGATTACAGACAATATGGTGGCCGGCGCCGAGAAGGCGGAGGCGGTGCTTAGTAGATTCGTCGAGTTTCTCGACCCCGAGGACATCCTTATCGCCCATAACGCCCCTTTTGACATTGCCTTCCTCGGATGCGAATTTCGCCGCGCGGAGATGAAATCTCTCGATAACCTCATCCTCGATACCGTGGACATCTACCGCCGCCTGTACCCCGAACAACTGTCTTATTCGCTGCTGGCGCTGTCGCAATCGCTCGGTCTGGCCAACCAGCAGGAGCACCGGGCCATGGCCGATGCCGTACTGGTGAAACGTCTCCTGGAACGGTCGATGGAGCGGATGCCGCCGGTGGAGTCCCCCGGCGAACTGCATGATCTTCTGTCTGTCTACACGATGGACTCGGTGCGCCTCGATGTTGGGGAGCTTCCTGACGAATATGCGGATATCACGCTGGCAATAAATGAGGGACGTCAGCTGGAAATAGTGTATGCCTCACGGGGAGGGCAACCACGCCCTCGCGTCATTCGCCCTTTCCAGATACATGCGCTCCGTTCGGCCATCTACCTGAACGCCTTCTGCGAGACCGCCAGGGCGGAGAGAACTTTTCGTCTCGACCGTATCGAGCGATTTCGCCTGTTACCGGATTAATTCGAGACTCGCTGCTGAGTTGATAACACAAGATATTGTTGCGAGGGAAGAAACTGTCTACAGCAGACGAGTGGTCTGTGACCCGCGACGTGCCGCCCTGAGGACGTGGTCGAGAACGCTGTAGAACATGATCGTGAGCAGAGAAGCGAGAGCGTACGGCAGCAGATCGCTGAATCGCCCGAGCAGTGCCAGGCTGGACGTCAATCCCGCCCGAATATGATCCATCCCCGGAAGAGACAGATTCTGGACAAAGTTCAGGACCGGTTGCCAGTTGATCGGGACAAGGAGCAACGCAAGAACAGCCGAGAACACAGCAGCTGCAGCCACCAACGAAATTCTCAGGCGGCTCCACGACGGTCCGGCTGCCGCCGGCAGGCTGTCGATCACCCGGTCGGCGAACCCGGGCACTCTCTCCGGAATCTGAATATGAGACAGGGCGCCGTATAACGCTTGATAATCATCGAGAACGTCACGGTACCGGGGATCCTGCTCCAGGAGACGATGCACGTACTCCCGCTGGATCGGCGGAAGCGTACCGTCCATGTATGCCTGGATTTGCTCGTCTGTAAGGTTTCTCAGAGACATAGATCCTCCGCCGTGAACTTCTGCATGAGCCGCTCCCGCAACATCCGCCGTGCGCGAAACAGGTAATTTTTGACCGTACCGATAGGAAGACTCAGGATATCGGCAATCTCGCCGTACTGCATATCCTGCAGGTGGAACAGGCTGAGGATGGTGCCGTACATGACCGGCAACTCATCGATTTCGCCGGCCAGTTTGACTGACAGATCCCGCGATTCGGCAAAGTCCTCGGTAATATCGGTGATATCGGGCCATTGATCGGCGGTGGTCTCTTCATCGACCGAGTCAGCCACCAGCGGTACCTTCTTCTTTTCCAGGTGATTCAAGGCCGTGTTATAGGCAATTCGCCCGATCCATGTCGAAAGCTTTGAATTGAACTGGAATGTCGCCAGATTCTGGTACACTTTCAGGAAAACGTCCTGGCAGACATCCTCGCGGTCGGCGTCATTCGGAAGTATCCGGTAGACAATCTGGCGAACCAGCCTCTCGTTGGCATCGATGATACCGCGGAATGCCTGGTTGTTGCCTGAGAGAACCTCGTCAACCATTACCTGAGTCTGTTCCGGGGTGCTGTTCATATTCTTAAAGACTTAGTTTTACGGGAAAAGTTGCATTTTTCTTTTTTTACCGGCTGCAACACTGAGGGGAGCCCGGCGGTCAGATAGGGTGAAAAGATAAGAAGAATACTCTGAAAAGGAGATAGTCATGGAACCAGCACTTATACTCGCAGTCATCTTCTTCGGGATTGTCGCGATCATCAAAACGGTCTCCGACTCCCGTACGCGCAACCGCCTGATTGAGAAAGGGGTTGCCGACGACAAGATTCGCGCCTATTTCGAGGCTTCCACCGAAGTTCAGCCCCTGTCCAGCCTCAAATGGGGTATGGTATTGGTAGGCATTGGCTTAGCTGCGTTTATCAGCCAGGCTTTCCCGCGCTACGTTTCCGATGAGATCGCATTCGGCCTGATTTTTATCTTCGCGGGAATAGCCTTCCTGATCTACTATCCGCTGGCCGAGCGGCGCCTTCGCCGGATGAGAAACCGCGAGCAGCAGCTGCCGTAACCGACACCGGAGAAAGATTACCCTCGACTACCCTTCACAAGGCCCAACGACAGAAAAGCCCTCGTCCGACGACGAGGGCTTTTCACATTTTGGTGGAGCCAGGGAGGATCGAACTCCCGACCTCTTGACTGCCAGTCAAGCGCTCTCCCATCTGAGCTATGGCCCCAAAACGCGTGGCCTTTAGTATATATCTTTTTCGGTTAGAGTCAATGAATTTGTTACCGGACGCGGTTACTTCGAATCAGACAAATAACCGAGCCGACCAGCGCCACCGCACTAGCCACATAAATGACCGGGCGATAGCTCACAACGAAAATCTGCTTAGCACTCCCGAGATCGACATTTCTGGATTGCAGGTATGAAAAGAATGCCGTAGAAAAGGCTACGCCGAATGACATCCCGATATTGCGACTCGTGGCCATAATCCCCGAGGTAACCGATCGCTGTTCATCTTTGACCGAGCCCATGATCGCCGATGAATTCGGCGAGCTGAATAGGCCGGTGCCGGCGCCGAGCACGATAAAGGTCTCGACGATGTAACTTGTCTCGGTGTCTACCCTGAGAAAAGAAAGCATATACAACCCTAGGGCATAAACCAGCATCCCGAGACTGGTGAGAGCACGATAGCCGATCCGGTCCGAGAGGGGGCCCGAGATCGGCGCGACGATAAACATCATGATCGGCAAGATCACGAGCAAGAGTCCCACCTGCTGCGGCTCAAACCCTTTGACCTGTTCGAGGTAAAAAGGTATAAGAACCATAACGCCGGCGGCGGCGATAAAATTCGTCTGTTGAGCGCCGATGGAAAGCAGGAAATTCCGATTGGTGAATATATCGGTTCCGATGAGCGCCGTGTCAGGATTCTTCTCGTAGTGGATAAAAATGAAGAGGCCGATGAACGCCACGATGAAGAAACCCCACACGCGGGGGTCAGTGATAGCATGGTCGTTAATCTGCGACAGGCCATAGACCGCCGAGACAAGCGTGACGGCCATGAAGAAAGCGGCCGGCAGGTGCACTTTCTTGTCGGGATTGGCCGGAGCCAACCCGCGATAAAACCTGCTGGTGAGATACAGGCCGATGAGTCCAATCGGGATGTTGATCAGGAAAATCGAATGCCAGGTCGCAAAGCTGAGCAGGAGGCCGCCCACAACCGGACCGAGCGTAAAACCGGCCGACACCATCATGACTGTCAGGGCAAGCCCTTTCCCCCGTTCTTTTGCGGGAAACACGGTGGTGACCAGGGCCGGTCCGACCGCCGCAAACATGCCCGTGCCGGTTGCCTGAATGACTCGCCCGGCGATAAGCACGTAGATATTGGGGCTGAGGACACAGGTCAGAGAGCCGAGAAGAAAGAAGCTGTAGCCGAATTTATAGGCAAAGGCGTAACCGCGGACCTCGGTCCAGGCGCCAAACACCAGCATAAGTGATATGAGGGTCAACGAGTAGGAGAGAACAACCCATGCCACGAGATGAATCGGCGTGTTCAGGGCGTCGGCGATGCTGGGCAGCGCCACGTTGAGGATGGACCCCTCGAAGGTGGCCATGAAGGTGCCGATGGCTGATACGCTGAAGAGTTTGTATTTGTTGGCGTGGACGGTGTCGCTATCCACGATGGCCGAATCCTTCTAAGTCATTGCCTAAAAAAAGATTGACAAAAGTCAGGGTCCAGCATACCGTAGAAAATACGAAGTGTCAACCGAATTTTGATTTTGCACAACTTGAACTTGCATACGTCTCTTCAAATGAGCCATTAAGAGTCCCGGGTATGGAACAAACGGTCCCGGAACTTATTCAGCGTTTTGTCAATGGTGATCAGCAGGCGTTTGCCGAGCTGGTCAGGAGGTACCAGAAGAAGCTATATTCCGTAGCTTACCGGATGCTCGGTAATCATCTCGATGCCGATGAGGTGGTCCAGGAGTCATTCGTAAGAGTCTACCGTCGGCGACGGGAGCTTCGGAATGTAACGAATTTCACCTCGTTTTTGATCCGGATCGCGACCAATTACTCGATCGACCTTCTGCGAAAGCGAAAAAGTCACGCGGAGGTCACCGATGATCCGGGGTCGTTGCCGGGCGATGTGCAGTTGTTCCTCTCGGGACGAGTGCCCACACCGAGCGACCATCACGCCAACCGGGTGATAATGGAGGAAATCAAGCGAGCGTTAGAGGAGTTGCCCACCAAACAGCGAATAACCACGATACTGCATGATATCGAGGGATACTCGAAATCGGAGGTCGCCGCTATCATGGAGTGTCCGGAGGCAACGGTTCGCTCCAACCTGCACATTGCACGAACGAAATTAAGAAAGATCCTAAAGAAGCGACTTGCCAATAAGGAGCAAAAATGACACACCGCTTCCCCCTGTCCCTTCTTGAGGATTTCGTCGATAACGAATTGTCGGAAGAAGACGCCGAAGCGTTTCGGCGACAGCTCGAGCGGTCGCCCGAACTGCGGCAGCAGTACGAGGAGGCTGTTCGCCTCAAGGAATTACTCGGGCACATGCCGGCCCATGACCCGGGCGAGGATTACTGGTCGGAAGTTACCGACCTTATTCTGGCCCGAACATCGGGACTCGAGGCCCCGGAAACCGGGACCGAGCCGGAGAATATCTCGCAGATATCGAATCGGCGGGCGTTTTACCGCTCGCTCGTATCGGTAGCCGCTGCCCTGTTTATCTTCTTCACGGCGCTTATCATAGGCTCGAACCGGCAGCAGGAGCTGCCCACAGCCAAAACCGCGCCGCAACCGATACTGGTGACGGCCGCCCTTGCCGAAAGATTTGAAAACGCCGGTAATTCGTACATGACCAAATCCGAGAGAACATTTGCATCAGTCGGAATGATGCTGATCGGCTCGCCGAGCCATGTCGGCCGGTTCGTGGCTATTCCCGAACTGCTCGATATCGACTGAGCACAGGACCGAAAACAAATACACGGAGATCAACCTTGATACACAAAACCGCCACCAATTCCCCCGCTGCAAACAGAATACCCTCATACCTGGTGATTTTCATCACCGCCGCCGCCCTTGCGGGCGCTTTTCTGTTTGTCTCGTGCGAACACGGGCAGAAGATGGTTACCCTGAAGTTTAAGTACGAACCGGGACAGAAACTGGTCTACGATCTCACCCAGAAAAGCAATACCAAGGTCATCGAGGGGGATTCAACGGTCAAGTCCGGCACTCACGAGATCAGCATGGTGATTACCGAGTTTGTCCGTCGCATGGTCGATGATACCGTCGCCGAGGTCAGGGAAACGGATGAATGGACCTACAAGTCAATCAGTCGCAAGGACACGACCATGGTTGATACCAGTTCTGAAAGCCGCGAGATGGTTCTATATGTAGCTCCTAACGGCAAGGTCGTGGACATGGAATTTGGCAAAGAGATGTCCGAATCCAGCATTGCGTACTTCAAGCAGTACTACGAGCAGGGCTTCCCTGTCTTTCCGTCCGGCGCCCATTCCCAGGGCTATACGTGGACACAGTCGACAAAAGTGTTGCTCGATGACGAGCCGGTGGAAGCCTCGACCACGTATGAAATCACCTCGTTCGCCCGCGAGCAAGGGTATGATTGCGTTGTCATATCGTATGACGGCAAACTGATAATTCCCATCAAACCCAACCCGACCGATTCCACCCGGCGGTCAGGGGTGAACCGGATCGACATCACCGGTGTTATGTACTTTGCGCACAAGGAAGGCCTGACAGTGTCCAACCGCGATCGCTGGGTGATCGACGGTGAGCGTACGGAAGTGCGCGACGGCAAGACCAGACAGTACAAGATTGTCTACGAGGGTGACAGCAATCTGAACTTGAAAGAGCGAACGAAGGTCGATGTAAACGAATAGCCGGCTGATGTCTTTCAAAAGAGTATTCCTGCTTATCATAGATGCCTGCGGTGTCGGTGAGCTGCCCGACGCCGCCGACTACGGTGATACCGGCGCCGCCACCATACCCAATGTGGCGCATTCGGTCGGGGGATTGAATATGCCGTTCAGCGGTCGTCTCGGTCTCGGCAATATCGTCCCGGTCACGGGTGTTCCGGCGGCGGAGTCGCCCATGGGATGTTTCGGCAAAATGCAGGAACAGTCGCCGGGGAAAGATTCCACAACCGGTCACTGGGAGATTGGCGGCATAATTCTTGACGCGCCTTTCCCCGTCTTTCCGAATGGATTCCCGGAGGAACTGGTTCACCGGTTCGAGGAAAAAGCCGGTGTGAAGACTATCGGCAACGTGGCTGCCAGCGGCACCGAAATAATCAAGCAGCTCGGCGAAGAACACCTGAGAACCGGCGCCCTGATTCTGTATACGTCGGCCGATTCCGTCTTCCAACTGGCGGCACACGAGGACCTCTACCCGCCCGAGAAGCTCTACGAGATATGTCGAATCGCACGTGAAATGCTCACCGGCAAATACGGGGTCGGCAGGGTCATTGCCCGACCGTTTATCGGCACACCGGGTAATTTCACCAGAACGGCGCGCCGAAAAGACTTCTCCCGCCTTCCCCCCTCACCCACTTTGCTCGACATTATGCAACGGGCGGGAAAGGAAACGCTGGCAATCGGTAAGATCCACGACCTGTTTGCGGGTTGTGGAATCAAGAAGTCCGTGAAGACGGCCAACAATGCCGAGGTGATGAAAGAGGTTATCAGTGCGGTTACGGACAATGCTAAGTTCAGCCTTGTCTTTTCCAACTGCGTGGATTTTGACATGCTCTGGGGACACCGAAACGACGAGAAGTCTTTTGCCACCGGACTCGAGGAATTTGACCGTTACCTCGGGGAACTGCTGCCGCTACTGCACCAGGATGATCTTCTGATTATCACCGCTGACCATGGGTGCGACCCGACGATCAAGACCTCGACCGACCACACCCGGGAGTATGTCCCGCTTCTGGTATACGGCAAGCAGACCGCACAGGGCGTGGACCTGGGAACGCGTCACACATTTTCCGATATTGCGAAAACGGTCGCGGAGATATTTGGACTGGAGAATTCCTTCCCGGGTGAGTCATTTCTCGACGAAATTACCGAACACTGATACCGGCCGGGGTCTTCTCCGGGGGCTCAATTCCTGTCTTGCCTCAACGCGTTGAACCCTGTTATTTCATAATCCGTAGGAGCAAACAGTAGCCCGTTGATATGGAAGACCACCTGAAACATCTGAACCGCCGCATCGATCATACGCTTCTTGCCCCGGACGCCACCGCGGCAGCTGTCGAACGATTGTGCGACGAGGCCATTGAGTACCATTTTGGTGCCGTGGTTGTCAATCCGGCATGGGTGGCCCACGCCTTCATGTTGCTTGAGGCATCCGATATTGCGGTCGTATCGGTTGCCGGCTTCCCGCTCGGCGCCGCCCGCAAGGACATCAAGGTCGCCGAAGCCTCCGCGGCGGTCGAGGATGGCGCTTCAGAAATCGACATGGTGGCCGCGATCGGCCTGATTGCAGACAATAGCTTTGATGCCGCACGGAAAGAGATCGAAGCGGTGCGACGACAGCTGCCTAAAAACGTGATCCTGAAAGTGATTATCGAGGCTTCCTTGTTGTCACGGGACCAGCAGGTAGAGGCGGCGCGCGCGGTTGCCGATGCCGGCGCGAATTTCGTCAAGACTTCGACCGGCTTTTTTGGCGGTGCAACAGTCGAGCAGGTGCGGACTCTATACGAAGCCATTCAGGGCAAGATTGGGGTAAAGGCCTCCGGCGGCATCCGAACGCTGGAGCAGTGTCGCAAGCTTCTGGCGGTCGGAGCGTCGCGGCTCGGAACCTCCGCATCCGTTCAAATCATGCAGCAGTATTTGGAGGCACGGCGATAATACCGAGGAACCGCCGGATAATAACGGATGAATACAGGTGGATATTTTCATTTTCGGTCAAAATGTGTATATTTAGTAGGATGAGTGCGGAGAACCGGTCATCGAACAAGGCGCGGCCGTTTGTGGGCATGCATTTTACGTGCTGTAATGTCTACACGCGGTTGTACCTGAACAAAGCCGGAACGGCATTCGTGGGCTGGTGCCCGAAATGTGCCAGGAAGGCAGAGGTCCGGGTATCTCCGACAGGTTCGAAATCTCGTTTTTTTAAGGCAGACTGAGTGGCAGGTTTACAGACAGTGTCGTTACTCCGGGCAAAAATCGTGGTCGTTCCGCTCGGCGACGTTGATTTCGGCCTGGTTAACAAACTCGCTACCAACGTCGGGGCGGTCTTCAATCGCTCGGTTGACATTCTCAAAGGGATGAGAATGCCCGAGGAAGGCTTCAATCTTATCCGTAACCAATACTATGCCCAGGTTATACTCTCCAAGGTCGAGCGAACGAAAGCCAACAGCCGCGAAAAAGTGATTGCCATCTGTGAAGAGGACCTGTATTTACCGGACGAGAACCATATCATGGGCAGCGCCGACAGACTGTCCGGCACCGCGATAGTCTCGCTTTATCATATCCGGCAGGAATTCTATGGTCTGCCGGAAGATGAAAAGCTGGTCTACCCGCGGTTGTTCAAAGAAGCGGTCCATCGGTTGTCTATTCTTTTCGGGTTAAAGGAATGCCGCAATCCGAAGTGTGTGAATTATTACAGCCAGTCGATGATGGATATTGACTCGAAACTCGAACGGATGTGTGATATCTGTCAGCGACGACTGACGGGTCTGAAATAATCGTCCGGTCTGGAAACCTGCATGACGCTCGAACAAATTATCGATTTACTCCGGGACGATCCCGGGATATCCCGGAACATAAGTCACTGGCGTACGATCAGCGCCAAGCCCCCGGTCTACGGCAATTTTCCGTCGAACATCGATCGACGGTTAATCGAGGTGCTCGCCAGGAAGGGCATAAAGCGGCCGTATACGCATCAGGAGAGCGCTATCAAGGCGGTCATGGAGGACAAGGATATTGTCGTTGTTACGCCGACGGCCTCGGGCAAGACGTTGTGTTATAACGTGCCGGTGGTTGATTCCATTCTCAAGTCACCGGATTCCCGGGCGTTGTACCTCTTCCCTACCAAGGCGCTTTCTCAGGACCAGTTAAGTGAACTCCACGATCTTGTCAACAAACTCGATGTCGATATCCGAACGTACACATTCGACGGCGACACGCCGCAGACGGCCCGACGACTGATTCGTTCCGCCGGCCATATTGTGGTGACCAACCCCGATATGCTCCACACCGGCATTCTGCCGCATCACACCAAGTGGATCAAGCTGTTCGAGAATCTCAAGTATGTGGTGATCGATGAAGTTCATCAATACCGCGGTGTTTTCGGGTCACACCTGGCGAACGTGGTCAAAAGACTTCGGCGCATTTGCCGGTTTTACGGCTCCAACCCGTTATTCATCTGTTCGTCGGCAACCATCGCCAATCCTGATGACCTCGCGAAACGGATTATCGGTCGCGAGGTAACTCTCATTGACAACAACGGCGCGCCATCGGGCGAAAAACACTTTGCACTCTATAATCCGCCGGTGATTAATCGACAACTGGGGATCCGAAAATCGGCCATCAACGAAGCGGCCCGGCTGGCCGCCGGTTTCCTCCGCCACCGTATCCAGACAATTGTCTTTGCCCACTTCCGACTCTATGTGGAGGTGCTCCTGACTTACCTTCAGCGTGAACTGCGGGGGTCATTCGGTGAAGGAATCAAAATCGCCGGCTACCGGGGGGGCTATCTGCCGAACGAGAGACGTAACATCGAAGTTGGCCTGCGCACCGGTGAGATAACCGGGGTCGTGTCCACCAATGCACTGGAGCTGGGGATTGATATCGGCTCACTGGACGTCTCGATCATCGTCGGATATCCCGGCTCGATAGCATCGCTCTGGCAGCAGGCCGGACGGGCCGGACGAAGCACCGGTACATCGCTGACTATCCTGATCGCCAATTCATCGGCTATCAATCAATTCCTGTGTGCCGAACCCAAGTACATTTTTGACAAGACGCCCGAGGCCGGCATCATCGATCCCGACAACCTGATTATCCGCACCAACCATCTCAAGTGCGCTGCCTTTGAACTCCCGTTCGATGAAAGTGAGTTCGGTTCGGATGCCAACACCGGGAAGATTCTTGATTATCTCGCCGGGGAGAAAATTATCCGGAAGTCCAACGACCGGTACCACTGGTCATCGGAGATATATCCCGCTCAGCAGGTTTCGCTGCGGTCGGCATCGCCCGACAATTTTGTCATTCTCAACCGGTCCAATAACAACGAGGTGATCGGCGAGGTCGATTACTTCTCGGCGCCCATCTTCCTGCACCCCGAAGCTATCTATCTTCACCTCGCCAAACCGTACCAGGTTCGTGAACTGGATTGGGATGGTAAGAAGGCCTATGTGGAAGAGGCGGAAGTCGATTACTACACCGACGCTGAAACCAAGACCGACCTGAAGGTGCTGTCGATCAATGAAGAGGAAGCAACGATCGATGACAGCCGGAAATTCTGCGGTGAAGTTTCGGTGACGTGTGTGACGGTGCTGTTCAAGAAGATCAAGTTCGAGACCCACGAAAATATCGGCTCCGGCGAGCTCAAGATGCCGGAGCTCGAAATGCACACCAATTCCTTCTGGTACTCTTTCCCGGGCGATATCAATTACAAACTCGGGATGGCAGGCGAGCAGTTTGGCGGCGCGCTCAGGGGACTCGCCAACATTCTCGGAAAAATTGCGCCTCTCTGGGTGATGTGCGACACACGCGACCTTCGCTCGATTTCACAGGTTCGCGCGCCGTTTACCGAGCGACCGACGGTCTATATCTATGAAAACATCCCGGGAGGCGTCGGGTTGTCGGAGAAACTTTACGCCGAATCCGACAAACTGTTCGAATCGGCCCACGATCATGTCCGTAAATGCCCCTGCCCTGCCGGCTGTCCATCGTGTGTCGGTCCGCCGATGGAAGTCGGAGATTTCGGCAAAGAGGGTGTGGTAAAACTCCTTGAGTACATGCTGGCGGTGGAAAGAGTGTA
>CAYNEO010000066.1:0-17379 GCA_964396245.1 uncultured Ignavibacteriales bacterium
AACGCCCGGTTATCCTCCTTGAACGTGTGGACCGGGTGTCCGGGAGGTGCGGTCTTGGCCCCTTTGTGACTGATCGTATCTTTCAACGCCTCGGTGTGAATATCGCACAGCTTTAAAATCTCGGTGGCCGGCATTCCCTCGGAAATCAACTCCTGCTCGACCTCGACCACCAGGTCATACGGCACCTCGCCCATCAGCCGGGCCAGTTGCGTCCGCACCATTTCGGGCGCCTGTCCATTATGCAATTGCAGGATCATATGTTTGAGCAGATCCTTCTTGCGCCGGGAATTGTCTATTAACTCACTCATGATATGAACTCCGTTACTTCGTTCGTGCAGCCTCTTTATCCGGGTCTGCCGGTTTCGCCCGTTGTTGTGCTTCTCTGTTGAATGTCGCGATATCTTCAGAACTTGTCGGATGACCGTACGCGGCCACGTTTTTCTGGTACTCGATATACTGCTCGGTCGTCACCGTGTTTTGCCAGCGCCCGGTGAAAATCCCCAAGCCGGTTATGACGAGAAAAATCGCAATTACACCGATCGCGACCCAACGCTTGGTTACGCGATGATTTCCCACTGTCGTTTTCAACTCGAGCGTTTCGGCCACCGGGCATACATCGACACAGTTCATGCACGAAGTGCACTCATCGGAAAAGACCGAATTTACCTTATCGACCTTAATCCGCGACGGGCACGCCTTGGCGCACTTGCCGCAGTCGATACAACTGACCGGATTGCGCTTGATCCGCGTCGGGCTCAAGAACGACAGCAACCCGAGCAGGGCGCCGTACGGGCACAGGTACCGGCACCAGAAATTGCGAATAACAATTGAAAGGAGAAACAGCGCCCCAATGACAATCAGCGCAAACTGCGAAATGTCCGCAAAGAAATAGTACATCTTGACATCAGCCACGATATTGTACGGGCTGTCGAGAAACGCCTGCAACGCCACCGTGCTCATGGCGAAGAAGATTGAATAGAGGAAAAACCCCAGCAGGAGATATTTCAAACTTCGCAGGGGATAGTCCAGAAACCCGGGTACCCGAATCCGTCGCCCGAAGAGCTTCTCGCCGGCGTCTCCTATAAATTCGGAGAGCGTCCCGACCGGGCAGAGCCAGGAACAGAACGCCTTGCCGAACACAAAGGACATCGCAATGATCGCAACGAGGATAAACAGCCCGGCCGGGTGCGCCCAGTGAACCTGGCCGGTGAGGAAGAAATAATACAGGCTCATCAGCGAACTGATCGGGAGGAATCCCTCCACACCCGGCGGCCGAACCGCCGATCCCGTAGCCCCGCCTGATTCGAGATACGTCACGAAGAAATGAAACTCGACTCCAATCCAGATGCACAAAAGCACGAACGCGATCTGGATTGCCAGCCGGTATCTCTGGATTGGTTTTTCCCGGTTGCGTTTTACCTTCGGCTTCTTCGGCTTTTCAATACCTGCCGGTATTTTAGAGTTCTGTTCCATCGGTACGCTCTTCATCGCTTGCCTCAAACGGCCCGTCCGACCGCACTCGGTTCAACACTGATATCACCCCCGACCCCTATCGTATGTACCTCTACGGGCATTTCGGGACAGGTCAACTCCGCCGCCTTCATCGCCGCCTGTGCGATCCCGCCACAGCACGGGACTTCCATTCGAAGCACTGTCACTTTCTCCGGACGTGCCGTTTCGAAAATGGCCTGTAATTTCTCAAAATAGTGCTGGAGGTCATCGAGCTTCGGACACCCGACCACGACCGCCTTTCCGTTCAGGTACCGCTCATGGAAATCCGGTACGGCAAACGGCACGCAATCAGCGCAGATCAGCAGGTGCGCGCCGCGAAGAAACGGTGCGTGCGGCGGCACCAGCATCAATTGCACCGGCCAGTGCCCGAGCCGTGATTGACCGCTTGAACCTGCCTGTGTCGGCCGCGACGGTGTCGGGCATGCCTGGACCGGCTGTTTCTGAAATTGTCGTATGGCCGAGCCGGGGCAACCTGAAGGCGCCGGATGAATCGGGATATCAACCGGCGGCTTCTCACGCCGGAGATGCGCCACGATCGCCTTTTCGTCGTACGCTTCGGCTTCCCGCTCCAGCATCGAAATGGCGTCCTGCGGGCATTCACCAAGACAGGCGCCGAGCCCGTCACAGTAGGTATCACTGATCAGCCGCGCCTTGCCGTCGATAACCGCAATTGCCCCTTCAGCGCACGCGGTAACACATTCACCGCAGCCGTCACACTTGTCCTCGTCGATATGGATAACCTTGCGAAGCGGCATAGATATCTCCTTTTGGGGTCCATGAAATCAATTTTCACGGGTAAGATCGGAGGGTAGGGGGGAAGTTTCTTTGACTCAGGTCAAAAAGATCAGATTTTTTCGCCGTCGGCGATAGATTGCAGTCGGTCCGGGTCGAGGACGGTAATCTTTTTCCCGGAGACGTCGATCACCTGCAACTCGCGAAACTTCTTGAGATTACGCGACAGCGTCGCGCTGATCGTGCCCAGCCGATGAGCCAGCTCGGACTTGGATATGTCCAGGTGAATCGACTTGCCCTGCCGTTTGCGATATTCGGCGAGAAGAAACGACGCCAGCCGGGTAGGGATATCCTTGAGCGACAGATCCTCGACCATCCGGTTGAACTCGCGGACAAATCCGGCCAGGCCGCCGATCATCTTGAGCGAAATCTGCGGCGATGACCTCAACAGCTCGACAAACTTGTCTTTCGGAAAAAACGCCACCGCCGACTCGTCCAGCGCCGCACAATTGGCGGGATACGAATCTCCCCGGAATATGGCCGCCTCGGCGAACATCTGACCCGGGCGTATCAGGTGCAGCGTGTATTCCTTGCCCTCAGCCGATGCCTTGTACACCCTGACCCGGCCCGAGAGCAGTACATAGAATCCGGCCGATCTGTCACCCTCGAGAAAAAGAATCTCGCCTTTGCCAAGCTGGCGGGTGGTCACGATTTCGATTATTGCATCGAGTTCGCTGTCTTCGAGCTCGGCGCAAAGATGCGTCCTGCGCAATGCCTGCCGAATATCCATGAATACATGAATTACGACGGCATCCGACCTTTGGCAAGCACAATATAAACTACCGTTGAAACCGTTCCCCTTAACGAGTGTTGATCAACAGAACCCTGCCGTCACTTGACACTTTGATCTTCATCCGAGATAATCAGGCAGCGAACGTGTTTTGGAAAGGAGCAAACCGGTATGCCGTCACCCCGATTGGCCGTAGATATGATAATCCAGTACCCCGATGGAAAAATCGTCCTGGTGGAACGGGGCGTGGAACCATTCAAAGGCAAGTGGGCCGTCCCGGGCGGAGGCGTGGAGATCGGCGAGACCGTTGAGAATGCCGCCATTCGTGAGGCCAAAGAGGAAACGGGACTGGATATCAAATTGAAGAAGATCGCTGGTGTATACTCCGACCCCGACCGCGATCCCCGCGGGCATACCGTATCTATAGTCTATCTTGCCGAACCGGTCGGGGGAGAGCTGAAAGCGGATACGGATGCCGCGGACGCCATCATCACCGATGATTTCGTCAACCGCGACCTGGCTTTCGATCACCGCAAGATGCTTCAGGACGCCTTCCCCGAGAAATTCTGACATCATTTTTCAGGCAAAAAAGAAGCAGGAGGCCGAAACCTCCTGCTCTGGTATATTAAAGCAACTATGCCGCAGATCTGTATACCGTCAGATCTTTGACTCTTTATAGATCACGTGCTTGCGCACGACCGGATCAAATTTCTTGATCTCGAGCTTTCCGGCGCCCGGGACCTTCTTTCTCATCGTCGTATAAAAGTGGCCGGTGCCCGCCGATGATACCAATCTGATTTTCTCACGCATCGCTGTCGCTCCTGAATGTTGCGTCGGGCTCGAGGCCGTCAAACGCTGTACCAAATACTCCGTGTGTAAACATACTTTCAGCCGATTGGTTCCGCCCCTGGTCCTTTTGGAATGGTCTGATACCTCCCGGCTGAACTGTGCTACACCTTATTAATGCACTCTTACTCCAAAGATGTCAAGTCTAATCGGTCATCCTATGGCAAATTAAATTGTGATCGATTAGCCCGAATTTCGTGCTTAATCCTTTAATTCGCAATACAGTAGGCCGGACCCGGGGACCAAAACCAGACAACTTCGGTCCATTTGCCGCGTGACGTGTATAAGCCAATTCGGGCGGTTTGTGCCGCCAATAGGATTTTCGGCTTCCGGCCCGTCACTTCCATGAGACGCGCAACCGAAAAGCCGACATATAATTGCCGCATTTTTGTCGGCAAGAGGTTTCTTTTTTTGAATCATTCTGACTATATTGCAATCAAATGACTGAAAAAGAATTGGTAGCGAAAGCCAGAGGCGGAGATTTTCAGGCCTTCACCGAGTTGATCGACGCCCACAAGAATAAGATCTACGCCCTGGTAAGAAAACTGACCGGCAATACCGAGGACGCCGAGGATATTGTCCAGGAAACTTTCCTGCGGGCGATCGATAAAATCGATCAGTTTCGCGGCGACGCGTCCTTCGGGACCTGGTTGTACACGATAGCGCTGAACCTGACGCGAGCCCAGTATGCCAAGCAAAAACAGGCCGACTTACAGCCGATCGAAGAGTATCTCCCGGCGAAAGGACAGGGACACCACCACCCCGATGACTCCAATCTCTTCGACTGGCGCGACCCGCACCGGATTCTCGAATCCAACCAGCTCCGTGAAATTATCGACCGGGTCCTCGATGACCTGCCGTACAAGTACCGCGAGGCGTTCATCCTCCGCTATTTCGAGGAGTTGCCGATCAAGGAAGTGGCTAAGGTGATTCATGAGTCCGAAGCAGCCACAAAATCGCGAATTCTTCGGGCCCGGCTGGCCCTGCGTGATGAACTTTCGGAGGTTTTCCGTGAACGATATGACGAAAAAATGCCACGAGTTCGCAAGTAGTCTGAACGACTATATCGACGGCGAGATCGATCCGTCACTGTGCGAAGAAATCGAAAAACATATCGGCCAGTGTGAAAACTGCCGTATCATGGTCGACACCCTCAAACAGACCGTGCGTCTGTGCTGCGACGGTAAGGAACAGACGCTGCCGTCCGAACTCGAATCCCGCCTGAACAACATGCTCAAAGCCCGCTGGGAAGCCAAATTCGGAAAGAAGTAGTCGAGCAAATCCCTCTGGTCGTCCGAACTGTCGCTATCGCTGTCAAACCCGCAATTTGCCGCTTAGTAAGCCGTACTTTCCCCGCAACACCTTCCTTGACATACCGTATTAATCGGTAGTATCGTTGGCTATACCGGCCGCACACACGGTCAGGGCATTATTACAGGGTTAATTTCTATGTATTATCAGCGATTTTTGCGTACCGGGGCTTACTGCATCCTCCTCTCACTGACAGCGGCTTTTCTGCCTGTGAACGTCGTCAGTATCACCGCCCCCGAGTTATCCACTCTGGAGGACAGCCAATATGCCGTCGGTTTCAAGACCATCGAGGCGTACGATTACACCCGCACTTTCAGTGCCTCGCGGGACTACTTTGGTGACCAGATCGAAGGTGAGGTTGCCCGCCCGTTCCAGCTCTGTCTCTGGTATCCGGCGATAGCCGCCGCGGAGGATACCCGCCTGACTCTCGGCGAGTATGCCTTCCCGTATCCGGCCGATGAAAATTTTTTCGATTTTGTTTCGCAACTCCAAACACGTGAAAACGGCCGGCTTCAGGGCATTTTCCGTGATCTCGGTTTCGTGCTCAGTCTGCTCGCGAGTGAGGCGTCGGCAGTTCGTGATGCTGCACCGGTTGACGGCACTTTTCCGGCCGTGATCCTCTGTGGCGATCGAACGACCGACATCCTCGACAACGCACCGCTTGCCGAATACCTCGCATCGCACGGATACATTGTAGCCATTCTGCATTCGATGGGCACGGCGTCGCTGAATCCGGAGGCTAACCTGAGGAACCTCGAAACCCAGGCGCGTGACATGCAACTTGCGCTGTCAATGGTTCGGAAGCTGCCGCATGTGGATGTGGCCAGAGTGGCTGTTGGCGGAAGTGCTTTCGGGGCGCAGGCAGCCCTCATCGCGGCCATGCGTGACAGCCGGATCGCGGCGGCCGTTCTCGAAGGGCGCCTCGCTTCCATGGGTGAAACCGAACCTGCCGTACACGGTCATCCGGACTTTGACCCGTCACGGCTCACCGTGCCGGTCCTGTATGTCGGTCAGGCCGATGGTCTGTCGGACACGTTTCCGTACGCTGATCGAGTCTCGGCAGTGTCAGATAACCTTCCGGCGACGGCAGTTTCCTATTACGGTCTCATTCAGGCTTTGGGCCCGGGAGCCGACAGCACCCAACTGCCGCAGATGATCCGGGCATACCAGCAGGTTTGTGGCCATGTGCATGATTTCCTCGCCTGGCAATTCGAGTCTGACCCGGAGGCCCGGGCCCGAATCACCGGCAAAAAGACAGATTCAAACCACGTATTTCAAATAAGCTATACGAAAGCCGAACCGCGTCCGCCCACAGCCGACGAACTCCTTGCGATCCTCCAGACCCGGGGCGCCGAAACCGCGAAAGAAATTCTCGACCGTTTCGCTCTGCCCACTCAGGAGCATCCCATTCTGACAGAAGCCGTCTATAATGTCACCGGTTACCAGTTCCTCCAGCGCGGCGACCCCGCCTCGGCGATGACCATCCTGCATTGGGCGACAATTATCGCTCCCGGCTCGGCCAATGCCTGGGACAGCTATGCCGAAGCATGCCTGGCTGCCGGTGACCGGGAAACGGCCCTGAGCGCGTCGCGTAGATCGCTGGAACTCATCCCCACCGATTCCACGTCCGGCGAAGCATTACTCAATATCCTGAGGGAAACCGTGCCGCAGAGAATAAGTGACCTTGAAGCTGAGACCAATTGAAATACAGAGAACTCAATAGCTGAAAACGGAGATAGTGCATGCCTGAAGACAGCAAGAACCTGGATCGGAGGGGATTTATCTCAGCCTCGTTAGGCTGTCTCGCGGCCGGAGTCGCGGCTGCGACACCGGTGTCATTACTGGCGCAGTCAGATACCGCGAAAAAGTCGACCGGGCCAACCACCAGGAAATCCGGCGGCGTCATCACCCGCACGCTTGGCAGGACCGGTATCACGGTACCTATTGTGGGTATGGGCGTGATGAACTCGAACAATCCCGAGGTCGTGCAGGCGTCGTATGAAATCGGTGTCCGCCATTTCGACACCGCCGCGGCCTACCAGTATGGCCGCAATGAACAAATGGTCGGCAATGTGATCAAGAAGCTCGGCGTCCGCGACAAGGTGATAATCGCCACTAAAGAACCGCGCCCGAATCGCACATCGGGCATGACCGACAAGCAGGTCAAGCAGGAAGTCTATGAACTCTGTAACGGTTCGCTGAAACGTCTCAAGACTGACTATGTCGACATCCTTTATTTCCACAACGTCCGGCAGGCCGAAGATTTCAACGACCCGGTCCTCATGGAAGCCATGGCCGACCTGAAGAAACAGGGAAAAGTGCGTGCTGTCGGTGTCTCAACTCATGCCTCCATGGCTAATGTGATCAACGCCGTGGCCGAGGGTGGCTTCTACGATGTTGTTCTGACAGCGATAAACGTCTCGATGGCCGATGACGTCGACCTCCATAAGGCTATCGCCGACGCCGCCAAGAAGGGCGTGGGAATAGTTGCCATGAAAACGCAGGCCGGCGGCAACCGTCTTCCGAATCCGGATTCCTTGAAGGATTACAGCGGCTCGGTCATCGCCACCGCCTCGCTTAAGTGGGTGCTCCAGAACCCGAATATCACCGCCGCCATTCCCGGCTATGTCAATTTCCAGCACATGAAGGAAGATTTTTCGGTCGCGGGCGGGTTGGAGTATACCGACGAAGAGCAGAAATTCCTTGGCGACAATCGCATTTCACTCGGCCTCGCCTTCTGCCGCCAGTGCGGTAAATGCGAACCGACCTGCCCGCACAAGGTCGACATACCGTCGCTCATGCGGACGCACATGTATGCGGCGCAGTACGCCAATTTCCACGAGGCGCGGGCAACTCTCGACGCTATCGCGCGCGACCGGGGCATCGCGGCCTGTAATTCATGCGGCGAATGTTCCGCCAGGTGCGCGCACTATGTCGATATCGCAAAACGGATCGATAACCTGAAAGCGATGTACGCGTAATTACGGCTACCCGCGCTATATCCCCAGCGTATTGATCCAGTCCGACAGGAACTCGGCGTGTCCGAGGCTGTAATTTTCCATGCCTGCCAGGTATGAATCTTTCAGCCCGGCCACGAGCGGTCCATAGTACGTATTGGTCGCAAATACCTGGTCGTCCGTAAAGCCGAGTTCATCGAGTCCTGCCGGCGGCGGGGTCATCGGCTCTGCCGCATCGTTCCACTGGGTGAATTTAGCGCCCACCGAATCCAACGAGATGAACAGTGTCACCGTGTCACCGTCGAGATCATAACTCTGCACGTACACATCGGTCAGGAACGCCTGCCCCTGGAATGAACTGCTGAAATACTTGTCCGTGGCACCGATAACATTCTCCGGCGGAAGGAGTGCGAAGTCCGCCGGCTTGAGCGTATCGCCGGGCAGGTTCGGCGCGATCTCCGAGGCCATCGCATTGAGTGCATTGCTCACTTCATCCGAGGTCTCGAACGCAATCAACCGCACCAGGTAGTCACCCTTGACAAACGTGAGCATCGTTTCGGAAATAAACCCCTGTATCCCGTAGTTCACCGTGTCCGGATTGATCGGCCGCACCGCCGTGTACAGCCCGTACGCGTTGATGCTGTTATCGAAGCGGTAGATGTCGGCGACAAACTCGAGATCACCCATCGTGTAATCGCCCGTAGAAACGTCGACAAATCCATACTGATGATAAATCTCGGCATCGCCGTCGATATACTCCCACAGCGAGTCACCGACAAATGTACGGATTTCCCCGGTTCTCTCGATCTTTCCATTATCGAAACTTTGCACCAGAAAATCCGACGGCTTGACCACTAGCTCGGCCTTTTTCTCACCACCCCCGCAGGCCGGCAGAAAGGCCAACACTACAAATGTGGAAATAACTGCTAAACGTACACACAGCTTTTGCATAACGACTCTCTTTCCCTGATATATTATCCGATTGGCTTAATATTCTCGTCCCGATTCGTCAAAAGAACCACCGGCGGGCGCCCGAGTCAAGCATATCGGGAGCTCAAATCGATCCGGGATGGGCCGCATGCTTTTGAGCCAAATCCACTCTTTATAGCCCCGTTCTGTCCTGTTTTGGGCGGTTAAGGCATTGATATTCAATAAACTCAGTCTCATTAGAAGTTTTTTTGAATCATTTCCGACCCGTCCCTATCTAATCGAAAAACACTGCACTCCAAAATTCTGGAAGGGCGTTGCCAATGAAGCAAAAATTGACGAGTTTTTCTATTAAGCACCCCTGGTGGGTCATCGGCATCGCGGTTGTCATCACCGCTTTCTTTGCCGTTCAATTCCCCAAAATCACGATCGACACCGATCCGGAAAACATGCTTCCGGAAAATGAACCGCATCGGCTCTTCAACGACGCGACCAAGGATCAGTTCAACCTGCATGATTTCATCGCGGTCGGCGTGGTCGAGGAACAGGGCGCCTTCCGCCCGGAAATTCTCAACCGGATATACAAGATCACCGCTGATATCGAGAATATCGACGGCGTGATTGTGGAAGACATCCTTGCCCCGTCAACAGTCGACGACATCAAGCAGGGCGCCGGCGGCATGCTCGTTATCGAGCCGTTGATGACCGGCGAAGTTTCCACGCAGGCGGACGCCGACTACATTCTCGAGCGAATCAAGGACAATCCGATCCTGCGCGGCAAGCTCGCCTCGGACGACGGCAAGGCAATAGCGCTGTTTGTCCCGATTGAATCCAAAAACATGTCACACCGGATCGCCGGTGAGATCAAGGACATCACCGAAAAATACGGCGGCAAAGAGACCTATCACATTGCCGGTCTGCCGACCGCCGAGGATTCATTCGGTGCCGAAATGTTCAGCCAGATGGCGTACTCCGCCCCGGCCGCCATGGTGATCATTTTCATCCTGCTGTTCGTCTTCTTCCGCAAGGTGAAAGTTATCCTCGCGCCGATGATTGTGGCGGTCATGTCGGTCATCTGGTCGATGGGCCTGTTGATCATGACGGGTAACACCGTGCATATCATGTCTTCGATGATACCAATATTCCTGGTGCCCATCGCAGTGCTGAACTCGATCCATATCATTTCCGAATTTCACGACAACTATAAAAAGCACAAACATAAAGACGCCACCATTCGGCATTCCATCAATGAGCTGTTCGTACCGATGCTGTTCACGTCGCTGACCACTGTCGCCGGCTTTCTCTCCCTGGCGTTGACACCGATTCCGCCGGTACAGGTCTTCGGCATCTTCGTGGCGTTCGGCATCATTGTTGCCTGGTTCCTCTCGATAACCCTGAACCCGGCTATCGGTATGCTGATTTCCACTCAAACCTTGAGGGATTTCGGCAAGGAAGACGAATCGCACGGCGCACTCGCGAAATCGATGCACGCCTTCCGGGATTTCGCCTGGAAACACAACAAAGGTATCATCTTTGCCTCGGCGGCTGTGGTCGTGGTGGCGGCTGTCGGTCTGTCGATGATCGTTGTCAATGACAACCCCGTAAAATGGTTTAAGAAATCGCACCCGATTCGGCAGGCCGATATCGCCATGAACCAGCACCTGGCCGGAACCTACATGAACTACCTCGTTTTCAACGGCGAGGATCCGGACCAGATGAAAGACCCCGAGGTCGAGCGCTATATCGAGTCCATGCAGCGTGAACTGGAAAAGGCCGATATCGTCGGCTCCACAACCGGCGTCACCGATGTCGTCAAGAAAGTTCGCTATGAACTCTTCGGAGCCGACTCATCGAAGATGTACCTGCCGGACAACCAGGACGAGATAGCGCAAATGCTGTTCATGTATGAGATGTCCGGCGGCAACCCCGACGACCTGTTCAAATTCGTGACCAACGATTACCAGAGCGCCAACCTCTGGGTACAGCTCAAGGACGGCGACAACAAGTCCGTTTCGGCGGTTGTCGAGCGTGCGGATAAATTCCTGGCGAAAAATCCGCCGCCGCCCGGCGTTACGGTCAACTGGGCCGGCCTGCCGTTCATCAACATTGAATGGCAGCACCAGATGGTGACCGGAATGCGCTCATCACTGCTCAGCTCATTCGTGGTGGTGTTCATCATGATGATCTTCCTCTTCCGCTCGCTGAAGTGGGGATTCATCTCGATGCTTCCGCTGAGTATCACGATCATGGCCATCTATGGTTTCATCGGATACATAGGCAAGCCGTACGATATGCCGGTGGCGGTGCTGTCGTCGCTCACACTCGGCTTATCGATTGACTTCGCAATTCACTTTATCGAACGAATGCGGATGATTTACCGTCGAACGAGCGACTTCAAGGAAGCGTATCACGAAATTTTCGAAGGCGCCGGTCGCGCAATCAGCCGGAACGTGCTGGTAATCGCCATCGGGTTTGTGCCGATGCTGTTCTCCAACCTCGTTCCCTATATCACCGTCGGAGCCTTCTTCCTGGCCATCATGTTTGTCTCGGGACTGGTTACCATGCTGCTGTTGCCGGCGATTACCAAGACATTCAGCCGGAGCCTTTTCCCGCCGGTAGGCAAGAAGTCTCACGAACATGAACTGGCCCGCGCCAAAACGGCCTGACCAAATGTGAAAATGTTGAACAATAATATAAAAGAAAGAAAGGACTTTCTCATGAAGCATGCACGATGGTTTACTTTTGTGGCGCTGTTCGCACTGGTTTTTGCGAGCGCACCGCTGTTCGCCCAGGATGCGAACGAGATCATGAAGAAGTCACACCTGGCATATTACTATGCCGCCGACGACGGCACCGCCGAAGTCACCATGACCCTCGTTGATCGTAAGGGTAAAGAACGCACCCGCGAATTTACGATGCTCCGTATCGACGACGAAGAGGGCGGCAACCAGAAATACTACACCTATTTCAAGAAGCCGTCCGATGTCGCTCGCATGACCTTTATGGTCCACAAGACCTCCGACGGCAACGACGCCCGATGGATTTATGTCCCGGCCGTCGACCTGATCAAGCCGATTTCCGCTGATGATAAGAACTCGAGCTTTGTCGGCTCCGATTTCAGCTACGAGGATGTTTCCGGCCGTCACTGGACCGAGGACAGCCACACCCTGACCGGCGAGTCTGATCTCGACGGCCGCGCCGTATGGGTCATCGAGTCAGTACCGAAAGAACCCTATAGCGGTTTTGCGAAGAAGATCTCCTATATCGACAAGGAGAGCTACCTGCCGCTGAAGGAAGAGTATTACAACGATAAGGGTGAAATGACCCGCCTGTTCACCGCTGAAAAAATAGAGGATGTCGACGGCTTCACGACCATGACTGTCCGCAAGATGGAAGACCTCAAGAAGGGCAGCCACACTATCGTAGCCTTCAACCAGATCAAGTACAATGTCGGCCTCAAGGACGACATCTTCACGGAACGGTATCTGAAAAACCCGCCTCGCCAGTTCATCCAGTAACGGCATCTCGGAGGAGCAGCTATGACCAAGACACGCATATTCATACTCGGGCTGCTGATCCTGGCGATGGCCGCGCCCGCCCGGTCAGACGTACTTCTCGGCGGATTTCTACAGGGTCTGACCGGCGGCCGCACCGATGGCGAGAATCCGACCGCCACTGAATTCACCGCCCAGGAAGCGAGACTCCAGCTTCGCATGGAACACTATGGCGACGCCGCCGAAGTGTTCGGGCGACTGGATTTCGTCTGGGACGGAGCGGACACCTCGAAATACGACTGGGAACTGCGCGAGGGATACCTCAAATTCCGCGCCGGCAGCAACATGGATTTCAAAGTCGGTCGGCAGATAATCACCTGGGGGACCGGTGACCTGATTTTCATCAACGACGTTTTTGCCAAGGACTACCGGTCCTTCTTCATCGGCCGCGATGACCAATATCTCAAAGCGCCGCAGACCGCCGTGCGATGGTCGTGGTATAATCCGCTCGGCGCGCTGGAAGTTGTCTACACTCCGCGTTTCACCCCGAACCGCCTTCCAACCGGCGAACGCCTGAGCTACTACAACCCGTTCGTCGGTAGCATAGTCGGCACCGGGATGGGGCCGCAATACTACTTCGATCCGCCCCTGCCGCCGGCGAAATTCAAAAACGGCGAGGTGGCGACGAAATTCAATCACCAGTTCGGCTATTTCAACGCCGCGGCATATTTCTATCACGGCTTCTACAAAAACCCGCGCGGCGCCGTACCACTTGGTGGCGGCAACTTTATGCCGGTGTACCCGAGACTCAATGTCTACGGGGCATCACTGAGAGGCCAGATTTACGGCGGCATACTCTGGATCGAAGGCGGTTACTTCGATTCATACGACGACCGCGACGGTAATAACCCGTTGATGCCCAATTCGTCTCTGACCGGGCTGTTCGGTTACGAGAAGCAGATTGCTTCGAACCTGACTGTCAACGCTCAGTACCAGTTTGATTGGATGATGGACTACAACACGTACAAAGCCCAGCAGGAATTCGCCGGGGCATATGTGCGCGACGAGGTCCGCCACCTGGTAACTTCACGCATCACCAAACTGCTCAAGCAGGAGACAGTCAAGCTGAGCGGCTTCGTGTTCTACTCGCCGTCGGATGAGGACTTCTACGTCCGCCTGGCAACCGAATACAAGTACACTGATCAGGTCACCCTGACCGCGGGCGCCAACATCTTCGGCGGTCAGTACGCGGCCACCGAGTTCGGGCAGTTTCAGAATGACGACAACGTGTACGCGAAAGTGACATACGGGTTTTAGACCCGTTCAACCTGAAACCGGCCGGGGAGAGAGCACGTCCCCGGCCGGTAACCGAGGAGGCTTCATAACATGACTCTGGAAAATGCAGTGAGAGTATGGGCCGGGACCCTGTTACTCATATCCCTTGTGCTGAATTACTTTGTCTCGCCGTACTGGCTGTGGTTCTCGGCCTTCATCGGCTTCATGCTGATCCAGTCGGCATTTACCGGTTTCTGTCCGGCGAGAGCGATCCTGAAAAAGATGTTCTACAGCAAGCCGGTTCCGCACGGCCGGTCATCCGTCGAAAACGCGTAAAGACCCACCTGAATTGGAGCGTGGGGCCAGGCAATGCCCAGTCCAGAATGCATCGTCCCCCGCTCCTCTTCTATTTTATCGCACTCGCCGCTGAAACCGCTTCAGAGCGTCTGCTGTTAAAGATACACGTCGGGCGTTCTTGGCAGGCTCGTTACCGCACAAAGTTTCCGCTTGACAATTATCGCGTTTGGGCGTAACGAGGAGCACGCCCGATATCATGATACTCGTCTCCCCGCAGGGGAAACGCAGGCGTGAGATTACTTGTGCCAGGAAAGCTGTCGATGTCTACACTCGGCAAGAAAGTACTGTTCCCCGTTGCGCTGCTGCTCGCCGTTTCAATCACCGGAATCACCGGATGCGGACGAAAACAGGAAGCTGCCTCGCCCGAAAACCGGATCAAGGTATTTGTCTCGATTGAACCCCAGGCGTATTTCTTACAACGTATCGGCGGGGACCTCGTTGACATTCACGTGCTGGTCGGACCCGGCCAATCGCCGGCCACATACGAGCCGACGCCGAAGCAAATGGCCGAACTCGCGCGATCGGATATCTACTTCGAAATCGGCGTCCCGTTCGAACAAACGCTCTCCGGAAAAATCGCCAACCTCTTTCGAAATCTCGATGTGATCAAAACGCAAAAGAATGTCCCCGTGCGCCACCTCCTGAGACATTCTCACGAAGGTTTCGTTAAAGGCAGCGGTGTCGACCCCCATATCTGGCTCTCACCGGCGCTGGCTAAAATCCAGGCGAAGAACATTCGCAACGGTCTTCGCCGCTACGACCCCGCCGATGCCCCCATATTCGACGAAAACCTGACCTCGTTTCTGCACGACCTCGATTCCGTCCGGACACAGATACAACAAATTCTGGCGCCGTACAAAGGCGACACGATGTACGTTTTCCATCCGGCGTATGGATACTTTGCCCAGGCGTTCGGGTTGGTGCAGGCGCCGGTCGAGGCCGAAGGCAAGGAGCCCAGCGCCCGGGAGTTGCAGCAAGTCATCACCCTGATGAAATCCGCGCGCAACAAAGTCCTCTTCGTCCAGCCGCAGTTTTCGGAAAAGACAGCCCGGACGATAGCAGCGGCCATTGGCGGTGAAGTGGTCGTGCTCGATCCCCTGTCTCGCGATTACCTGAACAATCTCGTCGTCATGGCCAACGAGATTGCCGAAGCCCTCCCGCCCAAGAGCATCGGGACCGACACCGGCATGCAACGCAACAGCGGAGAGTGATGACGTGAACCCGACCCCGGTCATAGTGTTCGACAATGTCAGCTTTGCCTACGACGGCAGCACCGTTCTCGAAGATGTTTCCCTCTCCATTGAAAAAAACGATTTCGTCTGGGTCGTCGGACCCAACGGCGGCGGCAAAACAACCCTGCTCAAGCTCATCCTCGGTCTGCTGCAGCCGAGCCGGGGGAAAGTGACCATATTCGGCCTGCGGCCGTCGCAAGCCCGCTCGAAAATCGGCTACATGCCCCAGCACGCACAGGTCGATCCGCGTTTTCCGGTCACGGTCATGGATGTCGCCCTCATGGGTCGGCTGGGCAACGGGACCAGGTTCGGCCGCTACGGCAAGGCCGACAAGGAAGCCGCCGGCAAGGCTCTGGAAGATGTCGGTCTCTATGATCTACGCGACCGCCATTTTTCCGCACTCTCGGGCGGACAACAGCGGCGGCTTCTGGTAGCGCGCTCGCTCGCCTCCGATCCGGCTATTCTCCTGTTGGACGAGCCGATGGCCAACCTCGACTTTATCGTCGAAAAAGAACTTTACAGTCTCCTCATCAAGCTTAACGAAGATCGCACCGTCGTCATGGTCTCCCACGATCCTTCGCTTGTAACTCAGGACGTCAAGAACGTTGTCTGCGTCAACCGCAAGGTGGCCATTCATCCGACCTTCGAGGTCGACAGCCGCATGATGGGCGACCTGTACCGAGGCAAGGTACGGATGGTGCGCCACGATCAGCGGACGGACAAGGAGTAGCGCGCGTGGGTGGGTTTTTCGATGCCGTCTGGAATAACGCCTTCATGCAATATGCCCTGCTCACGGCGGTGCTGGCGAGTATCGCGGCCGGCATTGTCGGGACCTACGTCGTGGCGCGGCGAATCACCTACATGGCCGGCGGCATCGCTCACAGCGTCCTCGGCGGCATGGGCGCGGCCTACTATCTCCACCAGGTACATCACTGGACGTGGCTTCGTCCGCTTTATGGGGCGGTAATCGCGGCGGTGATCGCAGCGCTCGTGATCGGTATTGTCAGCCTCAGGGCTCGCGAGCGCGAGGACACGGTAATCGGCGGTGTCTGGGCCGTCGGCATGGCGATAGGCATCATCTTCATCTCCCAGACCCCCGGCTACAACCAGGACCTGATGAGCTATCTGTTCGGCAACATCCTCATGGTCGCGGAAAGTGATTTGTGGCTTATCGCCGCCCTCGATGCTCTCGTCCTGGTGATCGGGCTTTTGTTCTATAACCAGATCATGGCGGTCTGTTTCGATGAAGAGTTTGCCAGGGTACGCGGTGTCAATGTCGCGTTCTATTTTCTTATTCTGCTGCTGTTGACAGCTCTCACGGTCGTCATTCTCGTGACGGTCGTCGGCATTGTCATGGTGATTGCACTTCTGACCATACCGGCGGCGACTGCCGGCCGCGTTTCACAGATACTGTGGAAGATCATGGCCCTGGCGACATTGACCAGCGCGGTGATTGTCATCGCGGGTCTGGCGGTATCCTACGGTCCCAACCTCCCTGCCGGTGCAACGATAGTCCTCCTGTTCGCCATCTTCTACGGCCTTGTCGTCTTTGTCTCCTGGCTCCGCCGCCGCGTGCGCGCTTAACGGCGCGTAGTCCCGCTACCCTCTCTAGTCCGCCCTTTTTATCCCCTCCCAATCTATCGCCGCATCCTTGTCAAGGCGGGGAAGATCGACTGCCATTGCTTCCGGGTATTTCTGGACCGCACCGGTGTTGAAAACGACCACGCTTTCGTCAGGCTTGATCCACTTCTCCGCAACCAGCTTCTCCACAGCGCCGACACACGCCGCCGCCTCCGGACAGACCGGGATACCCTCACTCGAGTTAGCTAGTTGCATCCATTCCTTGATACGAGCCTCTTCAACCGCCACGGCGCGGCCGTTACTCTCCCGGACGGCATCGAGAATCATGAAATCGCCGACCGCCGCCGGCACGCGAATACCGCTCG
>CAYNEO010000067.1:0-15784 GCA_964396245.1 uncultured Ignavibacteriales bacterium
TTGTTGGATCCAACCATAATTTCCATTGTCTTGTCCAAAGTAGACGCATATTTTAGCAGCAACTGATGAAGCCTGCAGGGCGGAGTTGGGCCGGACGTCGAGGCATTCCGGATTCCCACGAGGTCTTCCTGTATTCTGGCCGGAGATTACATAAGTGGCAGGTTGTATCATTCGAGTATTTATCTTATGAAATCGATAGATAAGGAGATTGACTATGAAAAAGGAAGTCTGCTTGTTGGCATCGATCGTCTTGTGTTTTGTATCCGTGGCCATCGGCCAGGAACGGCCTGATCCGAAAGCGGCGATCGCGGCCCAAAGGAACGCCATGACCAAATTGTCGTTCATGGACGGTCTGTGGCGGGGTAATGCATGGATTATTCTCCCGTCGGGTGAACGACAAGAGATCACCCAAACCGAGCGGGTCGGATCAGCATTAGACGGATCAGTCAAGGTCATCGATGGGCGCGGATATGAAAAGGACGGAACGGTCGCATTCGGGGCGCTGGCGATCATCTCCTATAACCAGAAAACACAGATTTATAGCATGCGGTCATATGCCCAGGGACAGGTAGGGGATTTTCCAGTAACGACAGCGCAGGACAGTTTCACATGGGAAATATCGGCAGGCCCAGTGACGATGAAATACTCCGCGGCAATAAAGGATGGCACATGGCATGAAGTGGGTGAGCGTATCCTCCAGGGAAAGGAGCCGAAACGTTTCTTTGAGATGACATTGACACGGGTGGGCGACACGGACTGGCCTTCTGGTGGTGCAGTTGGACCTTAATGAAAGCAGGCTGCCTCCAAATTATCGCTTCAGATGTTGGGTGTATAGGATAAGATAAATCAATTGCAGCCTGTTTAGCCGATTATTTCCCAATGGATTTTACTTTTCGAAAAAAGTCGATTTCCACCCAAAATTCGAATCTCGTAAAGTTTTCTGAGAGTGATATCGGGGCCGCCATTTTGCAACTTATTGTTTTACGAGGGATTACGGCCGTCACCACTGGTGCTCTGTGGCTCAGTCTTAAGCTTGGGAATGGGTTCCTGACTGAATAGCAAACTCGGGCGTCAAGGCCACCGCTTTGATTCTCGCCTCTCACCGATCGATGAACGGTTCGCATTCCATACTGAATGTGATCCTCGGGCTATTACTTTTGGGCATTATCAAGTGTTGATAGGAAATTGACAGTTCGCAACGACGCTTGTCCGCGCTCACACTGAGGCCAGGGGGGAGTTGAGTTTACTCTTGCGCTTTTGATCGGCGTGTCCGTAATTCCATTCAAGTATGACAGAGACACACTCAAGCCACCTCCGTCCACTTACTATCCTCGGTTTAGTGTTAGTATTGCTGGCGCTTTGCGTGGCGGTAGAGCACCATCACTCTTCCTTTGATTCAGAACAGAGTTGTCCGCTCTGCCTCTTCCCAGTCGCCACGGCGGCGGTATTCGTGGCGGCGGTGATCACAGTTGTGCTCGCCGAGTGCGGCCGAATAGAGCCGAGGCATATCGATGCCGTCCGCAGACTTCTTCCGCATTGGACATTCGCCCGGCGGGCTCCCCCTTCCGTGTTGTAGCCTTCTCCTTTTTCTTAACTCCAAATAATATCTCAACCTGTGGCGATCGGTTGGGTCGCCGAGGAGGCATCCACATGGTAAGAACGCTTATGACGCTCCTGCTCGGGAGCGTGCTATGGGCGTCGAGCATATCTGCTCAGACGACGCTCAATCCGGATATATCGTTGGTCGGCGACGTCCGCGCCTTCAGTCATGACGACCCGAGTCGTCCAACCGAGAGCAAGGAATTCAATCTTCAGTCGCCGAATATGGAACTGATGGTAGCGGGATATCTCAATCCGTATTCGCGAGCCGACGCGGTCGTGGCTTGGGAGGACGGAGAGAATGCCAATATTGAAGAACTGTACGCTACGATTCTGCGAGGTCTGCCCCTTGACATGAACCTTCGGGTCGGCAAGTACCGTCTTGAGTTTGGACGGCTTAATCCTCTACACCCACACGCTTATTCGTTCATCTACGTTCCTCTGCCGCACGAGGAATTTTTCGGTGGGGAAGGGTTGAATGACATGGCCATCCGTGCGTCGTTTGTCCTTCCCACGGGTAAGCTCTACACTGAAGCGATGGGAGCGGTGCTCAAGGGGGACATCCTCCAGGGAGAGGATGAAGGTGGTGACTCCGGGGAAGGAGGGGAAGCGACGGAGCCCGCCGATACACGAGTCAAACCCGGATTTTTCGGCCGCCTGACTACTTCGGCCGGTATGAGTGACAACGCCGAGTTAACGGCGGGCCTTTCGGCGGTGACGGCGGAATATGATCGCGCAGAGCATCTGCGGGCGTGGGTATTCGGTACTGATGTCAAGTACAAGTGGCGTCCAGACCGGAACAGATCGCTGACACTTGAAGGTGAGTTGCTCGGAAATCACCGGGATCTGGATGACGGTCAAAGTGTCACATCCTGGGGTGGGTTCGGGTATTTGGATTATCACTTCCGCCGCCAGTACAATCTCGGATCGATCTTCGAATATACCCAGGGAAGTACTGACAGCGATTTCCATATATGGCGAACCGGTGTGTTCGTAGGCTTCTCGCCGGTCGAGGAGACCAGCTTGGTGCGGTTGGTTGGCGACTGGACGGAGCCGAAGGGGGAAGACGGTTTCTGGACCGTTACAGTGCAGCTTGTGTTCTCACTGGGACCCCATCAACCTCACAACTTTTAGGAGCAGGCAATGAGACTTATGAGAATAATCGCGGTAGCGGCAATGTTGCTGCTTCCGCTTCGAGTTGCGGCGGCCGTCAAAGTGGTTGCAGCCACGAGCGACCTGGCGTATTTCACGAGAGTCATCGGCGGGGACTTGGTGGAGGTCTCGAATATTGCGTCACCGACCGCCGATCTTCACTATGTCGAGGTACGGCCCAGTTACATGGTGAAACTTCGAGATGCGGACTTGGCGCTGAAGGTCGGGCTGGAGCTCGACATGTGGATGGCGCGACTGATCGACGGGTCACGTAATGACCATGTCAAAGTAGTCGACTGCTCGAAGTATATCCATCCGATGGAGGTTCCGACGTTCAACCCGGACGCGTCGTACGGCGACCTGCATCGTTTCGGCAATCCGCACTACTGGTTAGGGCCGGACAATGTGGGTCCTATCACCCAGGCTATCATGGAAGGGTTGTCGGAAGTCGATCCGGCAGATGCAGAGACGTTCAGCCGGAATCGCGATGCGTTTCTTGCTTCGGTTGAGAAGGAACTCCCTTCGATTAGGGCACTGGCGGGACCGCTGAATGGAAAGGAGATCGTGACATACCACAACTCGTGGCCGTACTTCGCGGCGTACTTCGGACTCACGCTGCCGATATTCATCGAGAAATATCCCGGTGTGGCACCATCGCCATCGCACATCTCTGATGTTATCGACCTGGTAAAGGGTCACGGCATCAAAGTGATTGCAATGGAACCATATTTCGATCACCGGGTACCGGAGAAGATTGCCTCGGCAACCGGCTCAAAGGTTGTTACGCTGTATCCTTCCATCGGCGGACGAAACAAGAACGAATCGTATATCGACTGGTTACGGGGAAATGTTAATGCTCTTGTAGAGGCGGAGAAATAGACCATATGATAGACTTCTTGATCTGGCCGTTTTTGATCTGTGTAGTGCTAGTGGGTATCCACGTCTATTTCGGGCTGCACGTGATCAAGCGTGGTATTATTTTCGTCGACCTGTCGCTAGCGCAGATTGCAGCATTGGGTACGACTGTAGCCTTCCTTATGGGATATGAACTGGATAGCGACATCGCGTACCTATTTTCTCTCGGATTTGCCCTTGTTGGTGCGGCCATATTTGCGCTTACGAGAGGCATAAAGGGCAAGATCCCGCAGGAAGCAGTTATTGGAATCGCGTATGCTGTAAGTTCCGCCGCAGCAATTATGGCGGTGAGTCACGCGCCTGAGGGAGCGGAACACATCAAGTATCTGCTGGTAGGAAGCATTCTAACAGTTACGCCGGGTATTGTCGCGAAGACAGCGGTAGTCTATACATTGATCGGTCTATTTCACATCGTGTTTTTCAAGAAGTTTTCGGCGCTGACGTTCTCTCATGCCAACCCCCCCCGGCATGCGGCGTTGTGGGAGTTTCTGTTTTATGCGTCGTTCGGCGTGACGGTGACGAGCTCAGTGAAGATATGCGGTGTGCTGTTGGTATTCATTTTCCTAGTGGTACCATCGGTGTTTGCAGTTCTGTCAGCGACTGGCGTGGCGCGACATCTTGCGCTGGGATGGTTGTTCGGGCTGATCGGGTCGGCACTGGGAATGTGGCTGTCGTTTCAGCTTGACACACCTCCCGGGGCGACGATCGTCTGTGTATTTGGGGCGATGTTGTTGCTGTTTGCCTGGTTGCGGAAGCTCCGGCCGACGCCATCGAGGCAAGGGTTTACGACAGAACGAGGGTGACGGGCGGCAGGGAGTGGTGTTGTCTCTCAAACTTGCGTTTGGCAAGAATGAGATTGGGTGCTACTTGCTCCGACGAGGTGGCTCTAGGTGCATCTCGACACCATTAGTTAATCTGGGGTTCACTTGCCGTTGTTAGAACATCCTCACTCGTCCGTGAGCCAACTGACCGTCAAGAATAGGATGATCTATGCCCATGTCCTAAGTTCTGGGCCACTGTGTGTTTCTAGCCGCACGGACGGGCTATGAGAGAAAGAGGTTCTTTGTAGATCGGCAGAAGATGCTGTACTAGACTACCGATCAGAAAGCAGGCAATTGAAGGAAGATACCCTAATGGGTCTCTGACAAAGAACGGTGGCGTGTTATAGGGTTAAGAAATAGAGAATCCGATCCTATGCCCATCAATCGAATTATTGTTGAGTTACAATCTGACGAGCAAGAACAAAGGAGAATTCTCATGCCAGAGTTTGGATCACCTTTTTCAGGGATGGCAAACGACAAAAAGCTCACGCATCAGGAACTCATCCGAGCAATTCGGTTTATGATCGCTGCGGAGTACGAGGCGATTCAGTTGTATATGCAACTTGCCGAGTCCACGGACAACAAACTCGCCATCGAGGTCCTCAAGGACATCGCCGATGAAGAGCGCGTTCACGCTGGAGAGTTTCTGCGACTGCTCCGGGATCTGGCCCCCGATGAAGAGAAGTTCTATGCAGAAGGCGCAGAGGAGGTTGAAGAAGCAATCAAAACGTCGGGTTAGAGTGTTTCCCTGAAATCACCCAAATAGTGTTTGCAGCAGATCGAGCCTTGCGTTGGATCGGACAGGCCGCTGAAATGTTACACCGTGTCTACTCAAGCTAACCGGCCATCTTCAGGTGATTGCCGTCAAAAAGGAACGCGATATTGGGGCTCTATGCCTCACCTATTATGCTGCATTTCGAATTACCCAGTTGCGGAACTCGTCTCGTAGAGCCCGCTTTTGTATCTCGTTATCTTGTAGAAAGTGAGAGTGGAAAGATTCAGACTGATTGCCTTTGTTACGGAACCGTCTCCAGCTCAAATACAACATATACACGAGCTGAGACTTCTATCTTTTCGGGGGCGGCACTCATAGCTGAGACTCTCAAATATGCTACGTTGTCAATTTCAGTCTGAGTCGGATTCGGCTTGAATTCACTAATCGACAAGGCTCTGCCAACAGAGCCACCTATAACAGCTGCTAAATCCTCCGCTTTTTCCTTTGCTGCATGAAGTGCATCGATACGCAACTGGCGTCTCGTGGGCTCCAATTGTGAGGTGAAGAAGTTCTGACTGACTCGAACACCCTCTATAGCTGTCAGCTCGTTCCAGTACTTGAAGTATTGATCAAAGTCCCTTTGAGTTATAGTTAACTGCTGAGAAAATTCATAGTGACTGAACTTGTCCGACTCACTTCGATTCTTCTGCTTGTAACGCATATTGATAGTCACTTTGCCAAACTCGATATCATCACGTTCGACCCCTAAGCGATCGATTGCGGCCATTACTTGCAACATGATCTCATTTGCTTGGCTTCTTAGTCTATCCTGGTCATCGTCCTTAACTGTTACTGTCAGAAACCAGGCAACATTGTCCGCCATAATTTGAGTTGAGGCTGAACCGACGACAGTGATCGTTCCTACTGTCCTGTCCTGTGCAATTGCGGCACTTGCCCACAATGCCAGTACGGCTATTACAAGGATGAACTTCTTCATTTTACCTCCCACGAGGACGGCAATCAGCCGCCGCGGCCAAAATCCCACTATCCTAGATTAACGTATTGTCAACCAGTAAGCGAATCTGTTCTACGCTGTAGCGTAAACAGAAGACCGTTGTAGTAGTGACGAGATAGTGACACCGAATGTGGTATGTTATTGCGCGAAACGCGGCGATTTAGTAAGGGGCGAGGCAAGAAGTTCGTTCCGTCCTATTTCGTCGCGTTGACCTGCCCCCTGTATTTCGATCCAGTTTGAGAGTCAGTATGGTGGGCTGGACCTTGGAAGGAGGCAGTGACTAGCGGGGACCGGCGCAGGTCCACGCCCCGCAGGCTATTAAATTATGATTCGGAGGATGAAAGTTCTGGCTTTCGTCAAGTCAACCCCGCATACAATCTATGGCGTTGCTTAGGGCGAGCAAATCGAAAGCTTTCTTGAAGGTAGGTAGGGGAGTTATGCCTCGCGAATAGCTGTTCGACTAGAAGTATCTTAGCAAACATCTTCTTAGTTTGCCCGACAGTAGCTAAAACAGAACCGTTTGCCCGTCCGGTATCTGTAGCAAAGCACAAACCCCGGTCGGACCGTAAGGGCGGATATCAGCTACAAAAGTATGTTTCTTACTGGAGCCGAAAATGACGGCCGGTATTTCCCCCGAGACTCGCCGCCGATCTTGAAAGCAAGAGGCAAGCAGATCGTGATATTGAGCCTGCTCGCCGGGTCTCCAATAGCCGTAGAATCTTTTTGATCGCACAGAATAGCGTACTACGAATGGGTGTCCGGGATCGTCGGCTTCAGGATTGGGATCCAGATAGGCGACAGCACACTTGTCGTTTCGAAAATGTACGTAACGTATGGCGGTCGCCTCGAATGAGGCTCCGTAACTCTCCGAAAGCGAAGTGATCGAGTCGATACCGAATGGCAGCCGAGTTACATCTGCAGCGAAAACTTCCAGAGGGAACATCAGACACGCCGCATATTCAAAAGCCTCTTTTTCCAACTCCCGATTTACAAACAGGTTTGGGTCTCCACAGTCGCACAAGAAGTTCCCTTGCTCGTGGTGCCAGGGGATATCATAATGGCCGCACTCGTGGAAAATACTGAGCCGCTGGCGCTCTGTACGGTCTGATTCCTTAACAAAGATCGTGGCACTGTCTCCATGCTCAAGCAGAAATGCAGGCGTCTCAATGTCTTTTCCGCTCAGATGCGCCAGTCGATCAGCCTCCGAGTCCTGAATTCGCTTCAAGTCCAAACCGAAATAGTCTAAGATGCGGCCTACCGGAATTGGCGGCTCCTCTAAACCCAATTCTCGGAGGACGCGTTGGGCGTAGTAATCGACACGACGGCTGAGTACGTTGTTGTACCGCATCGGTGTTATGATTTTCCCGTTTGTTGGGCGAGCAGGAACTTCACATAGTCCAGTAGTTGCTTGCGACGTTCCTCCGAGAGATCCTCGAACCCGCGGAAAAGGACTTTTGCCTTTTCGTCGTTGGCAAGCGTTTCGTCGAATTCCATCCGCTGTCTCTTGTCCACAAGAAAATCGACAGAGACACCTAGGGCTTTGGCCAGGCCAAGCAGCTTGTTCGATTTCAACTGCGTGACCTCGCCGGATTCCAGTCTTGAAATTGTCGCCTGTGCGAGTCCCGCTGCCTTTGCGAGTTCAGCCTGATTCATACCCTTTTCGAGTCGCTTGACTCTGATTTTGTCAGCAAGGGTGGGTTCACTCATCGGGTTTTCCTCCTTCGTATATCAAAAATGCATCACAGTATACTGCGATGTCAAGGACGAATACATGAATAATTTCAAGATTAGCTGATAATCATCCGCAAAAAACAGAATGAAAAGCCCAAAAAGCGGTTGTGGATGTATGCATGACTGCATAAATTCGATTCGAGAAAAAGAAGAACCAATAACCGAAAGGTGATTGAAAATGAGAGATGTCACGAAGGAAGTAAAGCGTCGGTACCGGGGATGCGTGTTGCAGTGCCGCCTCAAAGCGGGGATAGCCAAGCAGAAGGAACTAGCTGAGCGGACCGGGATTTCCCAGTCAATCCTCAGCGATCTTGAGAGTTGCCGCCTATTCCTTTCCACGCCGTATGCACTGAGGATACGAGAAGTGTGTGGCTGCACGTTGGACGAATTATACGAGGAGGTTGGATCTTCTCGCGATGCCGTGTGAAGAAAATCGTAAACTTATAAGTCGTACGCTTGATGGGGAGCGCGGGGAGCTTCAATCCGACAGGATCAGTGCCGGGCTGCAGGCATCATCTACACTTGCAAACCGCCTCGGACATCCGGGCCCCGATATCAGGCCCTGCATCGCGCGATTGCTGGAAACCTCACGCACAAAAGGAGGCTATCCAGATCGCAGCACCGCCGCCGTCATTATAGCCTCTGAGTTAAAGCGAATAGGCAAGACCTACGAATATGCCGCGACGGTATTGGCGACATGGAATTCGAAGCATGACCCGCCCCTGCGCCAGAGCGAACTCGCCAAGGCAGTTCGGAATGCGTATGAGAAAGACTACAATTACGGTTGTCAGAACGCGGTTCTGAAGTTGTTTTGTCTTGGACCGGAAACCTGCCCGTTCGCCAGGAGACTCGTTGCTCGAAAGCGACTCAATGATCTAGTGTTCTTCGATTATGATTGGCCCGGACACCTTTCAAATTTGCAGGTGCTGATTTATCAAGTTGCACTCCCGTATCTGGAGAAGGTTCGAAAGGTTGGACGTGGTGGAGTAGTATTCGCGAGCCATCGAGAAATTGCGCGCAGCTGCGGGATTTCGGCCCGGCGAGTGGGGGAGAACCTGACGAAGCTCAACGAGCTTGGGTTGATCGAGTACCGGCCAGGAACGCCGAGAGTGTGGGAGCGCGCCGCGTCAGAAATACGGCGCACTTTCCCCATCCCACAACCCGATTTAACCAATATTAACCGAGTAAAGCGCATGAGCTGATTATCCCATTGGATACTCTTTTATGTGTAGACAAAAGGACAAATGGAAGATGACAAAACGACAAGACGGCTGGGCGTGGCGATGGTTTGACGGCGAGTACAAGGTTCACTGTGATTCTTCTGAGGTTTATCAGAAGATCATGCGCTGGCCAAAAAGTCGGCACGGAAGCGTGTACATCATGCCTGGAGTGCCTCGGGAATATGATGTCATCATCCCCGAAGAATACCTGGTGCGCGTTAAGGAACTGCTGGGGTCGAACGGACACTCACAGGCACAAAAAGTAACCGCAAATCCGGAATTGAACGATAACGAGTTACGGAAGGCAGAATCGCCGCTGAGCGATGATCAATCCAAATGAAGGGTAAGGGACGACAAAACCCAGATCGACGCGCTGAGGCGATTTCTCACGAGGCCGAACACGAGCCGGTCATCGAGTGCGTCACCGATCTGCCGCCGCTCATCGATCCGGGTGATCACGATGCCATCTGTTACGATGTTCAGTATGGTCGGGGCTTCGGGGGCCGTAAGACTGTCTATGTCTGGTTTCGCCTGATCGACGGCGATTTCATTGATGCTGAGCTGTACATGGCATGTACTTACTATGGTAGCCTGACCCCCAGAAGCAAGCTACACAAACAGTGGACGCTTGCCTTCGGTCACTCTCCCAGAAAAGGCGATCGCTTCAGTAAGAGAGTATTTCTGAACAAAGCCTTTCGAGTGCGGGTGCGAACCGTCGCCACAGATGAGCACGGCCAGGCCCGTCCCACTCCTCTGCAGTACTCAATTATCGATAAGATTGTGGAACCTATAGCAGGAGTGCCTTTTCAATGCAAATGACAGAAGACTCTCTTACCTTTTTGATGTATTCTCTGAGCGAGAAGCCAGCGCGCACCAATTACTTTTTACCCTTAACCATTTACCGATTACCCACTACCGTCTACCAACCACCAATTACCATATACCATCTACCAACTTTCCCCATATGGAATGTACTGGCCGAAATAGGGTTGCGAGAAAAAACGCGCGCCGGATTTTTGCCTGACAACGGGCTGGTTGGCGGTGCACAAGCGCCGGTCGATACCACACCCAACCTGACATCTCATCGACTGCGGGGCCGGACCCGAAGGTTCGGTCCCGTGCCAACCCAGGCCGGGAATGGGCGCGCAAGAAGAGCATCTGGCAGACCCAAATTTAGGCGAAAACTGTGTATGATGTTGGAACAGCTGTCCGCATTCCCCGATGTGCCACTATTCTATTGTCATGCAAGCGGATATACCGGCATGACTTGTGACACAAAAGCGGACAAATCCCTGTTGATTTCGATTACTCGGAGGACTGAGAATTGAGTGTCGGACGCGGAGTATTCTGGAAGAAACAGACCGTGGATTCGGCCTATCAACTGGACATCCTGCCGATAGCTCGCAAGCTCCGGTTCGATCAGTATGCGCATGGTGATATCACCTGGACTTCCGCCTGGGGTAAGAAGGCGAAGGTCGCGATCATGGTATGGCCGGGTGGTCCCATGCGGCTGCTCTACAAGGTCACCGACCGGAAGGGGAAAGAGTTCACGTACAACTACGAAGTCATACTCGACACCACCCCATGCTACTACGGTGGTTACAGGTGGTGGTTTCTGTGTCCGAGCTGTCAACGGCGTTGCCGGATTCTATACATGCCTTCGGACAGCCGAATATTTGCCTGCAGGATCTGCCATAACCTCACTTACAGCAGCCAGCAGGAGGCGAGTTCGCATATCGGCCGGTTTATGGATGCGCTATTTGAGTTGCCGGCTCTCGAAGCGAAGCTGCTGCGTACCCGCTCAAAGCGAAAACGAGCATCTCTGGCACGACGATATCTGAGGATGACCGAGGGGGTCATGCAGGCGCACTACTTTATGGAGCGGAAGCGGCGGAAAAGGGGGAAGGGACGGTAATGGATAAGCTGCTCAATGTGAATGAACTTGCCGAGTTGCTGGGGGTCCAGGTGTCCACCGTCTACCAATGGACCAGCGAAGGATTCATTCCGTACATCAAACTCGGCAAGTTTGTCCGGTTCAGGGAGGAGGCGGTCATTGCATGGCTGGAGCAAAGGTCGCATCCGGGGAGAAAGACAAGAAGAATAGATTTGAAGGACTTGAACTTGGACTTGCGGGCGACTAAGAAGTTCTCGTCGTTCAATTGAGAAAGGCCGGGGAACGGGGATGGAGTTACCAAAGAGGCGGGCCGGAGAGGTACTTGTAGTTCCGCTGGAATTCTTCACGAGAGCCGAAACTGATATGGACACAGGGGGCAAACTCCTCAAGAGATTAGAATGGTTCTTTCGAGAATACGAACAAGGGCACATCGTTCTGGCGCATACGGGACGAGGATTCGAGCCACCTACCGATCGGTTGCCGGTTTCTCTTCCAGATGTCGAGCTCATGCGTTGTCCGCTGGGAGACATCATGCGACATGGGCCGTTCATGACAAGCTGGGACGACGGCGGGATAATCAGTCGCACAAAGGCGACCAAAGTGGCCTACTCGAACCGAAAATCAGTGCGTGAATCGGAATAAGCATGGACCTGCCCTTGACCTGTTACTACCAATTGTAGTATTTTGAAGCGGGAGCGGGGGAGAAGTGAGTACGAGTGTTGAAACGCCTGCGCGCTGTGCTTGGGAGTGACCCGGGTAATCAGTTCATGCGTGAAAGTCACGGTATTTCGGGGTCGAAGTTCGTCATCAACCATGCATCAGAGTGCGTCTCCAGTACACTGCACACAATAGTGTTACGCTCCGAGTCCATATCAACGTAATCGACGTTTTTGAACGGGAGGTCTATGAAGGGCTCTTTCTGATTGCTTCGTAGCGAATATCTCCAGATAGGCGAAACGTACACAAGTGTGTTGAGCCTCAACTTAGCCAAACCGCAGAAATAGATCCACTGACCATCCGGTGACCAGCCGAGTACAGCAAAGCGACCTGTTACTGGGCTAAAAACCGTCTGCTGGGGACCTAATAGTGACTTTAACATAATACATGCATCCTTGCCACTGAACTCAAGTAGTACACTGTCACCCCCGGGTGAGTAGCTAGGACTAAAACACCAGCCCGGCGGATCCGGGTTGAACAATGGTCGTTCTACTTGGGTAACTGGGTTGAGGATATGGATATTCCGGTTGCCGGTGTACATGTAGAGAATATCAGAACCGGGCGACCAAGCAATGGCCGTCTCGGCGTCACTCGGATTGGACTTCGTGAACGAACGGGCTACTCCACCGTTCACTGGTATAGTCCAGACTCGCTGACTTCCGCCTTCTTTCGAGTTAAATGCCAGCTGTGTTCCGTCCGGCGACCAGGCCGGGCCGATGTTGCGGGAGTGCGAGAACGTGAGTTGCTCCATTTCGCCGCCATCGATTGGCATAACGAACAGATTGCACTCAACCTCGTTTCCGATGCAAAATGCGATCCTCCGGCCCTCGGGTGAGATGCTCGGTGTCAGTATCCGGGATGTTCCAGAGGAGAGTTGTTTAGTCATAACGTATCCGTCGGTGGGCGTCGATGAATATTGAGCCAGCCACAGATTTGAAAATGACTGCACGCGGGTATAGATTAACGTATTGATGTCCACTGCGATTGAGAATTCTCCGCCAGCCGGTAATCCAGTCTGAATTCGGCTAGGGCGCGCACCTGGCACCGCCGTAGTTTGATCTACTTTCACTTTCCACAAGTCCTGAGTCTGTCCCTGTGATTTGAGAAAATATATGGTCTGTCCGTTTGCACCCCATCGAGGAGACAGGATCTCAATGCTATCCTGAAAGATCTTTCTCTGGCCTTTCCCGTCTCGTCTTACTGCCCACAAGGTGTATTGATGGCGATCTTCCAAAAGCGTCAGGCAGAGAAGAAAGTTCCCTTCCGGTGACCAATCGGCGTCGCGTATCCATGTGTAGTCACCGAGAATTGGCACCGAAGAAGTATCCCCTGTAGCGATGTCGATGAATATCAGTCGCCTGGAAACCGGGCTACAGGTGGCAATCGACTCACCGTCGGGAGACCAACTGAAGTAACCCGGAATTCGAAGACGACGCGACGTTCCCCCTAGACGGGGGATAATGAACAGGCTATAGTTAGGCAGTGTGTCTTCTTTTGTATAGAAAGCAAGACTTGAGCCATCAGGGGACCATCGGATGCGTTCTATGAGTCTTCCCTCGTATACCTGAACAGCCTTTCCGCCAGCTATGTCTTTTACATATAGTGCTTGCTTTCCTTCTGATGTGACCGATAGGTATGCGATCGTCTTACCATCTGGCGAAATGACCGGAGAATCGACATCACCGCTGTATGTTACTTGCTGATGCAACGGTCCGCGGTGGATAGTCTCTCGTTTGTGCCCAAGCATGCTTGAAAGAAGCAGAAAAGAGCCTGATATCACAATCGCGAAAACAGCGACCCAAAGCCATGTGGGAAGACGCATTTTTCTTGATCTACAGGAAGGGTGTGAGATTCTTCTAATGGAAGATGCATCTAGGGTTTTTTGCAGAGTCAGCAAGTCAGCCAGTAGTTCCTCAATATGTTGATATCTCCTTCCGCGATCTTTGGCCAGTGCCTTTGAGACTGTCGCCTCGAGATTTTCAGGAATGTCTTTGCGATGATGGCTGAGAGGTTTTAGCTCCTGATAGACGATATTATGAAGCGTGGCGACATCGCTTGGGCCCGCAAAGGGTGACTGTCCTGTGATCATCTCGTAGATCACCACACCGCAAGAGAAAATGTCCGATCGCTCATCGGTTGGTTCCCCCTCCACTTGCTCGGGAGACATGTATCCGATGGTTCCCAGCGTTGAGCCTGTTCTGGTCAACGGCTCCCCACCGCGGACCGCAGCCAGACCGAAGTCGACTATACGCACACGTCCACTGGTGTCGATGAGAGTGTTAGCCGGTTTAATGTCCCGGTGCACGATCCCTTTCTCATGGGCTGCCTGGAGTCCGGCGCAGAGCTGAATTGCTATATTCAGGACCTGTTCGAGCGGTAATTGCTTACCCTTTGTTTGGTCACGCAGAGATTGACCTTCGACATATTCCATTGCCAGAAATAGCTGGCCGTTAACCTCGCTTACCTCAAATATGGTGACAATGTTAGGATGACTGAGTCTGGCGGCCGCCTGCGCTTCGCGAGAAAATCGCGCGCGGAATTCTGCATCCCGGCACAGATGAGACGGGAGAAACTTAAGTGCCACTTTCCGATTGAGGCTGGTGTCCTCGGCAAGGTAGATTTCACCCATGCCTCCGGCACCGATTCTCTCGATAATCCGGTAATGCCCGATTAGGGAGTTGCGTTCGAGGTGAATAAACGATCGGGTAATGTCGTCAGGTCCCATGTCTGGCATGGCCGACAATATCCCCATTGTGGCTGCGCTGTGCCACCCGTAAGGTTAAGCCTGCCAAAATATAGGACCTGCCAATACTCAAAGCAACAGGTATCCGAGTCGTGGATTGGATTCTGAACTCACTGGTATGTGCTCCAGTCTATTGGCAGGCTTTTTGAGGGGATTTGGTGGATCGGAGAATCATGTATTGAGTGTATCCGACCGCGTCCGCAAGTGAGGCATAGAAGCACCTTCATCCTCTATTCCATAATCATTGTCGTCCCCGGCTGGATTGTGGGTACATGTGGATGGGGTACCGACACGTGTCCAACCGGGGTCGGCTAATCTCCCGGGTATTTGTAATTGAATCGAGTTGTCTGTCTCACCCGCCGGAATCAATATAGGTAACTCGGGCCAGGTTAGCAAGAGAAGGTTCGGCAAATCAGCGAGACTTGTCTGATGACAGGTCCTTAGGAATCACCGGCCAAGGTTGGCTCATTACATCGTGGCAACCGGCCATGCTTTGCCACAAACCGCGACATCATCTCTCTTGCCGTTGACCGGCACTCCATGCAGAAATCGCACTGAAAGTGCGTTGCGCATGCGACACATTCCGGATGACCGCGATAATGCTGCATGAGTTGGGATCTTAATCCGACCTTTTCATCCGCGCTGCCGATATAGATCAACTCGTCTTCGCACCACAATACGTAGACGCCGGCGAGTTGCGGTACAATTTCAATGGTATGCTGGGACAGTTCGAATTTGGTGGTCGACAATGGCATGATGTTCCCTCCTATTCAGAGCTGAAAACGCGACCGATTAGTATTCCCGCGAAAGAGCCAATATCACGAGCGGCAACAACTCTGCTTTGGATCCCAATTCGTGGACTGCGGGACCCATGACAGTTCCACGTAAGAACATAGGTCATGGTAAGTACCAATGCAAGGACAAATGTCGAGTATTTGGGTCCGTTAGTCGAATAATGACCCGCATCGAACTGGCTCTGAAGCTTCCTCAAGCATGGCGATGAACTGTCCCGATAAAAAAAGGCGCCGCGGGTGGTGTGCTCTCCAGGTGTGCCTGGCCCTCCGCGGCGCTTTTCAGCGAATAGTGTCAGAGTTCTATAGTCTACTGCGAAAATATACTGTAATTCATCCGAATGGACAACGGGGGATTTTCCCCGATGCCCAATCGGCTGTGGATTGATTGGTGTACAAATGATTGCGATGCGAAAGGGATACTCACTGTAGAAAAAGCCGAGAGGTTGGGAGAACCACCTCGGCCTTTTT
>CAYNEO010000068.1:0-14858 GCA_964396245.1 uncultured Ignavibacteriales bacterium
CTGGGCGACAGGGATTCGAACCCCGATTCTACGGTCCAGAGCCGCATGTCCTACCGTTGGACGATCGCCCAGTATACTATGACCGCTATCGGCAAACTCACCGAGTAGCTTGAAATCAAGGTGCACAATATACAAGGTCGGGCCTGTTTGTCAAGGAGCTTTCAGGAAGCAGGTGGAATTTCGAAACGATTGCTTCTGCCCCGCTAAGTCGCCATCCGTGGCAAGGTTATCGAAGGGATACAATTGCAGAAGTATATCCGGTCCGACACCAAGACCCTACTTGTGATCGGCAAAACGATGTACGAGAAACGCCTGACCCTTCACCCGAAAACCGGCCCGCTTCCCCGTTATGGAGTTCCGTAAAGCCAGCGAATCTCCTCGGCGGAGTTTTCTGTCCCTGACCAGATACCCAGTGCCCGTGCAAGTGTACCGAATCGTTTTGGACAGCGGGATGATTGAGACAAGACCCCCGCTGCCGTGAGTAATCGTATGCGTGGAATTGTCGAGAAACAAGATTTCGTACACAATATTGATGATACGGATATCGGGTCGGCGCTTCGATGATCGTTTGTTCCGGGCGAGCGTAAGCAACATCATATTGCCGATAAACTGGTCCGGCTCGCCGGTGGACGGCTGCACGATTCGAATCCGGGAGGGTTTCAGTTTCAGGCAATGTTCCAGCGCCAGGTGAGCATCGGTCTTGTCTTTGTGCGATGAAAACTCGACAACCTTCGTGGTCTCCGGCAGGTTTCGCGGGACGCGGAATATCGAATCAAAATCCCCGATGAGAAGATCAGGCCACAGGCCGGCCGCCTTAAAGAACCGGTAGCCGCCGTCGACTGCAACAGCAAACGCATCACGACAAAAGCTTCGATAGTAGTCGAGATGTTTTCGGGGATATTGTCCATTGAGAAAAAGAACACAGTCTTTCATGACATATTCAGCACCATGCCGGCAGCGCCTATTAACGCGGTCTTGTCCTCGATAATGATACCGACCGGCATTTTCGCCAGCATTGCTTCCATCTTGCCCCGTTTGACAAACCGCTCCATGAAGCGGCCCTTGTCGAGCGCAGTGATAATCCGCGGCGCGATACGGCCGCCGATATAAACGCCGCCGAGGGTCATCCCCTTGAGTGCCAGGTTAGCCGCCTCCGAGGCATAGCAATCGATAAATATGTCCACGGTGCGCTGCGCGATTTCATCCTTGCCGGACAACGCGCGCTCCAGAATCGCTTCGGGCAGATCGGTGCTCTTACCGAACCACCGAGGACGCTTGTACCCCTGCGTATCAATCAGGAAGTTTGCAATTCGCTCCAGTCCGGACAGGCTCACGACATCCTCCACTTCCACCTCGCCATGCTCGGCATATATGTACTCCCAGAGTTCCGATTCAATCTGAGAACCCGGGGCAAAGTCGGCATGGCCGCCTTCGGATGCATACGGAACGTGCTTTTTTCCGTCGATATAGATAATCGCTTCACCCAGGCCGGTACCGGACGCAACCAGGCCGATATTTCCACCGTTGATCTTCTCGCCTTCGTTAATGGTGAAGAATTTGTCGGGACCGAGGTGAAACAGGCCGTGAGCGGTCGCCACGATGTCGTTAACCAATTTTACTGTCGTGAACGAGAACTTTTCCTCTATATCATTGCCGACAATATGCCAGGGAAGATTGGTGGTGTGTACCTCATTGTGAATTACCGGTCCGGCCACACCGAGGCAAGCCTGTCCTGTCTCGCCTTTATGCTTCCTCAGATACAGGCTGAAGACCGACTCGAAGCTCGAGAAGTCCTTGGGAGCATATGTTGCCCGGTCGTAGAGAACGACTTCGCCCCTTTTTTGGCGCACTCGCGCGAGCTCCACGCGATTACCGCTGATATATCCCGCTAACATAGGCTTATGAAGCCGGGCCTCACTCCTTATATACTATCGCAGTACCTGAGGCGGATACCATCAGCATGTTACTGCCGCCCATGCCGATCGTCTCATAATCGAGATCAACGCCCACGATTGCGTTGGCTCCAAGCGTCTGGGCTTCGCGGGTCATCTCATCTAGTGCAACCCGCTTGGCTTTCTGAAGTTCCTGCTCATACGCCTGGGCTCGTCCGCCAACAATATCCCGCACGCTGGCGAATAGATCTTTGAAGATATTGGCGCCCATAATAGCCTCGCCGCTGACGAGACCCAGATACCTGGTGATAGCCTTACCCTCGATATTCGGTGTTGTAAGAATCAACATAATTTCGAACACTCCTTTTTCAGATCCGACTATCGCGGCATAATCCGGAAGTTAGCGGCGGACTACCAACTCGTGAAGCAGAGCGCGGATCTTTTCCGCCACCGCGATACCATCGAGACCGAGCATAGCATACAACTCGGCCGGTCTGCCCGAACCGGCATAGCGGTCAACTCCGAGCTTCGTGAACCGTGTCGACAGCCCCGCCTCGAACATCGCCGCGGCAATAGCCGTCCCCAGGCCGGTTTTGACGTTATGATCTTCCAGTGTGACGACATGGGGAAACTCAGCCAGCATCCGGAGATCATCGTCATCCAGATCGGACCAGTCGGAGACCGAAATCAACGCGATATTGATACCATCACTTTTTAGCCGCGTCCACGCATCCATTCCATTGAAGAGTATATTGCCGGCACAAACCAGGGCCACGTGATCACCCGAGCGTATTGTCTCCATCCTGCCGTAACGATAGACATAGTCCTCGCCAAAAAACGGCTTGCCATCCCCGGTTTGAATGACAGGGATTACAGATCGTCCCATGAACACGGCAAAATTGCCGGGCGTAGAGAGAATATATCGCGTGATACGGTCAGTCTGGTTCGGGTCGGCCGGCGTGATGACTTTCCAGCCGTAGGTTGAGTTCAGCAATCCGAAAAAGTCTATGCACTGATGCGTCTTGCCGTCCTCGCCGACGTTTATGCCCGAATGAGTACAGACCAGTTTGAGATTGCTGTGATTGATATCATTCAGCCGCGCCTGGTTGTAGGTCTCATCCACTCCGAACACTCCGAAATCGGACCAAACCGAAAGGGCCTTTTCGGCAGAAAGTGCGCCGGCGGTGGTCGCGGTGCTGTGCTCGGAAATACCGCACTGGAAGAAATTATCCGGGAATTTGCCGCCGAATTTCTTCGTCTTGACTGAGCCCGAAAGGTCGTTGTCAAAGACGGCCATCACAAAACCATCACGGCCGATATTGTGCTCCGCAACCGAAAGAAGGGCATTACCCCAGGCGGAACGATTGTCGAGTTTCTCGTCGGCGCCGTATGTTCTGGGATCACCACTGCTGACCTCAGGAAAGGCGGCACGATCGATGTGGAACGATTGCGGTGGTCCCATCGCGCGCTCCGTTTTCAGAGGTGCATAGTCATTCACCGTCGGACCCAATTCCGCTAACGCATCCCCCAGCTTATCCGGCTTGACCGCGGCCCCATGGAAGTTCTCGTCGTTCTCCATGAAGGAGACGCCTTTGCCCATCACGGAATGCGCCACTATCACCATCGGAGAATTGGTGTCGAGCGATGCTGCCCGGAGAGAGTCGTAAACCTGCCGCAAGTCATGGGCGTCAATCTCGACCGCCTTCCATCCATCAGCTTTCCAGTTCTCGATGACGTTCTGCGGCATGACATCCTCGGTACGGCCGGAAATCTGCAGGCGGTTACAGTCAATGATCGCAGTCAGTCGCGACAGCCCGTACTTGACCGCCATCCGACGCGCTTCGCCGATCTGCCCTTTCTGTTGCTCGCCGTCGCCCATGACGACATACGTGTGAAACTGCTGCCCTGACAGGCGGCCGTAGATCGCTTTGCCGACTCCGACCGACAGTCCCTGCCCGAGATTACCGGTGTCCCATTCAATACCGGGCACGGATTGCTCGACATGTCCCTCGAAGGGCGAACCGACCTGACGAAACCCGTGCAAACAGGGCGTGATATCAAAGAACCCGGCGGCTGCCAGCGCCGAGTAAACGCCGGGCGATGTATGGCCGTGCGAGATGATAATTCGGTCCCGATCATCCCGCCGGGGATGGCCCGGATCAACGCGGGCAAAATTGTAGAGCGTGAGAAAAACTTCGAGCGATGACATCGAACCGCCGGGGTGCCCCGAACCGGCGACCGTCGTCATTTTCAAAATGTAACCGCGCGCCTGTCGGGCCATCTCGGTCAGTTTCGCATGCCAGTCATCGGAAAGACTGCCGTCTGCAAACCCTCGCCATGAATCAAACATTGTCGTCTACCAGCCTCCACATCTATAAGACCGATCGTATTACTTTCGCAAAATGCTCAAGACCGTCCGCGGGTTTGCCGTTAAGAGCGATCACCAGCGTAGGGTACTTTCGCTTGATTAACGCCTGTGCGTCGCCTATCGCCTGTGCATCGATGAGTTGATCGAATCCGAACGGTTTACCGGGAATCGGAAGATGCTTATACGAGCCCCGCACAAACACGAGAAACAGACCGTCTTTCGGTCCCCCCTTGTACAGCTGCCCGATCGAGTGCAAGTATCTGGGTCCGTAACCACGGGTCGTGGCCATACGGGTCTTGTTCCTGACAAGGTTGCGTATTTTCTCCAACGCAACTTCGGACGCCTTGTTACACCTGAAATAATTGAGGATAGCCAGATACGCGGGATCGCTGACTCCTCTGAAAAAGCGCTTCAAGACCGCTTTGATGTCGGATGCCTGCGGCGGCGCCTCCGACAACAGGACATCATCCGCCGCGACCAGTGTGAGTGTACCCCATGATGCCACCGTCGTCTTTCGGTCCGGCAGTGTGCCGATCCGCTCGTAACCCGCAAGAATGAGCTTGGTGTTTTCCTTGCTCTCGGTGACGTTTGGTTCATCGAACGGGTTTACCTTCAGCATCTGGCCAACCGCTGCCGTTGCGGCCTCCCAGAGCAAGAACTGACGGCCTAATTCAAACTTGGAGCCAAGCGTGATTTCAATGGTCGGAATTGCGGCCTCCTTGATATCGCGCCAAAATCCCTTCGTAATCGGTTCATTCTCGCGTTCCATGCGCATGATAACGAATACGCGATCATCGCCATAATTCTGGATAGGTCCGACAGGTTCGTTTTCGATCGGAATTACGCCCTTGCCGTTCTTGCCGGTTGATTCGGCAATAAGCTGCTCGATCCACGGGACCAGCGCCCCGGTTCGTCGGCTCGCAAAGAATGTCAACTTGTCGCGACCGGATGCGGCAGCGGCAGCCATCAACGCCCCGAGAAGGAGCGCCGGATTTGTTTCGCCCTTCCTCTCTCGGAGGATCTTCTCCATAGCGGCGGCATCATTAACCAGCCTGTTCAAATCAACACCGGCAAAAAAAGCCGGCACCAGACCAAAATACGACAGCGCCGAATAACGCCCGCCAATATCCGGCGGGTTAAGGAAAATCTTGCGATACTTGTTGCGCCGTGCAAACTGCTCAAGGGGGCTTCCCTTGTCGGTGATTACGGCAAAGTGGCGGCCAAAATCGGCGATGTCGGCATCCTGAAGTCTGCCGATAAAAAACGCCTCATGCGACCGCGTTTCGACGGTCCCGCCCGACTTCGAAGCAACAACGAAGAGCGTGCGCTTCAGGTCAATCTTGCGGGCAATCGCCCTCACCGCCTCGGGGTCGGTCGAATCGAGCACGTCATAGGATTTCAGCAGCTTGTGCCTGCGGAAGAAAAACCTGAATACTTCCGGGCACAGCGACGAACCGCCCATCCCAATCAACACGATATGCACTATGCCATCGGCCAAAACCTGGGAGCCGAACTTTTCGATCTGCCCGATCCTGGACTTCATCGACGACGCGATATCTACCCAGCCAAGGCGATTGCCGATCTGCTTTTTTACCTGTGGTTTAGTTGAGTAGACCGTGGGATCACGGTGCATGATCCGGCTGACAAGATCGGCGGATGTTTTGCGGTTCACGAGTCGATCGAATTCCTTGCCGATACGCCCCGCCCGCACCTGCAATGATCCGTGCTTCATGTAAACTGTTCCTTAAGAGCGTTTCAGTTCGTGAACCAGTTTTACGAGTTCGCGCCGATTGTTGCTGCCGAAAAAAGCGCTACCCATGACGAGAATGTCCGCTCCGGCATTGACTACCGTGTGGGCGTTAGTTTCATCCACGCCGCCGTCAACCGCGATTGTCGTTTTCAAGCCGTGTGAATCGATAAAATCTCTGGCCTGAGCGATCTTTGGCAGGACGGACTCGATGAACTCCTGACCCCCGAACCCGGGATAGACGGACATGACCAGAAGATTGTCGAAATGCTCGAGGTACGGCGCCACATCATCGAATGACACATCCGGATTGAGAGAAATTCCGGCCTGGATGCCAAGTTCTCTGAGTTGCTCGACATACGGTACCGGCTCCGGATGAACCTGGATATGGAACGTGATACTGTCCGCTCCGGCTCTGGCAAACGGCTCAAAGAACTTCTCCGGATTATCCAGCATCAGGTGAACGTCGATAAACGCATCAGTGAGTTTATCTACGGTGCCGACCATTTTTGGTCCGAACGAGAGATTTGGGACAAAATGGCCATCCATGATGTCGAGATGGAAATGGTCCGCACCGGCCTCGACGGCGCTTTTGATTTCGTCTCCGATTCGGGAGAAATCCGCTCCCAGTACGGAAGGTGCGATTTTGGCCATGGGGGAATGTTATGCATTTTGGGCCGGGAATCAACCGAAATCTGATCCGCTGTCCGCCCGAGATTAAGAACAAGGCGGATAGTAGCTTAGGACACAGATTTTATCGTCGTGACTCGGCCTTACTGATACTTACTCACTTAAAGAAGCATTCTTCTGGTTCATGCGGACTATGGCGGCGTTGCGCTGAAGGCCTTCGAGTCTCGGTCGGGTGAGCGGCGTTCCGGCAGTCAGTTCGAGAAAATCCTCGCGCGAACCAAGTTCAAGTAAAGCGTCACAGTCCAGAAATTCCCCCACTCCAGCCTCCGGGTTAAGATCCCGATGCCGGGACAGCTTTGCTCGACGATTGTGCGGGCAGACATCCTGGCAGATGTCACAGCCAAAAATTCGGCTGTTCATTTTGCGAGCGAGATCATCGGGTATTTCGGTCGGTCGCTCGATTGTCAGGTACGAGATACACCTGCGGGCATCGACTACACGTTCCTCGACAATCGCGCCGGTCGGACAGGCGTCAATACAGCGCCGACACCTTCCGCAGCCGCCGTGATTGACCGCCTGCGGATCGTCAGGGGCCAACTCAAGATCGGTGAGAATTTCAGACAGGAACACCCATGAACCGAACTTGCGATTGATGAGCATGCCGTTGCGACCGATAAATCCGAGTCCGGCTTTCTCGGCATAGGCGCGCTCCAGCATCGGGCCATAATCGACAAACCATCGAAATTCTCTATTTGTTGTTTTGTCGAACCGATATCGAATGCGGCGGATGAGTGACTTGGTGTTTTGGCGGATCACCTTGTGATAGTCTCTCCCGCGTGCGTAACGCGACACGCGCCCTTTTCCATGCGGGACGTCCGGCGTCGAATCCGGATAATAGTAGTTCATGCCAAGCATAATAACAGATTTGACATTGGGCATCGAACGCCCCGGGTCACTTCTCCGGTCGGGATCTTTGGCCATATAATCGAGCTCGCCGTGATAACCCTGTCTCAGCCACTGCTGATACCGCTCTTTAGCGCCGGGAATGATCTCAGGTGTTGTGATCCCGCAGAGATCGAATCCGGAGTCGGCGGCAAGTTGCTTTATGTCATCAGTGTTCAGCATGATAATTATAGCAATGTAACGGTAGCAGCGTCGGGAATTAACAAGAAAATATCCGCCTATATTCGGAGGGCACGCCGACAAATCCTAACTTGTGAGCACAAAAAAAGGCGGACTGTTGATCCGCCTTCCACTGTTTAATAAGCCGCTAACACGGCAGACACTACTTCTTCACTTCTTCCATCAAATACTGGTGCATCGCCCGCGCGGCTTTCTTCCCGGCGCCGGCGGCAAGGATGACGGTAGCGCCGCCGGTCACGATGTCGCCGCCGGCATACACGCCCTTCCGCGAAGTCAGCATCGTTTCCGGATCGGCGATAATATTACCCCACTTGTTCGTCTCCAGACCCGGTGTTGTCTTCTGCACCAGCGGGTTGGATGAATTACCGATTGCCACAACAACAAGGTCGACTTCCATGACAAAGTTGGAGCCTTCGATTGGAATCGGTCGACGGCGTCCCGAGGCATCCGGCTCGCCGAGCTGCATTTTCATACACTCCATCGCCTTCACTTTGCCCTCATCGTCGCCGATAAACTTGATCGGAGTTGTCAGCATATGGAACTGTACGCCTTCACCGATGGCATGGTGAATTTCTTCCTTACGTGCCGGCATTTCCGCTTCGCTCCGGCGATAGACGATATAGGCATTGTCCGCGCCCAGCCGCAGAGCCGTGCGAACAGCATCCATAGCCGTGTTGCCGCCGCCAAGAACGGCTACATTTTTGCCCCGGATAATCGGCGTATCAAAACTCTCGGGGTCAAACGCCCGCATCAGGTTGGAGCGGGTCAGATATTCATTGGCCGAATAGATGCCGATCAGGTTCTCACCCTCGATACCCATGAAATTGGGCAGCCCGGCTCCGGTACCGATGAAGATCGCATCGTAGCCCATTTCGAAAAGCTCATCGATTGTCTCCATCTTGCCGATCACGATCGAGTTTTCGAACTTGACGCCCATATCGGCCAGGAAGTCACACTCTGCCTGAACAATATGCTTGGGGAGGCGGAACTCCGGGATGCCGTACACCAGCACGCCACCCGGCTTATGAAGTGCTTCGTAAATCGTGACATCGTGGCCAAGCTTGACCAGATCGCCCGCTACAGTCAGCCCGGAAGGACCGGAACCCACAATGGCCACTTTTCGTCCGGTCGGCGGATCCACCGGTGGAATTTCTACCTCATTGTGGTCGCGTTCCCAGTCCGCCACAAACCGCTCGAGATGCCCGATAGCGACAGAGTTGAATTTCTTGGCCAGAACACAGACCTGCTCGCACTGCTCTTCCTGAGGACAAACACGGCCGCAAACGGCCGGAAGTGAATTGGTTTCTTTGATTTTTCGTGCTGCTGCCGAGTACTGCTTCTCGAGAATCAGGTTAATAAACGCAGGTATATCGACCTCGACCGGACAGCCCTTGATGCAAGGCGCCTTGGGGCATTCCAGGCACCGGCTGGCCTCGATCAAGGCCTGTTCTTCAGTGAGCCCATGGGGCACTTCCTGGAAATTATGTGCGCGGATTTCGGGTTCTTGCTCCGGCATTTGCTGCCGGGGGACTTTCATCCTTTCTTTCTTTTCCAGCTTTACGGTCACAGTGTTCTCCATATATGGATACTCGGCGTTGTTATCAGTGATTTGCGGCCCGGGTTACTTTTCGTCCGGGTAGGCGAACTCCTTCACGGAATCATGCAGTTTGCATCCCGGCTCGGCGAGAAAATGCTTCATAGCGGCGCGTTCCTGCTCCCGATAGGCGGATAGCCGTCTGGTCAGCAGATCGAAATCCACGAGGTGTCCGTCAAAGTCAGGACCGTCGACACACGCAAACTTGGTTTCACCGCCCACCGTCACCCGGCAGCCGCCGCACATTCCGGTACCATCCACCATCAGCGGATTAAGCGACACCCAGGTCGGCACGTTGTATTCCTTCGTAAGATTCGAAAGCACGCGCATCATCGGCACCGGCCCAATCGCCATCACCATGTCGATCTTCTCGCCTTTATCCAGCAATTGCTTGAGAACGTCGGATACAAATCCGTGGTGTCCCTTGGAACCGTCATCGGTGGCGACATAAAACTCGTCGGCAACGGCCTTGTGTTCATCTTCATAAAAGAGGATATCTTTCGAACGGGCACCGACAATGGTAATGACTCTGTTGCCTGCCGCCTTGTACGCCTGGGCAATGGGATAAACGGGCGCAATGCCGATACCGCCACCGACAACACAGACGGTGCCCCAGTTCTCGACATGGGAAGGCAGCCCGAGCGGGCCGACGCAGTCCTTGACCTCGCCGCCGGCAGGAACTGTCGTCATCATAGCTGAGGTTTTCCCAACCACCTGGTAGATAACCGTCAGGACACCGTTTTCCTTGTCGAGCCCTGCGATTGACATGGGAACTCGCTCGCCCTGGTCGTTAACGCGAATAATGACAAACTGGCCGGCCTTCGCTTTTGCCACCAGCCGTGGTACTTCAATTCTCATTTTCCAGTTGAGCGGGCCGATCTGTACATTGTCAAGAACCTTGGGCATTTGTCCTCCGTCGAAATTTATATGTCGAAGATGATAAACATCATCGCCCGAAAAATCAATTACGTTCTCCCCCTTTTACGCGCTTTTTTAGGTATTTCTCCGTAGAGAAAAGCATACTAACTAGTACGTATTTGACAAATTCGGGCAATATTATCCTATTTAACCCGCGAGGCGCGGCAGAATCGGCGAATTTTCGGCGGTTTTGGCCCGATTGGAGGCTATAAAAACGTAGACATTTCAGTTACCGCTCCTGAACGAAATTCGTTATAATAGATGGCTATCGATAGCTCTTAAGTTCGTGCCGCGTACAGTGCTGTCCGGCCGATTGTTCCATAGGGACCTGTGCAGAAAATTCGAGGTGATACCATGGCTGACATCAAAACACTGAGTAAAGCAACCGTCGGCTACTCCGAATACACCGACGATCAGATCTACGAATTCGAGTCGACTTTCGGAGCCCACCATTATGGCCGACTCAATCTGGTCGTGCGGAAGGCGGAGGGCTGCTGGCTGACGAGTCGCGATGAGAAGAAGTATATCGACTGTCTGGCAGCATATTCGGCGGCCAATGCCGGCCACCATCATCCGAAGATCGTTCAGGCGCTGGTTGATGCTCTGCAGAGGCATTATGGCTCGGTCATTTCGAATGTCGTGTATACCGATCCCCTCGGCGCCTTCCTGCGCAAAACGGCGCAGCTTCTCCCCCAGCTGGCGCCGCGCTTCGGCGAACACGGGAACAAGGTGCTTCCCAAGAACGGTGGTGTCGAATCGGTCGAAACAGCCATTAAGCTGGCCCGCTATTACGGGTACAAGGTGAAAGGTATTCCGGACGGCAAGCAGGAGATTATCGTTTTTGACAACAATTTTCATGGCCGTATGATCACGATTGTCTCGTTTTCGACATCTGAGTCATACCGTGAAGGATTCGGGCCGCTGACGCCCGGTTTTGTTTCGGTTGAATACGGTAACCTCGACGCCGCCGAGAAAGCCATTACCAAGAATACGTGCGGGATTCTCGTTGAGCCGATGCAGGGTGAAGGGGGCATGTACCAACCGCCGGCAGGATTCATGAAAGGGTTGCGTGACATCTGTGACAAGCACGATCTGCTGCTTCTGGCCGATGAGATTCAAGTCGGCCTCGGTCGCACGGGCAAGCTGTTTTGCTTCGAGCACGAAAACGTTATTCCGGATGCCGTTGTCCTGGGCAAAGCCATCGCAGGCGGGCTTGTACCGGTATCGGTCATGGTGACCAGCGGTCATCTCATGGACCTGACATTCTGGCCCGGGCGCGACGGTTCAACATTTGGCGGTTATCCGCTGGCATGTGTGGCCGGCAATGCGGCGCTGGATGTTATCGTCGATGAAGAGCTGCCCAAGCGATCAGCCGAAATGGGCAAGATACTGAAGGCGAAAATCGATGATATCGCTGCCCGCTCTCCACATGTGAAAGAAGTGCGCGGTCGCGGCTTGTTCATCGGCATAGAGGTCAAAAACGGCAACGCCATGGAATATTGCCATGAGCTCCTGAAGCTGGGCATGCTGGCCAATGACAGCCACGGCCATACCATCCGCATCTCGCCGCCGCTCATAATAACTCCGGCTGAAATCGACTACATTGCCGAACGGCTCGAAAAAGTGCTGGTTGGCTGACAAATCGAAATACGAACTTAATGGTAAGGCGAAGGCGACCCGCAAGAGTCGCCTTTTTTGTCTGTTGCTGCCCGGGACCTCAACGTTTGTATGTCGAGCCGTAGTAAATGGCACCGAGTGTGACGACCGCCCCCGCAACCTGACTGATACTGAGATATTCAGCGAATATGATTACGCCCCAGACTGTCGCGAGGGTCGGCTGGAGCAGGAGAATCAAACCGGCCCGGGAAGCCTCGATATATGACAGCGACGAATATATGGCCCACCATCCCAGCGCCTGTACGATGAGCGCCAGCAGAAACAGGATAAACCAGGCGTACAGAGTCGGGGGCAGAAAACGGCCGGATTCGAAGATGGAAGCGATTCCGAGAAAGATTGCCGAGAATAGCGACGTCCAGGCCACAAAAGTGAGAAAATCCGGCTTGACTTCCCGCCGACCCGTGTGCTTCAGCGTAATTAGATACGAAGCGTACGCCACACCGGTAATGAGTCCGAAGATTATCCCGTGAATGTACACGTTGGAAAAGTGTGTTGCGCTGAACACGCCGACCAGAAGCACGATTCCCACGATAGCCAGAAATGCCGCGACAAAGAACTTGTAAGAGAGTCTTTCCCGGAATATCAGGTAGCCCAGGATAGCCGTGAAGAAAACCTGGGTATTACCAAGTATCGTCGATAGTCCGGCTCCAGCGTACATTATCGACCGGTGCCACACGAAGAGATCGATGAAGAACATGAAGCCGGCCAGAGCAGACCATGGATAGACTGATTTTGGAAGAGCCAGCGGTTTCCGGTACCCGGCGGTAAGCAAGAACAGGATAGCTCCGCCGATGAGCGTTCGCCAGAAGGCGATAGCCGTCAGACCGACCGTACCATCGCCCACCAGCTTGACCAGAATAGGGGAAAAACTGATAAAGAACGCACCTCCGGTCAGAAGTGCATAGGCTCGCGCGGGCGATGGGACTTTTCGTTCGGACATGCGCTAAGGATAAATCGCCACGGTCAAAAGCGAAAGTGGAATTGCGGTTCTCAGTGCATCACTGCCGCCTCCGATCAGTACGGCAGTGAGTACCATTTGTCATTTCAGTTACGAAACTTGCGGTCCCGCCTCGAGCAGATCCTTCGGAATCTGGTCTCCGTACTGCTCGATATTCTTCCGAAAACGGGCGGCCAGATCCCTGGCTTTCTGGTCATAGGCGTTTTTGTCCTGCCACGTATTTCTCGGGTTGAGAACTTCCGATGGAACTCCCTCGCAGGACTGCGGTACCTGTAAACCAAAAATCGGGTCTTCCTTGTACTCAACGTCGTCCAGCTTGCCCTCGAGGGCGGCGCTGAGCATGGCGCGCGTATACTTGATCTCCATTCTTTTGCCGGTTCCGTACGGTCCGCCGGTCCAGCCCGTATTCACGAGCCAGCACTTCACGTCGTACTTCTTGATGCTCTCCGCAAGGAGCTGGCCATACCGATACGGGTGCAGCACCATGAACGGAGCACCGAAACAGGCCGAGAATGTCGCCTGTGGTTCGGTCACGCCGGCCTCGGTCCCGGCCACCTTGGCTGTGTATCCGGAAATAAAGTGATACATGGCCTGTTTGGGCGTAAGTTTCGATATCGGAGGCAGCACTCCGAAGGCGTCGGCTGTCAACATAACGATATTTTGTGGATGACCGCCTTTGCTTTCTCTCAGTGCGTTTGCAATGTGGCTCAGCGGATAAGCCGCCCGCGTGTTCTCGGTCAAGGTGCCGTCATTCAGGTCAAGACGTCGCGTAACGGCGTCGTATGCGACATTCTCGAGTATCGTGCCGAACTTGCGAGTCGTCTCAAAGATTTCCGGTTCCGATGTTTTTGACAGGCGAATGACTTTGGCATAGCAGCCGCCCTCGAAATTGAAGACGCCATCGCCACTCCATCCATGCTCATCATCACCGATCAATTTCCGTTTTGGATCAGCTGAAAGGGTCGTTTTCCCCGTGCCGGACAGGCCGAAAAAGAGTGCCACATCGCCTTTCTCGCCGATATTGGCGCTGCAGTGCATCGACATGACATTTTCCTGTGGCAGCAGGTAGTTCATTATGGTGAAGATTGATTTCTTTATCTCGCCGCCGTAACTCGTACCGCCAATCAGAACCAGTTTCCTTCTAAGATTGACAAGGATAAATGCCTCGGAGCGGGTGCCGTCGATTTCGGGGATCGCATGAAAGTGAGGTACCTGAAGCACCGTGAAGTCCGGCACGTGAGCCTCGAGTTCCTCCGGCTTCGCCTGGATAAACATGTTCCGGGCAAACAGGCTGTGCCACGCCGTCTCGGTGATAATTCGGATAGGCAGACGGTACTTCTGATCGTAGCCGGCAAAGCAATCCTGCACGAACAGGTCCCGGCCCTGAAGGTACGCCTGAAGGCGTCTAAAGATTAGTTCAAACCGCTCGGGTTCGAATGGTTTGTTTACCGGTCCCCACCAAACCTTGTCTTTGGTTTCCGGCTCTTCGACAATAAACTTATCCTGCGCCGCACGACCCGTGTGAGAACCGGTGCGTGTGACCACGGGACCGAGGTGCACAACAAATCCTTCGTTGTTCTTGATGATATCTTCGTAGAGCAGCGGGGTGTTGTGATTCCAGTGAACCTTTCTCACATTCCGTATGCCGTGATTCTCCAATCCGTAATTGCTGTAAAGCCGTTCAGCCATCGGATGCACTCCTTGTTTCTCGTGCTAGCAACTGTAACTATGATAATGTTGGTCTAAACTTAATTCCTGATCACACTGATTGCATGTAGAACATAGCGAAAGTGCCTGACGTTCCATTGAAGCTTAAGACGCGTGGGATGTCGAAGAAACTCACACAGTGATCAGAAAACCATATTGTCCTTAACCGAGTATGTCAATATGGCAGTCGCTAGTCTATTGTCTGTACACGACTTAAGTTGCCC
>CAYNEO010000069.1:0-14604 GCA_964396245.1 uncultured Ignavibacteriales bacterium
TAGAGCGCCGGTCTCCAAAACCGGATGTTGGGGGTTCGAGTCCCTCCTGGCCTGCAAAGCCATAAGACCATAAGTGAGTTGTCGTGGAGAAGCTGAAAAAGTACTTTAAAGAAACCCTCGCTGAAATGCGAAAGATGACCTGGCCGACGAAGGACGAATTGATCGGCTCCACGATCGTGACGATTGTCGTTTCGATTCTCGTCTCGATCTTCATCGGAGTCGTCGATTACCTCCTCAACGGCGGGATCCATCTGATTTTCAGAGGACGAATGGGAGGCTAAATGGCCCTTCGTTGGTACGTCGCACATACCTACTCGGGTCACGAGCAGAAGGCCAAACGGTATCTCGAGTCGGCCATCGTCAACGCCGGGTTGCAGGACAAGTTCGGCCAGATTCTGGTGCCCACCGAGGAAGTGACCGAGATGCGGCAGGGAAAGCGCTCCACGAGCACTAAGAAGTTCCTCCCGAGCTACATTCTCGTCGAGATGGAACTCGATAAGGAAACGCAGAACCTCGTTGTGTCTACTCCGGGCGTCACGAACTTTGTCGGTGGCGGCGGCAAACCGGTCCCGCTCCGTGAAGAAGAGGTCAAGCGTATTGTCGGACAAATAGACCGCTCTCGCACCGAGGAATCGCAGGACATCCCGTTCCAGGCCGGCGATCCCGTGAAAGTGACCGACGGACCCTTTATGGATTTCTCGGGCACCGTGTCCGAGGTCAATCTGGAGCGGCGCAAGGTGAAAGTTATGGTGTCGATCTTCGGGCGACCGACACCGGTCGAACTGGACTTCCTCCAGGTTGACCTCGTCAAAGGTAAATCGTGATTCGTTACTGGAGTATAAACGGACGTGGCTAAGAAAGTTATTGCAGAAATAAAATTGCAGATTCCGGCCGGCCAGGCTAACCCGGCCCCGCCCGTGGGACCGGCTCTCGGTCAGCGCGGCGTAAATATCATGGAGTTCTGTAAGGCGTTCAACGCCAAGACGCAGGGTGGTAACGGGATCCTGACCCCGGTGATCATTACCGTGTACACCGACAAGTCATTTTCCTTCATCACCAAGACGCCGCCGGCATCGACACTGCTGAAAATGGCGGCCAAAGTCCAGAAGGGATCGAGTGTCCCCAACCGTGACAAGGTGGGGTCGGTCACGAAGGCCCAGGTGCGCGAAATCGCTACGACAAAAATGGCTGATCTCAATGCCGCCTCCGTTGAAGCGGCCATGGAGATTATCGAGGGCACGGCCCGATCGATGGGACTCGAGGTAGTTCCTTAAGCAAACAAACAAACCGCAATTCGCACGAACCTGTTGCGGCCAGGCCGCTCTCAGGGAGAATAGAGGTAAATGAAACATTCCCGTAAGTACACTGAGTTTCGTGAGAAGATTGATCGTCAGCGGCGCTATCCGGTGACCGAGGCGGTCAAGTTGCTCAAGGATAACCACTTCGTCAAATTTGACGAGTCGGTGGAACTTGCCGTCCGGCTTGGGGTAAACCCCAAACACGCCGACCAGATGGTCCGCGGTACGGTTGCCCTCCCGCATGGAACCGGCAAGTCTGTTAGAGTCGCCGTGTTCGCGCAGGGCGACAAAGCGACCGAGGCCAAAGAAGCCGGCGCTGATTTTGTGGGCGCCGACGATCTGGCCGACAAAGTCAAGGGCGGTTGGACCGATTTCGACGTCGCCGTGGCCACGCCGGACATGATGCGGCTTATCGGTCAGCTCGGCAAAATTCTCGGCCCCCGCGGATTGATGCCCAATCCCAAGGCCGGGACCGTCACCATGGATCTGGCTTCCACGATCAAGGAACTCAAGGCCGGTCGAGTTGAGTTTCGTGTAGACCGCCAGGCGAATGTGGCGATTGCCGTTGGTAAGCTCTCGTTCGACGAAACCAAGATTGTCGAAAATGTGTACGCTTTTATTGATGCCGTGATGCGAGCCAAACCGGCGACAGCTAAAGGCGCCTATTTCCTTGGAGCCTCGATTTGCTCGTCAATGAGCCCGGGTGTTAAGCTCGACCATCAGGAACTGCTGGCATCGGTGAAGAAGTAAGAAAGGAAACGGAAATCATGCCAAGGCCAGAAAAAGTCAATGCCGTTGAGAACATCGAAAAGATGTTTACAGATTCCGGCTCCTACTTTGTCACCGATTACCAGGGCCTTAATGTTGCAGATATCACGACGCTGCGTAAGAACTTGCGTGACAATAACATCCGGTTTCTGGTTTCGAAGAATACGCTGTTCCTCCGGGCGGTCCAAAAAGCCCGTGTTGAGGGGCTGGAAAAATTCTTCAAGGGTCCGACCGCCGTTGCGTTCACGGCCGATGATCCGTCGGTCGCGGCCAAGATTATCTATGATTCCTATAAAGATAAGGAACTGCCGCGTGTAAAAGTATTTGTCGTCGATGATCAGATTTTTCAGGGCGATGACATCAAGCGGCTGGCCGAACTCCCGCCTCGCGAAATACTGCTGTCGCAATTGGTCGGAGCCGTTGAATCACCGATGACAAGTCTGGTCGGTGCGCTCGACGGGTTCTTCCACGAGCTGATAGGTTCTATCGAGGCGTTGAGTGAAAAGAGAAAGTCGGAAGAATAAACGAAAAGTCGGAGACCTTTGGGAGCCGATCGCCCCACGCTTCTAGACGGTCCGGTCTCACCGTCTGGGGTTGGTAAGTTCCTGCAGATAAAGTAGATAAGTGAGTAAATACGAGTAATCGTTGAATGATGTGAGGTAGATACAGTGGCTAATGCAGCGATTGACGAAATTGTCGAAAAGATAGCCGGCTTGAGTGCGATGGATCTGGCTGACCTGTCGAAAGCCATTCAGGATAAGTTTGGTGTGACCGCCGCAGCCCCGATGGCTATGCCAGCCGGTATGATGCCCGGCGCAGCCGGCGGTGCCGCCGAAGCCGAAGAACAGACTGAGTTTGACGTCGTTCTGGCCGGCATCGGCGACAAAAAGATCCAGGTCATTAAGGTCGTCCGCGAGCTGACTTCTCTGGGACTCAAAGAAGCCAAGGACCTGGTCGACAGCGCTCCGTCGAAGGTCAAAGAGGCGGTGTCGAAAGACGAAGCCCAGAAAATGAAAGCGAAATTGGAGGAAGTGGGAGCTACTGTCGAAATCAAGTAGCCCCGAATCTCTTTCGGCCGGGAACATTTAGGTTCCCGGTCGGTTATCTTTCTGCAAGTGCGAGGCTTTGAGCAATTCCCTGTTTTGAAGCAAAGCTTTGGTGGTTTGACTGCAAAAAATGCTTCCCCATTAATAGTAAGTGGGAAGAACAGTAAGGTTGATGACAGAATCGCCAAACATTAGTTGGGGACCGTTTATTCTTTTGGTCCCCACCGGGTTTTTGTACTCACCCGATGCCATCGGCGTGAATTAGGAGGTACGGTTTTGGCCCAATCTGGTATTATTGAACGAAAAACGTATGCGTCCATAGCTGACGCAATCCAAATGCCCAATTTCCTGGAGGTGCAGCTTAACTCCTACAATGAGTTTCTGCAGAAAGAACTCCCGCCTAACAAACGGCAGCACCAGGGCTTACACCAGATTTTCTCGGAAATCTTTCCCGTCACCGACATCCACGAGAACTACTCTCTCGAGTATGTCGGCTATCACCTCGGTCCGACCCGGTATTCGATCGACGAGTGTCGTGAGCGGAATATGACTTTCGCCGCCCCGTTGAAAGTAACCATGCGGCTCGTCACCCGTCAGGGAGAAGGGGAAGAAAAGGAAATCAAGGACATCATCGAACAGGATGTTTACCTCGGCGAACTGCCTCTCGTCACCGAATGGGGCACATTCATTATCAACGGCGCCGAGCGAGTGATTGTCAGTCAGCTGCACCGCAGCCCGGGCGTCTTCTTCGACGAGGAAATTCACCCGAACGGCAAACAGCTCTTTTCTGCCCGGGTGATACCGTACCGCGGCAGCTGGGTCGAATTCGCTCTCGATATCAACGATATCATGTATGTGTACCTCGATTCCAAGCGCAAGCTGCCGGTAACGACGCTCTTCCGCGCGCTGGGTTACTCTACCGACGAAGACCTCGTCAACCTGTTCTACAATGTCAAGAAGATGTCCATTACGGGCAAGAAGGCCAAAGAGGTCGAAGGCGCATTCCTCGCCGAGACCCTCATCGACAAAGAAACCGGCGAAGTCATTTACGCCGTCGGTGAAACCATTACCGACGATATGCTGGAGAAAGTGGCCGAGCTCGGTCGCAAGACTCTCAGCGTCGTCCCGATGGATACCGAGCGTGAGGCCTATGTTATCCTCAACTCGATGCGCAAGGATGCCACCAAGTCGCGCGAAGAAGCTCTCGTGAAAATCTACAGCCTCCTGCGTCCCGGTGAGCCGCCCACGCTGGAGATGGCCGAGTCCCTCCTGGAAAAAATGCTGTTCAACAACAAGCGCTATGACCTCGGCGAGGTCGGTCGATACATGATCAACCAGCGCATGGGCCTCGATATTCCGCTCGACAAGACGGTGTTCGACAATGAAGACCTCATCGCCATTACCCGGTATCTGGTGGGCCTGCGCAACAATCAGGGATTCACCGATGATATCGACCACCTTGGCAACCGCCGAGCCCGCACCGTGGGCGAACTGCTGTCCAATCTCTTTTCGGTTGGTCTGTCGCGTGTCGCCCGCACAATTCGCGAGCGCCTGTCGTTGAAGGACCAGGAAAATCTCACTCCGCAGCTGCTTGTCAACGCCCGAACCGTCTCGTCGGTGATCGATACTTTTTTCGGGTCATCGCAGCTCTCGCAGTTCATGGATCAAACCAACCCGCTGTCGGAGTTGACTCATAAAAGACGTCTTTCCGCCCTCGGCCCGGGCGGTCTCACGCGTGAGCGCGCCGGCTTTGAGGTCCGCGACGTGCACCACACGCACTACGGCCGTATGTGCCCGATTGAAACGCCCGAAGGACCGAATATTGGCCTGATCACATCGATGGCGACCTTTGCCAGAATCAACAAGTACGGCTTCCTCGAAACCCCGTACCGCAAAGTCAACAAGGGCAAAGTAACCGACGAGGTCCTCTACCTCTCGGCGGACGAAGAGGACCGCTACCTGATAGCCCAGGCCAACGAGCCGCTGGATGACAACGGACGATTCGTAAACGAAACGATTCTGGCTCGCAAGCGCTCCGATTACCCGGTCGTTCCGGCCGAGGAAGTCCAGTACATGGACGTTTCTCCGCGGCAGATCGTCTCGGTGGCGGCTTCGCTCATTCCATTCCTCGATCACGACGACGCCAACCGTGCATTGATGGGCTCAAACATGCAGCGTCAGGCCGTCCCGCTCCTCAGGACCGAGGCCCCGATCGTCGGGACCGGCATGGAGCGAAAGGCCGCCGTCGATGCCGGCGTAGTCGTGCGCAGTAAACACACCGGGACAGTCGTTTATGTCGATGCGAATCGGGTCGTCATCCGGCCCGTGGCCAAGGACCGGCTCGGCAGGCTCGGCTATGTCGAAGATGTCGAGTATCATCTCACCAAGAACCGCCGGTCGAACCAGGACACCTGCATTTCGTATCACCCGGTCGTCAAACCCGGAGACGAAATCGAGGCAGGTGACACCATAGCCGATGGTCCTGCTGTCGATCGCGGCGAGCTTGCCCTCGGTAACAACACCCTCGTGGCGTTCATGCCCTGGCGCGGATATAACTACGAGGATGCGATTATCCTCTCCGAACGCCTCGTTCGGCAGGATATTTTTACGTCGATACACATCGAAGAATATGAACTACAGGTCCGCGACACCAAGCGCGGTTCCGAAGAGATTACACGGGAAATTCCAAACGTCTCCGAGGAAGCCCTGCTCAACCTCGATGAGCGCGGCATTATCAGGGCCGGCGCCGAGGTCGAGGCCGGCGATATTCTGGTCGGCAAAGTGACGCCGAAGGGCGAGACCGAACTCTCGCCCGAGGAGCGCCTCCTGCGCGCCATCTTCGGGGAGAAGGCCGGTGACGTGAAAGATGCATCCTTGAAGGCGCCGCCCGGAATGAAAGGCGTCGTCATCAAGACCCGGGTCTTTGCCCGCAAAGAACGCACCGAAGAGGCGAAGAAGCAGGAGAAGACCGAAATCGCGGCCATCAAGAAGAAATACAGCAAGAAGATTATCGATATCACCAACCTCCGCAACCAGAAGGTCGGTGAATTGCTGGAAGGCAAGACCTCCCGAATCGTGCGGAATAAGCTGGATGATTCGGTGATGGTCCGTTCGGGGCACAAGTACAAATCCGACACCTTTGACGGCTTCGACTTCGATAACGCCGTGGCGCCCGAAGGATACAGCACCGATGATACGACCAACAAGCATGTCGATTCCATCCTGCAGGAAGCGGCCGAGCTGCTGCACGACAAGCACGAAGAGATGGATATCGAGGTCGACAAGATCCAGCGCGGTGCGGAACTTCCTCCCGGCGTCAAGCAACTTGTCAAAGTGACTATCGCCATCCGGCGGAAGATTTCTGTCGGTGATAAGATGGCCGGGCGGCACGGAAACAAGGGCGTTGTCTCCAAGATCGTGCCGATCGAAGATATGCCGTACATGCCCGATGGTACGCCGATTGACATCGTGCTCAATCCGCTCGGCGTTCCGTCACGTATGAACGTTGGCCAGATCATGGAGACTCACCTCGGATGGGCCGCCCGGAGGCTGGGCGTGCACGTCGCAACGCCGGTGTTCGACGGTGCGAAAGTCGAGGATATTCACGAGATGCTCCGTGAAGCCGAACTTCCCGAAGACGGAAAGATTACTCTGTACGACGGATTTACCGGCGAAGCATTCGATAATAAGGTGACCGTGGGATACATCTATATGCTCAAGCTGTCCCACCTCGTCGATGACAAGATTCACGCTCGGTCGATTGGCCCCTACTCCCTCGTCACCCAGCAGCCGCTGGGCGGTAAGGCGCAGTTCGGTGGCCAGCGGTTTGGTGAGATGGAAGTCTGGGCCCTCGAAGCCTACGGTGCGGCCTATACTCTCCAGGAAATGCTGACCGTTAAATCGGACGATGTTACCGGCCGTAGCCGGGTGTACGAGGCCATCGTGAAGGGCGAAAACCCGCCCGAACCCGGGTATCCGGAGGCCTTTAACGTTCTCATTAAGGAGCTCCAGGCACTTGGTCTGGATGTCAAGTTGATTGAGAAGTAGGAAGTCCACCGGGAACAGTTCACCGGCCAACGGCCGGCCGGGTGAAAGCAAAGGAGTGAGCCGTGGCTGAACAAATTGGAAGAACAGGCGGACAGCAACAGAAGAAGCCGTCTGATTTTGCGGCGATTCAAATCCAGATCGCTTCGCCAGACACGATCCTGTCCTGGTCGTACGGCGAAGTGACCAAGCCTGAAACGATAAATTATCGATCATTCAAACCCGAGCGCGACGGTCTGTTCTGCGAACGCATTTTTGGCCCGGTCAAGGACTGGGAATGCAGCTGCGGAAAGTACAAACGCATCCGGTTCCGCGGAATCGTTTGCGATCGTTGCGGCGTTGAAGTCACCCAGTCCAAGGTGCGTCGCGAGCGCATGGGCCACATCGAGCTCGCCGTACCGGTCTCGCACATATGGTACTTCAAGTCGCTTCCCTCGCGAATCGGTCATATGCTCGATCTCTCCATCCGTGAACTGGAGAAGATCCTTTATTACGAGTCATATATCATGATCGATCCCGGTAATTCCTCTTTCGAGCGCGGCGACGTGCTCACCGAAGAGGAGTTTCTTGATCTCGAGGAAGCCGGCAAGGAATTCGACGCTCGCATGGGCGCCGAAGCGGTGCGCGAGCTTCTCAGCCAGACGGACATCGATGAAACCGTCGCAACGCTGAGAGCACAGGTCAAGATCGAAACCTCGGCTCAGCGCAAGAAGGATATGCTCAAGCGGCTCAGAATCTTCGAGTCCTTCCGCCAGTCCCAGAATCGGCCCGAGTGGATGATCATGAAGGTCATCCCGGTGATTCCTCCGGACCTGCGCCCGCTGGTTCCCCTCGAAGGCGGCCGGTTCGCAACCTCGGATTTGAACGACCTCTATCGCCGGGTCATCAACCGCAACAACCGGCTCAAAAAACTGATCGATATCCAGGCTCCTGAAGTCATCCTGCGTAACGAAAAGCGCATGCTTCAGGAGGCCGTGGATGCCCTGTTCGACAACGGCCGACGCACTCACTCCGTTCGCGGCGACTCCAAGCGTCCGCTCAAGTCGCTGTCCGACCTGCTCAAAGGCAAGCAGGGCCGTTTCCGTCAGAACCTCCTCGGTAAGCGCGTCGACTATTCCGGTCGTTCCGTTATCGTCGTCGGTCCCGAACTGAAACTGCACCAGTGCGGCCTGCCGAAAAACATGGCCCTCGAACTGTTCAAGCCGTTCATCATCATGAAGCTCGAGGAAAAGGGCTACGTACAGACGGTCAAGTCCGCCAAGAAGCTTGTCGAAAAGGAACGTCCCGAGGTCTGGGACATCCTCGAGGAAATCATCGAGGAACACCCGGTCATGCTCAACCGGGCTCCCACGCTTCACCGTCTCGGTATTCAGGCATTCTACCCGGTGCTGGTGGAAGGAAAAGCCATTCGGCTGCACCCGCTCGTGTGTGCGGCTTTCAACGCCGACTTCGACGGTGACCAGATGGCCGTTCACGTGCCGCTTTCTTTCGAGGCGCAACTCGAGGCGCGGCTGCTGATGCTTGCGACCAACAACATCCTCGTACCTTCATCGGGTCGGCCGATTGCCGTACCCTCGCAGGATATCGTCCTTGGCTGCTACTACCTGACCAAGGAGCGCCCCGGCGACAAGGGCGAAGGCATGTACTTCATGTCGCCGGAAGAGGCCATGATGGCGTATCACACCGGCAATCTCAGCATGCACGCTCCCGTGCACGTGCGACTCAAAGGCCAGGCGATCAAGACCACCGCCGGGCGGCTGATGTTCAACAACATCATGCCCAAGCAGATGCCGTTCTTTAACGACGTGGCTTCCAAGGGCAAGCTCGAGGAAATCGTCAGTAACTCGTACTGGCTCTACGGTCAGTGGGAGACCATCCAGTTGCTCGACCGCCTGAAATATTTCGGCTTCGAATACGCGACCCGGGCGGGGGTGACCGTTTCCATCGAGGATCTGGTTGTTCCGCCGGAAAAACAGAAGATGATCGAACAGGCCCAGAAAGAGGTCTCGAAGATACAGAAGCGCTACGAGCGCGGCGTCATCACCTTCGGTGAGCGCTATAACCAGGTTATCGATACCTGGACCCGTACGACCAACGAGGTCGCCGAGGTCATGTTCAGGAACCTGGCCGCCCAGAACAAGGGCTTCAACCCGGTCTACATGATGGCCGACTCCGGGGCTCGCGGTTCGAAAGAACAGATTCGCCAGCTCGCCGGCATGCGCGGCCTGATGGCCAAGCCGCAGAAGAAGATTACCGGCGGCGTCGGTGAAATTATCGAAACTCCGGTTATCTCCAATTTCCGCGAGGGCCTCTCGGTGCAGGAGTACTTCGTGTCCACTCACGGCGCCCGTAAGGGATTGGCCGATACGGCACTGAAGACCGCTGACGCCGGTTACCTGACTCGCCGATTGGTTGATGTCGCCCAGGATGTGATCGTCCGCGAAGACGACTGCGGTACCATCATGGGTCTCGACGTATCAGCCCTGAAGGAAGGCGAGGAGATCATCGAGTCTTTGGCTGATCGTATTCTCGGCCGGACAGCTCTCGATGACATCTATGATCCGATCACCGATGACCTCATTGTCCGCGCGGGTCAGGAGATTCAGGAGAAAGAAGCAAACGCGATCGAAGAGTCCGGCATCGACACCGTACGTATCCGTTCGGTGTTGACCTGTGAAACAAAATACGGCACCTGTGCCAGCTGCTACGGTCGTAACCTCGCCACCCGCAAGATGGTGGACATCGGTGAGGCGGTCGGTGTGATCGCTGCTCAGTCTATCGGTGAACCCGGCACGCAGCTGACCCTCCGGACGTTCCATATCGGTGGTACGGCCGCCCGCATCGCCGAGCAGTCTCAGGTCGAATCCAAGTACGAAGGCTTCATCAAGCTCGAGAATGTCAAATCGATCGACCGCGAAGACGGAACCGTGGTTGTCATCAGTCGTGACGGTGTCGGCGAGGTCCATATCGTCGACAAGCAGGGCCGCGTGAGGACACGGCTCAAATTGCCGTACGGTGCTCACCTGCTCGTAAAAGAAGATCAGGAAATCCATCGCGGCGACGTCATCTTCGAGTCTGACCCGTACACCGGTGTGATCATTACCGAACGAGGCGGCAAGGTAAAGTTCAAGGATGTTATCCGTGATGTCACCGTTCGCGAGGAAATCGACGAAGTTACCGGTCTCATCCAGTCCAAGATCATCGAGCACCGTGACAAGACACTCTTCCCGACCATCCTGATCGAGAAGGGCGGAAAGACCATGGCCAGTTATCGTCTGCCGACCGAGGCCCAGCTCCAGATGCAGGAGGGGCAGGAAATCGTGCCCGGCGATGTTCTGGTCAAGATGCCGCGAATGATTTCGCGCTCCCGTGATATCACCGGCGGTCTGCCGCGTGTGGCCGAGCTTTTCGAGGCCCGGCGCCCTCACGATCCCGCTGTGATTTCGGAGGTCGATGGTGTTGTGGAATTCGGCAAGATCGTCCGCGGTCAGCAGCAGATCATCGTCAAGGGCGAGCAGGAAGAGACCAAGGACTATTTGGTCCCGCACGGCAAGCACCTGATGGTTCGCGACAGCGACTACGTTCGTGCCGGCGACCGGTTGTGCGAGGGGTCGATTGACCCGCACGACATTCTCAAGATTCTTGGCGTCTATGAAGTGCAGGCTTACCTCGTGAATGAGATTCAGGAGGTCTACCGTCTGCAGGGCGTGAAGATAAACGATAAGCACATCGAAGTGATTGTGCGCCAGATGCTCCAGAAAGTCCAGGTCGACGAGGCCGGCGACACCAACTTCCTCGAGGGCGAGAAAGTCGATAAGACGAAATTCCTCGAAGAAAACTCCAGGGTCATCGCCGAGGGCGGCGAACCGGCCACGGCTGAGCCTCTGCTTCTGGGAATCACCCGGGCTTCGTTGACCACCGAGAGCTTTATCTCGGCGGCATCCTTCCAGGAAACAACCCGCGTGCTGACCGAGGCGGCAATCTCCGGAAAAGTCGATTATTTGCTCGGTTTGAAGGAGAACGTTATCATCGGACGACTCATCCCGGCAGGCACCGGAATCGAGCGCTACCGCGACGTTGACGTGGTCTACGAGGATGAAGAACCAGAAGCGGTTGAAGAGAAAGAAGGACCCACGTCAGTGGCGGACATTTTCAAAGAAAACGCTTGACATTCCGGGGTGTTTGGATAAATTGCGAGTCTATTTTTCGATTCTGTAGTGAATTAGGCTCATAGAGGAGTAGAATTGCCGACTATAAATCAGTTAGTTCGTAAGGGACGGCAGCAGGTTCTTTCGAAGGCGAAAACGCCGGCTCTGGGCGCCGCTCCGCAAAAGCGGGGTGTCTGCACTCGTGTCTATACGTCCACGCCGAAAAAGCCGAATTCGGCCCTTCGGAAAGTAGCCCGCGTCCGCCTGACGAACCAGATCGAGGTGACTGCCTATATCCCCGGTGAGGGACATAACCTGCAGGAACACTCGATCGTCATGATCAGGGGTGGCCGTGTAAAAGACCTGCCGGGTGTCCGCTACCATATCATTCGTGGTACGATGGATACTTCCGGCGTCGATGGGCGGCAGCGCGGCCGGTCCAAGTACGGCACGAAAAGGCCAAAGTCTTAAGGTGTAGGCGATAGAAGATGCCAAGAAGAAGAAAGTCAGAAAAGCGAGAGGTCGTTCCGGATTACAAGTTCGGTGACCGTCAGACTTCCCAGTTTATTTCGTCGTTGATGAAGAAGGGAAAACGCTCGACGGCCGAACGGATATTTTACGATGCCGTGGAGTTGGCGGCAAAGAAGTCCGGACAGGATGGCCTCGACCTTTTTCACAAGGCCATGAATAACGTCAAGCCGGTCCTCGAAGTTCGGTCACGGCGAGTCGGTGGCGCGACCTACCAGGTGCCCGTTGAAGTGCGCCAGGATCGTCGCACGGCGCTCGCGATTCGGTGGCTGATCTCGTTTTCGAAGGCCAGAAACGAGAAAACGATGGCTGACAGGCTCGCGGCCGAATTTCTGGCCGCTGCAAATAACGAAGGCGCGGCGATCAAGAAAAAGGAGGACACGCACAAAATGGCCGAGGCCAACAAAGCCTTTGCGCATTTTCGATGGTGATGACAACTCTTACGGGAGTGCGTTGTATGAGTTGGTTAGTAACCTGAACACGCGAGGGTCTGTATTGCGCGCCTTAATGGATAGTTGAGCGAGAAGCAAATATCCGAATCCTTCCAAACCCTGCTGATTGGAAAGACACGGTGCCGCTTCTCAGAAGAACAAGCACATTGAACGTTGAAAGATCAGCCAGGGCTTTTTTATGTCCGCCGACGATAAACTAAACACAGTCCGTAATATCGGGATTATGGCTCATATCGACGCCGGTAAAACGACGACGACCGAGCGAATCCTGTTTTACACCGGTAAAACACACCGGATGGGCGAGGTGCATGAAGGCGCCGCTACCATGGACTGGATGGAACAGGAAAAGGAACGCGGAATTACGATAACTTCCGCGGCGACCACCTGTTTCTGGCGCGGGCATACGATCAATATCATCGATACCCCCGGCCACGTCGATTTCACCGTCGAAGTCGAGCGCTCCCTGCGCGTTCTCGACGGTGCCGTGGCTCTTTTCTGTGCTGTCGGCGGGGTCGAGCCGCAGTCCGAAACCGTCTGGCGGCAGGCCGACCGTTACCGCGTCCCCCGTGTCGCCTATATCAACAAAATGGACCGCACTGGCGCCAGTTTCGACGGTACGCTCGCCCAGATGAACAAGCGTTTCGCCACCAAATGCGTGGCCATCAATATCCCGGCCGGCGAGGGCGAGATGTTCTCGGGCATAATCGACCTGATGAGCATGAAATTCCGGGTATACGACGAAGCCTCCCAGGGCGGACGCTACGACGACCTCGATGTCCCGGACGACATGCTGGCGACGGCCAATGAACATCGTGAGAAATTGCTCGAGGCGGTGGCCGATGTCGATGACCACCTTCTCGAGCAGTTCCTGCATGATCAGCCGCTCGACCCCGCCGAAGTCTTGGCGGCGGTTCGAAAGGCCACCATCGCCAACAAGATGGTTCCGGTTCTGTGCGGATCATCATTCAAGAACAAGGGCGTTCAAAAGCTGCTGGATGCCGTCGTTGATTTCCTCCCGTCGCCCCTGGATATGCCCCCGATTGTCGGCCACGATGTGCACAATGAGGACAAGCTGATTGAGCGCCACCCGAGTAACGACGAGCCCGCATCGGCGCTTGCCTTCAAGATTGTGACCGATCCGTACGTTGGTCGTCTGACCTATCTGAGGGTCTATTCCGGCACCATAAAGGCCGGATCGACATATTTGAATCCGACCTCGAACACCCGTGAGCGTGTGGCGCGCCTGTTGCGGATGCACTCTAACAAGCGCGAGGACATTCAGGTAGCGAACACCGGTGATATCATCGCCGCCATTGGGCTCAGAAAGACCACTACCGGTGACACCCTCTGCGACCAGAAACACCCGGTTATCCTCGAGCGCATGTCGTTCCCGGAGCCGGTTGTCATGGTCTCGATCGAGCCAAAGACCAAGGCTGACCAGGATAAGCTCTCGGATGCGCTGGTCAAGCTGGCGGAGGAAGACCCGACCTTCATCGTTCGTCTCAACGAAGAAACCGGGCAGACAATCATCAGCGGCATGGGTGAATTGCACCTCGAGATCCTGATCGACCGCCTCCTGCGTGAGTTCGGTGTTGGCGCTTCTGTTGGTCGCCCATCGGTGGCGTACAAAGAAACGATTACCCGTGAAGTGGAGTGCGAGGGCAAGTTCGTGCGGCAGAGCGGCGGGCGCGGCCACTATGGTCACGTCAAGCTGCGCCTGAAACCTGCCGAGCAGGGCAAAGAATTTCAGTTTGAGAATAAACTGACCGGCGGCGTGATCCCGAGAGAATTCGTTCCCTCGATCGAGCGCGGCGTCAAAGAAGCAATGACCAACGGCGTTGTTGCCGGTTATCCCATGACAGGAATCTATTGCGAAGTCTACGATGGCGGCTACCACGAGGTCGATTCCAACGAGATTGCGTACCGCGTTGCCGCCTCAATGGCATTTCAGGACGGAGCTCGCCGGGCCAACCCGGTTGTCCTCGAGCCCATTATGGATGTCGAGGTTTCCGTGCCTGAGGCTTACATGGGCGCCGTGGTGGGTGATCTGAATTCCCGTCGCGGGAAAATCAACGGCATGATTCCCCGTGCGGATATGACGGTCGTGGCCGTTAGCGTACCCCTCTCCGAGATGTTCGGTTACGCCAACACGTTGCGAAATATATCGCAGGGCCGGGCGGTCTTCTCCATGCAGTTCGCACGGTACGCCCGGGTTCCCGAAGAGGTGTCCAAAAAAATGTTTGAAAATGTGAGAATCTAATATTGTGAGGAAGGTCAATCGCGATGGCGAAGGAGAAATTTGATCGATCGAAGCCCCATG
>CAYNEO010000070.1:0-14087 GCA_964396245.1 uncultured Ignavibacteriales bacterium
CGTCTCCATGCCGTTTTCTTGATGGCTTGGAGACACAGAGGATATCTTTCACTGATATTGCATCCCCGTAGCCATTCAGACTGCCGTCAGTGCATTCGATGGATAGGGCATGGACAACAGCGATGCGATGTCAGCGTTAGCGTGTCGGGATGTCCTTACCCAGGCACAGAGTCGTATCAGTGGCGTAACGGGCTTGGGCGAGCTCAGAAATACAAAATCTGGCGGAGGTCGGGGATGAGCTCATATTCACGATGTGACACAAGGAGTTACGCTGTGTTGTGGCCGGATTGTGGCCGTTTTCCGGGTCTACTTCAATAACAGCATCTTCTTCGTTTCAACGTGGTCATCAGTTTGGAACCGATAAAAATAGATACCGGTTGGAACCGCCTCGCCAGAAGAGTTGCTGCCGTCCCAAGTAATGGAATACAATCCAGCTGATTCTTCACGGTCGACAAGAGTACGTACCCTTTGGCCGAGCGTATTATAGATATCGATTCTTACACTGGTTCGTCTTGGAATATCGTACTCAATCGTAGTCACCGGATTGAACGGATTCGGATAGTTTTGTGATAGGACATAGAAACGTGGTAAACCAGGTGCGTCTTCGCCGTCATCTACGTCCAAAGGATCAGAATAGTAATAGGCCCCAATATCGGCCGTGGTACCATCCGGATCGAGGGGGCCATCAGGATCACCGGCGTTTATGCACGGTGAACCAGCCAAAAGGTTGAAATCACCATTTGCCGGATCAACAAACATCGGGTCACTGTCAATATTCCCTTCTCCTGCCCAGCCGCCCTCAATGACACTGTAAGTGATTGTCGGCGTGGTGGTCTGAATATAATCAATCTCCTGTCCGTTCGCCGCGGAGCTGTTTCCCCAGAAAATATTGTTGCAGATGGTCGGTGTGCCACGAGCGAAACAGAGTCCGCCGCCGCCGTTAACGGTGGTGTTTCCGTACACGGTGTTGTTGACGAAATCACCTATATGTCCACCAATAAAGACGCCGCCCCCCCACCATCCGGAACTATTGTCAATAATCAGGTTGTTCCTTACGCTCGCCGAACAGTTTACTAGAGAAATGGCCCCACCACCGTTGCTCGCGTAGTTTTCTCTGAATATGTTGTTCATGATGGTTGGAGAGGTGCTATCGTCACAGAGTACGCCTCCACCCTGTCCGGCGGCATTACCGTTCTGAATAATAAAGCCTGCAACCACAGATCGGTCATCTTCGCCGTTTTCAAACACGAAGACGCGGTCAACATCCCCACCGTCAATAATGGTCGCAAAATTCCGGGTCGAAAGCGCCGATACCCCTGCAAATCTATCCTGACTGGCAAATTCTGAGGACATCAACACTATGTTTTTCCCGTTGAAATTTATGTTCTCATAATACGTTCCTGGCTCAACAAAGACCGTATCCAGATTCCAGGCATAGTCAACAGCGTCCTGGACGGAGGGGAAATCGCCCGGGACAAATATGCGCCGTATGTGCTGTGCAGCCTGACTCAGGGCAATTGTCAGCGTATCATCCACGCCAATAATCATCAAATCCACATCGCCATCTCCATCCAGGTCAGCTGACTCAATTCCCGCACCCCCGGCAGCCACCTCTGAAATACGCTCAAATTCCCTGAAGACCGACCGTCCGTTGTTCAATCCTATAGTCACCCGCGATAGATCACGGGGATGAAATGCGATATCCGCAAACCCATCTCCATTGTAATCGCCTGCACCGATAACGGCACCATTGAGGATTCCCGCCGTTTCCCAGGCCAGTATGCGATTAGGGAACGTACCGTCATGTTGACTCAGGGCGAATCCTGGGGCAAAGTCGCACGCCGTAGCCGGCACCATGCCCACCATGTCGAGGTAGCCATCGCCATCAATATCTGCCTGCGGCAAAGTTCCAAAGCCACCCGAAGGCAGAGGCTCAGCAAATGTACCGTCGCCGTTGTTAAGCAGCGACTGGTTCAAAGGGCTAGTTCCGACGATGATATCATTATCCCCGTCATGGTCAAGATCGGTCGCGGCCAGAGTTCTCACGACGATGCCCGGAAGGATCTTCACGGGGGGCGCGAAACCGCCATCACCGGTGCCGAAGTGTAAGGCGACATGCAGGTCGTAGATGGCTACGCCCACCACCGCCACATCTACATTACCGTCACCATCGAAGTCGTCCGCGCACATTATTTTGGAACCAGTGGAGTCCTTGAATGCCATTGAGAACGTGCCGTCACCGTTGTTGAAGTAATATGTCATACCCCAGTCAGGAGAAAGGGCAGTGCGTTCATCGAACCAGAGGAGATCGTTGTAGCCGTCACCGTTCAGATCGGCCACGCACAAGTTTTCAGGCTCACAATCCGTCAATGTATGGGAGTGCGAGAAGCCGGCGGCGCCATCATTGGAGTATATCCAGATCTCACTTGCACCATCCTGTACAACCGCCAGGTCGATATCCTCATCTCCATCGAAATCAGCGGCCGCCACGATGCCAGCGCTAGTTCCGATTCCGTATCGTTCACTTACCTCAAATACTTGAGCCACTACTGATGGGGTCGGGAGGACGATCGATGACAATGTGATGCACAGAAAGATAAAGTAGCCGGCAGGGCATTTTGAATTTATTCGTATCTTGGGGCACATCAGAGAACTCCTTGAAAATGGGTTAGATTATTAGGTAACCCCGGATGTCGGACTATTTTGTTTTCTTCGGCTTTTCTGAATTGTCAACCTCTCGGCGGATCAGATCGACGGCCAGATGTTGTTTGGTGGTGCCTTCGTGAGCAACGCGTACCTAACCCTCGCGGTGGGTTGTCTCACCAAGTCGGATTTGAACCATTTGACCGCGTAGCGGCTCTGTCACGCGTTTCGAAGCCCATCCAGAAGGCACAAAGTGCTCTCGACATAAAGATAACCGGTTGAGGCCAAGTTACCAACAATAATCGATCCAGCACTCCTTGTTTGATGAGGTCCACAGTTTGCGAGCCTGTGGAAGTGACGAGTGGCCAGGTCGCGACCAAAACGGTTGCACGTTATTCGGTGTTATGATGGGATACAGGCTTGCCAAGACAGGGGTGGGGGGTAAACGAACCCCATACTCGCATTGTGGCACAAGAACTTACATCGTATTGGCGAAATTGTGACCATTTTCCCGGGTCACACCGATCCAGTTTTGCTGCGAATGAGAATGTCATACAAGGTGAATGACAAAAAGGCATGCCCCAACGAAGCAATGCGGTATATTCTGACCGAGGCCAAATGATCAGGCGTCTTTGCTGTTGACCGGCTTTTGATAGCGGAGCAAGGTCGATGAGTCGGCCTGCCGCTTCTTGAATTCCTCTATTCCCCGCTGGATACGGCTCTTGAACCCATGGGCAGCCACCCGGCCGCAGAAGCCGGTTCCGTCGGCGTTCGGTTTACACATGCGGAAACACCAGGGGGAACGGTTTTTGGTCAGTGGACATCCCAGATAGGTATGTTCTCTTAGGCCCCTACGGATGCTGACTCGTTTGTAACGTTTGAGAGGAGTTTGTGTTGCCATATTGAATTCCGGATGTCTTACGTATAGGTAGAATCTATTCCCGTTGTTGCGCAACCTTCGCCATGTGCCCGGATGTTTCCGGGTACTGGTACCTGAAACCGAAAACATGGGCAGAAGTTCACTTTAGCCGTGCGGTTTGCAGTAGCACTACCCCGATATCGGGAAGATCTCGGAGTCGCCTTGAGCCCCGCGTTCGTTTACCAATGGCCTCCCTGACTTGAGAAATGGAACCTCCGTAATAGGCGCGGTTCTCCAAAAGGAAGAAAACGCTGCGCTGAAGATAACCCTGTATCTCCCTGAGGTAATCGCACCGTATTCGCCTCACCTATGCCTCCGCCTATCAATACTGCATCAGGAGCATCATTGCTGACCCGCTGATAGAAAGCCAGCCTATCTTGTTCTTCAAGGAAATACGGATGAATGTCGGTCAACCAGGTAAATCGCATATTGTGTCCTCGACGCTCCACCCCGGGTCGACCGGTTTCTAGTGTTCCACCCCGATTTTACCTCCCGACGAATGAGGTCTGTTGTCACAAGTTAGACCCTGCTGTGCGAGGTATCCGCGATGCTTCTCTATATCAATCACTTTTGTGCCTGCCATATGGTCGTGCAGCGTCCTCTCCCGGTTTGAGAAAATGGCACACAATTGGCACGCCACACTCCGGGCAAGAGAAACGATGGATCTTGGGCACTAACCGCCCCTTTTTTGAATCAGGAGTAGAGTCCTGTATTGAGTCCTGAGGGTCCGTTCATTCTGTTGTTTTCACTTCATTTGGAGATAGTCAATGCACTCTTCGGCGGGAAATCCTTCCACCGGATATCCGAGTGCATCACCCAGACATTGGCCCAGAAGGCAACCACGTCTTCGCGATCTGAGCTTGGTGTTAGCCTTGGCAATAGTCCGGGCGGTACATCAAGAGATTATGCCCGTATCTTCTTTTACTATCTGAGCCCGCCCGCACCGCGGACACTGACGCCCGATCATTTCCCGGCAATTGTATACAGAATTCGATCCGCATTTGGGACAGACACGCAGATGCCGTTTCAAGTCAACCGCAAACTGATGGGCGCATTTGATACAGACAGTGTAGTGCATCACTCCCACCCGGGATTTATACTCTTCGTTTTCGTTGAGTTCTTTCATTGTGCAGCCAATGACGTCACAGGCCACGAATTGCTCGCAGGGGTGAGGCGCAACGATTTTCCGCCCGTCGTCATCGACGACGTACACGTAGGTCCCCCACCCGCGCGGCATTTCAAAGTCGCACTCCGGGCAGTAAAAGCGACTGATCTTCGGCACTATACCACTCCTCTCTCACGCCGGAAGTAGAATCCCGGGTTCAGTCTTTGGAGTCGCCCACCCAGTCTTTCGCTTAAATTTACCGTCAGCAATACATTCCTGCAGACGGCGGGTTGAGAACTCACTGCATGAACAATCACAGGGTCCTGGACAGAACTACCGTTCCCTCAGCGGCTTTCTCCCGCGCCTCGAACAGGGTCCGTACCTGTCGATACGCCTGTCTTTCCCAGTAAGGCGATTCCAGCACGAAATCGCTGGTGACGGAAACCGTCTCGCCGTTCTGAGTGTAGCGAATCGAGTATTTGCCTGCCTTTGTTTCCACTACGGTGTCAGTCGGTAACCCCTGAACGGACCAACCGGATGGAATCTGAAACAGTGCCGAATCTCGGGTGGCGTAAGCGTACCTGAAGCGGATATCGCCGGTTCGATTCTCTGACGTGAACGGATTGCCGGCACCGCCCATGAAATTGGCCGGTTTCAAGAGCAATAGGTTGCCTTGAGCGGCAAGGGCCGGGTACGCTATCGTACACGTGACATGAAAAGGGTCCGCAAGCCCGCTGTTTCCGTCAACACTAACATCGCTGACTTTGGCCCCGGCAAACACCTCCTCGAATTCTTCCGCCAACTCGCTTTGCACATCGGCATCCGTCTGCTCCACAAAAGATACGCGGCGCGAACGGGCAGGGTGACCGGTACATGCCTGATCCATAGACGCCGTAAGGGAAAGATCCGTGTCGATGTTAAAGGTAAACACAGACTCTGTCCTGGAAGAAGACGCCGGAGCAAACGGCAGCGGGACAAGCTTGCCTTCCGGACCTTCGATCAGCGTCTGGGTACCCTCGGCATACCATGGCAGCATGCCTGGCTCAAGATACATCTCACCCGGGGCATACGGCGTGTAACCTCCGTTAGTGTCAGGAACCAGGACCAGCGTACGATCGAATTGCCACGACAGGACTTCCTTATTGAACTGACCGTCGGTGCGATCCACGCAGAAAGCCAGCACCGACTCGATACCCATGGCATGCAGCAAGGCATCGAACGTCTCGTTAATGGTGTAATTGTCCCCATAGCCGTTCTTCAGGGCATCGTCTATCCCGTTAATCTCTTTGAGATCACGTTTTTTGAGTTTCTCTTTGACCTGATCTTCTGTCAGGTATGATAGATTAAGAATGTTGTTCTGGAGCCATGCGTAGGCGGCATCTGTCTTCTCCTGGTTCGTCTGAAGAGTCTCGAATTCTTTGGCGACGTCTTTTATTTTGCCGCTCTCTTCTGATATTTCATCTCGAATCTCGCCGATTAGCCTCGTCAGATTCGACCAGAAAACAATTGGCAACAGCTTCGGGCTGTAAAAATAATGTAATTTGGCGGCAGCGGCTTCGTCGGGAATGCCATATGGCTCATCAGCCAGCGGCGGGACATTCCGGGCCTTATAGATGAATTCTGTCGGCACCTCGAGGGGCTTGCGAATGCGCGATATGTCAAACTCTGCATTTTCCCAGACGTGACGTGGCTCAAGAGGTTCGAATCCAGGATTCGCGAGGAATTGATACCATATGAGAGAGATCTCTTCCTTCTTAAACGGATAGAAACTCCATGCCAATTCGCCTTCTACAAGTGGAATTTCCTTCTGAACGACCCAGGTCTGGACCATATGCGGTAAGCGGTATCGAATCATATATTCGATAATGCAATCATCTGTGACCCCGGGCAATGAAAAGGACGTCTGGCGGATGCGTTCACCTTTCATCCGCACAGCGTCTTTTTCGAAGATGTTATCTTCTGTGAGTTCTATTGTCTCTCCCGAAGGGAGTATGGTGCGGCCCTTCAGATCCACGATTTTCTGCTTCGAACTGAAGTAAGGAGCATCCACATCGGCCTGTGACTTTCCTTCATCAGAGAGGATTCTAATGCGCCGGTAAATCGTTCGGTAGATCTTACCGTCTCGTAAGCCGGTATCGTCAGCCCCGATCTTTTCGAACAGCATGACGGCGCCCGCCTTCGTGACCACATTCGCTTGTTGATCCCAGTCCTTTTCCGAGATCGTTGACCATTCGAATGGTTTGGTGTCATTGTCGCTTCTTCTGCGTCCGGCTTCTGTGCCGGGCGGAATTGCCAGACACAGCACCAGAGCCGCTACCCCAACCAGCTTTCTGGACATGCGCTTCTCCCTGTTAGTTTCCCTGCATGACTAAATAGGTGTTCGCTATATTTTGGACTGATTCAATAAACGTCTTTGCTTCAGGCATTTTTTCGGGAGGTAACTGGCCTCCATTGTACGTCACCGAATATTCGAACTCCACTCCGTTCTCTCGCGGCGATACAGAAGACATAACTCGTGCTATGCCGCAATCTACCTCGCATGGCTTTATCGGTTGCGCGAGTGTCCATCCCTGCGGCAAGTTCCAGACAACACGCCGTGCCCATCTGCCCGGGCGCCCAAAACTGATTGGAAAACAGCGTGATGAATCCTTCGGCAACGAAATCAAATCGGGGGAGAGGAGATCGAATTTGGTGAGGATAAGCTCGCCGGCAGCTGTCAACACTACGTTACCAGTGAGGTCCAAAGTCATTGTGGCAGAGTCGGGTCCCGGGTGTACGTCGAACTCAGTGATTTTTACATTCTGCAGAGAACCGGTGAGGCGCTCCTGCCAGTTCCTGACCATCTCATCTTTGGCCGTCCGCCTCCAATCGAAACTATCTTCTTCGGCCGCCAGACCGTAACAGGTAATCTCGACACGCGCCGTAATTGAACCATCCTGGGACAGGTCTATATCCATCTTGATTTCGCGGGAACGGGCTTCAGGTGCTAGCGTCGGGAGCGCAACAGGGCCGTTCATTTCAGGGCCTAACGGAAGGACAACCGAGCCTGTTAGCTGCACCGGGATATTGCCGAGCGAGCTAGCCTGAAAGGTGGGGTCGAAGTACACCCAATCGCCTTGCCGCGACATTGCCCCGGCGAGCCCGTCTGAATCGGCGGCCACCGGTATAGCGAGGATACAGTGATTAAACTGCAGAGGACTTGGAAATGAGGGGTCTACCGGCCCGCCTGTCATGGCAAGCACCGGCCAGGACTGGATACCAAGACACGAGAGCATGGCGCGCTCCAATGCCACCTTGTCCTTACAATCGCCGTAGCGGTTGGCCAGTGTGACCCCTGCCGGACGAGGTTGAAAACGGCCCTCACCCATTTCGACGGCAACGTAGCGAACCTCGTCGCGAACCCAGTCGGCAACAGTGCGGATACTGTCAAAAGCAGTCCCGGCATCTCGCGTCAGGCTGTCTACAAGCGACTTGAAGTCGGCCTCTCCCAGGGTATCAAGCGGCATCTGCTGCAGGGCCCACTGCGAGACCGCACTCCAGTCACGCGAGAAGAGTCCCACTCCCTCCACCGTGCTGAAACACTGCACCAGCACGGCTCGTGCTACTTCACGCCACGGTGGCATGAACGGTTCGTCCGGCCGCAGGTCCAGGTAACGGGACTGCCATATATGATGATTGCCGTCCTGAGTATGGGTGATCGGGCCAAGGTATCTTTCCGCATAGTGGATATCCCAGCCGTCAGGCAGATCCATTTCAAAGCTCGCCTGGAGAACCGGTTGCTCAAGCTGAAAAACGAAGTGTTGGAAAAGTGCATCCCACGGAAGGCTTTCTTTGACCTTGTATTCATAGGCAACGATATCGCCGGTGCCCACTCCGGTAAACCCGGCCCGCAGAATATGGATATCGTCGTAGGAGCCGGCATCCTCGAACTTGCCGATCTCGATGATATTGTCTTCGTCGAGTTTCTCGGTTTTGCCTTTGGTATCGATGTGCCATCCATGGAGATCATCGACGTGAGTTGTCGGTGTTGTCGTTTCGGTTAAAATCGCCGCATCAGTCCCGGTACTCTTCAAAATCTTCACGGCAAAGCGAACCTCAGTTGTCGCACTGGCATCGCTGGAGATCTTGCACTTCGAAGATTTGTAAAGGACTACATACGTTGCCTTGTCCGGAAGATTTAGCGTATCGGCTGATTTGATGGCATCTTTGACCCAACTCGGTTGCGCCAATAGGCCGCACGGCAGAATAATCAAAACAGAGATGAAACTGACAATAGCAGAAAATCGATGGAAATACCTCACCCGAGTTCCCCTGCGTCTCATTCCCGGATCTTTAGTGCTGATCCAGTATACTCTAACGACGGCTCTTTATCAACAAGAAAATTGCCGTTGATCAGGAATCGAACGCCATACTCGCGTGGTGGGACAAGGGCTTACGCCGTATTGTGGTCAGGTTGTGACCGTTCGTGTGACATGCTCTGAAGTACCCGAATACTAAAGCGAATGTTCGTGGATGATCCGGGTCAATTCTCTTATCCTGGAAGTCGATGGGGCGAGATCGCAGTAGGCCAGGGCCTCATGCGTCTTGCCGGCATCGCATAGTTCTCGTGCAAGAATCTCGAACTCCTCATCTATGAACCAGTAGCGGTACTGTTCATTCTGGTACAGCTGATCGTATCTTGTTCCGGCGGCAGTTTGTCCTGAATCGAGCAAAGTCCGAAACACATCATATGCCGCAGACTTTTTCGGCATATCGTATGGCTGCTCATAGAGAATCGCCAGAATGCGTGAGGTGATATCGACGTTTCCCCAGGCCTGGACGATATGTCCGTTATGTTCCTTGTGATTCGTGAGCTGGACTATCAGAACCTCATCATCGCTGAGGCGCAACAGATTCGCCTTGAATCCATTGACGCTGGCGCAGATCAGGTTGACCCGCGCTGTCTGTCCCCCGTTACCTACCGCTACCCGTTGGTACAACCACCCGTATTTGTCGAAAAACTTCTCCTTCATCTCACCGCTGAGCAACTTCTCGCCGTAAAGTGCCCTGTCCCAGAGATAGAGGTCATGCAAGTTAGAGACGAGATGGCCATAGCCAAACACAAAGGACATATCCAGATGGGGAGCATCCTGATACCCGCTGATGAAATTGTAATGATACCCCCTGGCCATTTTCGGGATCTCCATGCCAGTTACTTCCGGCATGGTACCCGCCATTCCCAACGGTTCACATATCTTTTCCTGCAGCAGCGCACCATACGACTTGCCGGAGACCCGTTCGATTACCATCCCCAGCAGGTAGTACCCGAAATTGCTGTACTCGTACCGTGAGCCGGGTCCGGAAGCGAGGTCAAAACTGGTGATGAGTTCCAGCATTTGTGCCTGAGAGTGATACAGTTTCTCAATCTTATCAAGATTTGGCACTCTGGGCTCACCAACAATGCCGGACCGGTGAGTCAGGAGCTGACCGACAGTGATACCCTTACCCTTGCTCTCAGGATACTCTGTAATGATGTCTGTAAGTTTATCATCGAGATTCAGCGCGCCCTCTTCCACCAATTGCAGTATCAGCATCGCTGTGAACTGCTTTGTGGTCGATGCAATACGGAACTTGGTGTCCAGAGTATTGGGAATCAATGAATCCCTATCGGCATAACCGGTGGCTCGCTCAAACAGGATCTCCCCCTTGACCGCGACCATAATGGTCCCATAGTACTGCTCATTTTCGTAGAAGCGATCCATCAACTCTTCGATAGCGACCACTTTCTCTTTAGTGATGTTGAGTTCCGGAAGGGAGGAATGACAACTACACATGAGGTGTATGATGATAACAAGCAGTGCCAGTGGTAGAGCATTCTTGTATCTTCTCAATGGCTAATCCTCATCAAAGGTTATCTGGCAAGCAGGTTTTTATGTGTCGCATAATGTAGCAGTATCAGGCTAATTCTGTCTTGCTTCATCTTTATCTTTTGATCCTCCGACTTCTCGGTGAATTAGATCGGCGACTAAATGCTGGATGGTGGTGCCGTCGTGAGCTACGCGGATCTTCAGCTTGCGGTGAGTGGTCTCATCAAGTCGGATGTGAATCATCGGACCGCGGGGAGGTTCTTGCTTCTTCTTCGGCATGTACGCTCCTCGTCCAATCGCCGGTTATAATATATCCGATGCGAACTTGTAGGTCAACGATAGTAGACCACGGTGTCTCTGCTCCCGATTTCACTGTGACCAAATCGTGCCCAAAACGGTATCACGTCATTCGGTGTTATTGGGGAATATAGGCTTACAAAGGCAAGGGTGGGGGTATCAAACGCCCGTCCGGCTTGTAATCTATTGAATTGTAATTAGTTATACAAATGGAGGTGGGGGGACTCGAACCCCATACTCGCGTTGTGGCACAAGGAGTTACATCCTATTGTGACCAAATTGTGACCGTTTTTTAGGGTCTCCAAATTCCTGATGCACTTGAAGTGCCCCGTATCAATCCGGTGTCCCCGGATTTTCTGGTTAACGTAGTGCGGGTTGCCTTTCTAGCGCCGGCTACTTAACGATTAATTACTATGATGATCCACCCCGCCTGAGGACAGTGGGTTGACCTGCCTAATTCGATGAATCATATTTAAGTAAGTACGATCAGCATCATGCTATCCCGAACCGAAGCTCATGCGCGGTGCTAAAACAAGTGGAGGTCGTTACTTTGCGACGGCCTCAAGGCAGTCTCGCCTGTGATAAACTCCTTACCATCCTGGAGAGCATCTCTGACGGAGTTTTCGCTGTAAATGAAGACCTCCGGATTGTATCCCTCAACGCGGCAGCGGAGAGAATCACCGGCTATACTGCCGCGGAAGCCATAGGGCAACCCTGCCGTACAATTCTCAATTCCAACATATGCAGTGACAGCTGTGCTCTTCGTCAAACCATGGCAACCGGTGAGGCAATCGTCAATCGACCGGTATGCCTGACCAACAGAAGCGGCAAACGCGTTCCGATTAGCATTTCGACTGCCCTGCTTCGCAATAGCAGGGACGGGTAATCGGTGGAGTGGAGACGTTTCGCGACCTTGATCTGGTAGAACGACTACGGCAGGAGTACGAAGGCAAACACTCCTTTGAAAACATCGTGAGACAAAGCAAGCGAACGCTGGAATTACTCGGGATGAGATCGCTCAGAAGAAACAACCGGCGCCGTGACAAGACCGCCGAAGAAAACAGGGCACTCATACATCCACGCTCTACCGAGAAATGAGGGGGCTTGGTCTGAAGATTCCGACAAAAGAAGACTGATCACCACACTGGCCGCATCATGCAAATACGCATGGTGCCCTCGGCGAAGCCGTGCAGTAATGCATTACGTCAGTTCTCGCCAACCTCTCCAATGCCATCCAGGGTCTCTCTAAGTGTTTCCGTCGCAATTGATTGGTCTATTTTTCAACATTTTGAAGCCTTTTCGCACACGCTTTGCTTGATGATACAACGGGACGACTCGACGCGAAGGAGGCGGCGATGATAGCGAGAGACGATGCTCAGAAGCCAGTTGTCGGCCACGGCGTTTTGCATCCTGGTGCTAGACCGATGCAGGTCTTCAAAGATGACGATGGTTGTCTTTGGCTCTGCGACAAGGGTGTTGACCCCAGAAAAGGCTTCGAACAGCAGGACTGCTGGCGGTGCAAAGATCTGGCATTCACGCGCAACGACTAATGGCAAGCCGGTACTCGGATGGTGGCGGGTGTGCACAGATACGGCGTCCTGACGCCGTTCGAAGTGGAGCAGCCGCCTCTCACGATCGGGGGCGGCTGTCACATTCATTCGACAACTTGTTCGGTCGCGGCGTGCGTATCTTCAATCACACACGTATTTCACATTATCAACGGAGACCTCAGCCATGCTTACCGAAGAACAGAGGCAGCAAACAATCGATCAGGATGAGGCCATTGGCAACAACCTCAAAAACATCCGCCATAGGATGATCATCCTGAGCGGCAAAGGTGGTGTCGGCAAGACGACCATCAGTGTGAATCTGGCAGTATTGCTGCAGAAACGAGGGTACGAAACGGGGTTGCTTGACGCGGATATAACTGGGCCCAATGTTCCGAAAATGCTTAGCCTGACAGGGCAGCTTCGTATGCACGACAGAAAAATCGAGCCGCTGATCAGTGGCAACGTGCGAGTGGTTTCCATCGCAAACATGATTGAAGAGGGTCAGCCGGTGCTCTGGCGCGGACCACTGCGTTCCAAGTTGCTTCACCAAATTCTCGCCGACGTATCCTAGGGACGCCTGGATTACCTCGTGGCGGATCTTCCTCCCGGGACCGAGGACGAAATTATCACCATGGCACAGAAGATGGAACCCAATCTGGCCGTGATAGTAACGACGCCGCAGGAGGTTTCGCTCATCGACTCGGCACGAGCCATAAATATGGCCAGGAAAATGAACATCAAGCAAATCGCTCTTGTCGAAAACATGTCCGGCTTGATGTGTCCAGCCTGTGGCGCTCGGCTCGATCTGTTCGGGACCGGTGGAGGCAGACGCCAGGCTCGGGAAATGGACGTCACGTTTCTCGGCTCACTGCCGCTCGATATCCAGACCAGAAAGATGGCGGATGATGGGCAGCCGGTTGTTCGTATTTACAGTGGCTCTCCAATCGTGCTTGCGATGAACGATATCGTCGCGAGAATCGAGAGTATTCTGGCGCCGGCCGGACCGTGACAACGTATCGTGGCCCGGAAACCATGACATATGGGCAGCTCGATACGTGATTCGCTGAAACCCGGTTGCCGTCGTTAACCGGCTGTCATGATGATGGCTGCTCGGCGGCGTCCGCGCCTCCGGGTGTTCGGAAGCATCCCGGTCGCTAGATGTGACGGCCGGTCTTCTGGACGACGAGACGGGGAAGGAAAGTGATAGCAATGTCGAATGCAAAGCCTTCTGACGAACACACTCAAGAGTACGAGTCCTGGTTCGAAAGAAACCGCCTCGCATACCTTTCCGAACTGGCGGCTGTAAAGCAGCAGCTTCCCGCGCAGGGCCGATGCATCGAGATAGGTGTCGGCACCGGCCGCTTTGCCGCGCCACTTGGCATCGAGTTCGGGGTAGAGCCGTCGCATAACATGTGCCTGATAGCCAAACAACGAGGCATCACGGTCGTACGTGCTGTTGGCGAAGCTCTTCCTTTTAGCGACGCTGAGTTTGATGCAGCACTTATGGTGACGACGATTTGTTTTCTCGACGATGTCGCCAAGGCGCTCGCGGAGACCAGCCGGATTTTGAAGGTGGACGGATGTGTGGTCGTCGGTTTTGTAGACAAAGACAGTCCTCTGGGACGACTGTACCGGGAACACAAGGATACAAGTCCCTTCTATCGTAATGTTACATTCTACAGCGCCGTCGAGGTGGAGCGGCTCCTGAAACGTGTCGGGTTCAGGGA
>CAYNEO010000071.1:0-13475 GCA_964396245.1 uncultured Ignavibacteriales bacterium
TGGGGTTGGAGAAATAGGGTTTCGGAAACGATAGAGACAACGCCACCATCATCACCGAGTTGCGAAACTCGTCTACTCAGGGCGGCCATAGACTCTGAGAGCCTCGTGCTAACCGAGGCCTTTTTCATTTTGTCGCTGCCGCAACTGTTGTGTCTATTTCAACAACAGCATTTTCTTTGTTTCGACGTGCTGGGCGGCCTGGAACCGGTAAAGGTAGACACCCGTCGCCACCGGACTTCCAGATGAATTGGTGCCGTCCCAGCTCACCGTATATGACCCCGCCGGTGTCACCCGGTCGACCAGCGTCCGTACTTTCTGGCCGAGAACATTGTACACGTCAATTCTCACGTGACTCCGCTCCGGCAAGCTATATTCGATGGTCGTAACGGGGTTGAATGGATTGGGGTAATTCTGCGACAGTTCGAATTTAAACGGAAGAATCGGATTAGGATCATCCTCGACATCAACAATGACATCGGCCTGAAGATAGAGGGAATCATCGGCAATCATATCAAAATTGGTATCGATAAAGAGCTGGCAGGAGTCGGAGTTGAAGTTTGACCAGTTCGGTGTAATGATATGCGCCTGGTGGTCGCCGATCAATACGCTTCTGGAATAGAAGATCTTCTCACCGGTCGATGACAGTTCCCGTAGCCAGAGGTGATATTGTGAACTTTCGCCATAATTCGGAAGATAGAACCCGGAGTCACCTAGCGGTTGAATAGCGATGGTATCGTTGACGCCCAGTGAACAATCCATCGCAACCATCGACCTCTCCCGGTCCGGCAGTGTGTTGACAATATTGAGTTGTATCGTCTTAACCGCCGGGTCAAAATTGGACAAAGAAAGTCCGTCTGCAAATTGGAAATTATCAGTCTCGGTTGTATCGGTGCATATTCGCCGATAGCCGACATACAACGAATCGTAGTACGCGCCGATTCTTAAGATAGAATCGCCGGGATGACTTATATGGCCGGTATATGGGTGTTCCGGAAGCAGAAAACCTTTAGGGTTGGCCGAGTCGACATCCCAAGGGAGAATCGGAGCACCATCAGCAATCGTAATAAAGAAATCGGAGTCGTTGCATCCGATGGAATCTCCCAGGCTATCATATAATGTCAGATCGGAGTTTAATGTGAAGAGAAATTCAAGCATGGAATCGGTAACGGCATCGATATCGAGGATCCCATTGAGTTTCCCGGTTTTCTTGAGTCCCGGCCAATCAATAACACTCTTCACCGGATAATAAATGAAAAAGTTATGCGCTCCTCCCCAGTTGGGGTATCCGGAATATGACCAGGTATCGGTTGTGGTATCAACCAGGATATATCGGTTGTCGTCGCCCGGTTTGTCGGGATCGTACACCATAACCCTTACGTTGGATGGCGAGGGATCGGAGAGAATAGCATAGGGAGTCATGGCGTGCATACCCTTTCTCTCCTGGCTCCCGATGACAATCGCGGCATCATCGCGTACGTTGCTAGAAAGCTGTCTGCGAATTGCTGCCATGGTGGTATCTATTGGAACCGAGTAACCGTTCTGGTGATAGGGCATCTGTTCCAGTCCATAGGCCGATGTCTGCAAGACATTTATAAAATCTCTTAGATTGTCGTTTATTACCAACTGGTGGATGGTTTCCGGAAGGTTAAGAGAACCCCATCGAGGTTCGAGAAGATCGGTGTTACCAAAAGTCAACAGGGCGGTTGTACTCAGGCCGACACAACTGCCGTACCACAAATCGCTATTGTCATACCAGCGGTTTACTGCGCGCAAGACGTACATCAGTCCGGCCGGAGTGTTATTATAGCACTGCTCGATATTGAATGTTTCGACCCATAACGGCCAGCTGGGGAAATCGTTGTCATAACTGGCTCCGAACGGATAGGCGGTATCATAGGTTGGGTATTCTCGTCCGGTGTAAGGATCAATACCATCCTGATAGTTGACCCGCGACCAATATGATGAAGGCCACATGTCGGATTCCGTATTCCCGCATGACCATCCGTGCTGAGATGGAGTGAAAAACTCGTAGGTTGAGTCAGCCGTCAGTCTTGTCAGACGGAGTTGCTTGATATGAAAAATATCGCTTGTGTTGTAGTTAGTCGGATCGGCGGCATCTGAAATACGAACTTTACAGCGATAGCTCTGGACCGATGGAACCTCCCAATTAATGAAGGGCATAGAGTTCTGATAGTCATGAGCGATTTGTATCCAGGTTGACGGATCCTCGCCCAGCGGAATATCATAGGTATAGTCGATGTTGACACTGTCTACTTCAGGGGCGTACCAGCTTATGAATACAGTCTCGCCGGGGATTAGCGTGGTATCGGCCTTGGGACCGACGACCATTATCGAGGTGCCGGATGAATCCGGGTTGAACTCATCGCCGCCGGCATCGACCAGAGCGGTTTCATTCTCGTCGCCGTCGATGATACGATCATCGCCGTCGATATCGTACGTGGTCTTGACATAATCATTGTCGCCGAATTCAATAGCCGGAGATGACGATTTGAGATGATAGTCATAGAACGTCATTGTGTCGCCATTGTTGGCAGCGTCCCGGATATCACCGGCGATAAAAACGGAGTCGTCGGTATTACGAAGCACGTAAAACCAGGCGGTAGTGTCATTCTGGGCAGGTAGAACTGCCAGACCTCTTAGCTGTTCATCCAAAAATGCATTGCCGCCAATATACACTCCGGTTTGATCCTTACCTTCATTGTATGTGTGAGAACGAATCGGCGCCTTCAGGATTGACTTAACCCGGGGAGCGAGTTCGCTATTGGTCAATCCGACTCCACCCAGCGCTTGCAATTCTGCAACCGTATAGACGTCGAAATCATCGGATCTGAACGAGAGATCGTCATCAGTGCCATTATTCGACCAGAAGATATTATGAGCGACAGTCGGGACGATACCGCCATACTTGGCATAGCAATAGAAACCATACGAATCGTTGTAGGCAGAAATATTATTGGCAACGTGTCCAATGCGTTGCGGTTTGTAGGGATAGTATATTCCCGTTCCGCTGTTATATAGAGAGCTGTTGCCGATTATGTCTGTGGAACCAGTATGCACCCCCAGGCCGATATTCCCATTACCAATAGCAACATTATTCTCCACCCTGACCGACATCGAATCGCATCCACCGTCGTTCAACCAAAGACCGTTTTCACCATTACCGGCAAATAGATTATTCATAATGATGATTGAATCGGCCGGTTGGCCCATATTACCGAAAATACCCGAACCCTGATTGCCCGATATTGTCGAATTGGTTATCCGAACATTCCAGTCAATATCAAGAGAACGGCCCTGACCGCCGCCGAGATAAATACCATCGCTACCGCACTGGGTAACCCGTGTGCTATCGATAACAATATACCCGGCGGCCGAATCGGTTGAAGCGATACTCATCGTATAGGAAATACCGTCGCCCAGTGCAAGTTCCTGATGAATGGTACTACCGATAACATTAAGACTGCATGGAGAGGTCGAGTTGATTTGTACCATCGTTCCCCAGCTCTGTTCGATAATACTGTGATCAATAGTGATATTACCTTCACCTGAGATTGGTCCGTTGGCCCAGCGGATAAGTGAGTTATTTTTCAACTCTAAATCACTGCGCGGGTCCATGTCAATCCCCCACCAGGCGTAGATATCATTGGGCTCATCGATTGACAATCCAGGTTGATATATGCCGTGCGCTTTATCGGCGTACGAGGTAATAACCGAGTGATCCACGATCATCTTACTGCCTGGATACAGATGTATTACATTGGGATCCCGCATTTGTATTACCGAGCCGTCTTCAATCGACAGAACGGCATTAGAGTCGACGATTATATTGCTTAAAAACACTGCCGGGAAGTCATTTGAAGTTTGTATTGTGCATGAATCTCGAATAATGCAATCCGTATAGGCTCCAAATACGATCCAGTCATGCATGTTGTAACTACCCGATATATTTCTCAGGTTCTTTATGATTACATCGCCGCCTGTTATAGCCAAACAACCAATGGAAACCGGTGACTCATACGGGAACTGACAATTATCAAATCTCAAGCCATCGATATCGACCGATCGTGCCCCGCCAATCCGATTCGGACTTACGGAGACATTCATAGAGGTTCTGTCGAAATAACAATCTTTTAAAACTACGTCATAGCCGTTGATAACTCCGTCTCCTCCGCCATAGTACAGACCGACATTATCATCGGTGGGCCCAAACCTGCAATTATCCATAGTCAGGTGTCCACCGTTAATCTCGAAGAAGTTGCCGGAGGCAAACGGTCCTGGATTGATTGAGCAATATGAAAAATCACGAGTGAAGTCGGGGGAACCCGGACCGCCATGATAAGGGAACTCGACCCTCCCGTTTCCCGTGAAGACGATCGTGGCGCCCGGCTGACCATAAGCTTCGACGAAACCTTCGCATTCAAGCACGGCACCGTCAACAATGTCAATTTCAAGCGATCCCATAGCTCCGAATCGATTATCGATAATGAGATTACACCAATTAAGAACGGTATTATCAGGATTCAGCTCGTTAACAATAGTAACCGGCATCTCGATGATAAACGGCGGTCCGGGAACCGCCCCGGTGCAATCGCCATAATCATTGTGATAATTCTGGTCGAGTTTGAGCGTTCCACCGACTATTTCGAGCGGTTCGATAATGTAGATGATCGGGTCACACTGTATCAATTTGCGGTTCAAATATTGAGCTCCGTATGATGGTAATGTCATTGCTAACATTAGAAATAGTGACAAGATTAGTGTGAGTGTACGCATGTGCAGACCCTTCATTTCATGGTGTCGTCAGAAGCAAATGGACAGACCTATCCATAATCACAATATATGGATACTTTCTTCGGTTTGTCAAGGCGTTGAAAACAATTCCAGGAAACGTCTGCCGGTCGTGATAGATTCCGACTTCTTCTCAATTTCAGAATTCCCTTCTAGGCTTCTCCAACCAGGCTTCAACTCAGCACATTGTCTTCCGACGGGTTTCGCTTGCCGTGGAGCAGGCCGTTTTGACGCCAAAACTGACTTCTACGGAAGTCCGGGGGGGAGTGATATGGGGGCCGCTTATATTTGCTGGTGCCATCGCAAGAGTAGATTCTCAATACTCGATGGCAGAGTCAAGCGAGCTATGGCAACTCATAAGAGTCGTTCACGACCCGAAGTACCATATGGCCTGACTGTCGCTAATTTCAAGGCTCGCGTCCGAACCGAATCTTATCTGCTGCGGCGAATCCACGGCTTCCGTTAAGGAGCAGACCATTTTACGTACCAAATAGGTTCGCTTCTCATTGACCTGAACACTCACCTTGCAATTTCCAAAATCAAAGCTGCTTAAATTGGATGAGACAGATGATTTGATTCGGAATGCATCGGCTAATAATTTAAAATCGGTAAGTTCCTTATTGGTGAGTTCAAGATCAATAGACATGATATCATCAAACATCGTTGAACCTGTCGGGATAACATCGGACTCTGTAGCTTTTGCCGCCAAATAGTCATGACGGCTGAATTGTCTGGTGGAATCCATCTCCATTCCCAACCTGTTCAGATATTCATCAGTAAATTCCATTAACCATGTGGAAAGGAGACATGAATCTGAATCCTTCAGACTGGTCCAGTAAAACCAGGATATAGTGTCTTGATCAAAAACCCGTACCCTCAGTCCATCCTCAGCACGATTGCCGGCATGTTCAAGCAGCGATGCCTTCAATGATTGGAATTGCCCCAATTTCCGGGTACTTAACCCGATACCTGCCGACACCTCGTCTGCTCCCTCTAATCCTCCGCTAGCCGGGAATAGCTCTATATATGCCCGCTTGCCGATTACGTATGTTCCCGACCAGCTCTCGCTGCCGGCATTAACTTCACTCTGCTCGAAAGCGGCAAAATGTTCACGAATAAACGGAGTACGGGCGATTGAATCGATGGTGGATTGCTGCAAAATGAGGAATACATGGTTAATTTCAGGCGTCACGATTTCTGCAGATATTTTCTCGCTATCGCCATTCTCACCGGTAGAGAGACCTGACGATGCCGTCATCAGGCACAGGAGAAAAATGGAAATGTTACAGAGGGAGACAAACATCTTTACCCCTTATTGTGTGTCGGTTATTTGAATCATTTTGTCCGCGCCCCGGTGCGTTTCCTCATAATATATTGACTTATAATCAGTCCACAAAGCCAGAGGCTGGCAAGCCTTCATCAATCGTCCTGAACTATGGTTTCCCGAGTGATTTCATGATCTCTCACAGCTCTTGTCGAGAGTTCGAATGTCGCACAAGTGTGGGGAGAGTGAAATCCGGCCAGCACTAATTTCGAAGGCCCTGGGCAAGTGCCGGGTCCTTCGTGTTCTTCTCGTCAGGTCTAAGCTATAGCTCCAAGACGCTATTTCATCAGCACCATCTTTTTGGTCCGGGCGCTATTATCGAAAGTGATGCGATAAAAGTATATGCCCGATGCGACTTCGTTCCCGTCTGTATTGCGACCGTCCCATGTCACCTGATGTGGTCCTGCCGCCTGACTGTCGTTTACGAGTGTCGCCACTCGCTGTCCAAGCACATTTAGAACAGTCACATTGACCATCGAGCGATACGGCAGATTGTATTCTATCACTGTCGATGGATTAAAGGGATTCGGATAGTTTTGTGAAACCGTAAATGCTTGCGGCAGTGCGGGCGGTATATCGTCATCGACGTCGACAGCATTATCGAAGGGATCGAAGGCATACACGCGATCATTTCGCAGAACAACGATTGTCTTTTCGGCAACAGCAAATGAACGATGGGTGCCCGCCGGGATTAACTCCACCCAACCTTCATCGAGTCCGTTGTAAGCATAGAACTGAGCGTAGTAATTGGAGCCCACCTTGCCGGTCACCAGGCCGATTGAACCGCTGTCAGTGGCAGTGTAAGGCTCGGCGTCGATCTTCGTCTGCGACCAGTTCCCGGAATGAACACTATAGCCGTGCAGTGTGGAGTCGGCTACATTGAAAGCGGCTAGCGAGTTTTCGCCGAGACTGTATGTTTGAAACCGGAAGTCTCTTTGATATACCGTACCCCGAGTAGCGTCGTGGACATATGACAGGTCATCCGTGGTTGCGTACCCCAGGTTATTCTTGAGGCGTGCAGATGGATATACACCGCCGGGGAAAGCGACCTCGGCGAATGTGTTGGTCAGTCCGGAATAGAACAGGAAGTTGTCGCCGACATCCTCGAGATAGTGGTCCGATGTGACCCAATCGCTCCCGACCGGGCCATTGACTGCGTGTGACTGCCAGGAATCATCATTTGCATAATAAACGTAGACGGTAGCGGCGTCGCTTCCGGCATCGTATCTCGTGAGGGCGACCCAATTGTCACCGGCACGGAAGTTTTTTGTCCTGGAGTGAGTCAGGGCCGTGTATTTACCGAGGTTGGATTCGACATCATATCCCCAGGCCCGTGTGGTGTCGAATACGGCAAATGCGCGGCCGGCAGTCCTGTAGGCACTCGTGGTACTCGTGTACTTGATATCGGTATTCTGCTGAAGAAAAGTTCCGGAATAACCACGATAGAACATGCATCTCCAATAGCTGGTATTGCGCTCCAGCCAGGTATCGACGCTGTAGCGTCCTGCAGTTACACCGTTCCCGTAGTATAAATCCGAATTCCAGTCGTAGACCACATAGTTTTCGGTCCAGTGGCCAATATACGTATCGTAGCCATAAAACGTGCAGGTCACCGAGACGGAAGGCGTGACAACAATTCGGTGTCCCGTCAAGTAGGTCGTGTATTCGTGGCAGTTGTCGTTTTGAATCCAGCCGCCGGTCATGGATTCCGTAACGTCCCCCAGTTGAACGGTCATCGTATCGAACTCATTGTCAAAAGCACTGTACCCGACGAGGCAGTATGTGTTGCCTCCCAGATCCACCTGGTTGGCATAGCCATGATCCTGCATGGGACTCAGGAAGTATCCGCCTGGAGTCATGGTGTTGAACGACTGTGTGTGGGTGCTGTACACTACGCTTTTGGTCGGCTCGGGATAGGTCTGGTTCAGAATCATGCCGAAGTAATCATCCTTAGCCCAAAAATGGCCGGAGGTAAAACCTCCCGGCAGGCCATAACCGTACGACACCCATTCCCCTACGGCGGCATCAAAGATATACAGGTACTGATCGGTTGCAAAGTAGGCGATACGACCGCTGCAACCAAAGCTGGAGAGATTGGTCACCGTACTCGAGCCGAGCACCGAGCCAGAGTAGCTCATGGTATCCCATACGCCCAATTCGGCGCTGTAGCCAAAGACCAGGTCGTCCGAGAAGTACATGGCGATATCGCCTTTGGTAAATCGGTAGTAGGTCTCCGAGTGCGCCTGAGGAGCTCCCAAGTCGACGTTCAACCATTCTCCCTGGTTTATGTCGAACAGCAGGATATGACTTGCATTGGGAGCGGAGACGAGTATCAGTCCGTCGCCACGCTGATACGATGGTACGGTGGATGCGAAATCATCGAGGTCATGTTCTACCCATCGGCCAGCCTGGGCTACTACTGACTGCGATGTGACGAACGAAAGGCAAAAACACATGAGGATTAATGCCTGATAAAAATTCCTTACGTGGTTCATGACTGACAATTTCCGGATGAAGGGTTAAGAAGCACTCTTTCCTTTGATGCCTCAAAATAAACAATTGTATCCACATTGACAACAATTCTTTTATTTGCGCCAACAATTCTCCTTACTTTCGAGAGTCCCAAGCGGACATTTGTGTCAGAACGATATTTCTCAGCATCTCTCAGAATGACGTGCCAGTAGTGTGGTCGTCAATGAGTCATGTGGGTGTTAGTTAAGTAATAATTTCTCATCGGGTCCCAGCTGTGGTCGAAAAGGTACGTCTGGCTCCCGAGTCAAATGCCACAGCAGTTGAGGAAAGTGCTATTGGGTCCGCTAACCGTCCTGAAACTGCCTGTAGTGCATTTAATGTAGCATTTGTTCGACAAGATATTTGATTCCAGGGGCAACAGGCTCGATTGTGGGCTTCTGCTCCTGCTTCAAAACCCGCGACCCAGAAAATCACCTGTGGATGTTATGAAGAGAGTGCTATCATTGATGTATCCACCGGAGGTCTAGATAACTGCGCAAGAGCAGCCAATCTCTATCAGCCCAAGTACTACCAAAAGCCTTTGGCCGGAATACCGTACTTACGCTGACCGTGTCGAATTCGTAACACACCTCGGCACGCTGGTTGTGCCCCTTTCGGAAATTGAGGAGGTCGCGGTGCAGCAATCAGATGTGAAAGGGTTCCTAGAAGGCGAGCTGCAACTCAAGGGTTTTCGTCCCTCGTTGAAACCGGACTGGGCGAATTTTATCGAGCACGTAGTGATTGAGAGGACGGGCGGCAAGATCCGGCGGATTTTGCCCACACCAGGGAACCCGCTCGAGTTCAAGGAGATGCTTGATAAGGGGTTAGTTCGCGGCTAACGCTTGTTGATACCCGGGGCGTGACAACAGAGGATGGATTACTTCAATCTGTTTAGAGAAGAGAATGATGTTGGCGGTGTCAATTGGGCCGTCCTTAATAGCGGCATCCATGGCTTCAGCAATATCTTCCTGGGCATTATCATAAGTGTTGCAATCAGAAGTCCTGCGCGCTCGAGGGGGGAGAGCGATGAAGCCGTCGGGGATTATCCTCCCGGCGCCAGTTATTTCGTATTCCGTCGACGGGCTACCGTGCAAACAAACCAACAGAGGATAATTGCATACTGCATCGAAGTCTTCAGGAATCCGGATAAGGTATGGTTGAAGCGAACTGTCCGATTCAGAGTGACGAGCCCGCCGGGTAAAGCCCTTTTTATTCAGGTAAGAACCTGTGCCGGTCAAAGTTGTCCGGCCTGTGCCTCGAGGCAACACCAGACAATTTCGGGGGCTTTTGTCTTCCCGGTGAATGCTGATCCACGTTTTGCCTTTACTTCCCGGCCCGGCATCACTACTCTGTTGGCGTGACCTCGATGTTGTACGCAAACGCATTTCGACAGTAAGGATACCGTATGCTACTTATGCCGGATACACCAACCACAAAAACCCGCTCAGAAGGGATGTGACAGGTTGACTGACAAAACAAACCAATCTTCCCGCAGCGGATTCACCGGTCTGGGCATTGCACCCGGTTTGCTCGATGCCATTGACCGCCTCAAGTTCACTGAGCCGACACCAATTCAGCGGCAATCAATCCCCGTAACTATCAAGGGCAAGGATCTCATCGCCATCGCGCAAACGGGAACCGGCAAAACGCTTGCTTACGGCATCCCGATGATCCAACGCCTGGCTCAGATCAAAGGACAAGGTCTCGTCATTGCCCCGACTCGTGAATTGGCGCTCCAGGTTGACGAGGCGCTGCACGATATCGGCCGATCTCTGGGACTGCGAACTACGGTCTTGATCGGCGGAGCGTCCATGGCGGCTCAACTCCGCTCTCTCAAACAGAAACCGCGTATTATTGTCGCCACCCCCGGGCGCTTAATCGACCATATTGAGCACCGCACGGTCAATCTTTCCGATGTGAGAATACTTGTCCTGGACGAGGCGGACCGGATGCTTGACATGGGGTTTGCGCCCCAGATCAAGAAAATCCTGGCAGTCGTTCCGAAGAAACGTCAGATGATGCTGTTCTCGGCGACTATTCCGGAGCAGATCCTGACTCTGGCCCGACGCGAGATGGAGTTTCCGATTCATGTTGAAGTTGCTCCCTCCGGGACCGCCCCCGAAAAGATTATCCAGGAGATGTTTTTCGTTGAGAGAAACGCTAAGACGCAGTTGCTCGAAGTCATGCTCGAGCGGTATCTCGGCCCGGTGCTCATATTCACGCGGACCAAGTATGGGGCCCGGAGGCTTGCCCGCGAGATCAGGTCCCTCGGGCACACGGCGGCGGAAATCCATTCTAACCGGAGTCTGTCACAGCGTCGTGAAGCACTCGATGGTTTTAAGTCCGGGAAGTACCGCGCGCTGGTGGCGACCGATGTTGCCTCCCGCGGTATCGATGTCACCGGCATCGAGTTGGTTGTCAACTACGATCTACCAACGAATACCGAAGACTATGTCCATCGAATCGGACGCACCGGGCGAGCCGGTCATGCCGGACGGTCGGTGTCCTTTGCCACGCTCGATCAGAAGAAGGACGTAAAGAGTATCGAGCGTTTGATCAGAAGCGACCTGCCCGCTTCGGCACTGCCGGCCCTGCCTCCCCCGCGAAAGCGCCCGCCCGCGACCAAATCCTCGGGCAGCAGTCCGCGGCAACGACGCCAATCCTCAGCGCGGCGGCCGTCAAAGAAGCCGTCTCGCCCGCCTCGTCAATCAAAACGGAAGAGCCACAAGGGGAAGAAACGAGTGAAGCGAGACTGAGCTTCCTGATACCAGCCTGCCCAAATCGTACGCGGACTGTTTCCTCTGAAGACGGGAGGTCGATGTGAGCGACCTCCCCGTTGTCCGTGTTACTTGCCGGCCTTAGTCGAGGTCGAAACGATCGAGATTCATGACCTTGTTCCACGCAGCCACGAAGTCATGTACGAACTTCTGCTGCGAGTCCTCACTCGCATAAACCTCTGCAACAGCCCGAAGCTGAGAGTTCGAACCGAAGACGAGGTCAACTCGCGTTCCGGTCCACTTCTTCTCGCCCGTTGAACGGTCGTGTCCCTCGAACAGTTCTTCGTCTTTCGATGTCGCCTTCCATTCCGTGCCCATGTCAAGCAGGTTCACGAAGAAGTCATTGTTGAGAGACTCCGGTCGTTTGGTGAAAACGCCATGCGTCGATTGCCCGAAGTTGGCATTCAGAACGCGCATGCCGCCGACGAGCACCGTCATCTCGGGGGCGGTCAAGGTCAGCAGTTGAGCGCGATCCAGCAGCAGATGCTCGGCCGCACAGCGGCCCCGGTATCGGTCGGACAGGTAATTCCGGAACCCGTCCGCGATCGGTTCGAGTACGGCAAAGGACTCGATATCGGTTTGCTCCTGAGTTGCATCCGCGCGTCCCGGAGTGAAAGGAACCTTCACGTCGTGTCCGGCATTCTTTGCGGCCTTTTCAACAGCGGCACAACCACCGAGGATGATGAGGTCAGCGAGGGAGACCTGCTTTCCGCCCATCTGCGAGCCGTTGAACTCGTGCTGGATTGTCTCCAATGTCTTCAGTGTTTTCCCGAGCTGGTCCGGCTGGTTCACTTTCCAGCCACGCTGCGGTTCGAGACGAATGCGCGCCCCGTTCGCTCCGCCGCGTTTGTCGCTGCCCCGGAATGTCGAGGCCGACGCCCACGCAGTGGAGACCAACTGCGAGATGGACAGGCCCGACTTGAGGATCTTTGCCTTGAGGTCGGCGATCTCGGTGTCGCCAATCAGTTTGTGGGTGACGGCGGGCACCGGATCCTGCCACAGCAACTCCTCTTTGGGGACTTCTGGTCCCAGGTATCGCGAGACGGGTCCCATGTCACGGTGCGTCAGCTTGAACCAGGCCCGGGCGAAGGCGTCCGCGAGTTCATCCGGGTTTTCCAGAAAGTGCCTTGCGATCGGCTCGTAAATCGGGTCCATCTTGAGCGCCATGTCCGCCGTCGTCATCATCAGCGGTTGTGTCTTCGAAGCATCGTGCGCGGCCGGCGCCTGTTTCGCAGCCGACGCAGCCGTGGGGGTCCACTGGTGCGCCCCGGCCGGGCTTTTCACGAGCTCCCATTCGTAGCCGAACAGGTTTTCGAGATAGGTGTTGTCCCACCTGGTCGGGGTCGGGGTCCAGGCGCCTTCCAGCCCGCTGGTGATCGTATCGCCGCCTTTGCCGCTGCCAAAAGCGCTCTTCCAGCCGAGGCCCAACTCTTCGATACCGGCGCCCTCCGGTTCGGCGCCGACGAGCGCTGCATCACCTGCGCCGTGGCATTTACCGAAAGTGTGTCCACCCGCAACAAGTGCAACCGTCTCGTAGTCATTCATTGCCATGCGGGCGAACGTTTCCCGAATGTCTTTTCCCGAGGCGAGCGGATCCGGGTTGCCGTTCGGTCCCTCCGGATTCACGTAGATCAGCCCCATCTGAACGGCGGCGAGAGGATCCGCAAGTTCCCGGTCACCGCTGTAGCGCTCGTCGCCGAGCCAGGTAGCCTCCGGACCCCAGTCGATATCCTCTTCCGGCTCCCAGACATCTTCACGCCCGCCGCCGAAACCGAACGTCTTGAGTCCCATCGATTCGATGGCAACGTTACCGGCCAGAACCATGAGGTCGGCCCACGAGATCTTGCGGCCGTATTTTTGCTTGATCGGCCACAACAGTCGTCGCGCCTTGTCGAGATTGGCGTTGTCGGGCCAGCTGTTGAGGGGCGCAAAGCGCTGTGATCCGGAGCCTGCACCGCCGCGTCCGTCGCTGATCCGGTACGTTCCGGCGCTGTGCCACGCCATCCGGATAAACAGCGGCCCGTAGTGGCCGTAGTCCGCAGGCCACCAGTCCT
>CAYNEO010000072.1:0-12965 GCA_964396245.1 uncultured Ignavibacteriales bacterium
ATCTTCTGCTTCTCTTTACTCTTAGCCCAGCCCGCTTTGGCGAGACTGTCTTGCTGAAGTTGCTCGATCTTTTTCCTGATTGCGCTGGCCACGCGCCTCCGCGAATCACGATCGTGTTCCCTCGCTTCGATAGCATTACTTGCTCCGCCAACTGTGTGATATATGCCGTGGTCCGAAATCAAATAAGTCTCATCGGCTACGTTATCCGTTAGCCTGCGGTCATGACTCACCAGAAGAATCCCGCTACCGGATTCCTTAAGTCGCAGCAAGTGTTCCTCGAGCGCAGTGATACCCGGCAAATCGAGATAGTTGGTCGGCTCGTCGAGCAAATACACATCGGCGGACAGCATCAGCCCCTCGACAATTGCCCGCTTTTGCCTCTCCCCTTCCGAAGCCGCGCCCCAGTTGAAATCCGTATCAGCCAATCCGAAATCATCCATCAAGCGGACGGCATGACTGTCGAGCCACGATGACTCGACCACCACCCGGTCCCGGAGCGGATCATCCGGGTCGAGATACTGAGGAAGATAACTGTAGTCCGGCTCGAAACTCGTGGTGATCTGACCCCCGATGGTTATCCCCAGGCTCTGGTGCGGATCGACAGTATCAGCCAGGCGCGAGACGATTAACCGAAGAATGGTCGTTTTGCCGCAGCCGTTCGGGCCCGCCAGCGCCATGCAGTTTCTCCGATGCAGCGAAAATGACAGCCCCGTGAACAGCGAGCGACCATATATTGAAATTGAAAGGTTTTTTACCGAAAGTAGCATTTCTCCAGACATACCAACACCTCGCACTCCGTGGCGCCATGAACGTAACGACAGGTCCATTGCCTGAGGCCGTTACGGCACCTCTATTAACGTTCTCAGTACCCTTCAGGGTTTCACATGTTGGTTGAACGGAGGCTGTTACATGGCATCGGTCTCCGAAAGATTCCTGTGATAGACCTAAGGTAATATAACCGGCCGTTCTGTACACTCTTTTTTCTTGACCGACAAGCTGTTTTCTCACTTGCCTGTTCGTGAAAAATCCTGTTTTACATTTTCCGTGGGTACGTATATACTTGCTACTAAGAACACGTAACCGCATTACAGGGATAGAGACTATTCGGTGAGTATCTTTAACGTTGTCGCAGTCTTTATCACACTGGTGGCGCTGGCCGCCTGGGTAAATTACCGGTATATCAAGCTGCCGTCCACCATCGGCCTGATGCTTATCGGCCTCGCCCTGTCCCTTGGCTTGATCGGTCTGAGCGCGATAGGCGTGGATATCAAGAGCCCGGCCGAGCAGTTCCTCGGAAGTATCAACTTTGGCGAGACACTCATGCGCGGGATGCTCAGCTTCCTCCTTTTTGCCGGCGCGCTCCGTATTAATTTTCAGGATCTGAAACAGGAAAAATTCAGTATCACCTCTCTCGCCACCGTCGGGGTCGCGGCATCGACTTTCCTCGTCGGCACGGCGCTGTACTACGCGCTCAAAGTTGTCGAGATGCCGCTTGCTTATGGTTACTGTCTCGTTTTCGGCGCCCTGATCTCACCGACCGACCCGGTTGCTGTACTGGCCATCCTCCGTACTGTCCATGCCCCCAAGAATCTCGCCACTCGAATAGCCGGCGAGTCTCTGTTTAACGACGGCGTCGGCGTCGTGGTCTTTACGGTCCTTCTGGGTATCGTGACCCACGGCGGTAGCGTCGAAGCCGGCCACGTCATCCTTCTGTTCGTCCGGGAGGCTCTGGGCGCAATTGTCTTCGGACTGATCATCGGGTATCTCGCCTTCATCCTTCTAAAGGAAGTAGACAACTACACCGTTGAAATCCTGTTGACACTGGCTCTCGTTGCGGGAGGCTATGCCCTGGCGTCGGAACTCGGCGTCTCGGGTCCTATCGCAATTGTGGTCGCCGGGCTTTTGATCGGTAATCACGGCCGGTGGCACGCCATGTCCGAGGAAACGCGCGTCAATCTCGATATGTTCTGGGAATTGATCGATGAGTTCCTCAATGCCGTCCTTTTCGTCTGGATTGGACTTGAAATACTGATCCTTCCATTCACGTGGACCCACCTGATAGTCGGGCTGATAGCCATCCCTGTCGCGCTCGGATCCCGGTTCATCAGTGTCTTTGGCGTGATCAATGTTCTTCGGTTCAAACGGGAATTCACCCGGCACGCTGTCAAAGTGCTCACGTGGGGCGGTCTGAGAGGCGGCTTGGCTATCGCCATGGCATTGTCGATAAGCCAGAGTGAAGCCCGAAACCTGATCGTGGCGATAACCTACGTGGTCGTCGTTTTCTCTATCCTGGTGCAGGGGTTAACGATCAAGCGGGTTGTTAAGGACCTGGTGCCGGATCAGGGAACGACGATAGGACATGAGGAAAGCACCGACATACAGTAACAGTCCCCCGAAAAGCAGGCTGTAGATGTACGGTTGCGGCATCTGCTGATGAAATGATGCACCAAAATCCCGCATGAATGAAAAGAGAATCGCCACTGTCGCCAGCAGCGCCAGCGCCCAGGCATCGAGCGACGGTCTGAACGCAATACCACGCGAGTACATCCGCGTAATGACCACCCCCGCGAAAATCATCAGCAGCGAAATCAGCACCGGGGCTATAACCGGACCGATCCACGGCACCGGCAGAAGAAACAGAATGTCCCAGTCAAGCAGGGAGTCAGGCCAGCCGATTTGGACTTTCAGCCACACATAGTAAAGGATATCCCACACGCCGAACATCACGATGAAATAACCAAACCGGTCCCAGAATCGCTTTCCCGTTATCGCCGCCACCGCGGCGAGCATAACTATGGTGGAAAACTCTCGACCGAGTTCGATCAGGATCAGACGATTTGGCATGGTAGTCAGCGGAAACCCGAACCCCCCGGGATAGAAAATCTGTCTCAGATAGACAACCACGGCCGCTTCGAAATAGGCCATGGCGACGGCAAACACGAAAATGACAAAAAGTCGTCTGCGGTAACTGACCTGCTCCACCTTTGAGCTCCATTACAGTCCGAATGAGAATCCCGGCGCGCTCACACGAAGAAAGTGATTATCACCGCCGCCCAGATGATGCCGGTCGCCCAGTAGCCCACCTGTCTGCCGTTACCGATTACCAGTGCAATCGCCGAAAGAACCAACGCGATTCCAAGACGCGCCGTCAGCCGTTCCAGAGGCGCGTAGTTTGCAGCGTCGGCCAGCAACAGAATACCGGCCAGCAGAATCGAGATGTACAGCAACCAGTACGGCTGCTTCTTTTTCTTCTCAACGCTCGGACCCAACTGCTCATTTCCCATGATCGTACTCCTTGAGAAACCGCTCAACTCCCTTCAAAATAGCCTCCGCGACAGTCTTGCGAAAGCGATATGTTTTGAGCGCCGCTTCCTGCTCCGGAATTATCATGAAAGCGCATTCAACCAGGACCGCCGGATACTGCGTCGGTCTGTTGACCGCAAGGTTGCCGTGATATAACCCATGATCCGGCAGCCCCGTCGCCCTGACCATTTCCCGTTGAATGTCACGGGCAAGATCGATTGAATGCGGATGGTAGTAGTAAGTCGAAACACCGTTGTTGGTGAACGGATTGACACCGTCCGGTAAAGCATTATTGTGAATCGATATAAACAGGTCCGCGTTATGAATCTTGGCCACCGCCGGCCGATCGTACAATGGCGTATCGCTGCCGTCGGTCCGCGTCATAACCACCCGGGCGCCCTTGCTCTCGAGCATTCGCCCAAGCACCATCGCAATGCCAAGATTCGCGTCGGCCTCCCGGTATCCGGTCGGACCGATAGCACCGGGATCGGTCGAATGCCCCGGGTCCACAACAATCGTTTTTCCCTTAAGCTTGTCGGGATCCTCCGATGGCGGCCGATTCAACACCAGGTTAAACGTATTGCCGATATAATACGTGTCAAAACCCCAGATATCCTGGTTCAACTCCAGCCGTAATTCATAGAGATCATCTTCGGGCTGCGACCATGTTGCCAGATCAACCAGGGTGTCGTTAAAATCATACCGAATCCAGTCGGTATTCGACGTCACCCCGAACAACTGAAGCCTGAGCGTCCGACGGTCATCTTCGATAACCCGGAACGGATGTTTTCCCGAGAGTGGAATCTCAATCGTCACGAAATTCGGCCAGCTGTAAGTCCGAAGTGAAGTGACGTATGATTTGGGTGGTCGTATTCCGGTTGGAAGCCGCTCGATCAGTGTCGAATCCGCAAATGCAAAATGAGAGTGCGAGAGCCTGAGCCGATACCACCCGCCAACCGCGCCAATAACCTCAGCTTCCACTCCCGCCGGCTGGAAGATTGCAAAATATCCTTTACCCGGACCGTAACGTATTGTCTGTGCCGAGTCGGTAAACCGAACCGTAAAAGGATAATCGGGCGGATTGATCGTCACCCGGTACCGGCTTTCAGCGCTGATATCTCCCTGCAAATCCCACTGAACTCGCGCCCTCGCTCTATTTTCCTCGGTCGGATCCATGAGGTAAGAAACCATTACGTCGAACTTACGCGGAGGCGCGAGATGGTAAACCACCGGCGCCGAAATCAGCGTGATCCCCGCCGGTATGCGAACAAAACCGGCATATACTCCCCTGATCATCAATGAATCGGGCACCGCACCCGCGCCAAAAACTGATTCTCCCCAATAGGCTTGCGACCTCGGAGGTGTTTCGGCCATCGGGACCGAATCCACCAGCCCGGGAATAGAAAACCATGCTCTGGCTCCCGGCGTACCGCGGAATGCAACATCCAGTATGTCACCATCCATCAGAACAAGATTGCCCGGCGGCGGCCGAAAATCCCCGACAATTTCCAGTGTATCGAGGCGAAGCTTCGGCTGCGGCTCCGGCACCTGGACCGTCAGACTGGCCTGCGCGATCGTCGGCGAGGACAAATAGTACGGTATATCCTGCCTCCTGTACGCTTTTAAAAGAAATGTGAAATTCCCCGGTTCAATTGGAAGAAACGCCAGAAAACCGCCGTCGGGATGAACCGGGACCTGAGACCCGTTGATGAAAAGAACCGCCTGACTGGGCTTACACGAAAGATCAGTTGGCAGATGACCGAGAATAAAGGTTGAGTCTATTGCCGTCACCACCTGGTCAGGCTTCGGATAAATCACCATTATCTCGGACGGAAGCCCGTCAGCGGCTACCGCCGACGATATCAAAACGAGTACGACGGCAACAATCGTCAGAAGTCTAATGTTGGATATATTTCTCAACGATATCCCGCTTGAGTTTTGGTCCGCCGATTATCTCCTGGTCGACCTCGATAGTCTCACGCTCGTAACGTATCCCCGATGCGATGTCGTCCTCCAGCAATTGCGGCCCGTCGAGATCGTGATAATCAGCCAGCGATGACATGTAAAGCGACTGGGCGATACCCACCGATGATTCCACCATGCATCCGAGCATCACCTTCTTTTTGTCGGAACGCGCTTCCTGCGCTATCCTGATCGCCTCGATAATGCCACCGCTCTTTTCCATCTTGATATTGACGCCGTCCACAAACTCTTTGTGCGCTTTGTAATCATCGAGTGTGTTAAGACCCTCATCCAGGATCAACTCGACTTCCGCATCCTTGCCCTTGAGGTGCTGCCATTCTTTGACATGCTCGACATCAGTCGGCTGTTCAATCACACGCACGCCGGCCCGGCTCAGGTAGAAAATCATCTCTTCCGCCCGTTCGCACGACCAGCCGCCGTTAGCGTCCACGCGAACGACCTTGTCGGATATCTCCTTGAGCGCTTCGACAACTTCCATGTCATATTCGCCGCCCAGTTTCACCTTCACGATCGGGTACTGACTCTGTTTGATTGCCTCTATCGTCTCCGATGGTTCACCGACACTGACTGTAATCGAACTCTTGATTCCGACGGGCCCGCCGATAGACAGCACCTCCCATGGATACTTTCCCGTTTCCCCGGATAGATAATTCAGCACCATCGCGATCAACGCCGACCGGGCTATCGGATGAATATCGTAGTCGTTTATCTGTTTCAGCGTCTCTACATCTATGGTCTCAATACTCGTGAGCCGTTCCACCCCTCTCTTGATATCGGCCTCGATCTGATCCATAGTCGGACCGCAGGCTACCGATGCCGCTGCTTCCCCGTTGTATCTGTTGTTGAGGATCGTTAGCAGATTCGTCTTTACCGACGCTTCCCCTTTCGAGGTGACAAACTTCTGCTTGAGCGGTAAAGAGATTTTGACTGTATCAACCTGTATCACAAGAGCCTCCGGGCCTCTTTGAATGTCCGGTCAAGGTCCTCACGGTAGCCTGGAAGCTCCGGGCTGAGCGAGTTTATTCTCACCCCACCGCCTCCGCGCGAACTGTGTATGACTTCCTGCTTCCCGACCGCAAAGCCCACGTGACGCTCGAAAAACAGCAGGTCGCCGGTCCTGACATCATCAGGGTCCACCTTCATTCCGGCTTTGATCTGATCCTTCGTATCCCGGGCGATGTCAAGACCGAACCGCGACAGCACGGCCCTGACGAACCCGGAACAGTCAAAGCCGGCCGGAGTAATCCCACCCCAGAGATACGGTACGCCCAGAAAACGTCGGGCCTCGGCTATTATTCGACCGTGCGCCACATTTTCTACCATCCTTCTATTAATCGGATTAATCATGCCGGCTTTGACATACCGTATCCCGCCGTCGGGCAGAAGCACCCGCGCCATATCCCCCGAACGTGTCGTCATTCGGATGCGCGTACCGTAGTAGATGAAAAATGGCGGTACCGGTGTTCGCTTGTCACGGCCGAACAAAACGGCCGTCCGACCCGTGACTATCGCATTTGCCTCCATAGGCGGCCTGCCGGTGCGTGTTCTGTCGAAACTCGTCAACTGACGATCATCAACCCAGCCGGTGTATCCGTCGCTCTCGACAATCCTCGCGAACCCCTTTTGCCTCGAGCTCACCTGTACGACTTCAGCAAACAGCGCCTGGCTCACCCGCTCGCTTTCGAATCGCGGTTCCGCCCACAGGTCGAGCAGATTCGTTGTCACATAAGCTAATTGCATCCATCTATTGTATGTTTACGGGTTGCTTTCGGCAAACAAAAAACCGGGCGAAATCGCCCGGTTTGTCACTCATACGGTGCTCTATCATCCGGGCTGCTTCACGCTCTTCAGCGTGTTCTTTACCCTCGCGAGCCCTTCCTTGATATTCTCGATAGAATTGGCGTACGAGAAGCGCACATAACCTTCGCCGTACTCCCCGAAAGCCGTTCCCGAAAGGCAGGCCACGCCGCCCTGCTCGAGCATGATATCGGCAAATTCCTGCGACTTCAGCCCGGTGCCGGAGATGTTCGGGAAGACATAAAACGCGCCTTCCGGCTTCAGACAGCTTATTCCCTCGATCTCGTTAAGCCCGTCAACTATCACGTCCCGTCGACGGCGGAACTCCGCAACCATCTCGTCAATCGCCGTCTGCGGTCCGGTAAGCGCCTCCACCAGCGCAAACTGGGTGAATGTCGCCGTCGAAGAAAAGTTGTTGATCGCCAGCGTAAACATATACTCGGCCAGCTTTTTCGGCATCGCCGCAAATCCGCACCGCCACCCGGTCATGGCATAGGTTTTGGAGAGCCCGTCAATCGCAATCGTACGCTCCATCGCCCCGGGAATGCTCGCGATAGACTTGAATTCGGTATCGTATACGATGCGCGAATAAATCTCGTCTGACAGCACCCATAGATCATAGTCACGGGCGACTTCATAAATGCCCTCCAGGTCTTCCCACGTGAGAATGCCGCCCGTCGGATTCTCCGGCGAATTCAGGATAATCATCCGCGTCTTGGGCGTAATAAGCGACTTGAGATCATCGATCCGGAACCGAAATTCATTTTCTTCACGCAATTTGATCGGCACCGGCCTGGCTCCCAGAAATTTCGTCACCGACCGATACGTCGGGTACCCGGGATTCGGCACGATTATCTCGTCACCGTCATTGATCAGCGCAATCATGGCGCAGAATATCAGCGGCTTGCAGCCGGGCATGATGATCACGTTCTCCGCCTTGACCTCGATATTCCGTGTCTTCGACATGTACTCGGCCGCTACCTCACGGGCCTCGAACGTACCGCCCGATGGCGCATAATGCGTGTGACCGTCCCGGATAGCCTTGATTCCGGCCTCGGCAATGTTCTTGGGCGTATCAAAATCCGGCTCACCAATCTGCAGGTGAATGACCGATTTCCCTTCCGCCTCCATCTTCTTGGCCTTCGCCAGCACCACAAAAGCGCCTTCCGATTCCAGCCTCGTGACTCGTTCTGTGTATTGCATCTTTCTGGTCCTTCTTTATATGCGAAGTAGTTTCTTTGCTCTCTCGGCTATATGCTCGGCCGCGACGCCGAACTTGAGAATCAACTGCCAGGGTTGTCCCGACTCACCAAATCGATCGCTGATACCGATCATCTCAAACGGCACCCGTTTGCCGTCAAGCGAGCGCTCCCTTAAGATAACTCCGGCTACTTGATTTCCCAACCCGCCGGCCTGATGTTCTTCGGCGGTTATGATGGCTTTTGTTTCCGAGGCCGCCCGGATAATCGCGTTGGTATCGAGCGGTTTGACCGTATGCATGTGGACGACGCGTGTCTCAATGTCAAAGTCGGTCTTCAGAATATACGCCGCCCGAAGAGCCTCAGCCGTTTCCGGCCCGCATGAGATTATGGTCAAATCCTCGACCTCATCTTCGTATGCCGTACTCACCGTGATGTCAAAGGCATCGATAAAGAAATCAGCCTCACCCCGAAACCTGAAGATGCCCGCTTCACCAAAAACGAACGGTGTATCGGGTCGCGTGATAATCGGCGTGGCTTCGCGGGCAAACCGCAGGTACTTCGGACCCTCCACGTCAAAGAGCATTGCCCTCGTCATCTTCTCGGTTTCAATAGAATCACACGGGATGCCCATGTGCATGTTGGGTAAGCCGCATATCTGGAACATCGCCTCCAGCTCCTGGTGCGTCGCGCCGTCGGGACCGACCGAAATCCCGCCGTGAGCCCCGGCGACCAGCACGTTGAGGTTGGCGTAGCAGACTGAAACCCTGAGTTGGTCGAGATTGCGCGCCGAGGCGAATACCCCGTATGTGCCAAAAACCGGGATTTTGCCTTCCTTCGCCAGCCCCGCAGCAACGGTCGTGGCATTCTGCTCAGCCACTCCTACCGAGATAAACCGGTTCTTCCGCTCCGGGTGCCTTTTGTAGAACTCTGAAATTGTAATCGAATCCGAGATATCCGCCCCGATACACACTACCCGCTCGTCATCGCCGTGTTTCTCCAGGGCCCTGCCGAAACCTTTTCGCGTCGGGTCCATATCGACCCTCATCGTCGGCCCGTGATTCCACCAGAAATCCCGGGAAAAGGCCGGCGTTTCAGCCCCGAGCGACGCTTCCACGGAATCTTGGTACTGCTTGCCATAAGATAACATAGCGTCGACATCGAAAGTATCACTTAAACCCAGTTCGGCCAGCAGTCGATCGAGCTGATCGCGGTCCGGCGGCTTACCGTGCCAGCCAACCACGTTCTCCATAAACGATACGCCTCGGCCTTTGATCGTATGGCAAATCAACGCCACCGGACGGCCGCTGTCGTTCCCGTTACGGGCGAAATCGAGCTTCTCGACAATATCTGCCATATCATGCCCGTCAACTTCCAGGACCTGCCAGTTGAACGCGCGGTACTTGTCGCCTATCGGTTCGATATTCATCACCTCTGCCGTGCGACCGTCGATCTGAAGTCTGTTGTAGTCAATAATGAGAATGAGGTTATCAAGCTTGTGATGGGCCGCCGCCATAGCCGCTTCCCAGACCGAGCCTTCCTGCTGCTCACCGTCCGTCGAAATGACAAACACGCGGTAGTCTTTCGCGCTCAGCTTACCGGCCAGCGCCACTCCAACCGCGACCGAAAATCCCTGGCCAAGCGAGCCGGCCGAGATCTCCACACCCGGAAGGTCCCGCCAGTGCGGGTGCCCCTGAAAGGGGGACCCCAGCATGCGCAGCTTCATCAGTTCTTTTTCAGGAAAATAACCCGAGACGGCGAGCGCCGTGTAGAGTGCCGGGGCCTTGTGACCGGCTGACCAGATTATCCGGTCCCGGTCTTCCCAGAACGGGTCGGCGGGGTTGTGACGGGCTACTTTAAGATAAAGAGCAGCCGCGACATCCATTATGCTGAGTGTGCCGCCCGAGTGTCCGGAACCGGCCGAACACAACGCCAGTTCGTTCAAACCGCGCATATAGTTGGCGCGCGTTGTCAGTTGCTCTATAGTCAGGTCCTGCAATGTCGGTTTCGATCCCGGATTCACTGAAGTTACTGTCTTAAGGCCCACTCGTAAGGAGGTTTGCTCCTTTTTTCACAAATAATAAGCCACAAAGGCATCAGACTGTCAATCGGTTTGCTCCTCGATCTTCGCCAGTTCGCGCCCCACTTGCTTCCTGAGATCATCGATACTGCCGTCATTTTCGATAATCACGTCCGCCCGGCGGCGGAACTCACTTGAAGATAGTTGAAGCTTCTGTCGTGCGAGGGCGTCATCGCGTGATATCCCCCGCGCTTCGATCCTGTTGAGTCGATTTTCCTGCGACGCGTGCACCACCCAGACTTGATCGACATCGTCATCCAGACCCCATTCCAGCAAGAGCGCCGCGTCAATTACCACCAGTTTGGAGAACCGCAGGGCGCTTTTGACCTGTTTGCCCAGCTCCCTGAGAAGGTACGGATGCACCAGCTCGTTCAACTTGGCGCGCGCCCCCGGCGAGGCAAACGCCATCTTGGCCAGTTTTTTCCGATCCAGCTCGCCGATATCGGTCAGAATCTCGGTGCCGAACTCAGAAACCAGCCGGCGGCGAAGACTGAACGAATCCTCCACCACTCGACGTCCGATTTGATCGGCATCGATCACCAGCGCGCCCCGTGACTCGAGAATCTCAGCCACGGCTGATTTCCCGGCGCCTATCTGTCCGGTAAGACCGATCAGCATACGATCAATAAACGCCCTTTCGAGCAGCTTGACAAGTCTAAGTTATTGTAGTTGAACAAAGAGACCCTCTCGGTTTGCACCAAAAAATCCCGCGACGGCGGGATTTTTTGGCAAACCATGCAGTGGGTGGGTTATTTCTTCTTCCCCAGATCTAACTCATAGCTCAGGCCAAAAGAAAGGTACGTCGCATTCTTATCCGGATTATAGGCCTGATCCAGATAGGGAAAGCCGGTGTAATAGAATGTACCCCGGTCGGATAGGTTGTTGTAGAAGAAATGGCTGACCTCAACGAACAGCGATACCGGCCCGGTCAGTCGAAACTTGCTGCCCAGTGATCCACCCAGTGAATAAAAAGCATCTCGTGTCGTTGCGGGTTGTACACGCTGATACGGTGACCGGTCCATTCCGAACGCCGGATTCAACGCAGACTGGGCATACCTTGAACCAACTCCGAAACTCCCGATCAGGGAAACATACGGCTTCCATGTACTCCCGACATTCAGTTGAAAATAGGGCGCCATGGACAGCCAGAACTGGTAGTCGGCATCGGCATAATCCAGGTCAGCGGGATAATACCGGTCCTTGGAAAATCCGACCGTCGTGCGAAAGGCCACCGATCGCGTGAAGTAGAAATCACCCGTAACCGAACCACCCATGAACTGGCCACCGTGACCACTGCCCAGATTGACCAGTGCGGCGGGAGAGATTTCGACCCGTTTCAAGCCGCCGGCCGACACCGTAATCGGCGCCACCAGCATTACCAGAATCAGTAAGATTGCGCTCTTTTTCATGTGTTCCCGTTCGGTTGTGGAGATTGTGCAGTCATCATAAATACGAAATATCCGCAAAAAAGTTTTGCCCCGAATTTACCTGCTAACGATCAACGAGTCAACTCCATCGCCAGAATGCGAATAGCCACTTTTCACAGCTTGAACCGGTACTGAATCGTTATTGTCGCCGGATTGTACACGGACTGGCTGAATCGATCCGAAAGCCGTCCAAAATGGTAGATAAACGATTGGTCATCCGGTGGGAGTATCGGGGCTGAATCCGTGACGTAGAATTCCAGGTTGTTAAATACCTGCCGCAGTGTGACATCCAGAGCCGAGTGCCTGGACAGACGGATCGCAAGCCCGAACGAAAAATCCAGGCCGGATCGCGTCTCCTCGACCTTTCTATCCCATGCTGTTCCGGAATACCTGCGCGTGTTCAGACCGAACTCGAAGTACGGCGACACCGGCGGAGCCACTACTTCCAATCGTATCCCGCCGGATAACCCGAGCGTTCTTGCGGAGCTGCTGCCCACCGACGATGAGTTGACATACTCAAAAGCAGCCCTCAGTGCGACCCCTCTCGTCACGTACAGGTAGCTTGAGGCGGCAAGACCGGGCGACTCGGATACACTCCCCATATCGTCTAATCTTGCGCTCAAACCAAGCGACACAAAAACGGCCGGCGGATTCCAATCAGCCGGTCGACCGATATCGGCTGTCTGCCACTTGTCCTGTGCGCAGGCATCGGCGGCACATATCGATACCACAATCACCGCGACCAACGCAGTTACGAATACGGCTTTCCTGTGCATAATCCCTCCCGCGGGCTTATGTTTATTTGCAATCGAGCCAGTTATCGCCGACACCGATATCGGCAACCAACGGAACTTTCAGTTTCGTCACTTTCTCCATGCCCTGTTTGACAATCTCCCTGACATCATCGAGCTCTTTCTTATAGACGTCAAACACCAACTCGTCGTGCACCTGCAATACCATCCGCGACCGCATGCCCTTGAGCGCCTCATGAATTCTGATCATGGCGACTTTGATGATATCGGCGGCGCTGCCCTGTATCGGTGTATTGATTGCGGTCCGCTCGGCGAACTGGCGGACATTCCGGTTCCGGTCGTTTATCTCGGGGATAAACCGCCGACGTTTGTACATGGTCGTAACATATCCCTTCTCGCGGGCGAACGCAATGGTGGCGTCGAT
>CAYNEO010000073.1:0-12183 GCA_964396245.1 uncultured Ignavibacteriales bacterium
TGGGGCGCCAGGATTCGAACCTGGGAATGCCAGCTCCAAAGGCTGGTGTCTTACCACTTGACGACGCCCCAAAAGCTTGTCATCAACTCTGCGCGGTACTCTGGGATTTCAACTCCAGTTCATAGGCCTCGAGCACCCGCTTCTCAATTTCTTGCCTCATGTCGCTGTTGACCGGGTGTGCAATGTCCTGGTGTGTGCCGTCCGGGCGCTTACGACTGGGCATGGAAACAAAATACCCCTTCGTGCCCTGGATAATTTTCATACCCCGGACGACAAAGGCGTTGTCGAAGGTCACATTGGCAAACCCTTTCAGTTTGTCCTCGTCTCGTAGTGTGACCCGGATCTCAGTGATCTCCACGGTTGCCTCCTGCTTCAAGGTCTCTGTTTTTCGGCAAGGTAATTGGCCGAACCGTGTTAATCTGCCAATCCCCCCGGTTGAAAAGATTACCATGTTCTATGTCAGGCGCTTCCAAAAACATTCCGAAAACAGTTGGCCCGGACCCGGTCATTCGGGCAAGGACCGCCCCACTTTGGAGAAGCTCGTCTTCGATTCTCCTCAGGATTGGGTAGGTCGCATAGTGCGCCTCACGGAAATCGTTACCTGTAGATCGCAAAGATTCTACCAGCATCTGCGCCGTTCGGCAGCGACATAAGCTAATGGGATTCTTGGAGTTTGTCAAGTTCAATTTGAGCCCCGCATAGCTCGCCGCCGTCGAAATTCCAAAGTCCGGCGTTACCAATACCAACCAGTAATCCGTCGGCAATTCGATCTCCTCGACTCTTTCACCCCGGCCGCTCACCATGGCCTGCCCGCGCGTGAAGAAGAACGGCACATCCGAGCCGATCTCAGCGCCAAGCCGAGCCAGTTCTTCTCCCGAACGCCCAGGGCCCCACAAAATGTCGACCGCCATTATTGTCGCCGCAGCATCACTTGACCCACCGGCCAATCCCGCCGCAACCGGTATCGATTTGTCCAGATGGACCGCTAATCCATCGGAAAGATCATACCGGCGTTGCATCAGGTGAAATGCCCTGCTTATCAGGTTCCGTTCATCGGTCGGAATATCCACCTGCGCTTCCAGCGTGATCGTCACTCCGGGTCCGTCCACGCGCTCGAAGCGCAGCCGGTCGAACAGTGACACCGCCTGAAACACCGAACTTATGTCGTGAAAGCCGTCGCTCCGCCTCCGCAAGACTTTCAGGAACAGGTTGATTTTTGCGGGAGCGCCAATAATCAGCGACTCGCGAGACAGTCTCTTTATGAACATCGTATGGAGATAACTACGACCCTGCCCCAAAAAGTTGTGCACTTCGGACAACGACCTACCACACTTCTAATTAAAGCACTGAACGGCGATTAAACAAGCGACTTTTTTCGGAAAATGCAGCAGAGGCTTGAATTGTCTGAAACCGTGTTATATACTTGCCAGTACTTTTGATAGACGTTTTTACTCATTGTACAGGAGGTGGCCCATGAGCCCCATAAAATCCGACGAACTCAAGACTAATTCCCGATCCTACAAAATATTCCGACTTGACCGCCTGGCCGCACACGGACCCATAGAGAAGCTGCCGTATTCGATTAAAGTCCTGGCAGAATCGCTTCTTCGCAATGTCGACGGTCGCGTGGTCAAGGAAGAAGACGCAATCCAACTCGCAAAATACAACGCCAAAAAGCCCGGAAACATTCAACTGCCGTTCAAGCCCGCCCGCGTGGTCCTTCAGGATTTCACGGGCGTTCCGGCGGTGGTCGATCTTGCAGCCATGCGGTCGGCTATGAAACGTATGGGCGGCAATCCCGAGAAAATAAACCCGCTGGTGCCGGTTGACCTCGTTATCGATCACTCGGTTCAGGTCGACGCCTATGGAACGCCCGACGCCCTGCGCATCAACATGGAAAAGGAATTCGAGCGCAATCGCGAGCGGTACACCTTCCTCAACTGGGGACAGCACGCGTTCGATAATTTCCGCGTCGTGCCCCCCGCGACCGGAATCATCCACCAGGTGAATCTGGAATACCTGGCCAAGGTCGTGCTCACGGAAGGAGAATTCGCCTATCCGGACACACTGGTTGGTACCGACAGCCACACGGTTATGATAAACGGCCTTGGTGTTCTCGGATGGGGTGTGGGCGGAATCGAGGCCGAGGCGGTGATGCTCGGCCAGCCGATTTATATGCTGCCGCCCGAAGTGATCGGCTTCAAACTGACCGGGAAACTCCGCGAAGGCGTAACCGGTACGGATCTGGTGCTGACCGTTACCCAGAGACTCCGCGAAAAGGGAGTCGTGGGCAAATTCGTCGAATTCTTCGGACCCGCACTCGATAACCTGACACTGCCGGTCAAAGCGATGGTAGCTAACATGGCGCCGGAATACGGCGCCACGATGGGATTCTTCCCGGTCGACAACGCCACCCTCGACTATCTCCGTCTGACCGGTCGGGCGGACGAAGAAATCGACCTCGTTGAACGGTACACCAAAGAGCAGATGCTCTTCCGCGAGAAAGGTTCAACTCCGCCGGAATTCACCGATACGCTCGAGCTGGACATTTCCACTGTGGAGTCGTCGCTTGCCGGGCCAAAACGTCCGCAGGACCGCATCTCCCTCTCCATGATGAGGCCGGCTTTTGAGGAAGCCCTGTCGAAGCCGGTCAAAGAACGCGGTTTCGGGCTGTCCCCATCGGAAATCGACCGCACGGTCTCAATCAAGGACGGCTACCGGTCGGATATCAGTCACGGAGCGGTGGTCATCGCGGCCATCACTTCTTGCACCAATACCTCCGATCCATACGTGCTTGTTGCGGCCGGGCTCGTGGCGAAAAAAGCTGTCGAACGCGGCCTGAAAGTCAAACCCTACGTCAAAACGTCACTGGCCCCCGGCTCGCGCGTGGTCATACGGTATCTCGAGAACGCCGAACTGATGACCTCGCTGGAGAAACTGGGCTTCAACAATGTCGGTTTCGGATGCACGACCTGTATCGGCAATTCCGGACCGCTTCCGGGTCCGGTCGTCAAGGCCATCGAGGAAGGCGATCTGGTTGCGGCGGCGGTACTGTCCGGCAACCGAAATTTCGAGGGACGTGTCAACCCATATACCCGGGCCAATTACCTTGCCTCTCCTCCGCTGGTAGTGGCCTATGCCCTTGCCGGAACAGTCGATATCGATCTGACCAAGGAACCTCTCGGTGAGGACACCAGGGGTGAGAAAGTATACCTGAAGGATATCTGGCCGACGCAGAAAGAAATCGAGGACACCATCAAACTGTCGGTCACCCCGGATCTCTTCCGCGAGCAGTACGCCTCCGTTTTTGAAGGCAATCCGGCCTGGAATGCAATTCAGGGCGGCAGCAGTGAGCTGTTCAACTGGGAGGCGGATTCGACCTACATTCAGGAGCCGCCCTTCTTTGTCGACATGACGCCCGAGCCGGGTGAAATCGAGCCGATTCACGATGCCCGCGTTCTGGCGTTCCTTGGCGATTCGATCACCACCGACCACATTTCTCCCGCCGGGGTTATCAAAAAAGATTCTCCGGCCGGCGAATACCTGATCGAACACGGCGTCAAGTTCGAGGACTTCAACAGCTTCGGCTCGCGTCGCGGCAACGACCGCGTCATGACGCGCGGAACCTTTGGTAATATTCGCCTGCGAAATCAGCTGGTTCCCGGAAGTGAAGGCGGCGTGACAAAGTACCTGCCGACCGGCGAAGAAATGTCCATCTATGATGCGGCGATGAAATACAAAACCGACAACATCCCGCTGATAGTCCTTGCCGGGAAGGACTACGGTATGGGGTCGTCGCGCGACTGGGCTGCCAAGGGCACCCTGCTTCTGGGTGTAAAAGCGGTGATAGCCCAGAGCTACGAGCGGATCCATCGATCCAATCTCGTCGGTATGGGGGTGCTGCCGCTGCAGTTCAAGGACGGCGAGTCGAAGGAATCTCTCGGGCTGACGGGCGAAGAAACGTACTCCATTGAAGGATTGTCAGACGATCTGAAGCCCGGTCAGGAGCTCTCGGTGACGGCGAAGTCCCCCGATGGGGAAAAAACCTTCTCGGTCATAACGCGAATAGACACCGATATCGAGGTGGAGTATTATCGCAACGGCGGTATTCTCCATATGGTGCTGCGCCAGATCCTGAAACAACAGAAATAAATCAGCAATGTCTGGTATTGGCCGGTGGATTAGGTCCGCCGGCCATCTTGTAAATTCAGGTCACATAACATATCACATGGAGAAATAGCATGCCGTTAGCAACACCTGAGATTTATCGGAAGATGCTCGACGCTGCGCAGAACGGGGAGTATGCCTACCCCGCCATCAACGTGTCGTCCACCGAGACTGCCAATGCCGCTTTGAAGGGATTCGCCGATGCCGGTTCTGACGGCATTATCCAGTTATCAACCGGTGCGGGCGAGTTCGCCTCCGGTCTGCACGTCAAGGACGCGGTGTTGGGCTCTATCACCGTCGCCGAGCACGTACACCGCATGGCCGACCGGTACAATGTCTATATCGCATTGCATACCGATCACTGCCCGCCGAAAAAAGTCGACAGCTATTTGATCCCGCTCATCCAGGAGACAGCCCGTCGACGTGCGAACGGACAGGGCAATCTTTTTCAATCGCACATGTTCGATGGCTCGGAGCTCCCGCTCGCGGAGAACATGAAGACCGCCGTGAAACTCCTCGAGATGTGCAAGGAAAACGACCTGATACTCGAAGTCGAAGCCGGCGTGGTCGGTGGCGAGGAGGATGGCATCGATCACTCTGACAAACCAAAGGAAAAGCTGTATACGACCCCCGAAGATATGGTGGAGGTCTACCGGGCCCTCAGCCCGATCGGCGGCCGTTTCTTGTTTGCCGCCACCTTCGGCAATGTCCACGGTATCTACAAACCGGGAAATGTACAATTGCGCCCGAAGATTTTGAAAGAGGGTCAGGATGCGGTCGTGAAGGAATTCGGCCAGAAGGCTTACTTCGACCTTGTTTTCCACGGTGGCTCGGGCTCAGAACTCGCCGACATTCACGAAACATTGGCCTACGGCGTGGTCAAGATGAACGTCGACACCGATACGCAGTACCATTTCACCGAGGCTATCGTACACCACGTGGACGAGAACCGCAAGGAACTTACCCACGAGGGCGAGGAAGTGGCCAACAAGAAGAAATTCGATCCCCGGTCGTACCTGAAAAAGGCCGAGGAGAACATGGCCAAGCGGGTCGTTCGGGCCTGTAAGGACCTCAAGTCCGACGGCAAATCAATATTGTCTTAGGCGGTTTTTCTGCCCGATTCGGTGACGGGCCCGTCGGTCGAACTGACGGGCCTGTTTAGTGTTAAGAGAAGAAGGCCATTTTCCCCTTAGGTATTGACATTAACCGGCCAGCCTGTTAATTACGGCCTATTGCAAACAGTGCCTTCGATGGAAAGATTATCATGGCAGAGAAGACCGACAACCTGATCAAGACCCCGTTTTACAAATTCCATATTGAGGCTGGAGCCAAGATGGTTCCCTTTGCCGGTTTCATTATGCCGGTGCAGTACAAAGGGATAACCGCAGAACATTTGGCCGTTCGTAACAACGTCGGGCTGTTTGATCTCTCCCATATGGGAGAGTTTGTCGTCTCGGGCGAGAACGCGCTGCCGTTTCTGCAGAAGACAACGACCAACAATGTAGCGGCTCTCGAACCGGGCAAAATCCAGTACAGTTGCATGACTTACCCGGACGGCGGTATTGTCGATGACCTCCTCGTTTACCGGCTGCCGCACCAATACTTTCTGGTGGTGAATGCCAGCAATATCGATAAGGACTATGACTGGCTGGATTCCCGGAAGAATGGAGATGTCGAGCTGCTCAACCGCTCATCCGAGATCGGCCTGTTAGCCATACAAGGACCGAATGCCCAGAAGGTGATGGCCGAGCTGACGGACATTGATCTCAACAAGATGACCTACTACGAGTCGGTCACTGCAAGAGTCGGAGGAGTTGAGATCTTCTTCTCGCGAACGGGATATACGGGTGAGGATGGATTCGAGTTGTACATCCCTACCGAGTTCTGCGAAAAGCTCTGGAATGCCGTCACGGATGCCGGGAAGAAGTATGACATGGAGTTGATTGGGCTCGGAGCGCGTGACACCCTTCGACTGGAAATGAAGATGGCTCTCTATGGCAACGACATCGATCAGACCACGACTCCGGTTGAGGCAGGTCTGAGCTGGATTGTCGATTTTGACAAGGACTTCATCGGCAAAGATGTCCTGGCTCGCCAGAAACAGGAAAAACCCGAGCGTCGGCTGGTCTGTTTGGAGCTCGAAGGAAAAGCGTTTCCCCGGCATGGATACGATATCTACGACGGTGATAAGGTGGTTGGCAAGGTGACCTCGGGCACGTTCTCTCCTTCGCTTCAGAAACCGATCGCCCTTGGCTATGTGCCTCGTGAGAAAGCCAAGTCAGGCTCGCAGGTCGAGATAGCGATCCGCGATAAGCGGTTTCCGGCCACGGTGGTCAAACCGCCGTTTTATAAGCACGCTTCGCACAAGTAAAGAGCAAAACCTATGCACATCGAACTCTTCCTCACACCCGTGCCTCTCGCGCGCACCAAGCTCGAGCACAAGACGGCGGTGGTTATCGATGTCCTCCGTTCCTCGACATCGATCTGCGCCGCGTTGAGATCCGGCGCGAAAGGCGTGATCCCGATGGCCGGACCGGGTGAGGCGGCGGAGATGTGGTCCAAACTCGGCAGCGATAATGCCGTTCTCGCCGGCGAACGGGGCGGAGTGAAGATCGAGAATTTCAATTACGGTAACTCCCCGACAGAATTCACGAAGGAAACGGTCGGAGACAAATTTGTCGTCATGACCACCACCAACGGAACGGGAATCTTCGCCAAGACGAACGGGGCCGCCCTGATTCTCTCCGGTGCAATCGTGAACATCTCCAAGGTGAGCGAGAAAGTCGCTATGGCCGGACAGGATGTCGTGGTCATTTGCTCCGGTCTGGAAGGCGGCTTTTCAATTGAAGATACTGTCTGCGGGGGAATGTTGATCCACCAGCTGATTACCGTACACAAGCTGGAGGTCACACTCAACGACGCGGCATCGCTGGCGCTTTTGCTGTATCGCACCAACAAGACAGCGATCCGGCAGGCCATTCAGCAGGGTGAACACGGGAAAATACTGGCTTCGCTCGGTTTTGCCGCCGATGTCGAAATCGCGACGGAAATCGACTCACTGCCCGTGGTGCCGGTGCTCAAAGACGGTCGGCTTGTTCTTGATGAGCCGGGCGTGAATTCATAGGCGATAGTGGTCTTTTCTTCCTTTGACAGGTATAAAAAACTGATGATCAGGATTATCTCAGCAACGGTGGTTATTTGCCTGGTTCTTCTCGCCGGAAGTGCCTCGGCGATCGACGGCGTTCAGTGCGAACTCAATGTTTCGCAACTGGATACAGTGACAGGCGAGAATGTCTTACTCTACTCCGACACGAGTTGGTTTCTTGACAGCCTGACATCGGTCGGTTTCCTCGTGTCGTTTTCGACCGAATTTGAATTCACACATATCGACACCAATCGGTGTGAATTCATGGTGCATGTGGTCACGCTCGCTCAGCCGGTGCACAATTATTCCCGGGATTTTCAGGTTGAATACGGACTGCCGGCGCGAATCGACAGCATCGTCGGCAAAAACAACGCGCTGTATTCGCTGGCCGTGACACCACTCAGAAGCTCCGCGATTGATACCTCGGGATGCAGTATCGTCCACACGCGCGAAGGTGAGTTTCGATTCGACCCGTCGGCATACATGGATATCTATTATGTGCCCAATTCCTTCGGTGATTTCTACTGGAACACCGTCAAGGGAATCATGGATGAGCGTTACCGGGTATTCAAGTCGATCAACAACTTCACCCTGCCCGGCAAATACGCCATCTATCTCTGTCCCTGCCCGATTTACTCGGTCATCTGGGACAAGCGGTTCGGCATGATGATCGACCCTACCCGCAATATCGCGTTCGCCCTTTACAATCATGATGTCAACACGGCCGATCCCTTCCTGATTCTGGATGCGTCCGTCTATCGGAACTACGGCTATGCGCCGGCGTTCGTGGCCGAAGGTCTTGCGAGCTACCTGACATACGCCGCCTTTGAAATGAAACAATTGATCACCGACGGCAGGAACCTGCCCATTGAATCGTTGCTCGTGACGTACAATTACTACACCGCCGATCCTGCCGTGTCGGACAGGACATCTGCGACGTTCATCAAATACCTCATTAATGAATACAAGATTGACAAGCTTCTGGAGGTATACCGGCGGGCCGATGACTTGAACCTTCAGGCCACCATCGAGGATGTATACCGGAAACCAATCTCGCAACTGGAGAAAGAGTGGATTCACTATGTCGACACCGTGAGCATCTCGTTCGACCAGTTGCTGCATTACTCGGATCTTGCCGAGGCCATGTTCAATTACAAGATGATGCTCCATTACAGTCGCGGATTGCTTCAGGAGGCAACCAAAAGACCTGACACGTTGCTGGCGCTTCGGAATCTGGCCCGGGCATCTTTTTCGACCGGCGATTACTACGGCGCTTCGGGGTACGAGGAACAGTTGTGCGAACTTCAGGATAGCGTCGTCCTGAACTGGCTGGCGCTCGCCGGGTACCAGATGATGAACGGCAGCTACGACACCGCCCGGACCAATCTGGAACGCGCTCACGCTATCGATACCACCGAACAGCTCGTGCGGTTTAACCTCGCTCTCAATGACCTGTATCGCGGTGATACGGCGGCGGCGAAAAGGGAACTCACGGCGCTCGTCTTCGAATCGCGACAGGGCGGCCCGTTCGGCGAAAGCCGTGTGATGCTGGGATATGTGCTCCTGCAGTCGGGCGACGAGGACGATCACGCCCTGGCGGAAAAATACTTCCATGAAGCGCTCCGTTACTTTGCACAGGCCATAAACAGCGGCAATCCGTCGCCGACCTCGCATATCTGGGCCGGGATGGCCTATCTCGGCCTCGGTAATACGAGCGATGCATACGATTTCCTGCACACCGGACTTTATTTGGAAAAGCGTCCGTTTTATATCGGCATGGCACAGCTCTGGCTGGGGAAGACGGCTGATGTCCGGGGTGAGCGCGATGTCGCCGAGGAATATTACAATTATGTACTGGCCGGGGCGTCGGCTGCCTATCATCAGGCGGAAGCCCGCGAATACTTGAAAAAACCGTACCGGCAATAGCTTTATTATGTTCAGCTTTTTGAATTCCACCGTCCTGATTGCGGCGGCGGCGGCGTTAATCCCGCTGATAATTCATCTTTTCTCGCGCCGACGCGTTAAAATCGTCGAGTTTTCGTCGCTGCGCCACCTCAAGGCGATGCAGAAACGACAGGTTCGACGACTGAAAATTCGTCAGTTGCTCCTGCTGCTGGTCCGGATGCTGATAATCCTCGTGGTCGTATTGGCCTTTGCCCGACCGACCACGAAAAGCGGCGGGGTCGGCGCTCACGCATCGGTCTCGGCCGTGATTCTGTTCGACAACTCGGCTTCCATGACCCGGTATGTTTCCGACGGTAATCTCTTCGATATCGCCAAAAAGCGAACCGCGGAATTGCTCGAAACGTTCGGCCAATCGGACCAGGTAGCCCTTATTCCGTTGAATCACTCGGGACAGGATGTCATCGGTGCACAGGAGTTTGCTTCGGCCGCCGTTGCCGCCGAGAAGCTCGATCAGCTGAAGCCCGGTTACGGCGAAGCTGACCTGGAGTCGGCGCTGGAATATGCCTCCGACCTGATACAACGCGCGAGCAATCTCAACAAGGAGATTTATATCGTCTCGGATCGGCAGCGTAATGCCCTGCCGGAGAAAGAGCCGCTTGCCGACGTGAAAGCCTCGGTATACGCGGTCGATTTGCCTGTCTCCGATGATGAAAACTGCGGCGTGGTAGCGGTCGATTTCGGCGGCCAGTTGATTCAGCCCGGTCTCGATTTCGATGTTGTGGCCACGATTCGCAACTACGGAAGCGAGAATCGGTCACAGTCGATCGCGTCACTCTTTCTTGACGGCAAGCGCGTTGCACAGACAGAGTTCTCTGCCGCGGCAGGCTCCGACACCGGCGTGAGATTTACCCGCTCGGTCGCGGGCACCGGTTTCCATTCCGGCTATGTCGAGATTTCCGACGACCAATTTCTGGGGGACAATCGATACTATTTCAGTTTCCACATTCCCGACCGATTCAATCTTCTCCTGATCACCGGTGATCCCTCGGCGCACTACATATCGCTCGCCCTCGTGCCAAATGAAACACTGAGCCGGTACTGGTCGGTGAAAGAGGCGACGCCGGAGCAACTATCCGGGGTCGACTTTCTCGATTACGACGTCATCATGCTGGTGGGTGCGCCGAGGCTGGATCCGACCTATGTCTCGCGGCTGAAATCATTTGTCAATCGAGGCAAATCGCTGTTTGTCAGTTACGGCGGTGATACCGATATCAATTACTTCAACCAGACATGGTCGGCGATTACCGGCGTGACTTATGATCAGCCGGTGCCGACTTCTTTCACCCGCGCCGGCTACTACACCATCCAGTCGGTTGACACCGACCATCCGATTTTCTCGGTTTTCTCGTTCGAGAAGGGCGAGCCGCCGAAAGTGAAGTTCTTTGTGTTGCCGCAGTTCCGCGTGTCGGCCGATGATCGTCAGGTTATGGTATTTACCGGCAACCGTCCGGCGCTCGTCGAATCCGAGCACGGCAACGGCAAGGTACTCTGTTTTACCGGACCAATGTCGCCCGAGTATACCGACCTTCCCGGTCACGCATTCTTCGTGCCGTTTGTGTCTCGACTGGCGGAATACCTGGCCTCGGACCTCTCTTCGCTGGATCTCAAGCTCTATTCAGGCGGCAATATCACCCGTTCGCTCTCGCTGACAGGCGCGGTCAATTATCCCGTCGAACTGCTGACTCCCGACAGCAGCGAGTACTACATTCCTCCCGAAGAAGACAAGGGCGCCCTGGTCGTGCATGCGAAGCCGGCCGACTATCCCGGCATTTACCGGATCAACTACCTCGGCGCCGAAATCGATCGCTTTGCCGTCAATATCCATCCGGCCGAGGGAAACCTGGCCGGTGTCGACACGGATCAATTTGCAGCCTCTCTGGGGATCGACGAGATTCGCGAGCTGAGTACCGACAAACCACTCGAAACGACAATCGCCGGCTTCCGTTTCGGAAGGGAACTCTGGCAGGTTTTCCTCTGGGTTGCGGTCTTTCTCGTTATTGCGGAAATCCTTCTGGCGCGCGGAACACGAGTCGAGGAATGAGGCATGACCCTCCTCGCCGCTGAAAATATCACCAAGCAATTCCAGAAACAGACTGTTCTTTCCAACGTCTCGTTTACTATCACCCGGGGTCAGCGAATTGGCCTCGTTGGCAAGAACGGTATCGGCAAGACAACCCTCCTGGAAGTCCTCGCCGGGAAACAGGAAGTCGACAGCGGCAGTATCAACCGCGCCAAAAACTGCCGGCTTGATTATGTCGAGCAGGAGAAGGCGGAGTACCTCGATGTCACCCTGTTCGAGTTTGTCGCCGGCGCGCGGGAGGATTTGCTTGGTCTGAGAAGTGAGATTGTCCATCTCGAGCACTATCTTGAAGAAAACCCGCATGATCAGGAAAGTCTCGACAAACTCGGCGCACTTCAGCACAGCTTCGAAGCCGGAGGCGGGTTCAACCTTGAAAATGAAGTCAAGATCATTCTGGACGGCCTCGGTTTTGAGGAAACCCGCCACCGCGAGCGGCTTCGCAATTTCTCCGGAGGCGAGAAGAATCGCGCCGGGATCGCCCGGCTTCTGGCCGGCAACGGTAATCTGCTCCTGCTCGATGAGCCAACCAACCACCTCGATATCGAATCGACGAAGTGGCTCGAGGAATACCTGCGGAAGCTCGAAAAGACGTACGTGATTGTCTCGCACGATCGCGCTTTTCTCACGGCCACAGTCGAGCTGGTGTGGGAAATCAATTTCGGTGAAATCGAAACATTCACCGGCGGTTATGAAAAGTACCTGGTCGAACGCACCGACCGTCGACGGCTCGCGGAGCATCACTACCGGCATCAGCAGGAAGAGATCGCCCGTATCGAGGATTTCATCCGTCGCAACATGGCCGGGCAGAAGACGAAACAGGCGCAGT
>CAYNEO010000074.1:0-11772 GCA_964396245.1 uncultured Ignavibacteriales bacterium
CCCCACAAAAAAATGCGCCATCAGGGGCTCGAACCCCGGACCCGCTGATTAAGAGTCAGCTGCTCTACCAACTGAGCTAATGGCGCATTCTGCTTTTGCGCCGCAGCCGAACACTGACTGCGACGCAAAGTCTGTCAAAGAACTCCCGGAAAAATCGGCCGGTCAGCCTTTCCCGGGCCAGAAAATATACGGAATCGATTCCGCGAAATCAACCCAATTATATCCCATCGGCTGTTCTAAGAACTCGGAGGCGTGCCCGGGGCCGACCCTCGCCTGAGTGCCTCTCTGTCAATTCAAGACCCCGCGATTCAGATAAATATACAGCCAAATAAAAACGGGAGAATGACTTTCGCCATTCTCCCTACGGAAGTGACTCAGCGCCAAGAGGCGTTGATGCGTGCTCAGATCAAGATGAGGCAGTCTAGTTGTTCACGATGATCTCAGCGCCGAGCGGGTAGGCCGAAGCGCCTGACCCAGCCGCAAAACCTTTGGCAAAGACAGTGTATATCTTGCCGGCCTGTAACGTGATGCCCGGCAGCGGCAGAGCCACCGTGCTCGTTCCGGCCAGCCGAACCTCGAGATTATAGGTGCCGGCATCGAGCGGCGTGAAATCGGTGTATTCTCTGAAAGATTTGTTGCCGAACACGACCGGTCCGCCGGTCACGGCGACATCAACCGCCGGAGCGTCGGGCGACAGGTGAATAAACCGAACGTGAGCCTTGCCGGACGCCGGGGTAGTCAAATCGTCGACCAGGACCAGCGCGCCCAGCGCCGAGCCGGTATCAACGGCAAAGACCGAGTAGTGGGTGTCTTCCGACAGATTCAGGTTGGCTTCGATAGCGGTCGTGCTGGTGCCGGAAACGTTCACCTTAACGTTGCGGGTTCCGGAAGTCACTTCCAGATAGCCGGTGTTGTCCGGGAAACCGAGGCCGGTGCCGGCGACACTGTTATCGACCAGCAGGTCGACCGCGGGCGTACCGGGCGAAGCATGTACTGTCAAAACACTCGCCTTAGGGGCAGGACTGTTCATGGGATTACTGTCATCATCGTCGCTACAGGCGACAAACAGCGCCATGGTGGCCACCGCGGCGACCAGAACTTTTGTGCGGGTCAGTCTAAACATGGTCATTCTCCTTCTCATCATCTCATACTAACGTGTTGTTTTCTTTATCTATTTCCAGATCGCGAGGCTTTCCTCCGCTGATCTCCTGTTTTTCAAAGCCGGGGGCCGTGTGCTCGCGGCCCCCGTACTTAACCTGGGTGTCAGTCCCGGTGAATTTATTCTCCCATTAAGCGCGGGCCGGGGACATCGCCCAGCGACGCTGAATGGCCTTCCACTGCAGGCCCTGGTAAACAGCGGCCACACCGACGAGAGCGTAAACGATCCGGGCCAGGGCGGCGCCGTTGCCAAAAATGGCCGCCACGAGATCGAAATTAAATATCCCGACCAGGCCCCAGTTCAACCCGCCGACTACGAGCAGGATGGCTGCGATAATGTCTGCTGACTTCATTGTAAACTCCTTTCGCTAAAATCTTCTCTTTCTCAGTACCGGTTGTTGTCAACCTTTTGTCTAACTTCTGACAGATATAACCTGACTCATTCCCGGTTTGTTCCATATTTGTCTAAATAAATGGCGGATTTTTCGTATGCCGTTGTTAGACAATACGGTTTTGGGGTGAAAAAATCTGCGAAAGGCCTACCTGGGACGGGAGGCGTCGATCTCTTCGATCAACTTCAGCGTGTCATCCGGGTCAAGCAGCCCGGCCGGACCGGAGCTGTATACCACAAGGGCGATGCGGCCGGACGGGTCGATCAGGAACCCGGATGGATTGATCGTTCTCTCGAGCGGGTCGTAGAAGGCTCCGGTAAGGATCGAAAACTCGCGGGGTATCAGGCCGTAAGCCACGGGGAAGTCGAGCTTTAGATCCTCAGCCCCTTTTCGCGCGTCGTCCTTATGTAGAGCCGATGCCGCGATCAGGGCAACTTTCTTCCGGGTAAAGGTTTCGTAGCATTCCTGGAATCGCGTGAGATACTCGCGGCAGGACTCATTGTCGTAGTTGCGGTAAGTGATGAGCACCGACCATTTCCCCATAGTCTCATCGGGTATTGTCACCGTACTCCCATCCAGAAGCCGCAACTGCATTTCAGGGAACGGGTCCCCATTATCGAGTTTGTGTGTATCGGCGTGAACCATCAATCCTCTCCAGGCAAGCGCATCAGTAGTCTGTCTTGATGTCATTCTCAAGGCCGGGTACATAACCTCGGGCCACCTGTCGGCGACTGCTCCCTTCGTCTTATCCCTTGCCTGGAGAATTTGAGCATGAAGAACCAAGCGATATCGACGCTGCCGGGGTTTTTAGCAGCTCGAGAGCGAACCCGACGCAAAACTCTCGCTTACAATAACGGCGCGATCAGACAATTTGTTCTCGAATTAATACCAATAACTCCCGAAAAGTCAGCACCTATGCCCTTTTTTCTGTTTCCCGGTCTCGGCTGAAGCCAAAAAATATTCGTCGGCCAAGCTTTTGAATCAGATTTCGTCATCCAACTAAAACATAAGTCTCTTACCTCGCCTTGATCAGTTGGTCCAGCCTCTTGAGCGTCCCCTCAGCCGTGTATAGCCCGATTCCGCCCGAGCTGTAGATTGATCCCCGAATAATACCGTCTTGATCGATGATGAACGCCGTCGCATGGATAAAATGGTGTTCTCTATTATAAAACGCACCGGTCGCCCGTGAAAAATCTCTCGGATTGAGATCGTATCCGATAGGAAAGGTTACCTCGCTCAACTCTCTGGACTTCTCCGATTCTTCACGGTTCTGAGACGACACGGCGATCACGAAAACGTCCCGCTTTTCATACTCCTTGATATGATCCTCAAAGTCAGCTAACTGCCTTCGGCAGAATGGGCACCAGTAGCCGCAGTAACCTATAAAAACCATCCATCGGCCGCGCGCATCACGGGGGAGCCTGATCTCTCCGCCTGTTAGCAGCCGAAACTCCATGTCCGGAAACACGTCGCCCGTATCGAGTTTTTTAGTACGTTCGCAAGCCATCGCGGTCTCCTTCCCCATGGGATGGAGTCTGTCATATAGACAGGTTGTCAGTCAGGTACCCAATTAGACAGGAAATCCGGTGAGACAACGAGAGCAAAGGTGAGCGGTTCAGGTGAATCAACGTTGTGCACTTTTGTAACGGTTACGGCGGCCAATTGTTCGCTGGGGACCGCTCATATGTGACTGGCTGGGTCAGCGAAATACTTGTTACATCCTCCCTCACAGGCTATACTTAGCAATTGTTGTCACCTTTGCTTTTGGAGGAGATCCGCCATGTCCGTCCCGAAAATGCCCCGCAAATTTATCACACCGATCACCATCGTGTCGGTGATCACGCTCATGCTGCTGACGGCGTTTCCCGTTGTCGGCCAGGAAAATGAAGGCGACGCCCTGCCGTACATGATGCCGCCGGACGCCATCAAGGCGCTCATCGACGCTCCGCAGACCCCGAGCCTTTCTCTCAGCCCCGACCGCACCATGATGCTCTACCTGGAACAGCCCGGCCTGCCGGGAATCGATGAAATCTCACAGCCGGAGCTCCGCATCGCGGGCCTTCGAATCAACCCGCGCACCAGCGGCCCGAGTCGCGGTCGATACTATAACGGCCTGACCCTCAAAGACCTCGAGACCGGAGACGAAACCAAAATCACCGGTATCCCCGAAAATCCAAAAATCTCAAGTGTCGACTGGTCGAACGACAGCAAGTACGTTTCGTTCGCCCTTACAATGCCGGATCATATCGAGCTCTGGGTGGCCGATGTCAACGCTGCCACGGCCAAACGACTGACCGACTTGAGCCTGAATGACACCTATGGCAACGCCATTCACTGGCTCTCCGACAGCAAAACGATTGTTGCCCTGACCGTGCCGAGCGACCGCGGCGAAAAGCCCGCCGACCAACTTGTCCCGCAGGGACCGGTAGTGCAGGAAAACCTCGGGCGCGTCGCACCCGCTCGGACCTATCAGGATCTCCTGCAGAATTCTCACGATGAAGCCCTCTTCGACTACTACGTCACATCGCAGATTGTCCGCATCTCGCTCGACGGCGCTGTGACTCCCCTCGGCGAACCATCGATAGTCCAGAGTGTCAGCCCGTCGCCCGATGGCAACTACCTGCTCGTCGACCGTGTCCACCGGCCGTATTCTTACACCGTGCCGGTTTCACGCTTCCCGAAACTGGTTCAGGTCTGGGACACCGACGGCAAAACCGTCTATGACGTCGTCGATCAACCGCTGGCCGATAATATTCCGATCGCTTTCGGCTCGGTGGAAACCGGGCGCCGCAGTATTGATTGGCGTGCCGATGCCGACGCCACCCTGTACTGGGCGGAGGCACTCGACGGCGGCGATGCCGGCGCCGAAGCGCAACAACGCGACCGGGTTTTCATGTTGCCTGCGCCGTTTAACGGCGAACCGATAACTCTGGCCACTCTTACTCAGCGCTACGGTGGTATCACATGGGGAAGCGATGACCTCGCGATGATCGAAGAATGGTGGTGGCCGACCCGCAACATGAAGTTCTGGTTTATCAAACCGGGCGACCCGACCGCGGAACCATCCCTCTGGCAGGACAGGTCGTGGGAGGACCGCTACAATGACCCCGGCTCGCCGATGATGCGGCTGACTGACCATGGCCAGTATGTTATATTGACGGCCGACAACGGCAACACGCTTTTTCTCTCGGGTGCCGGTGCGTCGCCGGAAGGCGACAGGCCGTTCCTCGATGAATTCAACATCTCCACCGGTGAAACCAACCGGCTCTTCCGCTCTGAAGCGCCGTACTATGAGTACGCGGTCGTGTTCACCGATGTCGACAACCGTCAGTTGATGACCCGGCGCGAGTCTGTCGACCAACCGCCGAACTACTACCTTCGCGACCTGAGCACCGGTGACCTGACACAGTTGACCGCTTTCCCGCATCCGACTCCGGAGCTGGCAAAAGTCCAGAAAGAACTGATTAAGTACCAGCGGGACGACGGTGTGCAACTGACCGCGACACTGTATCTGCCTGCCGGCTACGATGCCGAGAACGACGGACCGCTGCCATTGCTCATGTGGGCCTACCCCGAGGAATTCAAATCCGCCGATGCCGCCGGACAGGTGACCAGCTCGCCATACCGATTCATACGCACCGCGTGGTATTCGCCGCTGATGTTCATTGTCGACGGCTACGCTGTCCTCGATGATCCCTCGATGCCGATTATCGGCGAGGGCGACGAAGAACCAAACGACAGCTATGTCGAACAGCTTGTTGCCGATGCCCAGGCGGCGGTTGATGAAGTTGTTCGACGGGGCGTGGCGGATCCCGACAAAATCGCCATCGGCGGCCACTCGTACGGGGCGTTCATGGTCGCCAACCTGCTCGCTCACTCGGATGTATACCGGCTTGGGATCGCCCGGAGCGGCGCCTATAACCGAACACTCACCCCGTTCGGCTTCCAGTCCGAAGAGCGGACATTGTGGCAGGCGCCGGAGGTGTACTTCGCGATGTCACCGTTCATGCACGCCGACAAAATCGACGAACCGATTCTTTTGATCCACGGTGAGGCCGACAACAACCCCGGCACGTTCCCGCTTCAGAGCGAGCGGCTCTATGGCGCGCTGAAGGGGCTCGGCAAGACGGCGCGATTGGTTATGCTGCCGAGCGAAAGTCACAGTTACCGGGCCCGAGAGTCGATCATGCACATGCTCTGGGAAATGTCGACCTGGATGGACAAGTACGTGAAGAACGCCGAGCCGCGCCCGGCCGCCAAAGAAGTCGAAGTCGGAGCAGTCGGCAAGTAAGGCCATATTCAGGGGACGCGAGGGGCCATGCTGAGCGAAGTCGAAGCATGACACTTTGATGCTGACCCCTCTACCTACCCGACGCTCTCAACATGTTGCGTGGGGAGACGCTCGCTAAAGGCGAGCGTCACCCGGCGCCCTCCGCCACACCACCCCTGCCCCGGCCAGGCCGCCCGGGAATATCACCAAAACCCCCTGTTTTCGATTTGCCTTGAATTTCGAGCCGTCGCGCCGCATATTGTGATGAACGAGATGTCTTTTGTAATACCCCACATCCTGATATTCATCTCATAGCCAAACTCAAGGAGTCACTATGGCAGAGCCAGAGCAGCGACCTGAGGGCGATGCTGCCGGGTCGGGAGATAACTCTTCCGGCCATCCCTTTCCGGTGATCGGGATCGGCGCTTCAGCCGGTGGATTGCAGGCCGCCGAAGAATTTTTCGATGCCGTACCGCCTGAGCCCGGAATGGCATTCGTGCTCATCATGCATCTGGAACCAAAGCACAAGAGCATCCTGTCCGAAATACTCGGCCGCCATACGCCGATGACTGTACGCGAGATGACCGGATCGACAGGTATTGAAAAGAATACCGTTTATGTGATTTCTCCCGATCACAACCTCCGGATCAGGGGCGATACGATCGAAGCCGGACCGCGGACCGACGAGGTACCGCCGACACCGATCGACATCTTCCTGGGTACGCTGGCGACGGAATGGGGCGAGCACGCCGCGGCTGTCATCCTGTCGGGCGCCGGCAGTGACGGTACTATCGGGGCCGCCAAAATCAGGGAGCACGGTGGAGTGGTGGTGGTGCAGGATCCCGCCCAGGCCGAACATCACTCCATGCCCCAGAGTGTTGTTGAGGCTTTTGTCGCCGACCGGGTCATGCCTGTCCGCGAGATGCCCGACTTTCTTTTGTCCTATTTCGCCGGTCATCGCGGACGCGAACTCCTCGACGAGGAGGAAGCCCTTAAGACCCAGGAGGCTTTGCGAAGGATCATGTTCTTATTGCGCAAGCGTACCGGTAATGACTTTTCACACTACAAGGAGAGCACGCTTGTCCGCCGGGTTCAACGCCGCATGGGCGTGACCAATATCGATGATATCCAGGAATATTCACATCTTCTCCAGAAAAACGCCGATGAGGCTGTCGCGCTGTTCAAGGAATTGCTCATCGGCGTGACCGGATTTTTCCGCGATTCGGACTGTTTTGAGAAATTGCGGACCGCAATCATACCGGAGATTTTGAAGGGCAATGACGGCCGGCACACGATACGGGTGTGGGTGCCCGGAGTCGCGACCGGTGAGGAAGCGTATTCCATCGCAATGCTGCTGGCGGAATCCCGCGATGAATATCAGGTCGACGCCCAGATTCAGATTTTTGCAACCGACCTCAATAACGATGCTATCGAATTCGCGCGCGCAGGACGATACCCGGCCGGCATCGCGCCGGATGTCGGAACGGAGCGGCTCAAACGGTATTTCACCAGGGAAGGAGATTACTACCGTGTCAAACGTGACATTCGCGAACTCATCGTCTTCGCCGTCCATAACCTCATCAAGGACCCGCCGTTCACCAAAATGGACCTGATTTCCTGCCGAAATCTTCTGATTTACCTCAAAAACGATATGCAGAAAAAGGTGCTGCCCCTGTTTCACTACAGCCTGAGACGGAACGGATATCTCCACCTGGGCACGTCGGAAACCATCGGGACTTTCAGCCATCTGTTCGCTACCGTCGATTCGAAGTGCAGGGTCTTCCGACGCCGCGATACGGGAGTGAACCAGGCGATACCTGTCGATCTGCCCCTTGCCGGCACTTTCGATCACAGAAAACAGAAAACGAGGCGCACACAAGACAGCAACCCCGTCACGACTCAAGGCGCGCTGTTGAACCATATGATCCGGAAATACGTGCCGCCCTTTGTTGTCATAGACTACCTGGGAAATATCGTCGAGATTCACGGACGTACGGGCCAGTTTCTGGAACCGGCGGAAGGTTATGCGGCCATGAGCATCTACGATATGGCGCGCAAAGGGCTGGGCAGCCATCTCCTGGCAGCCGTGCGACAGGCGAAGATGACACACAGCGAGGTACAGCGCTCACACGTGCCGGTGCAGACCAATGGCGATGAGATCGATATCACGATAACGGTTTCACCTCTCGGTGATGCGGAGCATGATCACCCCCGATTCGTGATCCTGTTCCAGGAAACAACTCCCGAGGCGGCGCCCCGCCGAAAAACCGGCGAGAACGAGAAACAGGCGCAAGAAGATCAGGACAACCTTGAAAAGGAATTGAGCCGGACAAAGGACCGGCTCCAGATGACCATAGAGGAACTCGAATCTTCCAACGAAGAACTGCGTTCGACCAACGAGGAATATCAGTCGACCAACGAGGAGCTCAAAAGCGCCAACGAAGAATTGGAAACGTCCCACGAGGAGTTGCAGTCGCTCAACGAGGAACTGACAACCGTCAATCGGGAACTGCAGGAGAAGATCGAGGCCCTCACGGGAGCGCATCAGGAAATCCAGCTGTTCCTGAACAGCCTGGGTGTCCCCACTATTTTTCTGGACGACGATCTGCGGATCAAGCGGTTCACGGTCCAGGCGACCGATATCGTGCGCCTTATAGAGAGTGATATCGGCCGCCCCCTCAGCGATCTGACGTCGAGGCTGGCGGACAATACTCTGATCGACGACGCCAGGCGCGTTCGTGATACAATGGTCTACCAGGAAAAGGAAGTACAAACCGAGGACGGTCACTGGTACCTGCGGCGAATAATCCCCTACCGGTCTACCGACGGTAAGGTGGTCGGCGTCGTGATCAATTTTATCGATATCGACGAAATGAAGCGCACCGAAAAGGCCTTCGAGCAGAGCCGAAGACGGCTTGAACATGCCGGTGCCATGGTAGAGTCGTTCCCCAGACCCCTGCTGCTGCTCGACAAAGAACACATCGTACTGGCCGCCAATCGAGCGTTCAGTGACCTGTTCGGGGTGAAACCGGATCACCTCCCGGGCAAATCCGTACACGAAATTGCCAACGGCCGCCTGGACATCGCAAATTTTCGAGAATCGATTGACTCTGTATTTCAGCGTGAAGATCGGTTTCAGCACCAGCAGATTGAAACGGAAATTGAGGGAATCGGAAAAAGATGGATCATCATATATGCCGCGCCTGTTATTCTGGATACAACGATGCAGGATCGTGTGTTGGTCGAAATGGTAACACCGACACAGAACTCCGCGTAGCGGGAGGCATCTGGGGGGCGGAACGTCGCAGTGTTAGCAGACAGCTGCCCGGAAGGAGCTAATGAATACACGAAAGGACGACCTATCCCAATCGGATAAAAAATTTGAGCAACTGCGCCGGCGGGCTATCGAGTTGCTCGAACAGCGGAAGAACAAGAGCGGTATCGAGTTTGAACAAAGCTACGAACGGATTGTGCAGGAGCTCGATATCTATCACGCCGAACTGGAGTTGCAGCAGCGGGAATTACTCGAATCGCAGCAACGCCTGGAGGAATCCCGCAATCAATACTTCGATCTGTTCAACGCCGCCCCGGTCGGATTTGTCGTCCTCGATCAAGACGGTATAATTACCGAGGCCAACCTCGACATATCCCGAATGCTGGCAAAGTCTGTTTCCCGAATTGTCGGCAAAACTCTGAGTAGCTATGTCGACCCGGATGATCTCGACGAATTCGTGCGATTTCGCCAGAGTGCCTTGCAATCTGCCGAACCCCAGGTCTGCCAGGTTCGGTTGAAATCGACCGGTGGCTCGCCTGTCCACGTGCAAATGAACAGCATCAGCATGATTCCCGACCAGCGCCGGCAGGGCGGTATGATGGTCTCGCTGACCGACATAACCACACTCAAAAACACCGAAGCGAAACTTCGTCAGGCCCGTTGGCGGCTGGGCGAGCAATATCAAACGACGGAAGTCCGGCGCGAAGAAGCAGCCGCGGCCATTGAAAAAGCCGTGACTGCCGGAGCCATTGGCGAAGATCAGTTTCGGACGCTGATCGACAACACCAGCGAGGGCATTGTCATCGTTCAGGACGCACGAATCAGGTTCGTCAATGCCCGCATGGCGGAGATGGTCGGCAAAAGCCGGGAGGAACTCGACGGGGGCAAAGTTGTCGACTTCATTTACGATGAAGACCGCGATTTGGCCGGAAAGCTCCAGGCTGACGCTATGTCGGATGCGTCGTCAGTGATGTCCGGCGACTTGCGCGTTAAGCACAATAACGGCGCGACCACATGGGTCCGGGACAGCATTCTGCAAATTGAATGGCGCGGCCGGCCGGCGACGCTCAATTTTCTGCTGGATATCACCGAACGTAAGAAATACGAGATCCAGTTGGCCGACCAGAAAGAGTTGCTCCAGAAAATACTCGATAATATCCCGGCCATGATTTGCGTGTATGATGGTCGGTACAAGCTGACTATGGCCAACGCCGATCTGCGAAAACGGCTCGGCTGGACCACCGAGGAATTGAACAATCTCGATGATTTGATGGCGGAGTTGTACCCGGATCACGCCGTCCGTGAACGGGTCGTGTCGTTTGTGAAAAATCCGCAGCCCGAGGTCTGGCTGGACTTCCCGATACGGACGCGCGCGGGCAAGGCCATCGAAACCTCATGGTCGAACGTTCGGCTCGATGACGATCACACAATCGGAATCGGTATCGACATTTCCGTGCGCAAGCAGTATGAGAGGGATCTCGAAGAGGCCAAGAAGAAACTTGAAGTCGAGCGGGACTCGGTCAAAAACAAGAACATGGCTCTCGAAGAACTGCTTAACCAGATCAAGCTGCAGAGAGAGGAAGTAAAACGAAGCATCCTGATCAACATAGAGGAAACAGTCCTTCCCGTATTGGTCCGCCTCAAGGGCCTCGCCGATGATTATATGCGGCGTAACCTGGAGCTTGTGGAGGGTGAACTGCGCAACATAGCCTCTCCCCTGGTGACCCGACTGCGACACGAGTATTCCTCGCTCACCCCCCGTCAGGTCAGCATATGCAAGATGATCAAAAGCGGCATGAGCACCAAGGAGATTGCCGAAACGCTCGGCGTGTCCGAGGCCACGGCCCAGAAACACCGCGAAATAATCCGCAAGAAATTCGGCCTCACCGGGGGCAAAACAACACTGGTCGAATTTCTCCGCTCCTTTGATATTGATTAGCACAACACCAGCCATAACCGGCTATTTACCTCCAGTCACAGACTCCATCGATTGAACAGCAATCGTTCTAGTTCAAACTGCGTGCGTAGCTCCTGCACGAGGGCACTACGTAAGATGGCTACGTAATCTTATCGCGGTTTACTCGCCTTGACCGATTCACTGTCCGCATTCATTTTGTGGTCGTGACCCGGGGACTGCGGAAGATACCCTCAGGATACAACTCCTACCAGCCTCAGGGGGACAAACAAAGAGGTGGAAGATATGGAAATCAACATTACTTACTGCTCGGAGAACGAACGGCAACGCGCACTGCGTCAACTGATAGCCGAGCATTGCCGCCGGCGCGGTATAGCGGCGCGGTTCGTGGACCGTTTTGAGCCGGTGGAAACTCCGCAGATTATTATTGACGGCATGAGAGCGGCTGATATCTCCCTGATATCGGACACGAACAAGGCGGTCATGATGCCTCTGCCGCGGGAGATCACGGAGTTGATCGACCAGTGCGCCTGGTCGCTCTAAAGCAAAAACGTGCTCGGCCGGGTGCGCACGGGACAGGCACGCCCGGCAATATATTTCGCGCCTTCACTTGGCCCGGTGGTTACTCACTCCCACCGGGTCTTTTTTGGCTCCAATTGTCACTTTTCCGGAAGCCACCGAAGGCACCTCGATACCAGTGCAATCACCACACGTAGGTCGGCGTTCCGAGAGAGGACGGCGGTCAGCCGTCCGAACGAGAAAC
>CAYNEO010000075.1:0-11140 GCA_964396245.1 uncultured Ignavibacteriales bacterium
AGCCCGATATTGTCGGGCTTTTTCTTTGCATTCAGAGCGAGCATGCCGCTTATTCTGCACAAGAGGCGAATTGCTCGCAAGATACCGGAGGTCAATCCAAAGTGGCAGGAATAGAAAAAAGAATAATTGTTGGTGTGGTCGCGGTAATCTTATTGTTGGTAGGATGTTCGCAAGATACTGCGGTGAAACAGCACGAGGTGAATGGCATGCAAGTATATTACCTGGAAATCGTTACCAACGATGTCGAAGCCGTATGCAGCTCGTACGTCAAAACACATAATATACAGTTTGGTGAACCGGATTCCCTTCTTGGAAACGCTCGGACTGCTGAGCTACTCGGAGGCGGCCTGGTTGGGGTGCGGGCGCCGTTGCGAGAGGATGAAGAGCCGGTGGTCAGACCCTACTGGCTCGTGGACGATATCAAAGCTGCGGTTTCTGCAGTGGAGAAGGCAGGCGGCGTGATAGCGCTTCCGCCTATGGAGATCCCTGGCCGTGGAACAATCGCCATCTATCTGCTGGGAAACAACCAACACGGCCTCTGGCAACTATAGGCGCATTTCCGTTTCAGAAGGCACTATTCAAGCTACTCTGCTAACCATTGCGATTCATTGGCTGGAAAATACCCGCTGCAATTTCACACGGATCTAATGGAAGAGTCCTATTCCATTATCTTCCAGCGCGTTCCACTTGCGGTCGAATAACTGAACTTCACAAAAGTTTGGGGAGAGTGATATTGGGGCCGCCATAGACTAAGAGGCCCGACTTCGTGGGGCTTTTTCTTTACAACGACTTTGACTAATTCCAATCGTGGGTTATTATACAGTTCGAATCGAGGGCATTGTGAACAGGCTACATAAACACCTGAAGGGATAATCATGCATAATGCGCATGACTTTATTATCTTTGATCTTGAGGCAACCTGCTGGGAAAGAGGCACCCGGCCTGAACGCATGGAGACAATCGAGATAGGGGCCGTTCGCCTTCAAGCGCCGAACTTTGAAACGTCCAGTGAGTTTTCTCGTTTTGTCCGTCCCGTATCAGAGCCAATCCTGAGTGACTTTTGCGTCTCACTTACCGGTATTGAGCAGGCGGATGTCGACGCCGCCGAGCCATTCCCAGTCGTTTTCGAAGAATTCGTTACCTGGGTCGGGAGCGGGGATGCTATTCTTTGCTCGTGGGGTGCCTATGATCCGAGGCAACTCCAAGCCGACTGCCGAAGGCACGCAATCAAATACCCGTTTGAGTTCCGTGATCACGTAAATTTGAAGAAGGAGTTTGCTGCCTTCCACGGAATCAAGCCCTGCGGAATGAAGCGTGCTCTTAGCATAATTGGGCTGCCGCTTGAAGGTAAGCATCATAGGGGCATTGACGATGCCCGCAATATATCAAAGATCATCACTTGGATGAAACAGAATGGGGCCTGTGACTAAACAACTGCCTAAGGGTCGTGTTCGTCACATGAGGCCGCCCTTGCCGGCGAACCAGATGTTGAATGGGAGGAGGACAGTCGGCATCTCGACGGGTGATGAGTTGCCGGTGCGCGTCTGCGCTTCTGACTATCAGCATTCTTGGGGGTGAGACGGCCAAAAAGCATACTGCCAGCCTGCCCATCCACAGGACTTATTCTATTATTTTCCAACGACATCCGCTTGAATTGGAGTAATGCGTTTTTACCGGGAATATGAATTCCACCAAAGTGTGGAGAGAGTGATATTGGGGCCGCCATAGATTGCGAAAGCCCGATGTGAACGGGCTTTTTCTTTGCACTAAGGAAGCCAAATGGGTATACTATACGCATAGCGGGGGGAATTTTATAACCCGCATCACGCACCCAGAAACCCACCGCAAGCATATGAGGCACCCGGCCTCAATAACAAAGGACTGCTTTTATCCAAGAGGATGAATGATGTTTGGGAGCCCTCGATCCGACAAAGGTGCCGAAAGCATTAGCTATCCCCGAGCGAGAGAAGTGGTCTCACAAGTCGCAAAAATATTTGCCGATCTTAATGAACAAGAACAACTTGTTAAGAAGCGATCAAGCTTACCCTGCCTATGGCATGTTGCCCGAGAGAGTTTCGCATTTGCATACAAGATAGAATACGCTGAACTACCCGAGCAGCTCAGAGATTCCTACCACCAGGTATATTCGGAGCTTTCCTTTTTCATTGATGACGTTAGTCATCAGAGGTATGAGGCATCTCTGGATGCGGTAGCTCGGCATGAACTTGAGCGATTGCAGAAGATTGGTCTATCAGGGAGCATGTTCACTTGCCGAAATCTCATAGCCCATATTGGCGTGAAAGCCCAAACTAGACATGAAATATGGGAATCCCTTATCGGGAGTAATGAGACATGTCAGAGAGAGCACCTTATCGTATTGGCAGAGACCTTGGGCTACTGCAGTGCAATGTTTCGACTGATGTGGGACGAATGGGTTGCTTACGACACCTTTATAGCATATCAGAATAGAAATCTATCCCAAGGGTGAGAAAGAAACTCTGGACAAAGCCAACGACGGCGACTGCGTGATCAGCACTTTGCGCAGCTTCTTCAGCGCTTCGTGGCGGATGTTATATAATTGACTTTTAACGCGTTCCGGTTACACTTGAGTAGCCGTATTTTATACAAAAGGCGAATTCCACCAGGAAAGTTTGGGGAGAGTGATATCGGGGCCGCCATAATACTTAAGCCGCTGCATTGCAACGGCTGTTGTTGTTTTGTGGCTGTTAGACCTTTTGGTCTGTCTGCTGGCCTGTACCTGAGAATTTCAAGCGTTCGTTCAGTTCCCAAAGGGCGTTCCGATTACTGTCCCATTTAAGAAGTTTGCATGCCACGTCAAATGGAACCCATCGAAATTCGGTATGCTCTCTCGATAGTACGATTTCATGGCTGCCGGCGTCGACCGAGTAGCAATATTGAGGGATAACAAAAACTCCGGGTCCCCATAATTCCTCATCCTCAAAACATGACTTCGGGATCGTTGAGAAGGAGTCAAGGGCCGCGAGGGTATTGATCAAGCCGGTCTCCTCTTCGGTTTCGCGCTGGGCTGCCTGTTCTGGTGTCTCGCCATCTTCACCGCCACCAGCAACAAATTGCCAGTAGTCGGCGTCACTTCGCTTGAGCACGGCGAACTCCGATCCTGCCGCCGTAAGACGGAACGGGATGACCAGAATCTGGAATGGCGCTCTCATTACTTCATGCTCCGAACAGTGGTAATATGGTGTCTTCATAACACCTTTAGGCCGCGACATCGCAGCATAAGGCACTGTCGCCTGAACAAGTAATGTACCGGCGCGGTTGTCTCGTCAAGCCCAGACTCTGAATGTTTTCGCAATTAGTTTATTACCTTCCAACGACTTCCTTTGCTTAACGAGTATCTGATTTCGATTTGGAAGTAGAGTCTCACAAGAGTTTGGGGAGACTGATGTCGGGCCCGCTTTTCTCATTCGTTTTCCGACTGCGGTGCGTGCTCATAGTACCCCAAAACCACTATTAGAAATCTCTCTTGACATTTTCAAGTATTTGGTTATTTAGCCAACTAACAAGATCATAAGTGTATAAAGATGAGTATGGATAAAACAACAAAACAGAAATACGAAGCCCGGGCACAGGTCATCAAAGCCATGGCGCATCCGACCAGGCTGTTCATTGTTGACGAACTGGCCAAGAGTGAACGATGTGTCTGCGAACTGCGCGACATGATTGGCGCTGATATTTCAACCGTCTCCAAGCATCTATCAGTCCTCAAGCAAGCCGGAATCGTCGAAGACGAGAAGCGCGGACTGCAGGTCTGGTACAATCTCCGCGTGCCATGCATCCTCAAGTTCTTTGGATGTGTTGAGGACGTTCTCAGAGCCAATGTACGGCTGGCTCGGAGGGTGGCTGCCCGGTAGCATTTTTTTATTCGTACACTTGGCGATATGGCCAAATAGATTGGGTCCGCCAGAGTCTACGATGATGAAGTGAGAAAGGATGACTTTATGAAAGATATGAAGGACCTATTCGAAGTCGGAATGAAATTTCACGGTCACAAGTGTCCTGCCATGCCTATGGGGCTGCGAGCTGGAGTGGCCGCAATGAAAGCACTAAATGTCGAGCGAGCACAGGACAAAGAACTTTTTGTGATCTCGGAGACCGGCAAGGGACATGCGGCAGGCTGTTTTCTCGACGGCATCATGACCGCCACGGGCTGCACATTCGGCAAATCTAATATTGAAAAGCGATATTTCAATAAAATGGCCTTTACCTTGATTGATCAGCAAAGCGGCCGCGCAGTGCGTGTCTCGCTCAAGCCGGGTTTCTTTGAAAAGGCTCTGGCCTCGCCATTTGTGCAGCAGCGCAAGGCGGGCGTGCCGCCGCAGGATATCGCCCCGGAAATCACTGATCCAATGGTCGAGCGCATACTCTCTCTGGAAGAGAGTGCCTTTTTGGACATTGGTGACGTACAACAGATCCCGGTTAAGAAAAGCAAAGGCATTTTCACGGCCAAGGGCTGTGCCATCTGCGGTGAGCTGACTTTTGTCGACAAGCTTCGCCTGACAACGGACAACCAACTGGTTTGTATCCCGTGCTCGGGCTATGCCAACTGAGATTAACCGGGCGTTCGGCATAAGAGTCACGCTGCCTTTGGCGCCGTTGCTGCTTATGGTGCGTGCCATTGAACCGGTTAAACGGAGATAACGGTGCCTATCCACACCTTAGTGATCTTGTTCTTCGTCTTTCTGGTTGTCTCTGCCGTCTTTTCGATGTTCGGTCAGGGCGGCGGCGCCTTTTACGTTCCCATGCTCCTGGCGCTTTCGGTGCCCATGTATGTGGCGGCCACCACCAGTCAAGTGCTGATCATGGCGGTGTCCCTTTCATCTATGCTGGTTTTTGCCAGGGCCAGGACAGTGGACTGGAAGCTGGTGCTGCTGATCGAACCACCTACCAATATTGGCGCATTCATGGGTGGATATTTATCCCCCTATTTTCCGACCAGTTTCTCCAAGCTGTGCTTTGCCGGCGTACTCTTGATCGGCGCATACTATATGTATAGAGTTCCCAAAGCCGGACTGGAAGCGCCATCCGCTGACCACCACTGGTGGCAGTGGCAGCGCACTGCGGTGGCGGTGCCCTACACGCTGAATGTCGCATTGCTCATACCAATCATGCTACTGGCTGGTTTTGTCGCCGGAATGCTGGGTGTCGGCGGTGGCTTGCTCAAAGTGCCTGCCGTCGTCGTACTCGGTGGCGTTCCCATGAGCATTGCTGTCGGCAGTTCGTCTCTCATGGTCGGTGTAACTGCGTTCACCGGTTTTGTCGGCCATCTGCTACGGGGACACTTCGATCTCTGGCTCACGGTGGTGCTGGCGGCGGGCGTGCTGATCGGCTCGCAGATCGGTCCACGAATCGCTGTCAAAACCGATCAACGCCGACTCAAGAAGTATTTTGCCATGTTGCTCGTACTCATCGCCATCTGGCTGCTTTACGGGGTCATTTTGGATGGTTGGTCGCTAGTCTGACAATGTGGCGACTACGACGTATTACTCATCGGGTCAGACCGGCGTTAGAGTACGTATTCCGGGTTTAATCGGCCTCGGGAGGGAATTAGATAACTCATCATCGTATTATATGCCAACGTATTTCGCCTGACGTCTAATAACTCATTGTCACCAATAAGCCGAATGTCACAAAAGTTTGGGGAGAGTGATATCGGGGCCGCCATAGATATGAATAAGCCTTGGTTGCTCCAAAGCTTTTGTTTTTTCGGGCATAATTAGAAGTTGGTCTGACGGAATACAATACTATTCCGGTCCCCAGGCCGCTATATTATTCGCACTCACTCCGCCGGCTGCGGTAAAGTGACCTCCGGCAATCAGCTTCTCGCCAAATCGAGTGAGAGTTATCACAACGTTGTCTATTCCCGTCCCGAGGGGAGCCCAGGACGAGCCGTTCCAGGACGCGATGTAATTGACGCTCGTCCCGCCGGCGCTGGTGAAATCGCCACCGGCGATAAGCTTGCCGTCATAGAGGGCAAGAGCGAAGGAGTGTGCGTTCAACCCCATCCCGAGGGGAGCCCAAGACGAGCCGTTCCACGCCGCGATGTAATTGGCGCTCGTCCCGCCGGCGGTGCTGAAATCGCCTGCGGCAATCAGCTTGTCGTCGTATACGGCCAGAGCGGAAACAAATTCGTTTAATCCTGTCCCGAGGGGAGCCCAGGAAGAGCCGTTCCACGCCGCGATGTAATTGGCGCTCGTCCCGCCGGCGGTGGTGAAGTTGCCCGCGGCAATCAGCTTGTTGTCGTATATGGCAAGAGCGGCAACGTAGTCATTGAGTCCTGTCCCGAGGGGAGCCCACGACGAGCCGTCCCACGCCGCAATGTGATTGGCACTTGTCCCGCCGGCGGCGGTGAAGTTGCCTGCGGCAATCAACCCGCTGTCAAAGACGACGACGGAGCCAACGCTCGAGTTCATCCCTGTGGCAAGGGGAGCCCAGGACGAGCCGTCCCACGCCGCGATGTAATTGGCGCTTGTCCCGCCTACGATGGTGAAACTGCCTCCGGTAATCAGTCTGTTGTCAAAGGCGCCCAGAGCCAGAACGACGCTGTTCGCCCCCGTCCCGAGAGGTGACCAGGACGACCCGTTCCAAGCCGCAATGTAGGGGGTACTCGCCTCGCCGGCGCTGTCGAAAAAGCCTCCGGCATACAGCCTGTTGTTATAGACCGCGACCTCCTGAACAATGTTGTTTGTTCCCGCTCCGAGCGGCTCCCATCCATATTGCTTTGGTGAAGCCGGTTTGTCATCGTCCGAGCAACTCAGGATAAACATACCAATAGTTGCCAGGCAGCAGACTGCCATAAGGACAATGAATCTTGATAAGCTCATTGAAGACCTCCAATTGCGAAAGCCCTTGCCCCATTTTCAAAATAGACAATTCTATCCGAGAATTCAATAGCCATTTCTCACCGGTCACACTTGATAGTTTTCCTATGAAATCCGCTCGCTGTTGAATACCACCGTTCGACCGAAAACTCGAATTCCGCAGAAGTCTGGGGAGAGTGAGATCGGGGCCGCCATAGATTTGGAAAGCCCCGATTTGTGTTGGGGCTTTTTTTATCGCACCCTGGTTGAGATTTCCGCAATAACGGCTATGGCAATCAACGATTCTCTTTCGAATGACCAATAATAGGGATTCATTGTCTGTGTCCGCGATAATCCGTATAACTTCGAATTTCACAATCAATCGAACAGGAGGAAACGTATGTAGTGAAAAGTCTCAACTATGGACGATCTGATTAAATGACCGATGTTAATCCAGCGGTAAACTACGAGAGGTACTTTGTCCCGGCGATTGGCGCCCCCCTGGCAACTGATCTTGTTCGCCGCGCCACGCTTCATCCCGGTGAACGGGTGTTGGACGTTGCTTGTGGCACAGGTATTGTTGCGCGACTCGTATCACAGGAGATTGACGAAATTGGGATGATAGCTGGGCTGGACATCGACCCCGATATGCTTGCGGTGGCGAGATCCGTTACGCCGTCTGGAAGTCCTGTTGAGTGGCATGAAGCTGACACCGGGGCAATGCCATTTCCGGATGCTTCGTTCGACGTCGTGCTGTGTCAAATGGGTCTCCAATTCATGCCGGACAAACCCGCTGCACTTCGTGAGATGGGGCGGGTCTTAGTTCGCGGCGGCCGTCTGGTTCTCAATGTGCCCGGGCCGACGCCGCGACCATTCGCTATCATGGAAAAGGTGATCGCACGTCACATTGGCAACGAGGCAGCGGGCTTCGTAAACCGGGTTTTTTCGCTCCACGACACGATCGAGATTCGGGACCTCATTGCCAGTGCTGATTTCCACGATGTCTCTGTTCAGTCCGACACCAACTCGTTGCCACTACCGCCACCGAGGGAGTTTCTTTGGCAGTATGTACAGAGCACCCCTTTAGCGGGCGTCGTGGCGAAGACAGATGACAAACGTCGCGATTCGCTAGAGCGCGACATTGTCGCACAGTGGGAAGAATTCGTGCAGGATAGTGCCTTGATGCTTCGGGTTCGCACGGTAGTAGTAACTGCTCGGAAATAAGTGCCAGTCCAATTTTGTCGTCACCGCCTTTCCTCTCCGTCACTGAACGACTCCACAATCGATCGCAGACATAGTGCTCCTGCGCTATCGCAAAGTTTTCCAGCGGTTTCTACTAATCATGGAGCAGTCTGCTTTCACTTTGAATCTGAAATCAAGAGAAGTCTGCTGAGAATGATATTGGGGCCGCTTTGATCCGGCTAAGTCTCGTCCTCGGTCACCCGGTTGCGAAACGCGTCTCGTAATTGCTGCAATAGACTTTGAAGGCCGGGCATAGTCCGCGCTTCTTTGCCGGAAGGATTAGACAGTGCATGAACATCAACGTCCGACGTCCGTACCAACGCAAATGTCAATCCCCAGCGTAGTCCTTCTGCCAGTTGAGAACAACGATGAAGTCGGATTCGAGTTTACCGTGAAGAGCAACATTTACGACAAACCTCTGGCCATCGGAGGCCGGTGCATACAGCAACCGCTTGAGCAACACTGCCTGAATGTCCGTCGTGAAGAGACGATCAGGTCGACCCGCTATGAAGCCGTCTTGCCAATCGACGGGTACAGCCACGATTGTCTTTTGATCGTTTTCCATATAGAATATTTCGGAACCATCAGCACTCCAGACTGCATCCTGACCTCCCTTGGCTGATATCTGCCACTTATCTCCGGAAGAATCGACCTTCCTAACATAAATCTGCCAAACACCGCTTTCATCACTGGTGTACAGGAGGTAGCGGCCGTCCGGAGAAACACCAAAACTCCACTGGTCGAAATTGGTTTCGACGAACTGTGCGGAATCCGGACTACCGTTCAAATCCAGCAATCCGTAGCTCCACGGAGTGCCTCCCTTGAAGACATACACCATACTGTCACGGTATGCCCAGCTACCAAACCCGGTCAAATCATAGTTGTCAGGGTTGCCATAGATTAGCTCTGCCTGCCCAAAGCCGTTAGCGCGCTTTCGAAAGACCTGGCAGCGATTGTTTCGATTCGATGAGAAATAGACATATTTACTGTCCCGTGACCATGCAGGATAGAAGTCTCGCGCCTTGCTGTAGGTGATGCGGGATTCTATCTGTCTATCGAGGTCGAAAACCCAGATATCCTGAGTGTCTTCGCCCTTATTCAATTTGGAAACCGCAATCAGACTGTCGTTCGGTGAAAGGGCGATATCCCTGTAGGAGCCTGGCGGACTGATCGTATCAAGAATCTCCCCGGAGCGATCGATCCAGAGTAAACGGCCCATGTCTTCAGAGCCTGATCCCTTTTGATACGCAAGAGTTCCATCTCTGGCCAATGAGAAATTCGCTCCCCAGTCCCAGATGGAGATGTTCTGGTCAATAGCGACCGGATTACCGGTGAAGGACAGCCTTTCGGCATCAAAAGGGTGAGCCAGGAGGACACCATCCTTGACGTACACCAGGTATCCCGGATCAGCGTACTCCACTCGCGAGTCAACACGTATGTATGTACGGTCAAAATCGGAATCCAGCGACCCGGCCTTCAGCAACAGATTGTCCGTGGGCGTAGCCAGAGTGTCATCGATCAGGTACAAGAAATGTCGTCCATCCGGTAAGAACCACGGCCAGCTACGACGATCATTCCCGGTAGGTTTCGACATGGCCGGAGAGGGCTTTCCGCCCGAAGCCTGAACCCGAATTATGTCGGACGTGCCGCCCGCCTTGTCAAAGAGGATAGTACCGTCTTTACTCCAGCAACCGTCGGCACCGTCGGGATACTTGCATATCGTCTGAGGCGGTCCTCCGGAAACCGACATCCGCTTGAGCACGCCCTGTTGGAAAAATGCTATCGAGCGGCTATCCGGAGACCAGAAAGGACGCTTTGACCCTTCAGTCTCCGGTAGTGGATAGGCCTGAAGAGAGTCCAGCGGCCGAATCCAGATTTGTCTTGCCTGACCGACAGAGTCTTCTGCCTGGTACGCCACAAAGCGGCCGTCGGGCGAAAGCCGCGGCCAATGGGGAGAGCCGGCGTTGGCGACAGGTATGACAAAACGCCGCACGCGGCCGTCTTGCGAAGAATCGCGTGTGAACAGAGAGAATATAGTGAGAACAGATGCAACGACAACAGCAGCGCCGGTCACGATGGGCCAGAGGGTGCGCACGCGATGCTTCTTTTCTTTCTCTGCGGTCGCCGGCTGCAATCGCGAATCCAATATCCAGCGAAGCTCATCCCTGAGGTCGCGCGCCGACTGCCATCTCGCGTCAGGATCTTTTTCGAGACATTTTTGGACAACGCGATCAAGGGCAGGAGACGACATCGGTTGCACTTCGGATACCGGTGACGGATCCTCCTTGAGGATCGACGCGATCAGGCCAGCTTGTCCTCTTCCTTTGAATGCACGATGGCCGCTGAGCATCTCGTATAGAGTGGCGCCGAATGCGAATATGTCTGTCCGAGGGCTTACGTCGCCACTTTCGAGTTGTTCCGGCGACATGTACTGCATTGTTCCCACGATCGTGTCTTCACCGGTCAGCGGAGATGTTTCTGTGACGCCGCTCCCTGCATCGGTTGAAGTGTCTGCCGCGACTGCCTTCGAGAGACCGAAGTCGAGAATTTTGGGTCCATCGGAAGTCAGCATGATATTCGCGGGCTTGAGATCCCGATGCACAATTCCTCGGCGGTGAGCCGATTCGAGAGCCTCCGCAACCCGAATACCGATTACGAGAGCTTCGTAGACATCGAGAGGACCGCTCTTCAGTTTCTCCGCCAGTGTTTGGCCCTCGAGATATTCCATGACGAGATAGTCCGTACCGTGATCCCGTCCGATATCATACAGCGTACAGATGTGAGGGTTGTTGAGACCCGCAATGGCTTTGGCTTCTCGTTCGAACCGAATCCGTTGGCTATCGGTGATGGCCACGCCAGCCGGCAGGATTTTGATGGCGACAGTGCGGTCGAGGCGGGTATCTTCAGCCTTATAGACTTCTCCCATGCCCCCGACGCCAGCAGGTTCGGTGATTTGATATGGTCCTAAGATATCACCTGGAGATAGTGTCATAGATCCATAAAGTCTAACATAGGTAACCCCGGGCATGTTCCGCATTTTCAACGTATACTGTCGGGAA
>CAYNEO010000076.1:0-10993 GCA_964396245.1 uncultured Ignavibacteriales bacterium
GGCGCTGGATGCCGCCCATCGGAAGGGTTTGATTCATCGTGACCTGAAACCGAGCAACATTTACCTGACTAAAGAAGGGGCGAAGTTGCTCGATTTTGGTCTGGCGAAGCTTCATGCCGAGGCAGTCACGGGCATGGAGACCGAAACCCGGACGACCCCGGTCACCGGTTCCGGTGCGATTGTCGGCACGCTGCAGTACATGTCGCCGGAGCAGCTGGAAGGTCGCGAAGCCGATGCTCGCAGTGACATTTTTGCATTCGGCGCCACCCTGTATGAAATGCTGACCGGTCAACGAGCCTTTACCGGCGAGAGCAAGGCCAGCCTGATCGGTTCGATTATGAAAGAGCAGCCGCGCTCGATCAGTGAATTGCAGGAAGCTTCGCCACCGGCGCTGGACCGATTAATCAAGAAATGTCTTCAGAAGGACCCCGATGATCGCTGGCAATCGGCGAAGGATCTCAAGGATGAACTGGAATGGATCGCTTCGGCCGGGTCGCAGGCGGGCATACCGCGGCCGGTGGCATCCAGGCGCCGGTTCCGGATGCGAGTCGCATGGCTGGTCGCGACGATTGCCACGGTCGCCGCGCTGGTTTTTGCGTTTCGGCTGTATACTCAGGATACACCCGAGCTGTCGCCGATACGCTTCTCGATTTCCAAACCCGAAAGCGTGGCGCGAATCGAGTGGCCGCAGATTTCTCCCGACGGGCGCTATCTGGCTTTTCTCGGCTACGACACCGCCGGCACGACTCAAATTTGGATCCGGCCACTCAATTCAAAGCAGGCGTTTCCTCTGTCTGGAACGAGCAATACTTTCCGCCCATTCTGGTCGCCGGACAGCAAGTACCTGGCTTTCTTTGATGAAGATCATCGTCAGCTGATGAAAGTCCCGGCGGCCGGAGGGCAGCCGCAACTTATAAGCAAGACATACGGGTCCGACGGCAGCTGGGGGAAGGATAACATCATTATTTTCGATGATTATCAGTCCGGCGCTCTTGGCTGGGTTTCGGCAACCGGCGGAGAATCTAAAACCGCCGCCGCCCCTGACACAAGTGCTGGAGAGGGTACACTTGGCTGGCCGACGTTCTTGCCCGATGGGCGACATTTTATTTACACTGCCGAAGACCAACGGGGACAAACATCTCAGACGTTGAAGCTCAAGGCAGGGGTCATAGGAGGCGACCTCAACAAGACGATTGGAGAGGTCGGCTCCCAGGCGATTTTCTGTCCCCCGGGCTATCTGATCTATGTGAGAGAAGGCTATCTGGTGGCCCATCCGTTCGATGCCGAAGCTCTCGAATTTCAGGGCGACCCTATTCCACTGACAGATTCAATCAGTTTCACTTTGGGCTCGAGCCGGGGTATCAATGCCACCGCTAGTGAGGTCGGTACGCTGGCCTGGCAGGGCGGAAGAGCAGGGATCCAAAGGCTGGTGTGGACGGACCGGCAGGGGCACGAGCTCGATACTATCGGCCGTGAAGGCGACTATCGCTATATCTGCATCTCTCCTGACGAGGGCTACATAGCCTCTACTATCTGGGACGAACAGACGAATGCTCGCAGAATAGAAACCTTCGATACCAAACAAGAGAAAACCGACCGAGTACCCGTTAGCGGCGCAGTCGATTATATGCCCGTATGGTCCCCCGACGGCGTCAGTTTTGCCTACCTCTCTGTTGATTCTACCAGGGTTGGATACCTGAATTACAAAAGTCTATGGGGGCCGGTTACCAGGGTCAGGTCATTATCGAAGGACAGAGGGATCATTTCGGTTAAGTGGGTCGAACCAACGATGGTATGGTACTTTGACTGGCCCAGTCCCAGAACCCAGCAAAGCGAGAACGAGACCTTTCACCTGATGAGTGTCGATATTGTCGATACGTCACAAATCGATACTCTCTTGCGTGTTTCCGGAACCCAGGTCCCGTACGGCGTTTCCCCTGACAACCGGTATTATCTAAGCGGTGACTTTTGGGGACTCGATTGGGGCGTATATATCTATGATCTGGAACGGCCGGGCCAGAAATGGCGACTGCCGGTAATCGGGACTCAGTTCCGGTGGAGTCCACGAGGAGACGAGATATTCTTTTTTGATGAAGACGATTTCAGTTCTATCAAAGTAGATCTGTCGGGCGAGCCCCCCTTTGAACCTGCCACCACCCTGTTTACCCGTGAACATATACCTCAGTCTGAAGTTTCCGGGGTTATCTGGAGCTATGACGTCTCACCCGACGCCAAGCGCTTTTTGTTCGTTACGCCCATGAAGGCAGCTCTTGACAAATCAAATGAAGTCGAAGTCCTCCTGAACTGGCACGCGGAGTTGAATGAACAATGATGACGCCGCACGCCGCTTACGGTCTCAAATCTGATACAAGCCGTTGAATCTGCACAGACTATCGAGCATGCAGGGCGCCGCACCAAAATTGCTGCAGAAAGTTATGTATTGGCCCCTCTGCTCACTGGCGTACTCAACTACGCAAAACGAGCGGTACTTCAAAGATCTCGATCCTGGGCTGCCCTTCTGCCCGGTATGCTTCGGGAATGGTGCGAGCCAGTTCGGAGTCTCGATACTCGCGCAACGACTGTTCCGAGTCCCAGACATAGATTCCGGTGAATTCTCCGGTCTCTTTCTCGTGGCCATAGTACTTCTGAATCAATCCCGGCAGCGCCCGAAAACGGGGCGCGCGCTCTTGCATGATTCGCATTACCTCGCTGTCGGATAAGGCGCTTTTGAATTTGACAGTCAGAATAAGCATCACAAGACCTCCTTTCGTAAGGCAGCAAATGGAACGGCGAACAGACTGAAAACTGAATTTGCGCCGCACGATGGTATAACCTCCAGCCGGATTATACGAATCGATCCCGCCGGAGGCAATAAATATGTACTAATACAGTCCATGTATTTTCTCTCCGCCAATCTATTCGGACCCGGCTACCTCTCTTCTGGTACCATAGACGGGGAACGAATCACTCAAACGTTCCGGAAGGCCTTTGACTTTAAGAGCCCGATGCGGTCGTCCTTTTTCTCTTGTTATAGACCACGGTGTCGACTATTTTTATTAAGGCACATCCAGACCTTTCATCTGCGATCAAAAGAGAGATGATATCAGTCGTACTGGCTCGCGTTGTCGTTTGATTGAGACATTATCACGGTTTGTGGCGTGAGGAATGCGTATGTCAAACAAGACTCTAGTCAACCTTGTCTTTGTCTCGATAATCGTTGCAGTCTTTTCCTGCTCGTCACTGGTTGAGGCTGCTTCCCCGCTCGATTCGATTGCCGAATCGTATGTCAGACTGGCCCTGCAAGTCGGACAGTATGACGAGTACATGGTAGATTCTTACTTCGGCCCGGAAGAATGGAGACCGACTGCACCGGTCGAGGAAAATGCTGATCCTCCTTATGATGTATTCCTGACCGAAGCTGAGACTCTCGCAGAGAAGCTCAAGGGCATTGATACTACACAGCTTGCCGGTCTGCACCTGAAACGGTATCGCTTCCTCGCCGGCCAGATCACGGCCCTGATCTGCAGAATCCGGGTGTTAACCGGTACCATCCTGCCGTTCGATGTCGAAACGCGATCGATGTACGATATCGAGCTTCCTCCATTCGATAAGATATATTATGACAGCCTTTTGCAGGAACTCGACAGGCTCTTGCCGGGGGAAGGGTCCGTCTCCTCGAGGTTCAACGCCTATCAAGCCCAAATGCAGGTCCCGCCCGAGCGGGTGGAATACGTCTTCAGGGCTGGAATGAGGGCAGCCCGAAGCCGGGCTGCACAACATCTCGACCTGCCCGCCCCGGATTCGGTCTCTATAGAGATTGTTCACGACAAGTGGTGGACAGCCAACTGCCGATACCTGGGGAATGGTCACAGCCATATGGAGTTCAATGCGGATCATCCGTTCTATATAGACGAGGCCATTTCCTACCCGTGTCATGAGATGTATCCCGGACATCACGTAAGCTATCTGTATGTTGACAGGTACCTGGTGAACGACAGCGGATGGGTTGAGTTCTCACTTATCCCATGCTTCTCGCCATTTACAGGTTTGCTTGAAGGTATCGCCGAATACGGAATCGATCTGACTTTTCCAGGGACGGAGTGGATCGAGTTCGTAAAGGACAGCCTGTGCCCGATCGCCGGTATCGATACCGGACTCGTTGAATCGTACTATGATCTGTGGAAACTCAAATATCGGCTTTACTCGGTTGAAAGCCACATTGCGCGCCAATACCTTTCGGGAGAAATCGACAGCACGGACGCGAAAGCTCAGCTGATGCACTATGCGATATACGGCGAGCACGAGGTTGTTGCCCGGATCGATGCTTACGACAGCTATCGGAGCTATGTTGTGACTTACTACGTCGGGAAGGATCTTGTGCGCCAGCATGTCGAGACGGTAACCGCGGGGGCAAGTGACAGTGAGGCGAAGTGGAAAGCGTTTGCCGAGTTGCTACGATTGCCGCTTAACCCGGCGAACCTGACGCTGAAATCCAGATGAAGCTGAATAATCGGCTATAGATTTTGGTTGCTGAAGTAATCAAGAATATTTCTGCGCTTCACAGGGAGAAGTGGAGAGCGTGTATGAAGAAAATCATAGCACCCAGTCACTAATGCGAAATGATACCCAGGACTTTCATCTTGCGCCAGAGGGTCGAACGGTGCATGCCCAGCTCCGCGGCGGCTTTCGAGCGGTTGCCCTGATAGCGATTAAGGGTCTCCACGATAATCGCTTTCTCATCGAGAGAGTGATCCTCGCTGGCCGGGGGCGCTATTTCAGTGGTAATGTGAGGGGGCAGGTGCTCGGGTGTGATCTCGGCGCCGTGGCACATGACGAAGGCGTGTTCGACGGCATTCTCGAGTTCACGGACATTTCCCCGCAGCGGGCTGCGCCGGAGAATGCCCAGTGCTTCCGGTGTAATCCGTTCGATCGATTTGCCGCTCTTCTTGCGGAAGGCGGCCAAAAAGTGATCGACCAACAGAGCGATATCTTCGGGTCGTTCGCGAAGCGGGGGGATGGCGATATTGACGACATTGATGCGGTAGTATAAGTCGCGTCGGAACGTTCCTGCGGCGATAGCGGATTCCAGATCGGCATTGGTGGCGGCGATAATTCGGGCATCGGTATGAAATGTCCTGGTCGAGCCGAGCGGGCGGTACTCGCCGTTGTTCAGTACGCGCAGCAGTTTGACCTGCAAAGCGATGTCCATCTCGCTGATTTCGTCGAGGAGAAGCGTACCGCCTGAGGCGAGGGCGAACTGTCCGGGCTTGTCTCGCTTGGCGTCGGTAAATGCCCCTTTCTCATAGCCGAACAGCTCGGACTCGAGGAGAGTGGCCGGCAGCGCCGCGCAGTTGATTCGTATATACGGTCCGTATCGCCGTGGACTCAGGTTGTGAATCACCTGGGCGAATAACTCTTTACCGCAGCCGCTCGGCCCCTGAATGAGAACGTTGCACTCCGAGGCGGCGACATCGGGCAGTAAGCCGATCAGCTCATGCATGCGACGGTTGACGCTGACGATATCCTCGAGAGCGCGCTTCTGCTCGAGGCTCTTGCGGAGATGTTCGATTTCTGAGATATCGCGGAAGAATTCGACGGCGCCGATCAGATTCCCCTCGTCGTCCTTGAGCATGGTGGTCGTGATCTGGATGGGCACTTCGCGGTTGTCCCGCGTGATGATTGTCACTCGCGCATTCTGTACCGGATCACGAGTCTTGAGCGTATCTTTGAGGGCGCATTGCCGATGGCAGATTTCGGTGCGAAAAATGTCGAAACAGTGTTTGCCGATCGCTTCAGAGCGCGAGAAGCCGGTAATTCGTTCGGCAGACTGGTTGAAGGACGTAATCACACAGTTACGATCGACAGTGAAGACCCCATCGTTGATACTGTTAAATATGAGTCGACTGAGTTTTGCTTCCATTACCGGAATCCGTTCGACTGACTCTGCCTGTCTGTACGCAATATGGCGCAAATTTTCCATAATGCAACGCCAATCCGCCGACCGCGCAACCCGAGTGCGCTCCGGCCTGTTTTTAGATTATCGGGCGGGCATTCTATCGAGCAGCGACCAACTTCCGGGCTCCAGATCGAGTTTGTCGATAATCATCTCTGCCCGACTATTGAGATGAAACTGGTCCGGTCGATCCGGTCCCACCAGGATGACAGGGCAGATGAAGGAATCGGCAAATTCTTCGATCGGTCGCCGTCCGAAGAAGACGTCTTTGCGGATATACCCGAGGACGAGGACCTGGAATTCACGGACGACAAGGCACCGGTGCAGCTCGGTCCACTCGGCGTCTTCGCACAGACGAAAACCAACGTCGAGATAATCGCCGGCGCGCCGGTCATAGTAAAGACGAAGCTCCTTTTCACGTTCGATCGCGAGCCTCGCCCGGTCCGCATCGGAAAGCAGGTCGGCGAGGGTGTCATTCGGATCGTAGGGGTCGCTCAAGAAATGAAAGACGTTCAGTTGAATTTGATGCGAACGCGACAGCCGCAGGGCAAAGTCGAACGCCCAATCACCCTGATCGGAATAATGGGCGCAGAACCCTACCGCATTAAATGTCGGAATTGCCATAGTTTCCTCCCGGGAAGGAGTTTATTTTCGTGTCATTGTTATGCGTTGTCATTATCAGCCCTCTCTTGTCTCGCCGCGCGCCGACTGAATCGCTTCTTTGAGGTAGTAATCCGAGTAGACCGCACCGATAGGATTGTTGGCGAGAGATTTGTCTTTGACAAAGAGTGTTGTGACGGGAGCGTCACTCAGTCGAGTTATGAGACAGTCGGCGCCCATACACAATCCCACCAGTACGTTAATGTCAGTTTCGATTCGGTTGAGTGCTTCAGCCTGACCGGATGGATTGCATGCCACCTGTCGTGCGGACCACTGCGACTGACCCGATAGCAAAGGCGTCATCGTATCCGCCATAACATTGCCCCCGATCTTACAGCAGACCGGGTAGACTTTGAAGAACCGCCGAAGGACACGGACCAGGATTTCGGTTGGCTCTTCCAGTTCTATGCAATACGCCAGCCCGATTTTCTGATAGCGCATCTCCAGGCAGAAATAAATCAGCTCCGAGAGCCGACACAGCGTGCGCTCATTTTCGAACGCGATATCAAACGCCGCCTCGAGCATCTGGGCAGATGGCTGGTCGATCAGGTCGGGCGCATGGGCATGGCCAAAAGCGTCACACCGCTCTCCGTTCAGGCATATCCGGTCACGGCAGGCGAGACAGTCGACAACAATCTTGCCGGTATCGGTGTCGGTTGTCGAGCGTGAAGTTCGTTCTCGCTCAGGCGACGCAAGATCTCTCGCCTCTGGATCTGAATTCGCGCGGTGTGATGTGTCGAGACCGAAACCGGGATGCAACTCGCCGGCATCGAGGGCGGCGAGGAGTTCGTCAACTGAGCCGACGACATTATCGATAATCTCCATGCGTCGGGCAGCGAGGAAGTCTCGTTCATCGCGGCTGATACCGCCGCACACGAGAACATCGATCCGGTTATCCGCCAAAACCTTTGCCAGTTCGAGGAGGCTGTGGTCGGCCAGCTCCAGCCTCGACTCGGCGCGGGCACGATTGCGGCGAAGAACGGCAACCAGGACCGAGTCAGCATAGGTCGATCGCGGAGCAACCCGATCGCCAAGTATGGGGATGCCATATCGCATAAGTATCTACTCCTGATGGTGTGAATGGCAAGTATCGTGCCGAACCACTCCGCCGTGACGGAACGGTCGCACGATCCGCCACAGGCTGCTGCCCACAGGATGCTTGATTGCCCCGATTGGTCATATAATGTGATGGGCTATAGCGAGTTGGGGTGACAGCCCAGAAGGCAGGGAAAGACGCTAATGCTCCTCCCTAGGCTATCCCGAGATGGAGCCGGATATGTTGCGCGACCGTTGCATCCTGTCGCATCATGCGACGGTTTGTTGCGACACGTGCGACATAAGCCTGAGTCATATGCCGGATTAATCGGCGAGCCATATTGTGCAGTCACACTCCGCATGCATCTTTCCGGAATACCTGACGACGCAGCTAACCGCTTGTCTGCGATGCAGTACGGGGCCGCCTGTTCGGTGGTTTCCCGATTGCCTCATCGGCATTGAAAGAGCGCGCGATCGTTTTGGTATCTGCTTTGCATGCGGACCGGGTAGACTTAAATCGACAGGAAGACTATTGTGGATGGATCAGTAAATTCTGCATCAGCCGTCGGCACCGAAAACGAACGGGCCGCCAAATACCCATACTATATTGAGAACCCGGTCACCGAAAACCGTGTGGGGCGCTTCCTGGAAGCGTTTGCGGCTATCCTCAAGTACAGCGACTATAAGCCCTTACTGGATTCCTACTGCACGTCGAGTGCGAAGTGCAACCGGTGTGCGGTGGCGTGCCCGGTATTTCTGGCGACAGGCGACCCTCGTGATATTCCCTGTTTTCGTACGAACCTGCTGCTCGATACTTACCGCCGGTACTTCACGATTGGTGGTTGGCTGAAATCGCGATTCGGCGGCGGTTTCGAGTTGACCGAGAAGATCATCGATGAGATGCTCGACGGATTTTACCGTTGCACGGCGTGTCGGCGTTGCACACGAGAATGTCCCATGGGCGTCGATCACGGTTTGATCACACGTCTCGGCCGCTACATCCTCAGTTTGATCGGCATTGTACCGAAAGCGTTGCAGGTAAGTGTTCGGGAACAGTTGGAGGGAGAAACCCGGAATACATCGAAAGTCCCGAAAGCGGCTCTGTTGAATACGCTTGAGTTTCTGTCAGAGGAGATGGAAGAAAATCTCGGTGTGAAGCTGGAATTTCCGGTCGACCAACCCGATCGGGATTATGTCTTTTTCTGCGCCGTCAGCGATTACCTGATGGAGCCGGACACGCTGATGGGCAACGCGGCGGTGCTGTATGCCGCCGGCGATTGGGATCGCTGGACTATCGGGAGCGGAAATTACGATGGTATCAACTACGGGCTGTTTTACAGTGACTGGCATCTCGAGCGGATTATCAAGCAGTTGATCGGCGAAGTTACCAGGTTGAACGGCAAGACGATCCTCATCGGAGAATGCGGCCATGCATCGCGCTCCGCCCACGATTTCGTACCGATATTCGGCGGCAAAGGGGCCTATCCCGTAACAAATTTCATGGAGTACACGCTTGATTGTGTCCGTCGGGGAAAGATCACGCTGGATCCTGATATTGTCACCGAGCGGGTGACGTATCACGATCCGTGCAATATCGCGCGTTCCGGATGGATTGTCGATCAGCCGCGCGAGATTCTGCGGTCGTTCGTGAAGGATTTTGTCGATATGAAACCAGCCGGTCAGGACAACTTCTGTTGCGGCGGCGGCGGCGGTCTGGTTTCGGTGGATGAGATGCACGATTTTCGCATGAGTGTCGGCGGTCGGGTGAAAGCCGAGCAATTGCGGCAGACGGGAGCGAGTATCTGTATCGCGCCGTGCGCCAACTGCAAGAAGCAGTTGAAGGAGCTGGTCGAATACTACGAACTTCCGTGCAAAGTCATGGGGCTACACGACCTGATTCTCAAAGCAATTCAACTCCCCGGCGGGAAAACCGCGGCCGAGCGAAAAGAAGAAGCCGCCATGTTTGAGATTTAAATTTTGAGGTTAGCATGGAGCAGTGGATAGATTTCGCAAAGGGACCGCTATTCGCGTTCACCTTCCTGGTTATGATCCTGGGACTGGCCCGGTTAGTGCTGATCCAGGTCTACTCGTTGTTGACCGGAAAAGGACGTCGACTGCGAAACGCACAGTGGCGGAAGATAATAGGTGACGCCGCGAGCTGGGTTGTGCCGGTTCGTCATTTGATTCCCGGGACAAAGTACTTTTCTGCCGTTTCCTACCTCTTTCATATCGGTGTCCTGATCGTGCCGCTGTTTCTCGCGGACCATGTTGTGCTGTGGGAAAGTTTCCTGGGTATCGGATTACCTGAGATCGGTTATGGACTGGCTGACTTTTTGACGCTTTTTACAATATCCTGTGTGCTGATCCTGTTCGCGTTCCGGCTGTTTTCCCGGAGACTGCGCTCCATGAGCCGTCGCGCAGACTTCGGCCTGCTGGTGGCGGTTCTGGTCCCTTTTCTCAGTGGCTACCTGGCAATGCATCCGTCATACAATCCCTTCCCGTGGGATGTCATGATGTTGACCCACCTGTTGAGCGCTGAGTTGCTCTTCGTGCTGATACCTTTCACCAAGCTGGCGCATATTGTCCTGTTCTTTTTCGACCGCATTTCGGGTCTGCACTGGCAACTTCGTCCGGGGGCCGGCGACAAAGTCGCGGAGGTTCTCTACGGCAAGGAGGCGCGTGTCTGATGTACGGAATACTGGTAGATGTTACCCGCTGTACGGCATGCGAGAAATGCGTGTCGGCATGCGTTGAACGAAATAACAAAGACAAATGGGAAGCCGAGCATGACCGGGCGGTAACCAGAGACGGTCTGTCGTCCCGGCGCCTGTCGACCGTGATCGAGATCAGTGACGGGAGATTCGCGCGCAAGAGTTGCATGCACTGCCTGGAACCGAGTTGTGTATCGGCCTGCCTGGTAGGGGGTCTGAGCAAGGCCAAAAGCGGCGCGGTCATCTATGATCGCGAGAAGTGCATCGGCTGCCGGTACTGCATGCTGGCGTGTCCGTTTCATATTCCCCGATACGAATGGGACAAGACGCTACCGTATGTGGCAAAATGCGACTTCTGCGTCGATCGGATCAGTTGCAATCAAATGCCCGCCTGTGTCGAAGCGTGTCCGGAGAATGCGCTGAAATTCGGCGACCGGGACACGCTGCTTCGCGAAGCCCACGCACTGATCCGCCAAAATCCGGGACGTTATGTCGATCACATCTGGGGCGAGAAAGAGCTGGGCGGAACTTCCGTGATGTATATCTCCGATGTCGACCTGGCCTCTCTGGGCTGGCCGGAAACGAGTTCGCCGTCTATTCCATCGCTGACCGAGCCGCTGGTTCACAAGACGCC
>CAYNEO010000077.1:0-8968 GCA_964396245.1 uncultured Ignavibacteriales bacterium
TGGCTTTCTCCCGGGTCAACTATAACGTGCACTGGGCATCCGATGTCCTCGCCGGAGCGTTCATCGGTATCGCCGTGGGCCAGACGGTGGTGAAGATCAACCACCGGGTGAGAATGGCGGCGTCGGTCTATCCCTCGCCTGAAGGCGCCGGTGCCGGATTGAGTTTGGGAATCCCTTTCAATTAGGAGTAGGTTCACGGACACAGCGTCCATACGTGGACTTCTCCAGCTCCTGTTATGGACGGTCAGTAATCAGGCAGTGATATACTTGCGGATCGGCGGCCCTATCAACCGAATCTCGGGGTTCTTGTCCATGTCTCTACGCCCCCAAAAAGATCAGGCCGGGTGACAATGTATTTCTCACCCGGCCTGACAACTTGATTTCATCAATCGAAATTTGCCTGCACACCTAAAGTTTGCTCATAGTCAGGCAGACATCGATTGCGTGGCCAAACGCAGGCGGCTTTTTCGATGTTATCCGTATGATCGCGTTCTGCTCGAGATACTGCTCGGTAATAAATTCCCGGTCTCTCGACGGCTTCCAGAAATATTCTTCACCATCGATTCGCACTGACAGCGTCTGGTCCGGGTTATCGCGCTCCGATGCCGCCGTGAATTCCAGCCGATAGTCACCCTCCGGATTGCGAAACATCCAGACAATTTCCTGCCGGTTACAGGACAGCTGGGCGCACATCACTATCGGTCCGCTGTCACCCGGTTCGATTACAATCACGGTATCGATTTGCAGTACCGTGTCGATGATATATACTGTGTCGGTCTGAGATGTACTGTCCACCACGAAAACCGTGTCAATCTGATACACCGTGTCCACCGCAAACATGGTATCGACCTCCACCAGCGTGTCCACCACGAAGACCGTGTCGATTTGCATGACCGTATCCGACACGTAGGTTGTATCGTACACCCAGTTGGTGTCAATGACCATGACGGTATCGTTAACAATCACCGTATCGACAACCGTCCCACTGTCAATCACTACCACGGTATCGATGATGTACAGCGTGTCCACACGGACAAACGGTGGCCCCGGGTTCGGAAGGTCCGAGCTTTCCAGCGGCTGTGAACAGTTGACGAATATCTGTAAACCGACGCAAAAAAGCGCCAGCACTGCAAGTGCAATCAGTCTTTTCACTTCCCACCTCCGATGATTGTATGGAGAGTAATCCAGATCAGGAACAGGTCGTTATCCGACTCCGATGTCGCTACGCCGGCAAAGCGGCGTTTCGAGGGATTGTATACTGCCGTGACAGATAGAAATTCGAAGGGCGTTCCCCGCACGCCAATCACCGGGCCCTCCGACATCCGCACGTATTTGTAATACTGTTGAGATATCTGCTCAATGCGAATCCAGCCGCCGACCGCACCGACCGGGATGTCTTTGAACGGGAAGAAAATCACATCCGCCCCCACCAGCCGCCGCCGTGTATCAAGATCGACTCCGCCAAACCCGTAAGAAGTGTTCCAGAGCGTGTAGCCCGCTATCGCCTCGACATAGATCATCCGGTTCCAGATCGCTGCCCCGGAAACGACCGGGATGCCGCCAAATGGCGATGAGGAAAACCCGATACCGAACTGCACGCCAACCTTCTGCTCTGGTATCACCGGCACTTCCCGTATCTCGGTAAAATGCTTCTCGATCGGCGGGCGTTTCTCCAGCGTGTCAATCCGCGCCTCCAGTTCCGAAAGTTCCCACGCAATGCGGACACTGGCATAGCGGTATTCCGGCCCGACAATCTCGACATCTTCCGAGCGGATAATAATCTGCGCCGAATCGATTCCGAAATCTTCCACCAGAACATTACGCAGGGCGTGGGCGCGACCCAGGGCCAGGCCGGGGTTTTTCGCATCGTTGTTCTCGCGGTAGCGCTCACCGTCGGCCCCGCCGGTCACCACCGCGAGCGTCAGCGGGTGCTCGTGAAGAATGTCGGCGATCGTCTGAAGCTTGGGATAATACGGTTTGAAAAATTCTTTGCCGACACTGCCACCGACTCCGAGCGGGAAACTATCGATGACTACTTCCTGCGAAATCGCGCTCCCGGTGAGTATGACCAGAAAGCCGACAAGTATGACTATGAGCTTCTTCATGACGAACCCCTATATGCTGAAGAGTCTCGTCCACCGCCGCAGCGCTGTTGCCGCCGGGCGTGTCGGGACGATTGTCCGGCGTGCTGTGCAATAATCGGACAATCGCGGCTCCGGACGCCGGACATGCAGCGACATAGCCGCGCAAACCCTCGGTCCGGGCTGCAACTGCCTGCCTATTTCATCGTTTATCACAGCAAACGCCTTTCATTATCCGCTCTCAGGACGGGCAACTGACGCTGTGAGAGCGGGATTTCCTATTTTCAGAATACCTATAGAGCAAAGAGCGTACCCGATGCGGAAAAGGCGGAGTTGGTAAATCCGGATGTTCGGGAGGTGAACAGGGTGGACTGCCAGTGAACCGGCAATGGGTGCTGCTTCGTCCTACGATCAGCTCTTGTGAAAATAAGCTGTTAATTATCAGTGGAAGTCGTAAGCCAGCGTCAACCCGTACAATCTATCATAGATCGCGGTCTGATCCTGATCCAATGGCCACAGTACCCGGAAGCCCGGTCGAAAGTGACCGACACTGACACTGAGAATCCCCTCAAGGCTGTGCATCGTCATTCGACCGAAATCGCCGTCGCCGGATATATTCCCATAGAGCCCGAGCAAACCTACCAGCATGGAAAAGAACGAATTCTGATAACCGATTCGCCCACCGTACAGGAAATAGAATTCTGGAGAGGCGCCGTCACCTTTCGATTTCTGCATCAATAGGTCCCCCCGCCACTGATACGCAAAGCCACTCGACATCACCTTTCGCTGTCCCAGCGCCGTTGACAGGGTCCAGGTCTCGGGGATGAAGACGCCCCACCGGTCTATCGAGGCAGCCGTGCCGATTATCGATGTGTTCGGCGATGAATTTGGAGCTATGGGCAGTCTGAAACCGATGTCAAAGGTGACACCGCCGTCCGACGATTCGAGATCCGCCCCCACGTATATGTTTCCCACTATCATGTCCATTTCGGCCGACTCCCACCAGTATATCGAATCACGGATAAAGTCCGGGGACCGACGCCACGAACCCGTATAACCGGAATACGCTATAGGGATCTCCGCCACAAAATCGACCGCTTCGAATAACCGGAATCTGCCGGATAAGAATGTGACCGATGTCATCGAGGAGAAAAACTCGGATTGGTTCACGGCGATTTTGTAAACCTCCAAACCGAGGCCGGGCTTGCTCGCCCTGTCCGTCCACGCCGTCTGAGCACCACCCAACAACGGCAATATACTTATGATGAGCGACGATATGACAGTCAACCTGAAACGCTTGAGATGTTGTGACATTATTCCTCCAACCCTAATCAATCACGAAGCTCACGTTCAGTCCATACATGACTTTGAAGACATCGGCGAGGTCGCCACTGAGCGGTAGGAGCAGGCGGAATCCCGGCTGAATCACACCCTTATCGACACTGAACAGCGCCTCGAGAATATTCATGAACCGGGGCTCTCCTGCATCCGACTCCGCTGTTGCCAGGTACAAACCCTGCAGACCCAGCATGAACAAGTATTCATGCTTCCTGAATCCGCCTCGAGCGCCGTAGCGAAATTGCAGTTCCGCTGGTTCTTGAGTGCTCCCTATCCACTGATGGATCACGCCGCCTCGCAGCTGATACACAAGGCCACTCTCTGAGGTCCGGCGCCGGCGCAACGATGGCATGATAGTAACAATGAGTGAGACGATAACAGTCCAAACAATAAGCCTGCTATATTCAACCATCTCCTTTCCCCTTTCTATCTCGGCCCGCGATACAGTCAATCGTAGATCAAATAACGTGCCGTCAGTGCGAATGCGCCCTGTCGAAGATCTTGATCGTCATTCTTGATTGATATAACACGCGACTCCCAGTCCAACTCCCTACAAGTATGCTTGGTGGGACAACGCCCGAGGCGACATCTCACCCCATGTGGAATATAAATGGGTTAGACTCCGAAGACAAGACTGAATTGGCCGACAGGACAGAGACAAATCGTAAATGGCTTACCTATATCCCCCCTTACTGCCGGTTCTCAACATCTGATACAAGCAACGGGGGCGCGGCCCGCCATGCGGGTCACGCGCCCCTCCGCGCGAGAAAGCTGGCACCCACTCACGCGTCAGTCGATCAGGAACCCGATATTGAGGCCGTAGATGGCGTCAAATACGTCGGTCTGGTCCTTGTCCAGCGGAATCACGACCCGAAGACCGGGCTGTACCGAACCCAGCCTGATGTGGCCGATCGCTTCGAAACTGTGAATCGAGCGTTCGGCAAAGCCGAGCTCCAAACCATCGAGCGAGCTTGCTCGATACAATCCGCTCAACCCGACCAGCATGGAGTAGCTGGCGTTCTGGTATCCGACACGCCCGGCGTAGTGGAGATATGTCTCCGCTTCGGAGTGCCTCCGGTCTGTGGGATCCAGGAAGACAGGACCACCGCGCACCTGAAGCACAACGCCGTTTGACATCAGCCGGCGATAGCCAATCATTCCGGACAGCGACCAGGCGTTCGGTATGAACGCTCCCGGACGGTCCAGACTGGCCATCGTTCCGATGAGCGCGGCGTCGTACTTCGACTCTGCGCCAAGCGGCGGCCGGAAGCCCAGTTCAGCCGTAAGCGCACCGTCACCGGATTTCAGATCAATACCCAGATAGGGATTGCCGATCATCCACTGACTCGCGCTCACATCGGTTCCGAACCCAGAGATCCCATCGATTCCGGAATGGGCCACGGGCAACTCGGCCACCACTCCCACATTGTCGACAACGGTATAGCGGCCCGAGAGGAACATGGCCGTCGTCCAGAACGTGTACATGCTGCTTTTCGGTGAGACCTGGTAGGTTTCGAAGTTGAAGACATTCCGATTGTCCCGATCCTGCCAGCCCGTCTGAGCGCCGCACAGTGACGGTAACACGGCGACGACCAGTATCACCGCAATGACCGATACTGTGAACTTCACACTCTTTCGCATAACATCACCCCTTTCTTGTTTAGGGTCCTGTACCGCTATCAGTCAAAGAGCGTGCCCGAGTCGATGGAGTGTGATACTAAAGCGGAACCTCTTGCGGGACAAGGGAATGTATGCGCGTAACGGGACGGCCAAATATCCGGGGTGTGGTTAGGTGGTAGTCACCCCTGTGTAGCTGATAGTCAGGGCTCGAGAATTACGCAACAAAACCGGAGCCAGTTTCGTAGTTCTGCCGGAGGTGTAATCTCTACTATGCAATTACTAAACGGTTTGGTGGTTGAAAACGAAACACTGGCGCCTCAGCCGTCGAAAAGGCTGTCTTTCTTCTTCTACAACAAGGTAAGCGTCACCGCTCTTGTGCTGATCATGATACTCGCCACAGTTTTGATACCCGGATTCGGCGCGCTCATTCCGGTGCTCATTACGCTGGCGGCGTTACTGTGTTGTCTGAAGGAGGGCTCAAACAAGCTTTTGGGTTTAACCCGGCCTGAGTCACTACGCAAGACCCTTTTGATCGGTGCGGTCGGTGGCATCGGACTTCAAATGGCATTCAACATCCTGGTTGATCCGTTGTTCGAGTTGATCGCCGGTTCCCCGCTGGACCTGAGCAACGTGGATAACGTCAAAGGAAATGTGCTCATATACGTGGTCTGGCTCGCTATCGGCTGGGTGATCGGCGGCTTCCTGGAGGAGCTTTCTTTCCGCGGCTATCTGATCACGCGGGTCCGATTTCTTCTTGGTCGAAATTTCGTCGGAACTTCGGTGGCTGTCCTCGCGAGTATTGTCCCGTTCGGCATAGCACATATGTATCAGGGATGGGCGGGAGTTCTCAGCGCTGCGGTCATGGGACTTTGCTTTGCGGTCTTCTTTATCAGAAGCAATTACAATCTCTGGTTGCCAATACTGGTCCACGGCTTTGCCAACACCACCGATCTGACACTCATTTACCTTGGTGTACAGCAGACCTTCCGTCTGTTCTAGGACTCAGAGCGACCAGTGTGCACGACCTGAGGATACCCGCGCACGAAGTCTATGCGCACCTGATAGCGCGCGATACCGACGAGCCCGGCCGCCCGGACTACAGTGGGAATTCAGACACATCACGCATGCGCCCGGGGTACATCCGTTGAATGGGCTTAATTACCGTGCTTCTGTCGATTGTAACGCCCAGCCAGCTCTCGAGCGAATCGTAGACTTCATCGGTAAACGGACCGTACCCGTTATTTCCCGCCCGATGATTCTCGCCGGGCAGAACGATCCTGAGCGCATTGGCTTGCGCGGTTGGATGGATACCTCCCGCGGTCCAGGGATCGTACTCCCCGTAGATGTAAAGGATATTGTCACCCTCGGTCTCCAGCCATTGAATAAGATCAAGCTGGCTCGATGGATCGTATGACCGCGGAACCCCCTGGGGGCAGAACAAAGAATACGACAAGTGATAAGGCGACTCGATCAGATCGGCGACATGATCGTCGATCAGGCGGTAATACCCGAGCTCCGTGTACAACTGATACCACGCCGGGGCAAGCGCGTCCATGTATTCGTCGTGAAGCCAGTCGATCCCGTTCTCGGTCTGAAGATAATCGAAGAGCTCCTGCGTCGAAGCCGTGCTGTCCGGGAAACCGTTGCAATCTCCGGGGCCGTACTGCCAGAAGTAAAACAGATACTCGAGCGTGTTTATCTCGAAAACCGTTTCAAGCCCCAGCCGAAAGCTCAGTTGGTTCTGCGATGCATATTCCTGGTAAAGGGGCAGGAGCGAATCCCGACGCGAGAGTACCAGCCGTTGGAACTGCTTCAACGCATCCCGGCAGGTAGCATCGCCGACCTCGTTGAGAAGGAAGTTTTCATAGCGGGGATCGGCGGTGTCCACGCTCACCGGCGCGACCTGGGCGACTGTGGCAAGAACATCATCGGGGTAACATCGACGATAATACAGTACGTTGCTGCCCCCTTTGCTGATTCCATGGGAAACCCACGGACCGGTGTAGATAGGCGAAAGCAACTCGGCAATCCGGTGACAATCGGCCGCTGCCTGATCAACGTTGAGGTATTGCCAGTTTATCGGGTCGGGCGCGGCGTCGCCGAAGTAGCGATGGTTGATAAAAATCTGATTGGCATCCAGTATCTCGGTAAGCGGAAAAACCTGGTTGCTGGTTACCATGTAACCCCGGGTTATGAACACGGTCGGGGCGGATTCATCGCGATGTGAAATGAAAATCCTCTGGGCGAGTTGCTGTCCCGACGGATTGTCATGATCCACCGGTTGGGGCAGACTGATTTCGAAAGCTCGACTGAAACCGGCAGGAGCTTCAATTTCGGTCACCGTGGCGCCCGGTAAGGCGGATAACTTCTGTTCGAGGGTCGGCGGGCGGGTTGGCGACTCATCGTCTTCGCTGCACGTGATGAATAGCACAGATGCCAGAATCATGAGCACAGCCATCATAGTAAGCTGTTTCATTTGTCCTGTGCCTCCATGTTATATTCTTACAGACGATAGACGCCGCTTGTTTGTTGCCGGGATTTATGGACTAACTTGACCACACCCTGATCCGTACCGGCGGGCATTCACTCTGGACAGAGCGAACCGATTCTTCCCCATAAAAAAATGCGCCATCAGGGGCTCGAACCCCCGACCCGCATCGATCACTCGTGAAAACGCTCTGGACTATTCCGACGAATGATAGCCTCTAGAGGAGACTAAATATCCTCATATGGCCGCAATTTCGCCGCGATCATCCTTATGGTGTCGATTAAGTATGCACTTGCCAGAGTGTAAACCATCACTGCACTTGAAGCAGACCGCAACGGAACGAATATCGGCACACCTTGCTCTAATTTGATCACTCGGCTGGAATCCTTGGCGTGAGACAGTGATGAAAATGGACCGTAGAAGCATCTATACTCTAGAGGTCGACTCAATTCGGCGGCAAGATCCCCATCCAAAATTCCCTTTAACGGCTCATTCATTTGATCTGACATACTTCAACTCCCAAGAAGAATAGTATTGTCAGAAAGATTGACTGTTCTGTTGCACTATAACGAGAGGTTGTTGTTTATACGCGGTGGGTCGGGTAGCCTATTCGATAAACCTCCCCAGCCGCACTACTCTTATTTGAGCTAGAAGGTGGACGCGTCTATCATTAGTTTGTACATCCGCTCGATAAGCTGAGACGGCGTCAGGTGATTCGCAGCAATCCCTCAAACATCGAGTCGCACCACCTCTTCCATTCCTGAATTCGTTCTCCGAATTCTCTGTTTTCCCACCTATTCAGATCTGCTATGATCTCCTCGAGCGAAAGGATATCTGCAAATGCAAATTGCCGAGAGACCGATGATCGGCCCGCTTCAGCAACTGCTCCCCAAATAAGCACCCCACCATCTACTTTTGCCTCCTCCCGGCGTTGTCCGGACTGAATGGTAACCATTGCGTCGCCTGGATGACGAGTCGCTGTCAGAAAGTCGGCAAAGGCCTTCTTCTGATGGTGTTCAAGCTGCGAAGGTTCAGTGAGAATCAAATACTTGTAGTTGTTCCATTGTATTTCGCATTTCATCTCTGCGACATAAAGTTTGGCGGTTTCTCTATTCTGCAGAGTGAAATCCAGGGTGGAACCCCTGGACTGCGAGCCCAGATATATGGTTGGCCGGCCGAGATCCGAATAAGACGACCGGGCATCCCTGCACCAGATTCTGACTATCTCCTCATTGAAAATGCCAAACACTCGCGATAGGAACTTCCCCCGGTCATCTCCTTCCCCCCTAAACAATTGCTCGAGGTCAGTGCTGTTTCCCGTCATCCTCCAACCTCCTTGATTGATTCTACTCTCGAAAGCGTTCAATCGTACTCGATAATCAGATCCCCCACAAAAAAATGCGCCATCAGGGGCTCGAACCCCGGACCCGCTGATTAAGAG
>CAYNEO010000078.1:0-1597 GCA_964396245.1 uncultured Ignavibacteriales bacterium
CAACAGACGAGGAGATGAGCTTAATCTGGTCCAGAGAAAACGGTATAGGGGAAAACATGGTGCCGCGCTCGAGGATTGACTCAAACTGCTCATCGTCGATCAAACTGTGGTGCAACAGCTTGATGAGAAACCCGTAAGCATCGGTCGAGAGCTGATACCGTTCGAAATTGGTCAAAATTCGGTTAGAAAAGTGCTGCTCGGGAAACGCCTCATAGAATGTGCTGTCATTACCATCGAAACGTTCCATCAGCCAGCAGTAGGCCGACGAAATCTCGTTGTCGGTATAGCCGAGGTTTTTAAGCTCGGAAACGACATCCTCCATTTGGGCAAATTCCCCCTGATTGTCCCGGATATGGTCCATCAGGTGCACGACAATTTCAAGTATTCTATCGCCCATTACATCTCCTCAAACGCAGTCACTTTCTGCAAAGATATACGAGTAAAAACCCGGATGCAAGGGATTATACGCGGTTTGGCCTTTATCGGCCGAATACGCTCTCCGAACAGCTTCACATTATTTTGCTAACTGCTTGCTTGGCAACGCCGAGACAGTCGCGTCGCAAAAACCGCGTCGGGCCGGGTTTTTCATGATCGACGCGTGAGGCGGAAGCCTCAGCGAAGCAGATAACCGAACAGACGTTTGCACTGCGCCCGGCAGGTGCGAATTTCCGACAAGGCCCTCCCTCCGCCCGGTGAATGAAACATTCACCGGGCGTTTGGGTGGACTCTGCCTGAATCGACGCTTGTGCCGATCGTAGATACCTATTCCTTCGTAACTGCAAACGGAATCGTTATGGTGCCAAAGACGCTGCCCGTTCTAGCGTTAACGAGGCTGTACTCGAACCTCACGGACTTTTGTCCGGTATCGACCTCCTGGAAATACAGAAAGCCGGTTACCTTGCCGCCGGGCTTGATTACGCCGTCAGGGAGCGCTTCGTTGAGCATTCTCTGCGTGGGCAGCTGGATTTCCTGCCAGTAGGTGTAGTAGGTATTGTAGTACCACGGATCATAGTAGAAGGGACCGTCCCACACCGGCATATCAGGGTAAATTTCAGCATAATAAGGGGCAACATCGAAATCCTGCCACTCGAAGTCCGGTGTAACAATAACAGGATAAGCCTGCACGAGACGGGGCTGCTCGACGGAGCCGGTGATTCCGTATGGCGGCAGGTCGGCGAACACTTTTCCTTTCGAGCCGATCAACTTGAAATCGGTGTAGCGGAGACGGACAGGCTGATTGCTGTTATTCTCCACCGTGATCCGTATCGGCGTGACCGCGCTCGCGACTTCGGGGCGACCCTTCCAGGCCTCGGTATGCAGGACGACGTTTACTCCCTCGACCGTGGAAACAGCTGACTCCGGGTCGCCCGGAATCTCTTTGTCTCCCGGCTCCGGCATAAGTTGCGATTGACCTGCGCAACCGGCGAAGACCACTAACACCAGACCCACGAATACGGCGGGTACTGCCCGCCCGAAACTCAAAGCACGCATAGTGCGCCTCCTGGGAAATTCAGTTTACACGTTTCAGGCTTCAGCCTGTATTACCAACCCGTCTTCCAACACTCGTCCGAGCTTCCATATGGCACGGCAGGGGCAG
>CAYNEO010000078.1:1697-8943 GCA_964396245.1 uncultured Ignavibacteriales bacterium
AGGAGCGACTGAACGAAGGTATTCCAGGAGTTCGCGCGCCTGTTCCTTGTTCAGGTGCTGCGGCGGCATCTTCATGCCGTACTCCGGAATCAGCTTTTCTATCACCGTGTCTTTCTGCTCCATCGTCGCAGTATTCAGCAGGAAGTTCATGATGAATTCCGGCGAACGTGATTGCGTAATATTGCCGAGCGGGGGACCAACCAGCTTGTTGTTGAGCTCATGGCAGGGAGTACATCTCTGGTCGAAGAGGTTTTTTCCCTTATCGGCCATCTTCTGGTCGATGGGTCCGAGCTTGACCTCTTTGATCGGCCCGATTCCAGGGTTTTCCTGCGGGTGCGGCGACGAGGGATCTTTCATCCCGGCCGTGTCCTTCTTATCCCCGGCTGTCCGCATCGAGTCCTGTTTACTCTTCATCATCGCTGTGGTGTCTTTATCCGTTTTTTGTTGTTGCTGCGCCTGGCCGGTGTAAAAAACGCCAACCACGAAAAGAAGGATGATTACTGTCAGGTACTTGGCCATGTGAGCCTCCTTGGTCTATTGTTAATTCGCTTCTTCACACATCTGCAGGTGCGTTGCACCGTAAACATCCGGTATTTTGCACGATTCCAATCAAAAGACCACCCACGCCGCCATGTACAGCGTGTTATTGTCGCCGGCGTTACGTCCGAACCCGTCATAGTTATCGCCGGCGCCGTTGAACTTGTTGTATAGCGTGTACTGGACGGAGAACTTCGTATTCTGCCATGGAAGGACATCAAATTCCGCCACAAAGCCGTTGCTGTTGGGTTTGCCCGTTCGGCTGCCGTCCAGCTCCCCCGGCGAGTACAACACTGTGTCCTGATCCCCGCTCATAGAGAAGAAAGCCAGTGTAAAAACATAGTTTTGCCAGAACGAGTAACCGGCGTCGGCCCGAAACGTGTTCAGATTATTCGAGGGATTTTGAGCATTTGCGATCGCGTACGTGGCATCCAAATTCTGCTTCTCGTGTATCCACGTACCGTGAGCGATAAGATTTCCGTCGCCGATATCACGCTCGAATTGAAAATCGAAGGCGACATCGGTGTACTTGTCCGTCAAACCGGACACGCCCTGCGGATACTGAGTGGTGTGGAGTCCGTAAGTGCCCACCTCCAGGTAAAAATCGGTGAACTGGCGTTGTACGGCCACACGCCAATATGGCGTCACGCCTTTGATAGTGTTCACGGATGATCCATCGGGCGGGAGAGGTCCGCCCTGCGGGGTCGAGCGATAGCCGGTAAATTCGCCGTAGACACAGCTGTTGAAGAACCCGTAGGCCCCGAGACCGACAACTTCCTGCGCCATGGCGTCCTCGATTATCGTAGCGGCCGCCGGTGACGGGGCCAATTCCGAACCTTCGTAGGGAAATCCCCACGCGGGCGTGCTGTTCCAGACATCCTGCACGGTCGGGCTGTTGTTTAGAGTCACACCGTAGGTCAGGCCTTTGCCCTTTATGTTCGTGTGCCCCGCAAAGCGGATATCGGTATTGTCCCATCCGAATTCGCCGCCCTGATCTTCATACGTGATCTGAATGAACGTCCCCAACATCGGGGTGATCTCCCCGGCGATGAAAAAACTGAGTTGCTGAGGGAACTCCATGTTGTTGTTCTGCGTGCCCGGCTGCGTTTCGGCAACGTTCACGTACGAAGCCTGCACCATAGCAGAGAGGGGCATCGTGCGGTTGATTCTCACACTGGCCGCAGCTTTGCTGCCGGTTTCCTCAATTGCCTCGGTGTTGGTGTATGTGTAGCCGTTAAGTTTGAACTGGCGGCCAAAGGGGGTCAGTTCCGGAAACACGTAGTGGCAGGTATTGCAGGTCAGTTCGGTCTGCCTGGCGAAACTTGGAATCGAATCAGCCTTCTTCTGCGAAAGCAGAATTGCCAGTGCGATCAGCAGTAGTAACGGACTCACCTTCAATTTATTAGCAAGCCTCATATACCCTCCTTAGGGCCAAGGAAATGACTGTAAACGGTCGGAACTTTCATGAGAACTGTGGCATCTTTCTCTTTGAGAAGATGAGATACTACTAATGCTCACAGGTGGTCACGGGAGAAGCTGCCGGGTGGTCGAGAAGAGATAATGCTTGATCAACAAAAATTGGAGCGTGAGCATAAATCCCGCTCCGTCGTTGTATCAACAACCGAGTATGACGTGTGGTTCCGGGTTTGCGGTATCTGAAAACGCCGGCAAGAGCCGGCGTCATCAGAGGATAAAGTTGTCGGCTGCCGGGCATATCGGGCTGACAGCCATACCGCTAGTGCTTAAAATGCCGTATGCCGGTGAAGACCATGGCGGCGCCGGCCTTGTCGGCAGCTTCGATAGCCTGTTCGTCGCCCTTCGAGCCGCCGGGCTGAATGATGGCGGTCACCCCGGCTTCGGTGCCGACCTCGACGCCATCGGGCATCGGGAAGAAGGCATCGGAGGCCATAACGGCCCCTCTGGCCCGCTCGCCGGCGCGTTTGACGGCAAGGGCGCCGGCATCGACGCGCGACGTCTGCCCCATGCCGATCCCGACCGTGGCGCGGTCTTTCACGAGCACGATGGCGTTTGATTTGGTGTGTTTGACCATAGTCCAGGCAAACAGCAGATCTTTGATTTCTTCGCGGGTCGGTTCCCGCTTGGTTACGACTTTGAGATCAGCCTCGGTTGTGATTTTGTCATCGGCAGACTGCATCAACATGCCGCCGGCGATGAAGCGATACACGATGCCATTTTGGGGTCTTCCCTGCGTGATTTGCGGAAGAACCAACAAGCGCCGGTTTTTCTTTTTCTTGAGCAGTTTCAACGCCTCATCGGTAAAGGCGGGTGCAAGGATGCACTCAACGAAGAAGGTTTCGTGCAGTTCTTTCGCCGTTTCGATATCCACTTCCTTGTTCAGCCCGATTATTGAGCCATAGGCGGAAAGCGGGTCGCTCTCGTAGGCGCGCTTGTAGGCCCCAGTGAGGGTATCGGCGACGGCCGCGCCGCACGGATTGGCATGCTTCAAGACGCAGGCGAACGGTTCGGAGAAATCGAGGAGCATGTCGAGGCAGGCATTGAGGTCATTGTAGTTGTTGTACGAAAGCTCTTTGCCGCTGAGAATTTTCGCCTTTAGCAGGGTCGGCCCCATGTAGGTATCGTCGGCGTAGAGGGCGGCCTTCTGATGCGGGTTCTCGCCGTAGCGGAGACCCGACTCAAAGCGGTATGTCAGGTTAAGGTGCATCGGATACTCGCCCGAGGTTCCGGCCTCCATGGAAGCGAAAAAGCCGGCGATAGCAGTATCGTAATCAGCGGTCAGGGAGAATGCCTTCCCGGCGCATCGGCGGCGGAACTCCAGCGTGGTTTCGCCTTTTTGGGAGTCAAGCTCTGCCATCAGCTCGGCGTAATCAGCCGGATCGGTAACGACCGTGACAAACGAAAAATTCTTGGCGGCGGCGCGAATAAGCGTGGGACCGCCGATATCGATATTCTCGATCTTGTCCGCCTCTGTCGCGCTCTTCTTAGCCAGGGTCTGCTTGAACGGGTAGAGATTCACCACAACCAGATCGATTCCCTTGGATTCGAGCTGCGCCAGCTGCTCCTCGTGTTTGGAGTTGTCGCGGAGATAAAGGATGCCGCCGTGGATTTTCGGATGCAGGGTTTTGACCCGCCCGTCGAGAACTTCCGGGGACCCGGTGAAGGTCGATACGGAAATCGCCTGGATACCCGCCTCTTTGAGTTTTCTGAGCGTGCCGCCGGTTGAGATGATTTCTATTCCCAGCTCGGCAAGTTTTGCGGCGAGGTCGGTCACGCCTGTCTTATCGGACACTGAGATCAGAGCCCGTTTGATTTTCATATTGTCTTCCATACTACTATCGGCCCGTTAGTCTTTTCTGAGCTTCATTGTATCTCTTGACCGTCGCGGTGACAACGTCTTCCGGAAGATCCGGCGCGGGCGGCCGTTTATCCCAATCGAGGGTATCGAGATAATCACGAATCGGCTGTTTGTCAAACGATGGTTGGCTCTGACCGACTTTATATTTGTCCACCGGCCAGAAACGGCTGGAATCGGGCGAGAGTACTTCATCGATCAGGAGAAACTCGCCGTTCTTGAAACCGAATTCGAACTTGGTGTCGGCAATGATAATTCCCTTGCCGAGAGCGTAATCAGCGGCGGCGTTGTAAATCTCGATTGACTTGTCACGACACAGCTCTGCAGTGTCCTTGCCGATTATCTTCACGAGCTCGTCGTAGCTGATATTGACATCATGGCCGTCGTCGTTTTTCGTCGATGGTGTAAAGATCGGCTCCGGCAGTTTTTGAGATTCCTGCAAATCCGGCGGGAATTCGAAACCGTGAACGGTGTTGGAACCGTTCTTGCGCGCCTGCTTGAGTTCTTTCCACATCGAACCGGAAATGTAGCCGCGCACGATACACTCGGCATCGACCCGTTCGGCCTTGATCACTATCATGGAACGACCGTCGAGCTGCTCACGGTACTTCTTGAGATCATCGGGATACTCATCGACATCGGCCGTCAGCAGGTGGCTCTTCACTATCGGCTTGAGAAAATCGAACCAGAACAGCGAGGTCTGGGTGAGCACTCTGCCTTTGCCGGGAATGCCGTTCGGCATGACGACATCGAAGGCCGATATCCGGTCGGAGGCGACAAACAGCAGCGAATCGCCGAGGTCATAGATATCCCGCACTTTACCACGCCTTAAAAGCGGGTATTCGGTAATATTGGTTTCGTACACTAGATCAGTCATCGAGCTTATATTCTCCTTGAATTAGTTTTTCAAGAACACGAGGGTACAGCTTGTGTTCCTGCTCCTGAACCCGGTGTGCCAGGGTGTCAGGTGTATCGCCCGGTATTACCGGCACCCTGATTTGTTCGAGAATCCGTCCCTCGTCGTATTTTTCATTTACGAGGTGCACGCTGCACCCGGTCTCGGTATCCCCGGAGGCGAGCACCGCTTCATGAACGTGGTGTCCGTACATGCCCTTGCCGCCGTATTGCGGCAGAAGCGCCGGATGGATATTCACTATCCGGTTGCGGTAGGCGCGGACAATCTCGCCGGGAAGAAGCTTAAGGTAGCCTGCGAGCGCGATATAGTCAACCTCATGAGCGCGTAATCTGTGCAGGAGGTCATCGGCGGCCTCTTCCGGCTTCGGATACTTCTTGATTTTGAAGACGAAGGTGTCGATGCCGACCATACGGGCTCGCTCCAGACCGAAAGCATCGCTTCGGCTTGATACGACGAGTGCAATCTTCGCCTTCAGTATACCGGATTTGCCTGCATCGATAAAAGCCTGAAGCCCGGTACCGCTTCCGGAGATGAATACGGCCACATGGGCCATGTGCTTTTGCATTGACTCACCTCTCCAGCAGCTTGATTTCTGTTGTATTCGCCGGTTGGGGATTCTCCATCCAGCCAATTTTATGTGAAAATCGGTCCGGCACAACCTTATTCATCAAAATAGCCTTGATTTTCGAGCGATGTATCTTACCGGGAGTCATCTGGCATGGGCATCCAGAAAGGTCTTCACATCGCGGTTAAATCGGTCCGGGGCCTCGAGATTCAGCATGTGACCGGTGTTTTCATAGATTTTCAGTTCGCTGGTACGGATTCTTTTGTGAAGTTCCTGAGCAAGCGGCACGAAGACTTTGTCAAGTTCGCCCACGAGAATGAGTGTCGGGACACTGATGTCGTGAACGTGGTCGAGGTCCCTGGTACGTGGATGTTTGCCGCGCATCGGGTCCATCCATACCGCACCGGAATGGTCGTTGATCATTTCTTCCATCAGGCGGCGGATATCCTCGCGGTCATCCTTGTACCACACGAGGCTCATCTGTTTCCACTTTTCGCGTGTTGCTTCCAGACCCTTTGTGCGGGCGAGTGAGTCGAGGTGCGAGATCTTCTTGCCGACATCCCATCCGGCGGCACCGGTGCTGGCCAGGGTGAGTGACAGAAGTCGCTCCGGGTATTTTAGTGCGAAGCCGATGCCGGTAGAGCCGCCCATTGAGAGACCGACGAGATGAAATCGCTCGATTCCGACGGCATCAACAAACCGCCGCAGGTCCTCTACCCTGTCGTCGCGGCTGTAACCGGTCTCGGAGGCGTCGGAAAGGCCATGACCCTTGGCGTCGAGGAGGATCACGTGGTAGTCGGGTTCAAGATATTCCGCCTGCGCCGCCCACATCCGCAGGTCGAGGGTAAAGCCATGCAGGAAAACAACGGGTTCACCGACGCCATATTCTTCGTAATAGAGGCGATAGTCTCCGAGATTCTCGTATGGCATTTTCAGCGGGGCCTTTCCGTGTCTGTTGTCATATCAAACAGATAGTTTACACGATGGTTTCGGGTGCGGCAATGGGAAGCTACCCACAATGAAACAGCGGCGGGCTGTTGAAAGCTCGCCGCTGGAAGGAGAAACAAAAGCAAATACTGTATGTCAATCTAAGTTGTCGGCCGGTTGTCAGTCAGGTTGTCAGCCCGGTTGTCCTGTCCTGGCTGCCTCGCCTTTTGCTTTTTTAACTGCCGAAATCTCCCATTTGTTCCCAAAATAGTCCACTTTTACGATGTCGCCGGGTTTGAGCGTGCCGGCGAGGATCATGCGCGCCACCTGTTGATTTAAGTGCTTGTTAATAAAGCGCTTAATGGGCCGGGCGCCAAATGTCTGGTCGTAACCGGACTCGGCGATATGCTCGATAGCGGCATCGGTGGCTTTCAGAGACATGTCACGTTCGGTTAGCAGTTCCGCAAAACGATCGAGCTGGAGTCGGACGATACCCTTGATCTCATCGTTGGTAAGCGCCGAGAAGACGATCGTTTCATCGATACGGTTGAGGAACTCCGGCCGTAGTGTTCTCCGCAGTGTCTCGAGCACGCCCTTCTTCATGTTATCGTAGACGACTTCGCGGTTGATGTCGGTCAGGTTCTCGGATTCCTTCTGAATGTATTCAGCGGCGATGTTCGAAGTCATGATCAGGATGACATTCTTGAACGAAACCGTACGTCCCTGGTTATCGGTCAGGCGGCCATCATCGAGGACCTGCAAAAGAATGTTGAATACCTCGGGGTGGGCCTTTTCAATTTCGTCGAGAAGAACGACCGCGTACGGGCGGCGTCGGACCGCCTCGGTCAACTGGCCGCCTTCATCGTAGCCGACATATCCCGGCGGCGCGCCGATCAAACGTGAGACGGAGAATTTCTCCATGTATTCCGACATATCGAGACGGATCATGGCATCCTCGGTGCCGTAGAGG
>CAYNEO010000079.1:0-8508 GCA_964396245.1 uncultured Ignavibacteriales bacterium
GCCAACCCCGCCGGCAATTCAGCGAGAGGCCGCCTGCCAAAGTCGGACAACCTGATCAAACTGCTCGAGAAAACCATAGCCGACGAGCAGATGCGCCAACGGTCCGATCTGTTTGGCCGAGAGAAGAAGAAAACGGCTCGCAACAAACCTGTCCGCCGCACTCGCAGGACAGCCGCGACATCAAAACGGACACCGTCCCTTGCACCATACGCAAAGAAGGCCTTCCGTATCCGGGGGACGTACAAAGGCAAGAGCTTTTATGCCTCAGTTCGCAAAGGGGGAGTCATAAAGTTCAATAATGCCCTCTATAACTCTCCATCGATGGCGGGAAAGGCCGCACGCGGTCGTATTGTCAACGGCTGGTCATTCTGGCGGTTCAACAACAGCAAGGGGGAGTGGGTCAAGCTTGACGAATTGAGGAAATAGATACTCGGTCCTTGCCCCTCGCCGCCGGGTTTTTTTCTTGACGCTGGACCGCCCTGTCCATATTTTGTATATGGGAATATCAAGGGATTCCGACACCCGGGAAGTTCACATCAAGTCTCAATAAATCCGGCGCTCGTCGGTTCATCACAAATCGCTCGCGCTCTTTCCGGACGCCGGTGGCTCAAGGGAGGTAGAGGAATGGTTTCAAGGGGTTTGTTGTGTTTCGGCGGTCTCATCCTGTTGGCATTGCCGCTGTTTGCGGCTCAGCCGGTCTACGATGCCGCCGTTTTCTACCCGGTCGGGGACGCGCCGACCGGAATCGTATGTTTCGATTTCAATAACGATGGCTTTCTCGATCTCGCAACGGCTGACTCGGCGTCGAATGCCGTATCGATTCTCATCAACAACGGTGCCGGTGCGTTCCTGGAGGCTGTCACTTATACGGCCGGGGAGGCTCCAATCGACATCGCCGCGGGCGACCTCAACAGTGACAATTACGCGGATCTGGTTGTCGCCGACCGGTTCGCCGACATGCTCTCGGTCCTATGGAACGGGGGTGATGGGACATTTACGAGTCAAACCGAAATCCCGGTTCACTCCGGGGTGTGTGCAGTTGCGGTTACCCAACTTACTGACGGAGGATCGGATATCATTGTCAGCCAGGACCTCTCCCGGGTGGTCTCGATAGTGCGCAGCAACGGAGACGGAACGTTTCAGGCGCCGGTCGATCATCCTGTTCGGTGGACTCCTAGCGGTATCTGCACGGCTGATTTCAACCTCGACGGCTATACCGACTTCGCGGTGGGCTCGTACGAATATGCGACATACATATTCAGAAACGACGGGGCCGGGTCTTTCCCGGATGTCGAGGAAAACAGGCTTGGGAGCGGGGCGACGGATCTGGCGGCAGGGGATTTCAATGGTAATGAATACGCTGACCTGGTGCTTGCGAGAGTTACCGAAGGAATGCCCGTGGTTTGCATGCTTAACACAGACGGGCTGTTTCAATTTTCGTCCAGCGGACCGTGGATTCCGAACAAACCGAACTCGGTCGTGGCAGCTGATCTTAATGCCGACGGTTACGATGATCTCGCTTTTGCCGATGTCGAGGTGGGAGCCGTACGGATACTGGTGAATCTCCGGAAAGAGCATTTCTCGTTTAGAACGCTTACTGCCAGTTTTACTGGTGACAAGCCACGGGCGATAGCGTATGGGGATTTCGATCTGGACGGCGATCTGGACCTCGCCGTGGCCAACAGCGGCTCCAATGACGTTGCGGTGCTGACGAACTATTTCTGCGGCGACCTAAATGGCGACCACACTGTTGACCTGGGCGATATCACCGAGATGATCGAGTTCGTTTACCTGGGAGGCAAGCTATCGGTCATCAGGCAGGCGGCCAATACCGACAGCTCGACCGACGGGGAGATTACCCTTGCCGATATCACTGGTTTGATAAGCCATGTCTACCTCGGGGGTGGTGAGCCGATGTGCAGTCAATGAAGCGGTAGAATAATCGCTCAAATACAAAAGCCCCCGGCTCCACGAAAAGCCGGGGGTTTTTCATCGATATTAGGAAACCCAACTCGCGACCATTACGGGCACGGCGCCGTTGGAGTCTGGCTGACATAGACATTATCGATGAGACGGGTGATATCATTGAGTGTGATCTCGCCGTCGGTGCTCCCGTCCACATTGCCGTTTTCCGGACAGCACAGCGCCTTGTGAGAGAGGTAAACATGATCAACCAGCACGGTGATATCGCTCAAGTTGAGCTCCCCATCAGTGCTACAGTCGGTATTTCCCGTGTAACCGCCCGTGTATAACCCGCAACAGGAGCCGGCGCTGACCGAGATACTGATAAACTCGTCATCCTGCAAATTGCCGTCATCGGCTATGATGCCGATATCGGGGTGGGTTCCGGTGTCAGTGGCAACCGGTGTCCACTCGAACAGCGCTTCATAGCGTGCGGTGCCCGCGTTCCATCCGGTCTCGGTAATGGATGCCCCTGTCGGAAGATTGCTGCCGTGGATGGCCACGCTGTCGCCATCGGGGTCATGCGCTGACAGCGTGAACGACAGAGTCTCGCCGACCACAGCCAGCTTATCTCCAACCGCGTCGAGCACCGGTGGCCGGTCGACGTCATTGACCGTAATCGCCACCTGCTCGGAGTCCGTGAACTCACCGTCGGAGGCGTAGAAGACCACTGGATAGATTCCCGCCTGATCAAACCCGGGTGTCCACGAGAATGTCGCTGTGCCATCATTGTGGTTGTCGAATGAAGCTCCTTCGGGAAGCGCCGAGGTAGTCAGGGCCGGAGTTGTCCCGTTGGGATCTGACGCCGACACAGTAAACGTGACCAACGTATTCTCATCAACATCCTTCGGGCCGATTGAATCGAGCACGGGCGGCTCATTGCTCTCGAGGACCGAGATAGTCACCAGTTCCGAATCCGCCAGCGTCAGATCATCGGCGATAAAGAGTACCGGGTGATCGCCGACATCGGTGAGTTGCGTCGGCCAATCGAATTGAGCCGTCCCGTCGCCATTGTCGGTGAATGTTGCGTTCGATGGCAACGTCGAAGCTGAGAGGACAAGGGAATCGTTGTCCGGGTCGGTGGCTGTGACGGTGAAGGAAAGCGTGTCACCGGCCTGGATACTTCGCGGGCCGATTTCAGCCAGCACCGGCGGCCGGTTAGTATTGGTGACAGTGACGGCAACGGCCTGGCTGTCGGCCGCTATTCCATCGGAAGCGGCAAAGGTCACCGTGTATCCGCCTGCTTGACTGTAATCCGGCGTGAACGTAAACAGCCCGGTGCCGTCGCCGTTGTCCACAAACTCTGAGTTGGCCGGCGTGTTGTAGGCAAAGAGGCTGACTTGCTGGCCATCGGGATCGCTGCCGGTAACGGTCAACAACAGCGTGTCGCCTTCAGCGACTGTCTGCGGATCAATCGGATCGAGACTCGGCGGCCGGTTGACATTCTGTATCGTAATTGAGACAACCTCGCTGTCAACCGCCAGAGAATCATCCTCGGCGTAGAAAATCACCGAGTAGCTGCCGGCCTGATCATATGTCGGCGTCCATTCGAACGAGCCCGACCCATTCAGGCTGTCAGTGAAGACGGCTCCGTCGGGAAGGGGAGAGGCCGAGAGGTGCGGCGTGGTGCCGTCAGGATCGGTCGCAGAAACGCGGAAGGAAAGCAACTGGCCTTCACTGCCGGACTTCGACCCGATAGTTGCGAGAATTGGAGCTTGATTGCCGGCTATCGGTGTCAGTTCGAGCGAGTCGATATTCATGACTACCGGCGCCGACTTCCCGTTGGTTGACCAGAGATCGTAGAATACGTCGCCCCAGTCATTCGTTTGATTTTCGTCGCGGAGAAACTCGACATATTCCTTGCTGGTTGTTTGATAGTACAGCGTCACAACAACGCGAGCAGCTGAGCCGGGAATGCTGTAGTCGGTTTCGTCCCAGTACTGCCCGTCGGCGTAAGTGTAATTCACCGGCGGTGACTGGATTGTCTCGTAATTGGCGTTCGTGAAGCCGCGCGGCGGGATGCGGTTGTCCGAATATATCTCGTTATTGATGACAAAATGGAACGAGGGACCGGCCGGGTAACCCACTACCGGGCTCAGGCCGTCTGATATTCCCGGTTTTATCTCATAGATTTTGGCATCGGCGTCATGGGTGAGAACACCGGTCGACGTATCGTAGGCCCCGGATTCGTATATAAGGTCATTACTTGCATTATATGCGCGCACGTTCAGCCAGATTCGACGGCCTTCGGGATAGCCGGAGGGCAGTTTATGGCCGGTTTCGTTGGTGACCGTCACGGTTAATTCGTGGCTGCTGGCCTGATCCTCATTTGCAAGTTGGAGGGAAGCAGCCGCCTCAAGCATCGACGTTGCCCTCACGACACCCGAGTCGAGCGCTGCCAGGTCGGCTTCCCCCGGGAAAACGTCCTCGATCAGCAGCGGGATGAAAGTATTGCCGCCAGTCATGTCGTGGAACGGCAGGTCGGTTCGGATGGGAGCGTCGTTTTTATTGCAGCCCTCGCCGGTGATATCGCGCATGTGGCAATCCTGACAGGTCCGTACCGTATCTTTGTTACCGCCGAACTGCGGGGCATAGACTCCTTCCGGCGTATTGTATGCACTCATCAGCCATTCACTGTACGTACGCTCAATGGGGAACATTGTATAGGGATCGAAATCGGGCGCCTGCTGATCCAGGTCATTGGGAACATAGTTGTCCTCCGAGTCCCGGGCAAAGGCAGGATTGCTGACATCGTGACAGGTCCCACACAGTGACGCTTCAGGGTGCAGGGGCGAATAATAGAACTGATGCCGGGCGACTGTCTCGATGTACGGGCCGCGCTTGGTGATATCGGCATCAACAACATACATGCCGTTGGCTTCGGTCGGGGGGATTTCCGTTATGGTCGCCAGGTATGCCTGGTCCAGCGAATAGACATTGTTGGTATATGCGGTATCGTCCGGATACGGGTTAACCCCCAATGGCGTCGGCGTCACGAGCCGGTGGCAGAAATCGCACATGACTCCTTCGCGGTCGTTCGCTGTCAGGGCAGAGCCGTCAGTGGGCGTTGAACGGCCGCTCAGCCATCCGCCGGGGGTGTGGCAGCGAATACACAGGTCGCCGCTCTCCGGTGCGTCCTGATTGGCAATTGCCAGACAGGCGTAGAACAGCGGATCCCGGGCGGCCTGCGACATCATGCTTCCGCGCCAGTTGAATGCCGGTTCCACCGCTATGTCATAGCCGCCGTGGCAGTTATCGCATTTGTCGGGCATCTCGAAATTGCCGGATTCGCCGGGCTGAGAGCCTGGTAAAAAGAAATCATTAATGGTAGTCGGCACCCCGGCCGCTTCGGTGGGCGAGTGGGCTGTCAGCAGCGTGTGCTCCGGCTCGTCCGCGCCGTAAGAACTTGGAAACGCGTCAAATAGCAGAAATACAGAGATAATTATAATTCGTGACGTGTATGCCATGACCATATCCTCCCTGAGTACCCCTCTTTGACATCACTGGCTTCGCTATGGACAATATAGTCCGCAACCCTGAATTATGAAAGCTCAATTTTCGGACAGATTTAACCTGCTTTTGATCGAAATGGTCCACCTGTGTATGGCGACTCATCCAACCTACGGGCACGGCGCCGTCGGCGTATGATTGATATAGACGTTGTCGATGAGTCTCATGATATCGCTCAGGGTCAACAGGTTCTCTGCGTCGCCATCCACATTCGCGTTGTCCGGGCAGCACAGCGGCTGATGTGTCAGGTAAATGTGTGCGATGAGCGTGGTGATGTCACTCAATGACAGGAATCCTTCAACATCACAGTCGATGTTTCCCGTGTAGCCCCCGGTATACAGGCCGCAGCAGGAACCACAGCCGGACTCGAGTGCCCCGATAATACTTCCGCAGCTGTTGTTGGACGCGGCGCAAGGTGACGATGTCATGACCCGAAAGTCGCGATTGTCAGCATCGCAGAATTCCGGATCGAGCGAAAAGTTGCCGTTTGTGTTTGCCAGGGCCGCAATGAAATCGGTCCAGTCCCCACCGGCATTCCCGTAGATATCGACACATTCGAGGGCAGGAGTCGGCCTTACGGGATCCGGAGATGTGAAGCCACCGCCCGCGGTCGAGAATGCGATAACCGTTCGTTCTATCGTCAACGAGGATAGGCCATCACAGCAAAGCGCTCCTCCCGTGATGCCGGCACCGTTGGCTGCAAATGTGCAATTTGTCAGATGGGGTGATGACGAATTACAAAGTATGGCGCCGCCGAACCAGGCACACGTGTTACGTGAGAAAACACAATCGGTTATATCCAGATGTGACCCGGATATAAGGTGTGCCGCACCTCCGTAGTTGTCGGCGTAGTTACTGTCAAAAACGCAGCCTGTCAGAGGTGGCTGTGACTGAGACGAATACAAAGCGCCGCCTGCTCCACCCAGATAATTGTCGACCAGGGCACTGTTCCCCTCGAATACGCATTCGGATATGACAGCGCTGGAATTGTCACAGCCGATGCCGCCACCGTAATCGGCCGTGTTGTTGGAGAACGACGTCTGACGAATTGCGGGCGAGTAACACCGGAAACAGCAGATAGCACCACCCATCAGTCCGGCCGTATTTTCGTCGAAATCGCAGTTCGAGATGACTGGGTTTGAGAACATCGTAAGGTTGGCGGCCGTGATGAAGAGTCCGCCACCATGGCTGGTGCAGGAATTTCCGGTGAATGAACAGCCAACGACACGAGCCGAGTCGTCATCGAACGACCAGGCCGTCATGCCGCCGCCTTCTTCGGCAGTATTACCGGTGAAGATGCAATTTTCTATATATGGGTAGGCTCCCTGGTAGAAATTGACCCCACCGCCGTTCTGGGCCGAATTGTTGATAAAGTTGCAGTTGGTAATTGTCGGTGAAGCCGGCTCCCAGCCGGGTCCGCCGCCGCCCGATATGAACAGCCCGCCGCCGTTGATGGCCGCGGCATTATCGACAAAGTCGCAACTGGTTATTCGGGGAGAGGAAAAGAGGCACCACATCCCGCCACCCACGCTGGTCGGGTATTCGTCCGGCAGATTTCCGCCTCGCAAGGTGAAACCGGCAATACGGGTAGTGGTATCGCAGTGCTCGGCATACAGTACCCGCCCCTGTCCGCCGGCATCGATCACAACACAACTCGCCAACCCGGTTTCGCTACGGAGAATGATGCCTGACTTAAGTTCAATATCATGTTCATAGTATGTGCCGCAGGACACGATAATGGTGTCGTGCTTTGAGGCCGAATCAATCGCCGCCTGGATTGTTGGAGCGTCGCCGGAACTATCAGGGTGAACATACCAGGCACGGGGGGTGTAGACGCAAGGATCGGCTGCCACGCTGGTTACATTGAGGTGGGGGCAGTTCTCATAGCCGCAGGTCACAACAGTCCCCCGGCAATACACCTCCATCCCAACATAAGGCTGAAGGAGGGCGGCATCGCTGACAAGCGGAATATCGTACGCGCTTCCGTCGCATTGCTTCAGGAAGAATGAAAAACCGTAGGTAACTCCGCACTGGCATGCGATCGGTTCCTCCATGACACCTTCGAGCCTGCCATGAACTTCAAGTGTATCAGCCAACGTAACCGCGTAAAGCGTATTTATCAGCGGTGTTGTCTCACCGAGGACGGTCGACGGGACCACCTCGAACAGTATGACTGCGAGAAGCGGCGTAATTCGGATATGCGACCACATCTTGAACCTCCTGTGACACATGTATAATCACCACGATTGCTGTGAATCACACAGATACGATGAATCCTGCTGCGAGCCCGGCACGACTGTCCGGAAGTGCTAATGGTCCGGGCGTACTTTTGTGTCTTGCCGGCTGACACAGCCGGATTTTTGCCAGACGAGTGTGCGGCGTCTGTGCCCTCTTCGTCTTAAAAATAGACTGAAGTGTCGCCGTTGTCAACCGAACAGTGAGATTATGGCGCGGTATAGCGGCGTACTTGCGGCTGGCACTGCTCAGCCTTTCCAAGGGGGTCGAGCGGTGCTCCGGCACCGCAGCGGGTGAATCAAAGAGCATGAAGGCAGGAGAGATGTGGCCGGCGGCGTAAATCACCCGTATTTTCTATATGACTGTTGGAATAACCTGGAGACTTTCGATGGGTCAATAACCGTGCGGGCCGGGCACTTGAAACGCCGACGGCCGTTGGCGGTCCGTATCGACAGGACAGTTCGGCTACTTGCTACCTGCCAGCCGCTGAACATCGTGCCGGATTATCACGGCGTTGGTTTCGAAACAGGCGAGCCGATTCATGCAGTCCTGATATAGTCGATAACGGTCATTGTTCCAGCCTTCTTTCGGCAACCGGTCGAGCCTCTCTCTAATCACGGCCACGGTGGCCAGAATGGCCTCAGTCTCATCGGAAATCATCGTTTCGTCCTCCCGATTATGGTGTCCGAGGTACAATGTCTGCAATGAATAAGCAAATCGCGGCACTGTTTAATGCGCTGCATTTCTCGCCGCGATATCCTGCCCGCAAGATAGGGGTTCCACTGACACTCGCTGTCAGTG
>CAYNEO010000080.1:0-5549 GCA_964396245.1 uncultured Ignavibacteriales bacterium
CCATACTCGCGTTGTGGCACAAGGACTTACACCGTATTGTGACCAAATTGTGACCACTTTTTATTGGTCATTTCAGCAACAGCATCTTCTTCGTCTCGACGTGATCGTCAGCTTGGAATCGATATAAGTACACCCCGGTTGAAACAGCTTCACCGGTAGAACTCGTACCATCCCAAGTTATGGAATAAGCTCCTGCCGATTCTTCTCGATCAACCAGTGTTCGCACTTTTTGGCCAAGGAGATTGAAAACATCGATCCTCACACTGCTTCGTCTTGGCAGGCTATACTCAATCGTTGTTGCAGGGTTGAACGGATTGGGGTAGTTCTGAGACAGCTCAAAGCGATAGGGCAGAAGCGAACCATGATCATCCTCAACGTCCAACGGTGAGCCATTAGAGAGATAGAGCGTGTCGTCGATGACCCCATCGATACCATCATCGACAATGACCATCAACTGCGCTTCACTCACATTGTTCCAGTTGGGTACGAGATGCTGCTCAGAGTTGGCTCCGACAGCGATATCGAAGTGTATGAATTCTTTCATTTCGGGTCCGCCAAGATCCCTGATGACGAGATCATACGATGACGCCGCACCAAAATTAGCCAGGCGCAGACCGTTGGTCGGAGTCAGTTCGAGAGCAACCGAGTCGGCAGCCGGTATTTGCAGATCACCCAACGCCAAGTGTTGCTCGCGATCGGGCTGGACAACGACAAAGTCAAGGTCGCACGTGCGGACCGCTCCGTCAGGATTATCCAGATGCATCCCGTCGCCACCCCGTATATCAACCTGCTCCACATCATTCGCTCCAACACTGTCACGGCGATAGGCCATGATAACGTCATCATTAAATACGGTCAGATGTGCATAGTCCTCACCGGAACCCGCCAACCGGCACGACCAGTTGCCGGCGGGTACAATGTATCCGATCGGCTCGCCCGGACCATCGGCCCTGGGGATGATCGGCATGGCTCCGGGTACGTTGCAAAAGAGCGAGTCGTTGTACTTGCCGATAGCCAGGGTGCCAAGCTCCAGTCGGACGGAATCACTCGGAGCAATGTACATTTCGAGATAGTCACTTGAGGAAGCAGCCACTGGAGGCAGCGCCCTCTGAGCTGCCGTCATGTGCGCCGGGTCGGAATAGTGAGACAGGGAATCCTCGACAAAGAAGAGCTTGTCCCCGGCCCAACCCAACTGAGCGTACGTCCAACTTCCGTTCTTGGCATCGATCTCTACCGTTGGAAAGTCATTGGGCACGTTGTTGTCGTAGACCAGAAGCGACCAGGTATTGTCTTCCTTGCTGACCCGGTCGAGCAGATACGGCGTAACCGAGTGACATCCCTGATTGTTGACCTCGCTCGTATCACAAAGGGTGAGTATGCGATCGCCACCCGAGACTGAGAGCACACTGAATAAACCCTTAAGATCGTTTAGCGTTTCGGACGGCGTCCGGGAACGTGCCGTATTCATGTGGTCAATGTTTACATTGCCGAATTGATAGGTATAATACCGGTTGATCAAGCTCCTGCGGCCGGTGGTCATTGTCAGATTGTGCAACAGATCAAAGGTTCCGATTTCGGGGCGGGCGGCAAACGATGCCGAGTCCTGATACGCCATCAGGTTGGTGATGGCCAAGCCAAAGCATGAGCCGTTCCAGGCGTGCTTGATCGCTCCCCATCTTAGAACCGCCGAAGGCCGGTATTGCGGACCCAGCCAGTAGTCAAAGTAGCATGCGTCGAACCCGAAGGCCTCGACGAAAGTCGGCCAACTCGGGAAATCCGACGGCGTCGCGGCCAAGTCGGCGAACTCGAGTGGATATTGAAAACCGGTAATGGTGTCCTGTACGTTCATATAGTCGACCCATGCCTCTTGCGGCCACATGTTCGCTGAGTCATTGGGGAATTGCCAACTATCGTCAGGGTGAGCATAGCTGAGCAGGTGGCTGTCATCGCTCACGCGGGACAATCCATAGTGTTTGATCTTGAACGGCGCACTCATTCCGACCAGGCCGGGGTGAGCCGTCGCTACCACGCGGATCCGGCAATCCATCGAATACTCATACGGCGGAACCTCCCAGGAATAGTACCCAGATGAAGCGTCGGTGCCGGCCGCAATTGTACTCCAGTTGTCGTCCGGGTGGGCCGGATCGTATGACGTGTTGTAAGCGATGTCTACCAATGTCACGCTGTCCGGCGCCTGCCACTGGATATTGAAAGTCGTGTAGCTCATCAAGAGTTTCTCGCTCGACGGCTCGTGGACCCGGATGCCTTCCGAGGATGCACTCGGATTGTATTCGTCCGCACCGACGTCCACCAGCATGCTGCCGTTTTCATCACCGTCGAGTATCCGCGCCTCACCGTCGATATCAAACATCTCCTGAGTCTGTGACGTGAAACCGGCGTCGATAAGCTGCGACGTTTCCGAAAAATGATAATCAAGTATGCGATAGGTAGAACCAGTGTCGGCATGGTCTCTAATATCGCCCAGAATTATCAGGGTATCGCCGGAGACATTCCAGATCGGGTGCCAGCGAGGGTTGGATGTATCGGGACAAATTAGATGGCTGACTAGTGTCTCGGCCGACGGGAAGCTCCCCAAGGCATCAACAAGCTTCGACAACCCACTGCGGCTGTCGTAAATCACGGTATCGATCTGGCCGAAAATCTCCGGCAACAGTCCTGGATCGACATTGATATTAGTTACGAAATCACCACCGAGGGCCTGGAGGTCGTCGACAGTGTATATCCTTCCATCAGGTCCCTCGTAGAGAAGTTCTTGGGTTTCATTTCCATTGTTCCAGAAATTGTTACCAACCACAATCGGCGCTCCGTCGTCCGACTTGTATAGACCATATTCGGCCTGACCCACAATAAGATTATTGGCCACCACACACTGCTCAATGTTGTCCAGCCCACCAACCAAAATCCCGATATTTCCATTGTCAATAATCGTGTTACCGACAATCGTCGCCTCACCTCCGGACAGATGAATCCCGTATGGATACGTCCCGTACTGGTTGAGCCCATTGCCAATTAGAACGTTATTATCTATCGTGATCGGGACACCGGTACCGTAGGCATCGATACCTCGGATCGCTGTGTAGTTGTTACCTACAAACACCGAGCGATGGATATCTATCGACACCAGATCATTATCTATCGGAAAGACAATACCGTATCCTGCATTGTTAGAAATGTGGCAATCATTCAACTCGATACTTGTCGGTGCGCCTTCCAAGTAAAAGACTTCGACTCCATCCACCACGTTATCAAACAGACTCACGTTATTCAACTTCAATGTCTGATGATAAGCTGTCCTATTCTCAAAGTAAATAGCAGCCGAGAATGGATCGAGACGAGTAATGTGTTGAATGGTAGTATTGGAGATGTCGTAGTTGTGTGCGCCTGCTCCTCGCAACACCACTCCGGAATACCAGCTGTTCTCAATAGTCACACCGTCTAGAGTGAGACCGCCAAACGAGTGTATCCCACTCCGGGGATAACGAATCAGAGTCCTTCTGATTTCGGCGGTCGCATTTGAGTCGATCATGATCCCACTGCCTCCTGTCATCCAGTTTGCCACAAACGGATCAGGCTGTGGTTTTGTATCAGTATCGCCACCGTACTCGTCATCTGCAGCTGAAGTGAGGATGGTACTGTCGATATACAGTCGCCCGCCGACATCGAAGCCGCCGGTGACCAAGAACTTGATCAACGACCCCTTCCCGACCGCCAGCGCCGCTCCCGGATCGACCGTTATCGTGCTGGAGATAATAGGCAGGCTTTCGGAGCAGCGGATGAAGGTCGAGTCCTCCACCCGAGCCCCGACCATATACAGTTTGCTCTGATCGACATTGTGGGCGGTGTTGCCTTTTATGGACTTGATACCACAATTGCGAATATCGATAAGACCGCTTCCATCACTCTCCCAATAGCTGATATCTTCGAAATGGCAGTCTTCAAGCGTGAACTCAGCAGCGTCGCGCACAATGATCGGATAGATCTGATTGGGAAAATCAAAGCGTTCAAACCGACAGTTCCGTATGGTGACGATGCAACTCTTCTCATTACCGAAATCAAGCAGGTTTAAGAGGTAGGAGAACGGTTCGGAGTAATCGGGAAAGTAGCAGTTTTCAATTAGGGCCGAGCAGCCGGAAGCGGTGAATGGGAAGCTGTTCCTGACGATATCACTGTAGGTGCACCTGAACTCGGTGTTTATCCATTGAAAGCTGTTGTACTCGTAGTCAACTCCGCATTGAATCTTGTAGGTTCCTTCGATCCGGATCGGGTCCAGCGGCGTACCGATGAAATTGACTCCGCCGCCGCCGCTGATCAGGCCCTCATGGTTTTCACCTATCTGAACATTTATAAGAAACGGATTTGTGGGATCGAAACTTCCCGATTCAAAAGTTATGGCTCCATTGGAAAGGATACTGGACTCAACAATGAACGGCGGCCCCGGATCAAGGTTATGCGCAGCACCGTAGGCGTTCTGATAGTCCCGGTCAAATGTGATACCATCATCCTCACTAAGTACTTTTACTCTGTAGCTCTGATAGTGATCATCCCAGAGCATGTTGACATATACTTCCCCGTGAGTGTTTGTAGGGCATAGTATGATGGTTATAAAAAGAAAAAATATTGTGGCAATTGGGAACAAGATTCGCAATGAGAAACGCATCAGACGACTCCTTATTGGTGGTTCAGGATGATCTGTAGCTCAAGATGTCAGTTTTTTTCTTCTTAGGTCTGTCAGATTCACCAACCTCCCGGCGAACCAAATCAGCGACCAGGTATTGGATTGTGGTGCCTAGTTGAGCTACTTGTACTTTGAGCTTGCGGTGTGTTGTCTCGTCAAGTCGGATATGAATCATCGGTCCACGGGGAGGTTCTTGTTTCTTCCTTGGCACACTCACACTCCATATTCAGTCGTTCGGTTATAAATATAGCCGACAAGAGCCAATTTGTCAACGATAATAGAGACACTGTTCCATATTGACATAGCCCAGTTTGAGCAGAATCGCCTCCAGGCATTGTGACCAAATCGTGACCAAAATGGTGTTACGTTATTCAGTGTTATTGGGGGATATATGCTTACAAAGGCAGGGGTGGGGGGTATAATACCCCCGTCCGGTTTGTAAGCTATTGTATTATAATGAGTTATATTAATGGAGGTGGGGGGAATCGAACCCCCGTCCGAGTGTAACGCCAAGCTGCCGTCTACGTGCGTAGTCCCTCTATAATATATTCGCTTCGACGGCTGCCGAAAGACAGGCCACCGGCGAAACTAGCCGCTGAATTTAAGCTGCCCTTAGCGGCGTCGAACAGCCGAGTCTCCTTTAACGACGCTGTAGCCCGACCCTGGAGACCTGGGGCCAGGTACAACGAGCTGCCTTAATTAGGCAGCCATGGCGTAATTGTATTCGCCAAGTATTGGTTTTTGCCCGGTTTGTTATCGAGGCTCCAGACATCCCCGGCACGCTGACAACTCCTCACTACACCCGTCGAAACCTGGTCACCCCCATATCGGAAGGACCTGTCTGTCGACAGGG
>CAYNEO010000080.1:5649-7841 GCA_964396245.1 uncultured Ignavibacteriales bacterium
AGGACCTGTCTGTCGACAGGGTAACGAAGATCGGTTGGTCAGCAACCGCTCTTCAATTGTCAAAGAACTACATCTAGTACTTACCACCGGCCGGAATATTCAACCGTGGCAAGCTCACGACACCCGTCGAAACCTGGTCACCCCCATATCGGAAGGACCTGTCTGTCGACAGGGTAACGAAGATCGGTTGGTCAGCAACCGCTCTTCACTTGTCAAAGATCCACTGGTAATATATACCATCGGCCGGAATATTCAATCCCGGCACTGATTATAACGATTCCGTCCCGGCAAAGTTTCCTTTTTGGTCCGAATTGTACATGTTATTCGCCGCGACTAACAGCCTGTCGACCGGCGAGTTACATCAGCCTCAGAAACTCAGCCTGAAGCCGAACTGGTTCACCGGCTCCGGTTCGAACGACGACAGCACCCGCTGGACATTCAGGCTAAAAAACGGCGTGAGGTGCTTCACCAGGGACAGTTCGACATAGTGGTCGTTCTCCATCCCGGGTGTCAGGTCATGATTATAATCGGCCGTGAACTCGAAATTGAATGTCGTCCACACCTTGAACGCGTTGATCAGGACCAGTTGTATCGTCCGGCCCCGGTCCTCGCCGGAATCATCGACATTCTTGTAAACCGATATCTCGTTCGAAATCGGGTAGAACCCGAACTGTCCCGACGGCGACTCCAGAGTAGGAATCATACCCGCCGATGCGGGCGCCGCGGCCGACAGGGCATACATGCAGACCAGCAAAACAAGCTTGCGCATGTCTCTCTCCTATTAGATATTCATATGTCACGAGATCCACGCCTGTAATATAGGCCGGCCGTGGAATGCCGCGCAACCTCACAATCAACGAACATCGTGCATCGGCCAGGGAGAGCATAACTATGTTGACTGCATTGCATATCGATGATCCCGCGTTCGACGATGCTGTCTGGCAGCAGTATTTTGACCTGATGATCGAGTTCAAAAACCGTTTCGGATCCATGCTGTTCTCGCGCTCGGCCGAGGAAATGAAACGCCGAACTCTGAACCGCCTGCGCCTCGACGGTCACTACTTCGATATGGTCATCCGCGACGGAGACTGCCTTGTCGGGTGGGCTGTCTGCAATGTCTTCGGCCCGGAGAGTCCCACGCCGTTCGGTTTCATCGGTTGTGACATTCTTCCCGATGTTGACCCCGGACCGTTCGCCGTCGTTCTCGCGCGTAATCTGGCGCCGTTCTTCAGGGCGAACAGGATTGCCGATACCCGGATAATGGCTACCAATCCACGGACTGTTGCTGTCGCCGACGCGCTCGGGGCCAAAAGACTCAACCGCATGGACAGCTACCGCCTGTCCCGGAAGGACGCCAATGTCGCGCTCATACGAGAGTGGCTCGAGACGTACCCGAAACGGTTTCCGTCGCTCAGGCTGGTGTTTTTCGAGGACGTCCCGGACCGGTACATGGATGACTATATAGAACTGTACCGTCAATTCTCCGGGGACATGCCGCGCGAGAGCGAGGAGCTCTGGCCGTTCACCATGACCGCGGCCGAAGTCCGCAAACGGGAGGCTCAGCGGAAAGCCAATAATACTCATTTGTATATCTGCGCTCTCGCGGATACCGATGATCGGGTGGTCGGGCATACCAACGGCGTGATCAGTGCCGACAATCCACGCGACATGTACCAGGCCATGACCGGGATCGCACGCGACTACCGGGGGAGAGGGCTGTCGAAATGGCTCAAGGCGGCGTTGTTCGTCAAAGTGGGCGAGGATTTCCCCGCCAACGAGTATGTCTCGTCGGAGATGCGCGCGGTCAACGAGCCGATTCTGGCGGTTAACCGGCAGATGGGCTACAAGCTCAGGAGCCAGGGTTTCGAGTGCCAGGTAGTACCGGCGATGTTGGAGCGGTTTTTGTAGTTAAAATGGGTTTTGCGGCACGGCGCACTTTTCCGGCCGAGCAAGCCTTCGTGTGACCATAATGAATTGGGTGACAGCAGTTTGCGTGGCAGCTTCGGTGCTCGGAAGGTGTTGATGAAATGGGTTCGTTTCTTCATTTTTCTTTTTTCCCGTATGGCTCGTTCTTCCTATGCGTCGGGTGACACCCGTCCCCGGTGTGCAACACCCGACGCAACTGCAAAGGCTTCTATCTAAGGGAGCGGGGTCGGATTCACCATCGGTTTTGAGGTGATTTTGCAGTGTGT
>CAYNEO010000081.1:0-1550 GCA_964396245.1 uncultured Ignavibacteriales bacterium
CCGGCCCCAATGCCGTCTTCGAATATCCAGGTCGCGTTAAGTGAATAGGACCTAGATCCTCGATATTTACGCATGTCAGATTTTCATCGTGTTGGAACCCAAAGACCATCTTGTGCGGCACTGTGTCAGCGGGAGACGTCATTCCTGTGTTAAAGCTCGTTTTCATATCCAACCGGTACTGGATATCGTTCCTACCGTCCGGCCGGATATCATTGGATTCGACCGTTCCCTGGACGTACGCAGTGTAGCGTTCTATCGCAATGTGCCCGCCGCCGTCGCCCATTGTTTCATCCGCTGCCTATCCAGCCATCATGCATAACAGCACCAGCAACGCCGCTGTCATTTTTACGTTTGCATTCATCAGCTTACCTCCTCACCTTTCAAGAGAGCCAATCATCGAAACTTTCAAGGTTTCACGACTATGGGCAGCCTAATTCTGCGCCGTTGAGATATATGTAGTCGATCAGGCGGGTAATGTCGTCCAGGGTGCACCTGCCGTCGCAGGTGACATCCGCCGCCAGGCCGGCCATGGGATCGAGGATCTTTCCCAGGTACACCGACCCGATCATGTCCGTGATGTCGGCCAGGTTGCGGTTGCAGTCACCGGTCAAGTCACCCGGCGCGACTATTGTCACGGTAGCTTCTTCCCAGCATTCGGGACAGGAAGCAGCTGATATCGGGGTATAAGGAAACCCATCCACGTAAAACCGGGTGTCACTGCCGATCCGACAGACAGCGGCATTATTACCGGTCGCGCACGTTCCGCTGAACTTGACAGTGACGAGATCCTGAAGGATCGTCGGAAGGGCCGAATACCGGCACTGATCCTCCTGCTCGCACCACAGATGAATCCGGCATACACCTGTGGTGGGCTCGGTATACTCGAGTCTTCCGATCCAATTGGCCGGCAGGACCGTGTCAAGCGTCAGTTGGTCGGGATCATACAGGATATCCGCGTCGACACCGGTCAGCAGAACCCCCGGCAGCAGCTCTCCGCCGGCGCCGAACACGACTCCAAGGCTCACACCGGGTATTTCACCCGCCATACTCGTGGTGGGTGCGATACCGTCGGTGAGACCGACCTGAAGCCCCGGACAGGAATCGGCGATGGCCGTTTCCGAGGTCATCCACAGCAGTGCTGAGTCAGTGGCAACCGAGTAGCGCTGGTAACCATCGGCATCCCAGACTGAATCGGCGGTAAGGTAGACCCAGTCGCGGCAGGTCTGATTGCATTCGCAGGTGTCGGCCAGACGATAGGTGACGGTGGCGATAGTCGAGAAGACTTCATCCGTTGCATCCCATACCGTGCCCGGTTCGGAGGACAGGGTGAAGCACGAGCCGTCCGGGCCGCAGTCGGCGGACGTGAGCGTGACGCCGTCGGCAACGACAATGGTATCGATATAGTACTGGCCGCTTGACTTCTCCACACGAACGCTGAAGCCGTGCATTTCGAAATTGTGGCGCAGGTTGAGGTCAGCGGTGACAGTTCGGCCTTCTCCGCCGACGGTAGCGAACTCGGCCATCCATATCTCGATCGGTTCCATCTCCCA
>CAYNEO010000081.1:1650-7769 GCA_964396245.1 uncultured Ignavibacteriales bacterium
AATGCAAACGTGATCCTGCCTTTCTGTAAGTCCTCATCCGCTGTCATCCCCGCTGCAAAGTTGCTGCGCATGTCTATCCTGTACAATACCGTATCTCTTCCACCTGGTCGAATATCGTTAGTCTCCACCGTCCCGCGTATGAATGCCCGGGCCGTATCGCCCTCGATGGCAGTCCCCGCACTCAACGTTCCCGCCCCTGCCAGCAGACTGAAAAGCGACAGAATTCCCGCAATAAACAGCGATCTCTTCCCATAACCTGACATCGTACTACCTCCCTACCCCTGAAGGGTGTTGTATCGATCTGACAGACCGCACTCGAAATCGCGCGCCACAGTCCGCCGGAATCAATAGTAAACTGAATATGTTCGAAATTAGCTTACCAGACGCATTCTCCCCGGGCGAATCAGTGAAACCTCCCGGATCCCTTGTGATCGACAATACGCGGTGTCAATCCCCATGCAAGCTCCCGACCACTGCCAAAATAGCAGATATCGACAATTGCGTCAACCTTTATCTTCGCTCCTGTGCCACCGCAACAGACCGTTTGACAACACTGCTCAACATCCGTACCATTGGCACACAACTCGGCCATAAACATGAGACTGCTGTGATTCAACTCTCCTTCCATGGCGCCGCACAAACTGTGACCGGCTCGAAATACCTGCTCACTGTCAATGACACGAAGGTCTTGATTGACTGCGGGATGTTCCAGGGGCTCAAGTCATTGCGACAGCGCAATTGGGAGCCGTTGCCATTCAACGTCTCCTCGCTCGATGCTGTCGTCATAACTCACGGCCACATTGACCATATCGGGATGCTGCCCAAACTGGCGCGTGACGGCTACAACGGCAAGATATACGCCACCAATCCCACGGTGGACATCGCCAAACTGTCGCTTCTGGACACGGCCCACATTCAGGAAGAAGACGCCGAGTACCGCAACAAGAAGAAATTGACCAGTCATCCCGTTGCGTTGCCTTTATTCACGACCGCCAACGCTGAGCAAACATTTAACCTGCTTACGCCGGTGCCGTTCGATCAATGGACAAAGATCACCAACGAAATCCGCTTCCGCATGCACGTGGCGGGACATATCCTCGGCGCGGCCGGGGTAGAGGTGGATATCGATGACGGCGAGAAACGCGTGTCGGTGATGTTCTCCGGGGACGTCGGCCGGTACGGCAATCCGCTCACCAAAAACCCGGCGCCACCACCCGAATGCGATTATCTGGTATGCGAGTCAACCTACGGCGGCCGGCTCCATGCTCCCGAGGATGCCTATTTCGAATTCGCCGAGCTGATCAAAGAGGTTATCCGCGACAAACGGATTCTCCTGATACCGGCCTTTGCTATCGGACGCACCCAACAGGTGATATTCCTCATCAACCGCCTTATCGCCCAGAAGCAGATTCGCAAGATTGACATTCATGTTGATTCCCCGATGGCGATTTCGGCCACCGATATCTACATGAAATACCCGGACTTTCATGCCCTTGATCTCAAGGAACTCGGCGGCAAGGGATGCGTGCTGAACGGCGAGAACGTGTTCCTGCATCGCAAAAGAAAATCCTCCAAGCAGCTCAACAAGCTCAAAGGCCCGGCTGTCATTCTCTCTGCCAGCGGGATGCTCTCCGGCGGACGCATCCTGCATCACCTGCTCAACCGGCTCGACAAACCGGAAACCATGCTGCTGCTTGTCGGCTACATGGCCGAGGGTACGCTCGGTCGTAAGTTGATTGATGGCGCCGACCCCATCTACATCCACAAAACACCGGTGCCGGTGAGAGCGCAGATCGTGAAACTCAAAGGACTGTCCGGTCATGCCGACTATTACGAAATCCTGCACTGGCTCGAGCCAATCAAGAAAGCGCCGAGGAAAGTCTTTGTCACCCATGGTGAAATCTCGCAGGCCGAGGCTATGGCCGGACATCTCTACACCGAGCGTGGCTGGGATTGCCTCATTCCCGAGTTGGATCAAACGGTCGAGCTATAGTCAAACCCGGCCTTGAACCAAAGCGACAGCATCGTTAGTGCGATTTACACTGAAAACAAAAAACCGCCGCACCCGATGAGAGTGCGGCGGTCCTAAAGAGAAAAGAGAGTTTTGCCCGTTTACCGCAGCGTGCCAACATAGTGGCTGGTCAACTGCCGTTCGCGGATACGCGGGTCAGTGTAATCCGGCAAAATCATCGGTGCGACTTTGTCGCGTTCGATACCGGCCTCTTCCGCTTCCTTGTTGTATTTGACCACGTGATCCAGCGTCAGCTTGGAGCCGTTCGCCTTTTCCTTCGCATACGCGGCCGCGTTGGTGCCGGCGATTCGCCCGAATACGAGGATGTCCAGCAGCGAATTGCCCATGAGCCGATTCTCGCCATGCACCCCGCCGCCAACCTCGCCGGCGACATACAACCCGGGCACGACCGTCTCACCGGTGTTCTCGTACTCGAGTCCGCCATTCTGGTAATGCAGGGTCGGGTAAATGAGCATCGGTTCCTTGGAGATGTCGATCCCGAACCGCTTGTAGAGAATAAACTTGCCCGGGAACTCGCGCTCGACCGTACCCTCTCCCGAGAGCATGTCGATCATTGGAGAATCGAGCCAGACGCCCAGCTTGCCGGTTGGCGTGGGAACGCCCTTGCCATCGACCACGCACTCCTTGATGATCGACGCCGCCTCGACATCGCGCGGCTCGCGTTCGTTCACGAATTGCTGTCCTTCGATATTGACAAGGTTTGCACCGGCGCCGCGGAATTTCTCCGTGATCAGGATACCTTCGGCCTGTTCCGGGAATACGATACCGGTCGGGTGATATTGCACCGTGTGCAAGAAACAGATCGGCACGCCGGCGCGGTAACCGATAACGATACCGTCGGCAGTCGCACCGTAGTGATTTGTCGTCATGAATCCCTGGATATGCAGACGGCCGCAGCCGCCTGTCGCCATCACCACTGACTTGGCTTTCACGATCTGGTACTCTTCGGTTTCCAGGTTGTACAGCACTGCACCGGCGCAATGGCCATGCTCGTTGAGGATCAACTCGACCGCCGGTGAGAACTCAACCACGCGAATATCCGCCGCCCGGTTGCGGGCTTCATCGCGGATTGTCCGCATAATCTCCGCACCGGTGATATCGGCCGCAAAATGCATGCGCTTCCGTGATGTACCACCGCCGTGGATTGTCTTCAGCGTACCATCCGGGAATTTCGAAAAGTTGCAGCCAAGGCTTTCCAGCCACTTGATGGCATCGGGAGCCTTGGTCACCAGCGTCTCGACCAGTGTCGGCACGTTATTGAAGTGCCCCCCGCCCATGACATCGAGATAATGGAAATACGGCGAATCCTTATGGCCTTTCGTCGCCGCCTGGATACCGCCTTCAGCCATCATCGTATTGGCATCGCCGTGACGCAGCTTGGTGGCGATAATGACGCTGGCTCCGGCTTCCTGCGCTTTTATCGCCGCCGATGTTCCTGCGCCGCCGCCGCCGATTATGAGCACGTCGGTTTCATAATCGACCTTGGAGAGATCGATACTGGCCGGGTCGACCCGACTGTACGCCTCGAGCACATTCGCCATTTCGTGCGCAATCCGGTATCCTTTGCTCGGTCCGGTCTTCAGCGCCCGGCGTCCTTCTTCTTTGAAGTCAGGGTGGTAGTTGAGCCGCTCTTTGCGCTCATCGAGATTGAGGAACGGGACTTCCTCGTTGCGTTTCTTCCGTTCGACACGCTCCGCACGAGTGCTCTCGACCACCTTGATGAGTTGTTTCAATTCTTCTGGATATGGCATATCTAACCTCGTTTCCGTCGCGTTATTCGATTACAGGTGGCTGGAGTCTTTGGGAGCCCAGTCCTCGCCCGCCGTGGCGGGTTCCATCTCTCGAGCCTGGTATGTGGTCTTGAGCATTTCCTCGTCCATCCCCATCAACTCGCCAAGATCATCGTTGTATCGACCGGCCTCGATATTGGCGACCATGGTCTTGAGATGTTCCGCTCGCGGCGTCAGGTACGCGCCGTTCAGCCGGCGGGCCAGCTGCGCGATATGATACTGCGGCAATTCACCCATGCACCGACTGGCGCACAGCCCGCACTGGATGCAATCGAACGAAATCTCGGCCGCTGCTTTAATATCCCCGCGCTTCAAGGCCGCGATATAGTCCATCACCTGCACGTCCATCGGGCAGACTTTGGTGCATGCGTTGCATGCCACGCAGCGGAAAAGCTCCGGATACGCGGTGAACACTTCCTCGGGCTGTCCTTCCATCTCGTGGAAATTGTAGGTCGCCCGCATCGCCGGATAAAACGGAATCTGTGTCAGGTACATCTCCGGCTCAACCACCGTCTGGCAGGCCAGCCCGACCCGAATCTTGTAGTCGCCCGGTTTGCGGTATACCGTGCTGCAGGCGCCGCACACGCCACCCCGACAGCCGCATCCGCGGATATACTTGTAACCCGCATATTCCATGGCTTTCATGATGGTCAGCGTTTCGGGCACCTCGTACTTTTTCCCCATAATGTAAATGGGAATGAGTTTGGCTTCGACCTTCGGTGCTATCTCTTCAGTTACCGTACTCATTGTGACCTCATCACTTTATGTTCAACCTGTTATTTGTCACTCATACTGCGGCTTTGGCCAGCAGCCCTTTGCCTTCCAGCAGTTCCAGCGCACTCTTGCGATTCAACTCGAAATGGGATACATCCATCGGCAACCCGAAAGCAATCGCCATCAGCTGCGTGAAATAGAAAATCGGCACTTCACTGTCGTTGAATTTCGCGATCATGGCATCCTGTCGCTTGCCGAGATTGTAATCGCACAGGGGACAGGCCAGCGCGAGCGCCTCGGCGCCGTTGGCGACTCCGTCCTGTAAAATGTCGCGCGAAATCTTCAGCGAAGCCTCGGGGGCGCCCAGCACCTGGTAGGCACTGCAACACGTCGTGGCTGACGGGAAATCTACGGCCGTCGCACCCAGCGCCTCCAGGAAGTCATTCAAGACTGCCGGACGATCCGGTCGGTCAATGGCAACATCGGACGGCCGCAGCAACGTGCAACCGTAATACGGCGCCACTTTCAAATCAGTAAGCGGAACCTTGACCAGATCGCGCACCTTGTCCCAACCGATTTCGTCGCGCAGGTAATCGAGAAAGTGAACTACCTTCACATCGCCGGCGTAGTCCGGTTCTTCGTCCATGAAATCGTTTATCGTCTTGCGCTTTTCTTCGTCATTCTTCATCAACTCGTTGGCGCGTGCGAGCGTATTGTAGCACATCGAGCAGAGCGTCATGACCGTATCGTGGCCGCTTTCCTTCACGCGTATCAGGTCGCGAACCGGCGCCACGATATGAATCAGGTCGTCGTCCGAAAGGGAAAAGACCGCGCCGCAGCAATTCCATCGCTCGAGTTCGTCATACTCGATACCGAGGGCGTCGAAACAGGCCAGCGCCGATGACTCGAGATTTTTCGCCTTTGTTTTCAGCGTGCATCCGGGATAGTAACTGATCTTCATTGCATACCTCACGATGTTAGCTTGCGAAAACAGGATACCATGGCGATTTGCGGCGCTCCCTCGGCAACCTCCGGCGCCATCGACTCCGGTCGGACACGGTCGACGTTTCCGCGGAGTTGCAGCTGACGGAGCGCTTCCATGACCTTCGGGATGTCGATCCCGCGCGGGCAGCGAACCATGCAGGTATGGCACGATGCACACACCCACGGAGTGTTCGCTTCCGCCAGGGCCTCGGCCTGTCCGAGCTGAAGCAAAGCCATGATCCGCCGGGGGACGGCCGTGATATGCTCGACCATGGGGCAGGAGCCGGAGCAGGTGCCGCACTGATAGCATTTCTGGAAGTTCTCGCCGCTTATCTCCCGGACCTTCGATTGCAGTCTGTCATCGCTGGTCTGGCTCGAAATAAACAATGGCATGATAACCTCGTTCGAAAATTGACTTGTTGTCTTTGCAGGCGGGTCGATCGGCGGCCCGTCGTCTCAATCCGGGCATAACGTGTCCGGTATTCCCTGCATCGGCAGAAGTTGTGAATCATTTCACAAGATTCATTGCAGGCAAACACCGATAATATATATCCTTATCTATGTATACACAACATCTTTGCGAATATTTTCACTAATAA
>CAYNEO010000082.1:0-7279 GCA_964396245.1 uncultured Ignavibacteriales bacterium
CCTGTTCAACTGTTGGACACAATACCCAAATTCCGACCATTTTTTGCAGACAATTCGCAGGTGATTTCGGACCGGTTCGGTCCAATTAAAAAACTAATTTTATGAGGAACAACAACTTACTGGCGCCTGTTGAGAATCATAGACAGCCCGTGTCACGGCATGATTTGTGCAGAACTCTCCGGTGAACAGTCAACATTTCATCCGTATCGCCCGATATAGGTTAAAGGCCTGCGCCGGAACCTGTTCGGGTTGCTCGCAGCACGGAGAGGACACGGCAATGGCTGAAGAAAAAAAGAAGCGCGTCGGGCTGCCGAAAAAGACCTACTGGCACCTGTACAGCCTGCAAAGCCTGCAGGCCGACAAGCTGACCAGGATCGTCAATAAGGTGCTCAGGCGCGAATACGTACTGATCAAGTAGCCGTCCGACTCCGGGCCTTTTTGCTTGACAGAACCGACGGGACACCCCTATTTTCGGGGATTCGGTTCTGCGCCAGGGGGATGGTAAAGGCCCAAGACATTGTAGGTTAGGTTACTCGAAGCACTAAGGGTTGTAGGAGCATGTTCAAAAACAAACTGACACTGATGGTTATTCCCGACTCCAAGGGAATTGCCAAACAGATCAGTATACCCGTTGGCCTGATATATTCTGCCATCCTTCTCATCCTGTTCATCGTTTTCCTCAGCGTCTATTTCGCGGCGCAGTATTTCACCGTGCAAGTCGAGGACGCCGAGCTCGCCCGTCTGAAAACGGAAAACGTAAATCTGACATCGAAATACGAGCAGATGCGCTGGGACCTCGCCGAGGTCGATTCCCGCTACCAGGAATTGATCAAGAAAGAAATCGCCATCCGCACCATGTTCGACCTGCCGGAAATCAACTCCGAAGAAAGACAGCTCGGTATCGGCGGCCCGATTCCCAAGTCGGTCAAGGCGATGAACGAAACCGAGAAATTTGCCTACACCACCGAGCGCGAAGTTGACCGCCTGCTGCGGCTCTCCAACTTCGAACTCGAAAAATACGCCGAGGTCGAACAGGACCTCACCAAACTCAAAGACCGCCTCCAGCATACCCCCTCGATCTGGCCGACAAAAGGCTGGCTCTCACGGGGTTTCGGCATGAAGCACGATCCGTTCACCGGCTACAAGCAGATGCACAAGGGTCTCGATATTGCCAACCATATGGGCACGCCGGTTATGGCCCCCGCCGACGGCCGCGTCACTCAGGTCGGCCGGCTCGGCAATATGGGCAAGGTGATAATGATCGACCACGGCTACGGCTTCATGACCCGCTACGCCCACCTCTCGCAAATCAATGTCACCCGCGGCCAGCGAGTGAAACGCGGCGACGTGATCGCCGCCATGGGCTCCACCGGCTATTCCACCGGGCCCCACCTGCACTACGAGGTCTGGCGTAACGGCAAGGTACTCAACCCGATGAACTACATCCTCAACGACCAGTAGCAGTTCATCTGTAATCACCCAAATTTACTGCGCAGGCGACCCCCACCGGGTCGCCTGTCGGCTTGAACAAATCCCGGCCCTCGTTCGTCTATGAGACGAAAGGGGGGTGATACGCTTTTCACTGTACTGACCGCAGAAGAGGGATTAGGGGAGGAACTTCGTCCTGTTATTCTTGTTCTACGTTTGACCTCAAGAACTCAGGTGGGCAAAATGCGCAACAGTCCTAAGCCGAAAACGGCTAAAGATATCAAATCCGAACAGGACGAGCGGGAAGTCAAATGCCTGATCCGCGATTTCAAGCACGGCAACAAGCAGGCGTTTTCCGAACTCGTGCGAAGATATAGAAATCAGGTCGCCTCTCTTGCGTATAAGATGGTGAATGATTACGACGAGGCCGCCGACATTACGCAGATCGTGTTTGTCAAGATGTCGAAAAACATCTGGCGATATGATGAAAAGAAGAAATTCTATACCTGGCTTTACCGGATCACGGTAAACGCCTCGATTGATTATATCCGCAAACACCAGCGCTACCGTCACGAGTCGATCGAGAATTTCCACGATATCCTCGAGAATATCGATGATAACCCGGAATTCACCTTCAGGCGCCAGCAGCTTCGCAACCATATCGACCGGGCCACCAGGACGCTGAACGAGAAACAGCGTTCCGCCTTCGTCTTACGCGATATGGAAGGCTGCAAGGTTGACGATGTCGCTAACATCATGAACATGCCGGAAGCCACCGTCAGATGGTACCTCCACCGGGCGCGGGCCAAGATTCGCAAAGAGTTACTCAAGCGATGCCCGCACCTGCTGGTAATGATGGGCATTAAATAACGGATAAGTTTTTCATTGGCAGCCTTGCCAATTCAGGTATATTGAATCCATGCCAAAGCTGAAAGAGTTGCCGCTCAACATTGAGGGCATGCATTGCGCGAGCTGTGTCAACAGCATTGAAAAGGGTGTTAGATCTCTCGACGGCGTCGACAGTTGCCGCGTCAACCTCGCCATGAACTCCGCCGTGGTCACCTTTGACAACGAACGTCTCGATCCCGAGCAGGTCATCGGGCGAATCAAGGAGCTCGGTTTCGACGCCGAAATCAGCACGCCCGACGTTCTCACCCGGAACACCGAGGAAGTCGCCCACGCCTGGTCCCGTTTCTCCCTGGCGCTGGTCCTGACTATCCCGCTGATAATCGCGGCCATGTGGCCGATGGTCTTCAACGGCTACCTGGCATCGGCCCGGGTCGACGGCATCATTCAGGCGGCGATTGCCGCAATTGTCATTTTCTACGCCGGTCGCAGTATCCTCCACGATGCCTGGATTCAAACTGTCCATTTCCGCGCCAACATGAACTCCCTCATCGCCATGGGCACGCTCACCGCCTTCGGCTGGAGCACCTGGGTGCTCGTGCGAATTTTCCAGGGCGATGTCGAATCGCTCTATTTCGACTCGGCCGGAATGATTATCACCCTGATCCTCCTCGGCCGCTATCTCGAAGCCCGCTCCAAGGGCAAGGCCGGCCAGGCCATTCAGGCGCTGTTGAATCTGCGCCCGTCCGGCACCACGGCCATAATCGACGGCTCCGAGGTCTATATCGAGGCGGCGCAGGTTCAACCCGGCATGACCGTCCTCGTCAAGCCGGGGGAGAGGATCCCCGCCGACGGTGAAATCACCGAGGGACAGCCGGTAATCGATGAGTCGATGTTGACCGGCGAGTCTGTCCCGGTCGAAAAGAAACCGGGCGATACCGCTATCGGCGGCTCGCTCAACGGCAACGTGCCATTCCAGATGAAAGTCAGTGCCGCCGGCGAAAAAAGTTTCCTGGCGCAGGTTATCCGCCTTGTTGCCGATGCCCAGTCGCGCAAAGCGCCGGTGCAGAGTCTGGCCGACAAGGTTGCCTCCGTATTCGTGCCGTTTGTCATCGGCTGTGCCCTCGTAACGCTGGCTATCTGGTATTTCGTTGCGCCTGACAGCCCGCTGTTAATCCGAAGCGTTGTCTCCGTCCTCATTATCGCCTGCCCGTGCGCTCTCGGTCTGGCTACGCCGACCGCGGTACTCGCCGGCACCGGTCGGGCGGCCCGCGACGGCATCATTATTCGCGGCGGTGATGTCCTCGAAAAGCTCTCCAATATCGACACGGTCGTTTTCGACAAGACCGGCACGCTCACCTACGGCGAACTGGAAGTTGTCGATGTCAAAACCTTCGGTCACGTCTCCGAACAAAGCCTTATCCGGCTTGTCGGCTCCATAGAAAGCCAGTCCGAACATCCGGTGGCCCAGGCCATCGTTCGCCGCATGAAACGCCAGCAGGTCGAAACCGCCGTGGTCCGCAATGTCATCTCCGAACCGGGTTTCGGTATGACCGGCGAGTGCGACAACCGTCAGCTCGTGGTCGGCAATCGCAAGCTCATGGAAGCCCGCGAGATCAGTTTTGGCCCGGCACTCATGCAGGGCGAGCAGGAGATGGAAAAAGGCCGGACGGTCGTTTTCGCGGCGGTCGACGGCCAGGTGATCGGCATCATGTCGCTGGCTGACCGGCTTCGCGGCGATGCCCGTGACCTGATTGCCGAACTCAAAGACAGCATGACCAAGGTGACAATGCTTTCCGGCGACAACCGGAAAACCGCCGAAGGCGTCGCCCGCACCCTCGGCCTGGACTCCTACGAGGCTGAAATCAGGCCCGACCAGAAGAAGCTCATTGTCGAGTCACTCCGGAAAGCCGGATTCAAGGTGGCGATGGTCGGCGACGGTATCAACGACGCTCCCGCCCTGGCCGCCGCCACAGTCGGCGTGGCTATCGGCAGCGGTACCGATGTCGCTCTCGAGGCCGCCGATGTCGTGCTCGTGCGCTCGAACCTGATGGATGTCCGCAAGATGTTCGAGGTGTCGCGCCAGAGCATGAGCACGATCAAGCAGAACCTGTTCTGGGCCTTCTTCTACAACGTGATTGCGATCCCGGTCGCCGCCGGCGTGCTCTACCCGATTGCCGGCATCACCATGTCGCCGGTACTCGCGGCGCTGGCCATGTCATTTTCATCGGTCTTTGTCGTTACCAACTCGCTGCGTCTCAGCCGCCTCGAATTGAACTGACGGAATTTCATTCTCCCTTCATTTGAGCCGTAAACCGGCTAAACCACGGGTCAAGCATGGTCACTGGTCCAATCTCAACCGGCCTGTCACCGTACGTCGCGTAACCATCGAGATTGACCAGAATGCGCAACACCGGTTCGCGTGCCGTGTGCGCCGCCAGCGAATCCCTGTCAAAAACGAACCAGTGATTACTGAGTGCTACCCACGGACTCAACGTCGAATCGCCGCAACAGGCGCCAATTGAAATGGCCTTTCCGGCCGCCAATCCATTGGCCGTCGCCGTGACGGTTGAGTCTGCGATGCTAAGGAACTCCCGCGAGAACTCGGGAGAACCATAGACGCCGACCTGCACGTGTACGACATAGGTGGAATCGGTCAGCGAATCAGTGTTGGCAAACAGTTCGACCGATATCGGCTGATGCTCCGGACGGATGTGAACAAAGTCGGCCGTATCCTTCTGGTCTGCCCACTCGAATACCAGCGGACGATAAGCGGCGCGCCGTCCTCCTCCGCAGGCAACAAACGAGGCCGACACCGCCGCAAAGAAAAGCAGTAGTAATTTTAATCTGGATTTCATCGTATCAGATATCTCCCTGACCGGTGAGTGACTTGCTTCTTATACCCCCATGGCCCGGCTTCAACGCGAGTTTCGAATAACCGGGCATTGCAGACGTAGTGGTTCCCGCGTGAACTCCCCCAACGAAGCGTTGTTATACCGTTGTCTACGCGGTTGATTTGTATTACCTTAGAGTCCTTCGAATCACCGGGTGAAAAGTCATGAAAATCAAATTGAGTCCCAGACGAGCCCTCATTCTGTTTCTCGCCATTGTCGTGGTCGTGTTCGGCCAGGCGGTATGGTGGGTCATATTCATGGCCCGTCTGGTGGGGGACAAGGTGCGCATGGCCGAAGAACTCGGCGGCAGCCCTGCGTTTGTCGAGATGATCCATCAACAGGAAGTCCGCAACCAGATTATGCTGGGCTCCGAGGGTGTGTTCTTCCTGATCCTCATTCTTGTCGGAGCGTGGATGATTTACCGCGCCCTGGTAACTTCGGAGGACCTCAAACACCAGCACCAGAACTTTCTCATGGCCGTCACCCACGAACTCAAAACCCCGCTGGCGTCGCTGAGAATCTATCTCGATACGCTCCAATCGCCCAAAATCGCGGACGAGAAGAAACAGCAGATCGTTCCCAAGATGAAACTCGATATCTTCAGACTGGAGAAGATGGTCGAAGATATCCTCGAGGCCGGCCGATTCGAACGCCACGAGTACAGGCTGGCGCCGGTGCAGATGTCGCTCTCCCATCTGGTGCTGGAAGCTATCGACGAAATCGACCGAATACCCAAGGTGGTTCCGCGCCGTATCGAGAAGGAGATCGAGCCGGATGTCATCATCGACGGTGATCCGCTGGCTCTGCGTCGGGCGATAACCGCCGTTCTCGAGAACGGTCTGAAATATCATAATGGCGATCAGGTCGAGATTAAGGTAACTCTCAGAACGACGGACGGCGATGCGGTCCTGAAAGTCTCCGACCGCGGCACCGGGCTGACCGAGAACGACAGCGAACTGATATTCGAACGGTTCTACCGGGTCGGCGACGAAATGACGCGCAAGGCGCCCGGCACCGGCCTCGGTCTCTATCTTTGCCGCGAGATCATCCGGGCTCATGGCGGCGACATCTCCGCGAAGTCGGAAGGTCCCGGCAAGGGGACGGAATTTACCATAACGCTCAGACGCAGGATAACGAAATGAAGACAATACTCCTTGTGGAAGATGATCCCAATCTGGCCGAGGGGCTCGGCATGAATCTCGAAGCCGAAGGGTACCAGGTGGTGACGGTCGGCGACGGCGCGCAGGTGCTGGACGCGTTTCACAAGGGTATGTTCGACCTGATCCTGATGGATATCATGCTCCCCGGTGTCGATGGTCTCTCGTTGACCAAGACCATCCGCAAGGAAGGCCACACCCTGCCGATTCTGTTTATCACCGCCAAGGGCCGCACCGAGGAAAAGATCGAGGGACTGGTGGCCGGCGGCGATGACTATATCACCAAGCCGTTCGACATGAGCGAACTTCTCGCCCGCATCCAGGGAATTTTCCGACGGCAGGCGTGGCTGGCATCGGATGATGCCGAGGCATCCTCCTACGAATGGGAGGGCCGGCGGATCGATTTCAAGTCGTTCATGGCCGAGGGCCCGGGCGGCAAGTTCGAGCTGACGCGCAAAGAATGCATGGTCGCCAAGTACCTTATCGAGCGGGCCGGCGAGGTTGTCAGCCGCGACCAATTGCTCGACGCCGTCTGGGGATATCATATCTACCCTACCAACCGGACAATCGACAATTTCATCCTCAAACTCCGCAAGATTTTCGAAGAGGACCCGAAAAACCCGCGCTACTTCAAGACCATCCGCGGTGTCGGCTACAGCTTCCAGAAGTAGCCCGTACTTCAGACCATCACCGACAGACAGCCCAACCAACGCTTGCCGCACGGCGGGCAAAATGGGTTCGTTTCTTCATTTTTACGTGTTCGAAAAAGCCATTTTTGACGGCAGTATTTCGCGTAATCTATTGCGCCACAATCGGAGGCTTTGGCCGACCGGTGTCCGGAAAAATGGCTTTCGCCTCTCGAAAGCCATTTTGACATACACCTTCAAACCAACTTCCTTTCGTTCGGATCTGAACGCAACTCTCCACTAAGGGGTGCACGCTCAGATTCACCTC
>CAYNEO010000083.1:0-7202 GCA_964396245.1 uncultured Ignavibacteriales bacterium
AACGCGTCGGCCTCCGGAGCCGGAAATTCAGGTTCGATTCCTGACGGGGGTACCAGTTTTGTCTCCGATTAAATCAAAACAGGAGGGACCACATAAAAGTAGACATCGAGAAGTGGAATGAATACCTCAAGAAAAGGCACAACTCGCGGGAGCGAATAAGAATCGAATCGATTGATTTCCCAAAGACTGATGGTTCTTCTGTCTTGGTCACACCCTTTGACCTAGTCAAGGAGCTGGATGAACTAGACCAAGATTTCCGGGAACTGTTCTATAGCTGGCTTGATTAGCACACGTTGGCAGAGACTATAGTTCGTACATCGGGGGCAGAAAAGTTTGTATTGCTCCCCCCTACTCCCACCACGTCTTGAACAACCTCTCAAACTCCTCATCCAGCTTCTGACGCTTACGAATCAACTCAAAAGGTATCACGCTGATCGTACTCCCGTCAGCCTGCTCAACCTCGATTCGAGCCTCGTTTTCTTCTTTGCGAAGTTCCGCCAGTCGTTCCAGGTACTCATCCCATTTGGCCTGATCTACTTTTCTCGGATCCAGACGTCGTTGTGACATGCAATTCTCCCCGATCGTCTCAAATTCTGCGATTTGATTAGTGCCGCCCCCTAAGTCTCCACCCTGTGAGGCAAGCGTTGTCGAATATTGATAACAAGCATTCTACTCCCCCGCAACAAGAAATTTCCGGAAAAATCGATCGGGAACTTCCTTCCTCCCGCCTTTCCGTGTTACCTTTCACCCGTGTTTCACGTCTTAAAAACGATGAACGAAGATAGGGACCTGTTCTGGACGCTCATCAAAGAAGAGCATCTCAGGGCCAGATCGTTCTGCCGGAAGCTCATGAGCAACCGCGACGACGGTGATGACCTGTACCAGGACTGCCTGGTAACAGCTTTCACCGGATTCGACCGCCTGCGCGACCGAGCCGCCTTCCGGCCATGGCTCTACCGGATAATAGTCAACACGTTCAAAGACCATGTCCGGCGGCCCTGGTGGAAACGAATCGTCTCGCTGACCCCGGAAACCGCGGCGGCTCTGCCCGGCACGAACCCTGGCGCTCGATACACGGCCCGACGCCGACTGGAAATAGCTTTCCGGGCAATCTCCGCCGAGGAGCGGGCGATGATCACCCTGTTCGAACTCGAGGGATGGTCCGTCGCCCAACTGGCCGGGCTCCTCGGCAAGAGCGAAGCCAACGTGAAAGTACGGATGTCTCGCGCCCGGCGGAAAATGCGGAAAGCTCTGACCGGGTTCCTGGCGTCGGCCGAAGGAAAACTGATCGTGGAAACTCTGGAAAAGGATCGGATATGCGTTGCACCGAAGCCCGGCGAAAACTGATCGAGTCCTCACGGACCGGCAGATCAATCGCCTATGACAAAGAGCTGCTGGACCACCTGAAGGACTGCCCGGCCTGCGCTCTCGAGGCCGAGGCGGCGCAAATACTCCGGCAGGACTTCACGACCCTCGCCCAACCGGATATCGAGGGCGGCCTCCCGCTTGAGGCGCTCAGGTCCCGGATCGAGGCACAGACGGCCCAAAACTCACACCAACACCAGACGGAGACACATATCATGGCGAAGATCACGGCTCAATTCAAACGGCGCCCCCGGTTCAGCATCGGCATGGCCGCTATCGCTCTCGTAGTCTTGTTATCTGTTCTCATCCCCTTCAAATATCAGAAACCGGCCGGTTACGAGGTGGCTTTTGCCGCCGCCGACAAAGACCTGACAATGAATGAAGCCGGCGTGAAGGACTTTCTTGTCAAACTCGGCGCCGGCGATGCCCGGATCGATCTCTCCGACTCAGGCACGACCAGCGTCCTGAAAATCAAGGACATAAAGTCTGTCCGGGAAGCCCGGGTAATCACTGCGGCCTTTGAAGAACTGCCGCATATCGAGGTGTCACAGCAAATCACGCCCGTTTGGCAAGACGAATCCGGCACTATTGTCGAACTCACGGCAAACAAGATAGCCCTATTCCTCAACAAGGAAGAATCCAAGGAACAGTTGACGAAGCTCGTCCTGGAAAGACTCGGCGAGAACTACAATCCGCAGATTCTCTGGGTACGCGAGGGCGCCGATGGTTCTGCTGACTCGATCATTCACGTCGATGCCGACTCGGCCACCTACCTCTTCATTCCCGAGGAGAGCACCGGTATCATCAGCCTCTCCGGCGATAGCGTCATCGAAATACGTGAGATTCCCCCTCAGAGCGGCGCCAGGCGTTTTCGGTTTATCCATGAGGACGGAACGGTCGACTACGGCGTCGTCGGACAGGACGGCTCCTTCCAGTCCGATGATTCGGCTGATAAAGAGGCCCCCGTCCAGCTTCCGGAAGGATTCGAGCTGTCCCAGAACTACCCGAATCCCTTCAACCCTACTACCCGAATTGACTACAGCGTCCCTTCATCCGGACACGTGAAACTCGACATTCTCAATATCAACGGGCAGCTTGTCAGAACGCTCGTCGACGGGACCGTCAGTGCCGGTGCTCATACGGTTGAGTGGAACGCCACCGATGACAGCGGGGCGCCCGTGGCGTCCGGGGTCTACCTCTACCGCCTGACCGCCGGTGACATCTCACAAACGAAAAAAATGAGCTTCGTAAAGTAAACGAACATCATAGCTGCTTTTTCCACCTCCGCCGGCTGCCGCTGACGGAGGTTTATTATGTGATTGACAAATCGGGAGTAATGAGTCTATTTTACCGAACGAACGAGTTGGTCACAAAGCCACCGAAAAATCAGGGGGAGCCTGATGATATCGTCACTCAGTGCCGGCCGCATGCGGTTGAACTGGCACATCTTCAAAGAACAGCGACCCGGGGTGTGGATTCTGTCACTGTGTCCTCCCGTGTATGCTGACATATTCTCCCAGCAGGAACGCGAATTGATGCACAAGGCCGATGGCTACTGGCGAGCGTCATCCAGCGGCCGCGCAAAATATCTCTTCCTCAAATCGCTCGACTCTCCGGAAATCAAAAACATCAAGCGTTTTCTCGAGGAGTACCGGCGATATGTCCTGATCGGAAAAAGCGAGTTTCTCTCGGACCATTTCGGAAACGATCTGAATTTCTGCATGGCCCTCGACTTCAATTTCGAGCGATCCGGGATCGGAGACCGAACATTGACCGGCCATCTCGTCTACCAGGCCAAGTATCGGTCGCGAGGCATGTCACGTAAGACTCGTCTGGCCATCCATTGCCTCGCCGATCAGCTCGCCCTCGGCGTGAAACGTCTGCCCCGCTCCGGACGGCTAATCGACTATTGCCTCAGCCATGTACCCGTTCCCCCGGACAAAACGTACGATCTGCCGAGCGAACTCTGTCGTCTCGTCGCGAACAGGTTGTCGGATACTCGTATCCTCCGGCGGAAAAATCCGGTCATCCAGGCACGTCTACAATGTCCAAAACCTGCCTTCAAAGAACTATCCTGCGAAGAAAAGTTGCGTCACTGCCGGGAAATCATGACGCCCGGGAACGTATCTCTCTCACACCCGGTATCCGGCTACGGCGTCATTGTCATCGACGATCTCTATCAGTCAGGCGTAACCATGTGGTCCTATGCCCGACTGCTGAAATCAGCAGGCGCCGCCGAAGTGCTCGGGTTGACATGCCAGAAATCAATACGCGATACGGACAACCTATGAGCAACGTAACCTCTCTCCTTCAACTTATGCAGGCACGTGGTCTGGGACCGCGTAAGCTCAATCGACTCCTGAGACGGCTGATAAACGAGACCTACTCCGTCACGGATTTTGTCGATGCCCCCATCAACCAGATGAAAGCGGAATATGGGCTCACCGGAGACATGGCTGCAGACATTGTTGGCGGACATCATGCTGCCAACGAACTTGCAGAACAACTTGAAATGCGGCAAATCACCGCCGTCTGGCTCGGATCAGATGAATATCCCGAACGCTTATTCCGGGTCCTGGGCGAAGCTGCGCCTCCCGTCCTCTTTGCGGCAGGAAACCGGGCACTGCTAAATGCCGCCTCCGTCGGCTTCGCCGGTACCAGAGACGCCGGCGAGGCCATATCCACTAAAATCCGGCGGATCGCCGGTGCTCTGGCAGGTCGACGGCTGAATATAGTCAGCGGCAACGCCCCGGGCATCGATGCCGTGGCCCATCAGGCCGCTCTGGCTGAAAACGGAACCACTACACTCGTCTTGCCAACAGGTATTTTGCACTTCAGCCCGAGGGGCCCTCTGGCAGATCTGATGACTCAGGACAGTTGCCTCGTGATCTCCGAATTTTTCCCCGGTACCGGTTGGGCGGTCCATAATGCCATGCAACGAAACTCGACCATTTGCGCTCTTTCCCGGGTCATGATCCTTGCCGGCGCCCGGGCCGCAGGCGGTACTCTGGCGGCGGGGAAAATGGCTCTCAAGCTCCGTATCCCGCTGTTTATCGTGGAAACAGAAGATGAAGAGGGCAGTTTTGAGGGGAATGACCTCCTGAAAAATCGCGGAGCCCGGCGCATATCCTCAAATTCCGACTCAGATCTCGACCTCGCCGAACTTGTCGAAGCGATATCACGAGCGCCCCGCCACAAACCGGAAATATCGCTTTTCGACGAATCAGCCAACTCCTCGGCTGACTCGGACAGGTAATGTCCGCACCTCCTCCTATTGCCTCTTCTCTCGAGTTAATCTTTTCCCTTGATTTGCCGAAACCTAAGGTAGATACGCTTAATAATGTCTACTCCGAGGCTCATATGTCTGGTATGAAGGGCAGTGTAATCATAGAGAAACTCCGCAATCCCGAACTCCGACGCGAATGGGATAAGTATGTCTATAAACTGGCTAAGTCCATCAAGAAATTGAACGAAGCCAAGCACAGCCTTCTGCAAGACCCGACCGGGCTCGAGTTTCTCGAGGCTGTCCTGGCTTTCACCGAGGCCCGCGACGAAGAGCGGAATTTCTTCTGGGACGCTTTTGTCGAGAATCGTTCGGTGTCCCAGAGACAGCTCGACGCCAGGAAAAAGGCGGCCAAATCACCTACAGCCTAGTGAGACTGGGACATATACCCGACCTCCTTTCGAGCAGAAAAGTGGGGCCTTTTTTTATTTTATCCGGCATTGCCGGCTTCGCCTGACCGTGAATCTTCTTCATCACCGCCCGGATTGGCCCTGCCTGACTGATTTTTCTCACTTCATCGAAAAGTTTTTGTTGCGTGATTTTACGCTCTCCGCGTAATTGTCAATACACGGGAAAGGAGGTGGTCCAATTTTGAAATATGACATACGTGAGGTGGCTGCTACTTAGCTGCTAACCCGATGATTTTTATTGTTGGGTTACGCTGAGTAAATCCCAACAGTTCTACCGACCCGGTGATTCCCTCGAGGAACCACCGGGTTTTTAGTTTCCCGGCCCCCCGCCGGTGAGAATAGCTCATAATCCCGGTAGCATTCTCACCGGAGAAAAGTCTGGACCGGGACATTTTTTGTGGAAGTCATCGGCGCGTTGCGTGTATATTGAGTGTGAGGAGGCCGGTGAAGAGCCACACATCTTGCACACCCAGCATTCGACGTGCCCGTTGCCGTCTGGTAAATAACACTGATTGAGCATTGCTCAATATCACTATGGAGGGTTTCACTGATGAAATTCACACGCAACACGATCGTGTGGGGACTGCTGTTGACTCTGTGTCTCGTCGTTGCCTCGACGGCAGAGACTTCGGCGCAGGAGAAGAAAGGCGTGCGAGATCTGACCGATGGCGCCTGGGCGCTCCAGTTCCAGATCGGCTCAAACTTCGATCTTCGTTCGTTTGAGGGAACAACCATTTCACTGAAGAAATTCACGGGCCAGAGCTCCGCGTGGCGCACCGGCTTGAGCTTCGACCTGAGAACGCAGGATGATGATGAGTCCGGTTATATCGATACCACGATCATTCCCGTTCGAACGGTTGACAACAATTCGTTTTCCATCGACGCCGTCGTACAGAGAATCTTCTATACTGCCCCGCGATCAAAAACAGCCTTTTTCTTCGGAGTGGGCCCGACCGGCGGTTACCATCACGCGAAACTCTCGCAACGAATTGACTATACCAATGGCGGCTTCGCATCGAACGAACGCAAAGAGAATTCCTGGTCGGCCGGTCTTTCGACCGTTATGGGAGTTGAATGGTTCCTGCGTCGAAACCTCAGCCTGCTCGCCGAATACGGCATGGTGATCGACTACACCCACAACAAGCGAACAACCACCAGCGTAACATATGATCTTGTCCGAACCCAAGTCTCCGAGCAGGAAATCATCTCGAAGAGATTCCAGTTCAATGATCAGGCCGCGAAACTCGGAGTCTCACTCTATTTCTGAGTAAACTCGCAACCCGCTAAGCTCAACCGCCGGCTCGCCCCTTAGCGAGTCGGCGGCTCTCTCTACACCAGCCGCAAACGACCGCCCTCGAGATAGTACAGCTTGTCGGCAATATTCTCGATAAACGCCCGGTCGTGACTGACCGTCAAGAATCCGCCGTCGAAATCCTGCAACAACCGTTCGAGTATCTCAATCGACTCCAGGTCGAGATGCGAGGTCGGCTCATCGAGAAACAGAAATTCAGCCCGCGACAGGATACATTTCACCACCGCCGCCCGCATTAATTCACCGGCTGAGAACTCGGTAACCGGCCGGTTGACCTTATCTTTCCGGATCAACGCCGCTCCCAGGTACTGCCTGATTTTTGTCTCGCTCATGTCAACATCGGCAAAATTCTCCAGCAGGCTGCTCTCCGCGAAAAAGCCCATCAGCCCCTGCGGCAGATAAGCCGTCCTCACGCCTTCGTTTATCTTCCATTCGCCGGAGTTCGGTTCGATATATCCGAGCGCAATATTGACCAGCGTCGACTTCCCCGACCCATTAGCCCCCATCAGGCAAATCTTGTCATTCGTGGCAGCCCCCAGCGAAATTGACTTGAGAAGCGGTACCTGTCCGTATGTAAAGTCGATATCCTCCAGCGAGAATACCTGCCGATTCCTGATCTCGTACTTCGGGAAACTCAGGTTGAGTTCTTTCGGCACAAACGGCTTTACCTCGGCCAGTTGCCGACTCTCTTTATCAATCCGTTTCTGCGCCACTTTTGCCCTTTTGGCCAGTTTGGCTGACAACCGGGAAATATGTCCCTTTGCCCCCTTGGCCCCGATCTTCTGCTTCTCTTTACTCTTAGCCCAGCCCGCTTTGGCGAGACTGTCTTGCT
>CAYNEO010000084.1:0-7140 GCA_964396245.1 uncultured Ignavibacteriales bacterium
AGTGAAATGAGCGGTCGCTCACGTTTCTCGGCTTCCCGGGTTTGCTTGTCCTTTGAAGTGTAGTTCGGATCACCAAGGGCAGTAGAACCTGTTTGCAGCTTCCCGGCCTCGTCAGACGGGGCGGTCTCAGGCTGAAGGCGGACAACCAGGGAAGTCGTCTCTCCGTCTCGAACCGCTACCGTCATCTGTACCGACTGAAATCCAACGCAGGTGATTCTTAATTGGTGCTTCCCGAACGGTACGCCGTCAAATGAGAACTCTCCGGCGACATCGGTGACAGTCGACAGCCCGAGACCGTCGATAGTGACGAATGCAGCGGCAAGCGGCGCACCGTCTTCTATACTCGAGACGGTTCCGGTAACAAATCCGGCGGCGGTGGTGGCTATTGCGGGAGCGAATCCGAGGAAGCAAATCAGACCAATGGCCATTACAGTGCGTTTTGGAGTATTCATGGCTCAATTCTCCTGTCCAGCTTGGGTTCGCTTTACGATCTGTCCGGAATACCGGTGAGCGGATACTTTCTTCCCGGAAAATTCAGGCGTTGAACCTTCAGGGGGGACGATTGTTACAAAATCAGACGGATTTACTCGACTTTACCGGGGCTGGAGGGGAAGATATTCTCGTGTTTGAAAACGCGTCAATCACTTGACAGTCAACGGCTTTTATTTTTAATTGGACCCCATCTTTGTCTTCTATTGGACTCACATATTTGGAGGATCGCATGAACAAACGGACTCTGTGGCTGACAGCCGTGATGGTCTGTGCCGTTTTGGTTCTGGCCGCGGCCGGGTACGGCTTTGACTTCTCCGAGCTGGAGAGCAAAGTCCAGATGCAAACGCTGGACAACGGCCTGAAAGTCATCGTCATGGAACGACACGAGGCTCCGGTGGCCTCGTTTATCACGTACGCCAATGTCGGCGGCGTGAATGACCCGAAGGGTTACACCGGGCTGGCTCACATGTTCGAGCATATGGCCTTCAAGGGCACGACAACGCTCGGGACGACTGACCTCAAGGATGAATTGAAGGAAATGAGGGTCGAAGATTCGATCTTTGCATTGTTGAAGGCTGAGCGCCTGAAAGGTCGGCTGGCGGACTCGGCAAAGATCAAGCAGCTGGAGCAGGCCTTCAGTCAGGCCATTGACAGTGCCGGCCAATTTGTCGTTCCGAATGCGTTCGACAATATCATGGAACGCGAAGGGGCGGTTGGCACCAACGCCGGTACCGGGATGGATCAAACAATTTACATGCTGAGCCTGCCTTCGAACAAGGTCGAGCTCTGGATGGCGATGGAATCGGAGCGTTTTCTGAACCCGGTGTTGCGTGAGATGTATCGCGAGCGAAACGTGATCGCCGAAGAACGCCGCCAGACACTGGAGAATAATCCGATACGCCGGCTTCTGACGGCCATGACGGCCGCGGCGTTCGTGGCGCACCCGTATCATGTGCCGATTGTCGGGTATATGTCCGACATCCAGAATTACACCCGTGCGGCAGCCCTGGCATATTTCAAGAAGTATTACGTTCCCTCAAACATGGCTATCGCTGTTGTCGGTGATGTCAATCCCGACGACGTATTCAAGCTGGCGAAGAAATATTGGGGGCGCATACCATACAGCCCTCCACCCGAACCCCTGAATACGGTGGAACCGAAGCAGGAAGGTGAGCGGGAGGTCATTCTCGAGGATCCGGCGCAACCTTTCCTGGCTATCGCCTGGCATATACCGGCGGAGACCGACCCGGACTTTCCGGCAATCGAGGCAATGATGGATCATCTCGGGCAGGGTCCGACTTCCATGCTGTACGAGACCATGGTTAAGAAAGACAAGATCGCCGCGGATGTAGCGTCGTTTGCCGGCTATCCCGGAACGAAGTATCCGACACTTGCCGTTGCGTATGCCATCCCGGCTTCCGGACACAGTAATGAAGAGTGCGAGACGGCTATCCTTGGCGAGATCAAGAAGATGCAGGAGACGCCTCTTTCGGCTGAAGATGTCGAACACATCAAGGCCCGAGCCAAGGCGCAGTTCATCAACAGCCTGACAAGCAACATGGGCATGGCCATGCGGCTCGCGACGTACGAAATGCGATGGGGCGACTGGCGGGAGCTCTTCCGCGAGCTGGACCGCATCAACGCTGTGACGGCCGACGATATCCAAAGGGTGGCAAACAAGTATTTCACTGACGAAAATCGCACGGTCGCCATGCTAAACACAATTCAGAGCTAACCGGGAGTGGTGTGATGAAAAGAATGATGTTACATACGGTGCTGATTGCGGTGATGGTGCTCGCTGTCAGCGGCGTCACGACATACGGGCAGGATGTTAAGGATCTCAAGTTCCCAAAACTGAATCCGATCGAGATTCCCAAGGTGGAGAAGCTTACGCTGGACAACGGCATGCGGCTGTACCTGCTGGTGGATAAGTCGCTGCCGGTATTCAATGTCAGCGCCCGGATCAATTGCGGCACGTATCTCGATCCGCCGGACAAGGTCGGGCTCGGTGATCTGTGTGGAACGGTCATGCGCACCGGCGGGACCGAAAAATGGACCGGTGATGAAATCGATGAGGGATTGGCCGCTATCGGCGGCAGTGTCGAGACGAATGTCGGTCTGACCAGCGGTTCGGCGCGCGTGAATGTGCTGAGCGGTTATATCGATTACGGGCTGGATGTGCTGGCAGAAGTGCTTCGCCGGCCGGTGTTCGCCCAGGAGAAGATCGACCTGGCCAAGATGCAGGGCAGGACGTTCATTTCGCGTCGCAATGACGATATTGGCACAATAGCCCGGCGCGAATATCAGAAGCTGATCTACGGCACAGAGTCCGCGTATGCCCGCCAGACTGAATATGCCACACTCGACGCCATCACACGGGATGACCTCGTGCAATTTCACGCGACCTGGTTTCACCCGGAGAACGTCCAGATGGCAATATGGGGCGACTTTGACCGGGATTCGATCCTCGCCAAAATCAAGTCTCATTTTGGCGACTGGGAACACGGAACGCAGGAAGTCCCGCCGCTGCCGAAGGTAGACTATAACTGGCGCAGCAAGGTATACTATATCAACAAGCCGGATGCCGATCAGTCGTATGTTCGGATGGGGCATATCGGCGGCGAGATGACCGATCCGGACTACACCGATATCATCGTCATGAATAGTATTCTCGGTGGTGGATTCGGGAGCCGACTGACCGACGAGGTTCGCACGAAGCTCGGGCTGGCTTATTCGGTGGGCGGACGGTACATCTGCAACTTTGGCTATCCCGGCTACTTCTTCGCAGTGGCCTCGACAAAGCCCGGCAGCACCATTCAGGCAGCCAGGGCCATGATAAAAGAGATCAAATCGATGCAGACGGAGCCGCCGACCAAGGAGGAAATGGAAAAGGGCAAGGACGGTTACCTGAACTCTTTCGTCTTCAATTTCGACCGTCGGTCAGAGGTTATCAACCGCATGATGACCTACGATTTCTACGGTATTCCGGAGAATTTCCTCGAGGAGGAAAAAGAAGGCGTTGAGAAAGTGACCCCGGAGGCCGTGGTCAAGGCAGCCAATGCCGATTTGCGGCCGGACGAAATGATCGTGCTGGTTGTGGGCAACGCCGAGAAATTCGATGAGCCGCTGGAATCGCTGGGACTGGGCGCGCCGGACACGGTAGACATCACGATACCATCAGGAGCAGCCGCGACCGAAGTGGTCATCACCGATGAAACGTTGAAGAAGGGTAAGGATCTCCTGGCACAGGCGGTAGAAGCCCAGGGTGGCAAGAAGGCGTTCGGAAAGATCACGGCCGTCCACGATGCCGGGACGTATTCGATCATCACACCGCAGGGGGAGATGCCGATCAGTCTCGAGGAGACGGTGGCCTTTCCGGGGAAGCTTCGGCAGGTTGCCAATTTCATGGGACGCAATCAGTATGTCGTCATCAACGGCAAAACCGGCTGGAAGACGGGGCGCGACTCGCTGATGGCAGTCACCGACGTGGATGTCGCCAAAAATGCCGAAGATGAGGCTCGCAACACGATCGTAATATTCCAGCGTTATAACGACTCCGCGATGTATCAGCCGGTATTCGACGGCACCGGAACCGAAGGCGACAGCAAGGTTGATTACGTTGCCCTTCTGGATCCGGACGGTGAGAACATCTGCCGGCTGGCATTTGACAACACTTCGCACAAGCTGATCGCCAAGATGTGGTGGGGCGAGACTATTATGGGCGAAGGAAATGTCAAGGAAGTGTACAGCGACTTCAAAGATGTGGATGGTGTGTTGCTCCCCATGAAGACGGAGACCCTTAAAGACGGACAGAAGATAGGGGTGATGTCGTATACGACTTACGAGCTTAATCCGACAATTTCCGAGGAGACTTTTGCCAGGCCCGAATAGAGTGAAGATACCATCCAAAAAGAGACCGGTCCCGGAACGGGGCCGGTTTTTTTCGTGCGGTGGAATTGTGGTGCACAAAAGGTTACGGACTAACGTCGTATCCTCGGGCAGTGAGGTCTAATCTCTTGACACCCGGGCAGCGGTATTGTTCATTAGTGTCAGTGGTGTAAGGTCATTTCATTACGGGAGTTGCGGTGAGACGGACATTCATTCAATTTAGCGTGATCGTGGTGTGCCTTGTCCTCTCGGGGCAATCGGCATTTGGCCGGAGCGCTTCTGGCCCATCATTCGAAAGGGGCAAAGAGCAGCCGCTTACGGCGGCAGCGGTACCGGCGTATTGCCTGGCAGAGCACAACGTGGGCAAGCTCGTATTGGGGGTAAGCAATTACGGAATCTTTGGCGCCGGCGACGGTTTCATCCAGGGCAGCGCCGTGGACTGTTTCACCGGCGAGCGGGTGTTCTCCTGTGAGTATCCCAAAGGAAGCCGTACGAGATACCTCTACGCGGCGGCGTTCTGGATCGGGGCAGTGGTCGGACGCGATACACTGGTATCAGTTGGAGCCGACGGCTGGACGCAATCCCAGGAGTTTTATCCGGATGAGGCACCGTTCGGTAACATGATTTATCGTTCTATTACCGATCCCTCGCGGCCGGAATTCGAGAATGCGATCTCGGAACAGGACTATATCGCGGTCTACACCGACACCTTCACATCGGGAGTAGCCGGCCTGACCAACGACGAAGTTGACAACACACCCCATCAGCCTCTCCATGTGGAAGTCACGCAACGGTCCTTTGCGTGGTCATATCCGTATGCCGAAGATTTCGTCCTTTTCGATTACTCTATGAGGAATATAGGACGGGAGCGATTACGACAGGTATACATGGGGATCTATGTCGATGCCGATGTCTACCAGGAGGGTCTGCAAGGCGCGAGTGCCACCGGTTTCCAGGACGACATCTGCGGTTTCATTCAGGCGATGCCCACAAATTATGGAGGCTGCGATTGGCTGGATACCGTGAACATTGCCTGGATCGCAGACAATGACGGTGATCTCGATAACCGTGACGGCGTTCCTGTCCCGAATGTGACCGGCACGCGAATTGTCCGCACGCCGTCGGATTCGCTGGAAGTATCATTCAACTGGTGGGTCAGCAATATGGATCCCACGCTAGATTTCGGTCCACAACGCAAGGGCAAGGTTCGTAACCTGAGCACCGGCGGCATGGGAACGCCGGCAGGCGATAGGAACAAATACTACTTCATGCGCAACAAGGAATTTGATTACGATCAGGTGTTTACGGCGCAAATCTCGCCGACCGACCCTGATTGGGAATACCCGAACCAGAGGATCGCCAAGGACATTTCTAACGGTTACGACACGCGGTACCTTCTGTCTTTCGGACCGTTCAACGTGGATCCCGGCCAGACCCTGCCGCTGTCATTTGCCTATGTGGGCGGAATGGATTTGCACTACAAGGCAGACAATGGGAACGACAATCTGGTCAATAACTATGACCCGCAAACCTTCTACGAAAATCTCAGCTTTTCGGATCTCGGTTTGAACTCGGTTTGGGCGTCGTGGGTGTACGACAATCCGGGCGTTGATTCGGACAGTGACGGTTACGCGGGAGAGTTTCGCGAATGCATAGACGGCGATATTGTCGACACTGTGTGGTACAAGGGAGACGGAGTTCCCGATTTTCGAGGTGCTTCTCCCCCGCCGGCGCCCACGGTCTGGGTCTATCCGCAGGTGGGCAGCATCCGGGTTCGGTGGAACGGCTTGCGTTCGGAGACCACCCGCGATGTCTTCTCGCGCGAGTATGACTTCGAGGGCTACCGGGTGTACATGGGCCGCGACGCCCGGGACGCCAGTTACAGCGTCGTATCTTCCTACGACATCGAGGACTACAACAAATGGGTATGGAGTTCTCGCAAACGGGAATGGCAGTTGAAGGATATCCCGTTCACACTGGAGGAGCTGAGGTGCCTCTACGCTGATTCCTGCAAAGATCCGTATTTTGATCCGCTCATCTATGGTCGGGGCAACCCCTACCGGCTGGTCGTGCCGGGTGGAGAGGACTCGGCGTTTTATTTCGAGCCGCAGGATTTCAACCGTTCGGAACTGGGCGTGACCACCGGGATTCAGAAGGTATATCCGGAGCAGCCGTATCCGAGCAACTTGAATCCGGATTCGGCCCGGGCGGACGAGTTGACGGACGACGGCTACCTGAAGTATTTTGAATACGAGTACACGATTGACGGGCTGTTGCCGACGGTGTCGTACTACGTGAATGTCACGGCCTTCGATTACGGGTCGCCGCAGTCCGACCTGGCGTCTTTGGAGACATCGAAGACGCTGAACCCGAAGCAGACTTACCCGATGCCGACGTCGCGGGATGTGGCCGCCCGGGATTTGCAGGTGTACACGTACCCGAACCCGTACAAGGGGGACGGGAGCTACCTGGAGAAGGGATTTGAAGGTCGGGATGCCGATTATTTGATCCCGGACCGGCTGCGTCGGATTCATTTTGCCAATTTACCGGCCAGGTGCACGATTCGGATTTACACGCTGGACGGTGATCTGGTTCGTGAGATTGTTCATGATATGGACCCTGCCGATCCGCTGGCGTCGCATGACGAATGGGATCTGATCACGCGCAACACTCAGATGGTGGTATCGGGTATCTACTACTGGACGGTGGAGGACGAGAACGGCAACACCCAGATCGGCAAGCAGGTTATTATCATGTGAG
>CAYNEO010000085.1:0-6012 GCA_964396245.1 uncultured Ignavibacteriales bacterium
CGCCCCGGATTTCAAAGCCACGGTTGGTTGGACTTTCGGAAAATAGCGAATAGAAATCGAAAGGAGCATTAAGTGCTCTGGACAATAGGACTAATACTGCTGATTCTTTGGGCGCTCGGCCTGTTTGCCGGCTATTCCATGGGCGGGTTCATTCACGTTCTGTTGGTAATCGCCATCATTGTTGTATTGATACGGGTGATTTCAGGCCGACGGGTTGTGTGACGCGATTCACGGTAAGTAAGGCCCATATTTGGAGGATGAGCAAATACGAGATAAGGCTTGGTATTGTCTTAAATTTATAGCAAACGGAGACAGGGTTATGCTTACCATAATAAAACGTTCAGGCCAGGAAGTAGAGTTCCTCAAGGATAAAATCGAAAACTCGATGAGGAATGCCGGCATTGGCCGCGAAACCGCTGAGACGGTGGCAAAGGCTATCGAACACCACCCGGGAATAACCACCTCGGAGGTGAGGAATCGAGTCATTGGCGGAATCAAGAATGGAGAGCCACAAGCCGCTAAACAATACGAATCGCATCCAAAGAAATTTCACACGGAATAAAATGCTACAGGCCTTGAGAAGTGGAGATATGAAAAAGAAACAGTCTGTTCGACGAGAGAGGTTTGAGAATAATACGTTTCCACACCTCGATGCGCTCTGGATGACTGCCCTGTGGCTCACAATGCGTGACAGTCTTGCCGAGAAGCTTGTGCTGAAGACTATGACGCGAGCCTATTTGGAGTGGCAAGATTCCGGTGATTTAGTCAACAATAAGGCACGGCTATTCAGGATACTCACGAGAGAGTTTTTTAGCAGTGGCAAGCGAAGGCATCAGTGGCATCAACCCGGGAAGTATCTTTCAGAGAACATCAGGACAACCACAAGTTCCGAAAGGAGGTTTCCGCAAGACGCTACATCAGCAATCGAGCCCTCACATCTGCCGCTGCTGACCGGAGTCTCGGATGTGCCTGTCAAGGGAGCAATTGCGCGTCTCAGACCGAGATCTCGCCTGATTATGATACTGTTGTTTCGTGAGCGATTCTCGTATGCCGACATCGCCTTCATAACGGATCTCTCCAGGAACTCGGTGAGAACAATTCTCACCAGACTTCGCGCCGTGATTACAAGTTATGTTTTGGCTAACGCCCATTTCCTGGAAGAAAGAACCGGCGGCCAAGGGGCATTCCTGGCAAATAATGCCGGGTCCGACCGTGACCATCAGAGTGTCTACCTAAACTTGCCGTTCATACATGCCCAAGAGTCTCCAGCCGCCAGTACTTCTGAGAGTTGGGAAGAATGAGGGCGGAGCCGTTGTAGGACAGAGTAGAAGCTGACTGCTATGCGAAAATTGTCGATAGGTATCATTGATCTCGTTGCCAAAGCCCCGACACGAACCATGTGGATGCGAGTCATGGGCGCGAATTTTGTCAGCATTATGCCGCAGGTCGTAGCGACGTGGTGCGAGCGACAGGGGCACGACGTCACCCTGGTCACCTATACCGGCCGGGAGAATCTCCTCGGACTCCTACCGCAACGGGTCGATCTTGTCTTCATCAGTTCGTTTACCGAAGCTGCCTTGCTGTCGTATGCACTGAGTAACCTGTTCAGAACGCGTGGCGCTGTTACCGCTCTCGGCGGACCGCACGCCCGCTGTTATCCTGAGGATGCGCAAAAATACTTCGACTACGTACTGGGTTTCACGGACAGAGCACTCATCGATGATGTCATCCGTGACTGTTCCCGCCATCGTCCGGTGGGTTGGAGCATTTCGGCCACTCGCCATCCAGTCGACCTGCCCAGAGTAGGTGAACGATGGAAGTATATTGAACAAACGCTGCGAAAGGCGCCGCTGATAAAGATCGTTCCCCTTCTCAGCAGCCTCGGATGTCCTTACTCGTGCGAATTCTGTATCGATTCCTCGGTACCTTTTCAACCGCTGGACTCGGAGGCGATGAAGGAAGATCTTCGATTCCTTCTCGGCAAAATAAAGCATCCCCGGGTGGCGTGGCATGACCCCAATTTCGGTGTTCGATTCGACGAGTGTATGGATGCGATCGAAGAAGTGGTACCGCCGGGGCGTATTGACTTCATCGCCGAATCAACCCTTTCGCTCCTTTCCGAAGTCAGGGTGAAGCGGCTTGCGCGTAACGGCTTCAAGGCGCTGCTGCCGGGAATCGAATCCTGGTTTGAGTTGGGCAAGAAATCGCGGACCGGTCAGACCGCAGGAATAGACAAAGTCAGGAAAGTCTCGGACCAGGTGAATATGATCTTACATCATATCCCATATGTGCAGACCAATCACATTTTTGGACTTGATAGCGACCAGGGCTCAGCTCCCTTCGAGCTTACCAAGCGATTCCTGGACCTCAGCCCCGGCGCTTTTCCGGCGTACTCGATGCTGTCGGCTTCTGGACGGGCAGCGCCCCAAAACCTGGCCTTCCAGCGAGACAATCGAGTGATGCCAATTCCGTTTCATTTCCTCAGTAATATCCAGATGAACTTGAAACCCAAGAACTACTCATGGCCGCAATTCTATGATTTTCTCATCGACGTGACGAAGTATTCGTATTCTCCTCGTCTGATACTCCGCCGATTTGTGTCTAACGGTGAGACAATCCCCCGGTGGCTGAATGTCGTCCGCGGACTTTCATCAGAACGGTTTGGTCGGGTTCGGTACTTCACCGAGATACGCCGCCGATTGGAAATTGACCGGCCGCTACGACGGTTTTTCGAACGGGATACGGCTGAAATCCCCCAGTACTTCATAGATCGAATCCGCCGTGACCTTGGACATTTCTGGGAGTGGTTGCCGGAAGGAGCTATTACTCACGACCCCAACGCCTACCTATTGTCTAAGGAAATGGCCTCATCCTCAGAAGCCATGCCACGCGGCAGTTGTGCCTGATCGGCATTGCGAGCGATCAAGCAACTGCACGGTAAGTTACTGTGCGGACGTAGGCTGTTCATCAAGGAGAGCGGATTAAGGCGTGACACATCGGATAGATAAGACGGATCACAAAATCTAATGATAAAGAGAGTTGCATTCATAGGCAATTATTTACCGCGCCTATGCGGGATCGCTACTTTCACCACTGATTTGTGTGCGGGAGTCGCTGCAGCAAATGAGGAAATAACATGTATCGTTCTTCCGGTCAATGATACTGCTGATGGTTACGAGTATCCCGATCGCGTTCGCTTTGAACTCACGGAAAAGGATATTGACTCCTATCGTCGTGCAGCCGACTTCCTTAACATCAATAATGTCGATCTGGTGTGTCTGCAGCATGAGTACGGCATTTTTGGCGGCCGCGCCGGTGCCCATATCCTCGCTCTCTTGAGAGAGCTACGCATGCCAATTGTCACGACTCTGCACACTATTTTGGAAAAGCCGAACTCCGATCAACGACAGGTCTTGGAGGAAATTGCGGGACTTTCGGATCGGCTCGTTGTTATGAGTCGGCGCGGCATAGATTTCCTGACAGATATCTATCATGTGTCGTCGGACAAGATTGATTTCATCCCCCACGGCATCCCGGATGTTCCTTTTGTGGACCCAAGTTTCCACAAGGATCTGTTCGGAGTTGAGGGGAAAATGGTCTTGCTCAGCTTCGGGCTGCTCTCTGCAAGCAAGGGGATCGAGAATGTCATTGAAGCCCTGCCCGCCATTGTTGCTGCACATCCCAACGTAGTGTATATGGTTCTGGGCGAGACTCATCCTCATGTTAAGGAAGTCGACGGTGAGTCCTATCGACTTTCACTGCACTGGCTGGCTCGTGCGAGAGGTGTGGAGAGCAATGTCGTCTTCTACAATCGATTTGTAGGTCTGGAAGAACTGATTGAGTTTATTGGAGCAGCGGATATATACATCACCCCCTATTTGAACCAGGCGCAGATCACCTCAGGCACACTCGCCTACACGCTGGGCGCCGGGAAAGCGGTCATTTCGACACCCTATTGGTACGCTGAGGAAATGCTGGCAGAAGAGCGCGGGGTCCTGGTACCGTTCGCAGACCCATCGGCGCTGGCACAGAGAGTTATCGATCTGTTGAGTGACGAGACCAAACGTCATGCGATGCGCAAACGGGCCTATATGTACGGGAGAGAAATGATCTGGTCTGAGGTGGCGCAACGCTATCTGGAGACGTTCGAACGCGCTCGGTCCGAGCGCCGTCATTTCAGCAGACCGGGCTTTGTGGTCAAAGCGCTCGATCAACATCCTGGTGAACTCCCACCCATAAAGCTCGACCATTTGCGCAACATGACAGACGAAACGGGCATTTTGCAGCACGCTATCTTTACGATTCCCAATTATCATGAAGGATACACCACGGATGATAATGCCCGTGCCCTTATCGTGAGTACTTTGCTGGAGCATGTGGGTAACAGAGAGGCTTTCGAATTGGCCTCCCGGTATCTCGCGTTCATCTGGTATTCATATAGTGCCAAAACCGGAAGGTTCCGCAATTTTATGGATTACCAGCACAACTGGCTGGAAACGGAAGGTTCGGACGATAGCCATGGTCGCGCTTTGTGGGCGCTCGGCACGGTGCTGGGCCGGTCTGACAAGCCGGCGCTCCAGAACATGGCCGGCTGGTTGTTTGAACAAGCGCTACCCGCCATTCTTGATACCGGTAGTCCTCGCGCGTGGGCTTTTGCTCTCATTGGCATCCACGAATATGTGCGACGCTTCGACGGTGATCGTCGCGCCAGCCAGATCCAGGAGGAATTGTCCCAGCGGCTTCTGACTTTGTATCAACATAGTCGTTTAGATGACTGGCGATGGTACGAGGAGAGACTTACGTACTGCAACGCCGTTCTGCCTCACGCCTCGTTGATCTGCGGACAGTCCATTCAGAGTAAGGCGATGATTGAAGCTGGCCTGGAGTCACTGGCGTGGCTGGTCAACATACAACGAGCCGGCAAGGGGGGACACTTCGTCCCTGTCGGATCCAACGGCTTTTACGAGAAAGGTGGGGAACGCCCCCACTTCGATCAGCAGCCTGTAGAGGGTCAGGCTACGGTATCCGCCTGTCTCGAAGCTTATCGGGTAACGCAGAACGACCGCTGGCGCAAGGAGGCCCGGCGCGCGTTTGAATGGTTCCTGGGGCGCAACGACTTGAACCTTTCGATTTATGACCCAACAACGGGTGGATGTCGCGATGGCCTGCACCCCGACCGCCTGAACGAGAATCTGGGCGCAGAGTCTACCCTCGCTTTCCTCCAGTCCCTGCTGGAACTGCGTCTGGCAGAAAACACCTTGTAGCCTGTGGAGACACAAGTCAGATGATGAACAGTCACCCCGAACTCCTTACACGTCACAAAGTCAATCCCATTCTAACGGCCGCGGTATGGCCCTATCCTGTCAATAGCGTATTCAATCCAGCGGCAACGTTGCTGGCTGACGGTACGACACTGCTCTTATGTCGCGTAGAGGATCGAACCGGATTGTCCCATCTATGTGCGGCCCGCTCTGTTGATGGCGTGAACGACTGGATGATTGATCCACAACCGACCTTCAGGCCAGACCCTGAACATTTTCCTGAAGAGATCTGGGGTGTTGAAGATCCGCGCATTACCTATGTCCCGGAACTTAGTCAGTACATCGTAGTATATACCGCCTTCACTCGCGATGGACCGGGAGTGGCATTGGCGACTACCGAAGATTTCCATACTTTCAAGAGGCATGGGGTTATCATGCCCCCCGAGGATAAGGATGCGACATTGTTGCCACATCGCATCAACGGCCTGTGGGCGCTGATTCATCGACCGGTCAGTTCACCCAGGGCACACATTTGGATATCATATTCTGCCGATCTCACACACTGGGGTGGCCACAAACTGATGATGGAGGCGCGGCGAGGAGGGTGGTGGGACGCAAACAAAATTGGTCTGTCGCCCCCCCCTATAGAAACTCCGAAGGGTTGGCTGATGATGTACCATGGGGTGCGGCATACGGCGGCAGGGGCAATTTATCGACTCGGACTTGCGTTGTTCGACCTGAATACCCCTGA
>CAYNEO010000086.1:0-3860 GCA_964396245.1 uncultured Ignavibacteriales bacterium
AGGCGCACGCCTGGAGAGCGTGTATACGCTTCGCGTATCCTGGGTTCGAATCCCAGTCTCTCCGCCATTATTTGAAGACCCTTTCGCAGACGGAGAGGGTTTTTGTTTGATTTTGGGCCGTGGATTATAGATTGTGCTACCGTGTATCCGACGACACGCCTACTCTTCAGGAGGGACCCTTATGATGCCGGTCAGGTTTTCTAAATCGCAACAGAAGAACGTCACTGCAAAACTGCTCGCGGTCATCTTGTTGGCCGTGTTGACTCTTGCGCTTCAAGGATGTAAGTCTGATTCGCCAACAAAACCGTCCGCCGTCACCATTGCCTGGACGAAGTACGCCGACAATCCCGTTGTCAAATCCACCAATCCCATATCCGAGTTCTTCGCTATTGGCCAGCCGACCTGCCTCCTGGAGAATGACACCATCAAGATGTGGTATGTTGCGGGCGGACTGCCCTACCTGACAAGTCGGCTGTTGTATGCCTGGTCCGCCGACGGTATCAGCTGGACCAAATACGGTAACGGAGCTGCGGTAATGCCGGCAGGTGACTCTGGCGCCTGGGACATCTGGATCGATACCCCCGAGATTCTGCACGATACGGCGGGCTACAAACTATACTACTTTGGCGATACGTTGGCCGGCGGATCCGACGAGTTACCGAGCCACCGGGCGTCTATCGGTGTTGCCACTTCCTCTGACGGCATCAATTGGACCAAATTTTCGGGCAATCCCGTACTGACACATGGAAGCGCCACTGAATGGGACCGCTCGTGGATCGAATCTCCGGCGGTCCTCTGGGACAGTTCTTCCGGAACGTACATGATGTGGTACTCGGGAGTCGATACGCTCACCTGGAGAATTTGCATCGGCCTGGCAACGTCGCCCGACGGTTTCGTATGGACGAAATATGCCGGCAATCCCGTATTGCAGCCCGGGCCTTCCGGTTCATACGACGATATGTGGGTGTCTGTCCCGGCTGTCATCAAAGTAGAGGGGCAGTATCACATGTGGTACAGCGGATATTCCTCCAGGTCCGGCTTCAGCAACCTGACCATGAATTACGCGACCTCCTCCGACGGCATCCACTGGACCAAATTTTCAGGCAATCCGCTGTTTGATACTCATACCCCGCCTTACAGCGCCGCTGTTGACTCCGCCGGTCCCTGGGCGCCCGATGTGATTTTCGACGGGTCACTCTTCAAAATGTGGTATGAAACCCAGGCCGGCTTCTGCCTGGCAACTTCCAGCGGTCAAGTGATCGAACAATAAGTCTCAAATTCCTCCTCAGGATTATCTCTCGTAATGGCGGTCGGGGGCGGCTGCACGTGATGATCGCCACCCGATACGCGCCGAACAGCCCCCAAACATCCTAACCTCCTGATTCTTCGTTATTTATATATAATTTATCGAAATTCGTAAAAAAATATCTATCTTTTTTAAACATTTCCCGTATATTAGGCCATGGCTATTCAGATTAACATAGATGTCATGCTGGCTAAGAGAAAAATGTCCCTGACCGAGCTCGCCGAACGAATCGGCATCACCCTGACCAACCTCTCCCTGCTGAAAACCGGCAAGGTCAAGGGCATCAAATTCTCCACTCTGGATATCATTTGCCGCGAATTGGACTGTCAGCCGGGCGATATCCTCGAATATATCCCAGATTATGTGTAGCCCCCGGCACATAGTGACCGTAAACGTAAGGTAACGGAGAGGTAGGTAACCATGGGTGCAAACAAATACGCCGCCGCCGGATGGCTGGCAATCGTCCAGGCTGTCTTATTCCCCCTGAGCTTCGTCGTCGGTATAATCGAGGCCGGCATCGCCCAGGGAATATTCGACGTCAGCCGCCCGTTCTTCGGACCGTCGGACTTCATGATGATCATATTCACCATCATCAGTGTCTACGCTCTACTGATGTTCAAACAACTGCTCAATGAACGGTACGAATACCACGACCTGGATCTGCTCATCTACATATCCATCTGGTGGGTAATCGTTTTTCAGGTGGTCGGCCTGGGGCTCGGATTGCTCGCCTCGGTCTACTGGCCGGTCGACAGAATCGTGCTCCTCGTCGTGTACCTGATCTTCATGACCGCCGCCATGGTGTCCATCGGTATTGTCGATATCCTCATCGCCGTCAAACTCCTCAAGGTCAAGGAGCAGTTCAGCGAGTATATCCGCGCCTTCGCCTATATATCGATGGCCGCCGGCATTCTCGAAGTAACCATCCTGCTGTCACCGCTGTCACTTCTGCTCGTGCCCGTCACCTGGATCATCCTCGCCCTGATCTTCTTCCGTGACCAGCAGGAAGTCCAGTACGTCTGACACCGCGGTGAGGGCGTTATTCAGCGGTGAGTCCGAAAGCCGGGAGGGAAGGCCGGGCGGCGGCGATGCTGTCGTAGACGGCGTAAACACTCATCGGGTTGTTCAATACTCTGATCACTCGCTCACGGCCACCGTCCGATTCAGCAATTCGGGAGATCACCCACCAACCGAGAACCTTTTCCATTCTTGCCCCGGTCCTCTCGTTGTCAGCCAGCCGGCGGGCAATTTCATCGTCTGAGCCCGTACGTGATAAGAAACCCTCCGAAAGCTTCATGGCCTCACGTGTAGACCGTCTGAGCCAATCATAGAACTCGTTCGGGGTGATGCTGCCCTCGCGAGCGCCTTTCACATACGCGCGGAGAGAATCCATCCAATGGCCGACAATCTGGGAATCCTCGAGCATCGCCCGTTCCATTCCCGTCGGCGGAGAGCATTGCAACGACACGCCCTCCCAAACGACCCGCTCGCTAATGAGCCGAAATTTCTTGTCAAACCACAATTCCTGTTCAGGTTCGAGGCGACCGAAGACGACGCGACCCGCGTGAATGCGCACGTACTCCGAGGCCAGTGCATGCTCGACCTGATCAGTATCGATATCGTCCAGATTGCTGAAGCGCTCTGCATCCGGGAGACGGCTGAACAGCGTGGCGCCAATGTCGAAGTAGACATGACCGGCCACATCACGACTGCTCCCGGCGCCATCACAGGTGAAATACGTGACCGGTGTTTCATATTGGCCTTCCGGCAGCCACTCTCGAGCGATGTTCAGGACACGGTTTGTGTCAAGCTTGCTGAGCGTATTGTTCATCCAGTCATTGACGGCCTCGCGATGGCGGAACAAGTCCATAAGCGCACGCTCGATGCCGGACTCGGTTTCGATCTGCCTGTATGGCAGACTGTAGAGCAGTGTGTCCTCCGTAATGAGCCAGAGTTCCGAGCCAGGGTTGTAAGGGCTCGCCGTCCGCATCTCGGAGTAGCTTCGGTATGCCGGTGTAGCCTTGAATGATTCGACTCCGGCGCGGATCGCCGGATTGGCCCTGTTCCACGAGACCAGTTCGTTGAAGGCTATTCCTTTTGGTACGGAGTCCAGCTGTTCCACGCTGTCCAGCACGGCCCGCCAGTCGGGGTTGTTTTCTGCGATGACGCCCATCAGGTTGACCAGCGCCCGCAGACTGGCAAAGTTCATGTTCTCGGTGTCGGTCAGTGCCGGTGCGGATTGACCGGCGGCGGTGCTCGCAATCGAGAGTGTAATGCCGGCGACAATAAGTGTTGCAACAAATGCGGTCCGGTTCAGCCGCATGATATCCCTCCTATTGATCCCCTTTCAAAGTAGTACTCGAACAAGAGACGTGTCAAGGAGGACTCTTGTCAATCGCTCCATAACTTGGTGCCCCACCCTCCGGGTGGGGTTCCTCCCAAATGGTCGGCCCCCTTCAGGTGCCCCACCCTCCGGGTGGGGTTCCTCCCAAATGGTCAGCCCCCTTCAGGTGCCCCACCCTCCGGGTGGGGTTCCTCCCAAATGGTCAGCCCC
>CAYNEO010000086.1:3960-5982 GCA_964396245.1 uncultured Ignavibacteriales bacterium
CTTCAGGTGCCCCACCCTCCGGGTGGGGTTCTTCCCAAATGGTCGGCCCCCTTCAGGTGCCCCGCCCTCCGGGTGGGTTCCTGTCAAACTTGCTCTGGGGTCCCTCCCAAACCGGCAATGCATTCACTCAAACACCAAAATCCCCCCGCGCGTAGATAAATAGTATTCGCGTGCCGGGGTGGTGTACGGTCATATCAACCCATTAGCCTCTTGTTATCTGAGAAAGGAGCCCCGACATGTTGATTATCCGCGACATCTTCACCGCCAAACCCGGACAGGCCACGAAACTTGCCAAACTGATGAAAAAAGTCTTCGCCAAAGACCCGACCACCCGTGTCATGACCGACCTCGTCGGCGACTACAATACCGTCGTCCTCGAGATGCAGGCGAAAAATCTGGCCGAGTACGAGAAGGAACTGGAGGCATACCGGACCGGCAAAACCAGCTCGAAAATCGACCCGGACGCCTTCAACGACATGAAAAACTATACCGAACTGTGGTACACCGGCCGCCGCGAGATTTACCGGGTTACCGAATAAACCGACAATAATAACCGGACCCGCACCTCAGTGATACACCGTTAGTCCCCGCGCTTCCAGCTGCGGGATCAGCGTATCGACCGACCTCACCGACAGCGGGTTATTCTGCAAATACACCGTATCGCTCGCCGCGAGGCCGTAGTTCGTCACCAGCGGCGTAATATCGCTGATACTGTTGGTATGCAGGTCCAGCACGTGCATGTCAAGAAGCTGTCCTATCACCGAGATATCGCTGATATTGTTCTGACCCACGTACAGCCGTGCGATATTCAGTGACGAGGCCAAAGGCGAGAGATCGGTGATATTGTTGCCGCCGAACTGCACGTCGCGGAGCGTATGAAGTTGTCCCAGCGGCGTCAGGCTCGCCACCTGGTTCCGCGACATGTATATCTGCTGAAGGATAGGGCAGTACTGGAGGCCTTCCAGCGAGGCGATATTCGCCTCGTTGGCATCGACGAAGGCGACATACGACAGGTCTGACCGGTGAACGGCGCCGCTCGGGATATTCAGCATCTCCCGCATCACCGAATCCAGCGCCGGGTCCGGGAAGCTCACCTCGGAATCAAGGAAACAGGTCGCACTGACACCGTTTGAAATGGCGTTCCAGTTGGGAATCTCGTCAGCCGCCCTGATCGCGAAGTGATAGGTCGAGTCTTCTTTCAGCCCGCAAACTTCGTAAACCTCCGTCTCACCCGCCGGTTTCGGCGCGGGAACACCGTACACCTGCGTGGCGCTGTCCCAGTTGGCTGTCGTCAACGGGTTCCGGTAGTACCGAAGATCATATTGCGACGCCGTCCCCATGTCGCCGTCGTCGCCCCGCGCCGTCCAGGTCAGTGTCACCGAGGTGTCGCTGACCGAAACCAGCGCCAGGTCGACAATCATATACGGCGAATTGCCGTCGTCCTCATCTACCCCTGTACCGTTCTTACTGCAGGAGAATGTTACCACCAGCGCGAGGCCGGCCGCCGCGACCAGCGCCCGCCGCAAAACGTGAGCGCGCATAACTCACTCCTTTCACCATGACCACATCTTCAAAACCTGCGTCTCGATCACAGGCCGTATTTGCATGACATCTGTGGAACTGCTGTTATGCAGAAAGGAAAGGGCGATGTCGGTTATGTGATGATTTTCCTTTTTGTGAACTCTTATGGATAATCAACTCCATATCCGCCTTTTACGCAAGCGGATTTCTCACCCCGTCACACGAATCCCCTGTTGCCCCCGCATCTCCGCCCCGGCTTTTCACTTGCAAACTCCTGTCCTGTCGGATATATTTTCCTTTGAAGTGGGAGTAACAAGCGGGCGGAGAAATTACAACCGATGCAGATCATATCACCACTTGTTATTGTGACTTACTGAAATCAATTCGAACTGTTAACTGCTCTAAAGGAAAACGAGACACGACCCCGAACACGACAGCGCAAAACCAACGTCTCAATAGACGGATCTATTTCCGAGCCCTTGACCGCGCTAAGCAAAACGC
>CAYNEO010000087.1:0-5426 GCA_964396245.1 uncultured Ignavibacteriales bacterium
GGGATACTCACTGTAGAAAAAGCCGAGAGGTTGGGAGAACCACCTCGGCCTTTTTCCTACCGGGGTACGTGTGCATATTCCTCAAAGACTTCCTAGGCTGTCCACTGGTGGCGACGACGGGCAGGGCGGTCCCGTCGCCGGCACCAGCAACATAGTCGTTATTGTCGGCATTCGAGAAAGAATAATAACACCTAATTCATGACTGGTAGGAGGAAAGGGGGCCAGATCGGTTCAAGGCCGCATCAAAAAAGATATGTGCCACAGCGAATGTCATGCGCGTTGTCGTCCGGCCGTGGCACATAACGCGTATGAGGAACGGATTAAGGGACCCACTCGCGAGTTCTCCATCGTACAATCATTATCCAAGTTGAATTGTCTCTCTTCGCCCTGTTCAAAAGACCTCTAACGAGGGGTGCAGATTGGCAGTCGGAAGTCTTTCTTGTCTGGACGCGCCGGGTGTCGCGTCATCGGACACGAGCGTCATTGCTGTGTGCCTTTGGCATTTTTGAGGTGGAACTGGGCTACACTGACTGATCTGATATCATTCCTTGTATGTCGGATTCATGCCACAACTGCGTCAGTGAATGATTGAGTGTGCTGCGAAGATTTAGTTCAGTACATCACCGCATCTTTTCGATAGCGCGATCCCCCGGCATGAAGTATACTAATGCACCGGGCAACTTCTATTGGTGAATACCCCCAATAAAGTCTGAGTCCCGCTTTTGGTCAGAGAGATCAAGATCGTACAGAATTCCCGACGGGAGGAGTGATATGGCCGAGGATCCCGAGGAGCTTGCCGCGCTGAAACATGAAGTCTCGGTTCTCAAGGAGCAAGTGAATGGGTTTCGTAAGATGACCGGAGGCAGTCTGCCGGACGAAAGTCGAGCGAGCATTGCCAAAGATGTCATGGCCTCGTTCATTGAGGCCAGTGTGACGCCCCTGGTCCTTATTGACCAAGAGTTCAATGTCACACGGATCAACGCGGCCCATGCGGCTATTTGTGAGCGCGAGATATCTGAATGTGTTGGATGCAACTATTTTGAGATTTGCCCCCTGAAGATTAGGCAGATTTTCGATCGGGTGATACGTACCAAAAAAGGGGAGGAGGGAAAAGCCCATTCTTTCGGTTATTCAGATCATTCAGGGCGGGGAGCTACATACTGGAACTGGAAACTCACTCCACTTCTGGATGCGAACCTCGAGATGGAGTTTCTCGTGTTTTCACTTGAAGACGTTACCGGGCAAGTGGAGGGGGAGGAGGACCTGCGGAACCATGAAACGAAGTTCCGCCCCCCCGGAGAGAATGTGGTCAATGGATTCGTGCTTTATGAGATTCTCCTTGATAACAGCGGGAGAGTCGCCGATGCGGTCGTTGTCGATGTCAATTCGGCATGGGAGAAGATCATGGGGCACGCCAAAAGCGAAGTCCTGGGAAAGAGTCTTTTCAGGCTTTGTCCCTGGGTTGAACAGGATTGGTTCGACATTTATGATCGCATAGCTCGAACAGGTGTGCCCATCCGGATGGACTGCCACGGCATGGATATCGACGGGGAATTTGATGCTCACTACTATATTCCGCAGCCAGGGTATCTGGCGGCGACACTTGTCGAGGTAACTGAACGTGCGAAGGAGATGGAAACCGGGCGCACGTGGGTCGCCGAACTTGAGGATCTGTACAACAATGCCCCCTGCGGATATCACTCGCTCGACAGAGACGGTGTGATCGTCCGTATTAACGATACAGAACTTGCGTGGCTCGGCTATACCCGTGACGAAGTCATCGGGAAGATGAGATTTTCTGATGTTCTGACGCCGGCTAGTTACCGAATCTATCGAAAGAACTTCCCCCGATTCAAGGAACTCGGATATGTTCGTGATCTGGAATTCGAAGTAGTTCGCAAAGACGGTTCGATTTTGTCGGTGATGGTAAGCGCCACGGCCATCACTGATGCCGATGGGAACTATGTGATGAGTAGATCGACGGTGTTCGACGTTACCCGTCGTCGGGAGGTAGTTCAGTCACTTCTCGAAAGCGAGGAAAGGTTTCGTACCGCCTTCGAGTATGCGTCGATTGGGAAGGCCCTCACAGCTCCAGACGGACGACTGATAAAAGTGAACCGCGCGTTCTGCGAAATGGTGGGTTACACGGAGGAAGAGTTGACTTCGACGGACTTCTCTGCTATCACGCATCCGGATGACATTGCCAAGAGCCGGGAAAGCATCCGGTGCCTCATGGCGGGCGAGCGGAGAACCTGCCAATTCGAGAAGCGGTATGTGCACAAAGACGGCCATGTCATCTTCGTATCCGCCAGCACCATCCTTCTCCGTGACGGAGAAGGAAACCCGCGCTACCTGATTTCTGACTTCATGGATGTTACTGATCACTGGAAAGCGGATCAGAGGATCAGTCGTCTCAACCGGGTATACTCCGTATTGACTAACATCAATGAGGTTATAGTCCGCGTCAGAAGCGTTGGTGCCCTTTACGATGAAGCCTGCCGCATAGCGGTTGAGGACGGAAGACTGCGCATGGTATGGATAGGTATGGTTGATGAAACCACCGGTATCGTCAAGCCGGTTGCCTCCTCTGGCGTTGTGGAAGGTTATCTGGACCGAATAATAGTCGCTTCCCGTGATAATCGTCACGGCCGCGGACCGACTGGAACGTGCATCCGTGAGGATAGATACACCGTGTGCAATGACTTTCGAATCGATCCTCGAATGGGCCCCTGGCGACGGGAGGCCCTCAAGAGGGGTTATCTCTCTTCAGCTGCTTTTCCCCTACACAAAGGGAACCAAGTTGTTGGGGCGCTTATGTTATATGCGGGAGAGCCGGAGTTTTTCGACGACGAAGAAATACGAGTCTTTTTATCACTGGCCGATGATATTTCGTTCGCCATCGAGTTCATGGAACAGGAAGACCGTCGACGGAAAGCCGAAGCGCAGGTGCGAAGACTCAACGATGAACTTGAGCAGAGAGTAATACTACGGACCGAGGAACTGAAAGAGGCCAATAAACAGCTTGAGACGTTTAGCTACACTGTCTCCCACGACTTGCGAGCACCACTAAGAGCCATTAACGGTTTTGCAAATATATTAGCGGAGGACTATCTGGAGAGGCTCGACGAAGACGGTAGAGGATATCTGACGAGAATCCAGAGAAATACACACCGCATGGATGCCCTCATTAACGGGTTGCTTGATCTGTCCCGTGTAGGCCGAGCGACTATCCAATTATCGGAACTGGATATGGGGATAATGGCTGAAGACGTGTATGGTGAATTGTCGGCCCTGACCCCTGAGCGGGCCACACAGTTCGAAATCAAGACGTGTCCGCGAATACGGGCCGATCGTGCCCTGATGTACCAGGTGCTTCAGAATCTCATCGGTAACGCGATCAAGTTCACCCAGTTGACGGCTGAGCCAAAAATCGAATTCGGCGGAGATATGGTTGACGGCGAGGCCATATTCTATGTCCGGGACAACGGCGCCGGATTTGACAGCGAGCGTGCCGGGCAGTTGTTCGGCGCCTTTCGCCGTCTGCACAGTGAGAAAGAGTTTGAGGGCACCGGGGTAGGACTGGCCCTGGTTCGACGGATCATCACTGCGCATGGTGGCAGGGTTTGGGCTGAGGGGAAGGTCGACAAAGGAGCATGTTTCTACTTTGGTGTGCCGGCGTAGTGCGTTGGCCCACGTGAATGTGAATTTCAACTTACACTCCGGACTAACTCCATTCTCGCCACAACCGCAAGGGGGTTGCAGCGGAAGAGCAGGTTTATCTGGCACTCGTGCCGGACTGATGATGTATGGCGGGCAGGTCTGCATTCTCCGCCCTGCAGATGCAGAATTCGTCGGGGACCCAAAGGCGACCGGACATCAGCGTAGCGAATACGAGAAGCCGCCGGCAGGCTGTGCTGCTGTGATCCCCGTGCTAACCATCTGACAGTGTTTCAAACGTAAGGAATACCGCTCGGAATAACATCATTGCACCTGGGAAGCGCGCCGTGCACGCCGCTGAATTCCAGTACCAGCTGTCTTTCTCTCAACCAAGGTGTCGCGGTCACCTCATACTGGAAATGCGTAGCCTGTTTGATACATGGATCATCATCGTATAGGTGGTCTGTCAGTCGCGCCCGAAGTCCTCGGATCTGATTGGTTCCCCCGATGTAGATTAACTCATCGCCATTCCACAGTGCATAGACACCCGAAAAACTAGGGGCCAATCCTACCCACGTTGCTTCGAACTGCTGTTTCGTGCCGGCAATTGCCATGATTTCCTCCTTCCTTAATCATTTCGCCTTCCCCGGCTGGAATAGCGGTGCATACGGGAACGGTACTGACTCGCGTCCAGCCGAGGTCGGCTATTCATGCTCTCCCGAGCATGCTCAGTTGGAAATAGCTGTCAATCTCACCCGCCGAAATCAACACAGGCGATGCTGGCTTGATGAGCAGGAGAAAGTTCGGCAGATCAGCGGGACTCGTCTGAAAACCGGCCAGCAGAATCCTCGGCAAGAGCAGGCTCATTACATCGCGGCAGTCGTCCGTGCTTCGCCACGAATCTTGACATCATCTCACTTGTCATCGACTGCGCTCTCACACACAAATCGCATTGAAAATGCGTCGCGCAGGTGACGCATTCTGGACTGCCCTGATAATGCTGCATGAGCCGCGATCTTAATCCAACCTTCCCGTCCGCACTGCCGATGTAGATCACCTCTTCTTCGCACCACAGTGCGTAGACGCCGGCGAGCTCCGGCACGGAGTCGATCGTATGTCGACACAGATCGAATTTGTGGGTTGATAGTGGCATGCTGCACCCTCCTCATCAAAGATAAGAAAACCCGCTTTGTTAATCGTCCTAGTAAATTGTCAATTTCATGGGAGACGGCTACTCAAGACTTGAGGTCCCTACGTGGAGTGGCGAGTCCATGACCGCTCCCGACATGAAAAATACGTCACAACGCGCCTCGAAGCAAGGTACATTCGGCGGGATTCTATCTTCGCGATCTGATTATTTGGCTGGAGGTTTCGGCATGGAACTCCCCCTCCGAACACTGGATGATTCCGACAAAAAAAGGCGCCACGGAACATGTGCTCTCCAGGTGTAACTGGCCCTCCGCGGCGCTTTTTTCGACCTAGGTGGACATTCTGTGAAACGACCCTTTAATATATATGTTCCCTCCGGACTGGCAATGGGGGATTTTCCCCACTAATCACCAAACGCCGATTGATTCGTATACAAATGGCTGCGGCACGAACTATGTACGAGCAATCAAAAAAAGCCGAGAGGTTGGGAGCATCCTCTCGGCCTTTTTGAACCGGGAAACGTATGCATGTTCCCGAAAGACTCCCGAGGCTTTTGGCGGGTGGTGACGACGGGCAGGGCGGTCCCGTCGCCAACACCAGCAACATAATCACTATTGTCG
>CAYNEO010000088.1:0-1250 GCA_964396245.1 uncultured Ignavibacteriales bacterium
TCCGGTACCGACAAGACGAAGGACACGATGGTCACAATCGATGTGACTACGTTCAGCGCCTGGCGGTACGCGGCAAGTGAAAACGCTGGCGACCTGACGTGCAACGGTACGGCCTGGAAGACGCCGGCACATAATGATCCTTTCGCTCTGTCGAATTCCGACGGAATGAAGGTCGTGTACTTCACCACCCGCGACGAAGCCGGCAACATGAGTCCTGTCCAGGAAGATACCGTCTATCTGGATCGGGTCGGTCCGGATCTGACTGCCTTCTCGGTTGCGGATCCTGCCGGATTTGATTGCGTAGGTGGCGGGTGGACGATCGATGTGCATTATGCGTACGATGCGGCCGTGACCGATGTACACTGGTTAGGTATTACGGTCGACGGTTCCTGCACCAACTACATTAATGTAAGTACCTACCCGAATGACACCACCATCAGCTACACCGTTCCGGTCGGCTGTCAGGATGGAATTCGTGCCTACGAGTTCGTTGGTAAGCTGTACGATGACGTGATGCCATGCTGTCCAAATTCGTCGAATGTGGGAGCTTCGATGATGGATTCGCTGGATTTCGATTTCAGCGGAGTAGCGACGGCACCGGCCATCAAGCAGTATGACTACGATACGTGGAATACGACTCTCTCCAACGAGAAGACCGTCCAGACGGTATTCACGGGCGCCAGCGCCGATATCGTCGAGGTCCGCATGGCGGAGACCATGAGCGACCTGACGAATGCGACCTGGCAACCGTTCGTGGATACCATGGACTTCATGTGGTTCGATACGTCGACAGTGGTGGAGAACACCTGGATGAAGGTCTGGGCAGAATTCCGCGACTGTGCCGGGGCAACCAGTGCACCGACCCAGGCCGGGACCGGCATTCGGTTTGACTTCACTGATCCGGTGATTGATTCGGTGAAGATCAATGCCGGTGCCGCACTTGCGGCCGACACGAACGTGACGGTCACCCTGTATGTCACTGAAACGTACAAGGGTGCGGTTGACCTCTCAGAGGACAACACGTTTGCAACGGCCACCCACTTCGCATCGTTCGGGACCGGCACGTATGCCTTCGTCCTCAGTTCCGGTGACGGTAACAAGACTGTCTATGCCAGAATGTATGACGCGATCGGCAACGGCCCGAGCGCGACGGCTTCAGCCACCATCAAGCTGGATATGACCGATCCCAGCGGCACGTTCGACCTGGTCTCGACCAATCTGTCAGCAATGCCGGGTTGGACGAATACCAA
>CAYNEO010000088.1:1350-5383 GCA_964396245.1 uncultured Ignavibacteriales bacterium
TACAACTATTCCGGCGATTATCCGGAATATAACGTCGCCAATCCGCCGGCACCGAACTATACACAGGGCTGGTATGCGGCGGAAGTGACCGATACGTTCTACAATTTCGATGGCCCGCATATGGACAACTTCCACTTCTCCATCTGGGCTAGGCATAATAACGGTAACGTGTCGACCGGCTACAATCAGGATGTCCTCGAGAATAACTACGTGCTCGGCGACTTCTATGATAAAGAGGCCGATACCATGACCGCCGATGGCTGTATTTCGTTCGGACAGGAGCTCGGCGCCCTGGCTGCCTCGTTCAGGCAGGCCGACGGCGACGCGTTCTTCGATCCATATGTCGACGTTGCACCGACTAACGACGGTACGGCGTCCGGATATGCGATGCCGGATGACAGCATCAATGCGGCTGACGTCTTTATCATCGCCTACAATTACAACAAGTTCATGTGCACCGGCCTGAAGCGGTTCGAAGTGCCTCCGAAACCGGCGGCGCCCGGACCGGTAGCTGTCACGGCCGTGTATCCTGAGCGTGTAACAGCAGGCGAAACCTATACGGTGACGTACTCAACTGACAATCCTCAGGCCATCTTCGCTTACCACACGGTGATCGATTTCAACAGCAATGTGGCCGATTTGGTCTCGGTGACCCCGGGATCGGCGTACGAGGGTGTCGAGCAGTCCTTCTTCATGTATGACACGAAGAGTGGGCACCTCGATCTTACCAGCGCCCGCCTGAGCAACGAGGAATTCTCGGGAGATGAGCTGTTCGTCATTACTTTCACCGCTCGCAGCGACGCTGCGTTTGACCTCGACGGAGTCCTCATGGACTTCCGCGATGCCAATCTTGGTGAGATAGATGTTCAGTTCAACGCCACTAAGGTAGTCGAACTGCCGACCAGCTACTCGCTGTCGCAAAACTACCCGAATCCGTTCAACCCGACCACGACTATCGAGTTTGCATTGCCGGTTGCCGGCCAATACAATCTCACGATCTACAACATCACGGGACAGGTTGTTGAGTCGTTCGACGGTTCAGCGGATGCCGGTGTTGTGAGCATCGTCTGGGATGCCTCACGATACAGTTCCGGTGTCTACTTCTATAAGTTGGAAGCCGGAACCTTCAGTGCCACCCGCAAGATGGTACTTATCAAGTAGCTTTGGGGGTGGAAAGACGGGGGGTAAGGGCGAGTCGGCCCTTGCCCCCTTAGAAAAAAAAGAATGATTTCTTACACTGGCTCTGGAGGTCCGATGCAACCTAAAACCAAGTCTTTCCCCATCCTGATGGCGTTGTGTCTCTTGGCTGTTCTGTTCGCAGGAACCGGAGTAGACGCCGCAAAGATTTATCTCGATCCCGACACGCTCTACATCACGAGCGGCGTTGGCACCGAATTTGATCTTCAACTAAAAGTCGATGCAGCAACTACCGATCTGAAGTTGTTCGAGTATGGTGTGCGGTTCTATCCGAATATCCTTGACACGGTTTCGATCCAGCAGGGTCCCCTGTTTCCAGCTGCCGGCGGCACCCAGTTCGGGTACTATCTGTTCGAACAGGATACTATCCTGAAAATCGAAGACCTGATCTATGGCGCCGGTATCTCGGTCGACGGTCCGGGCGTGCTTGCTACCGTTCGCCTCACGGCCGTATCGGCCGGAAAGGCCGACATGGTCGTTCTCAAGCATGTGCTTCATGACGTGTACAACGACCCTATCTCAAATACGGGTGAGGGTGCCGTCATCTACGTCAATTACCCGCCCGAGCCGTTCAATCTGATGTATCCATCGGACGGAAACACAGTGCACCGATACCCTCGGGACAGTGTTCGCCTTATCTGGAGTCCCAGCGCATCTGTTTACCCGGGCGAAAACGTCACGTACGAAGTTCAGTACGGAACGTCGCCGACGTTTGATGCCGGTTCTACCACAACAGTCTCGGGACTGACCGATACAACTCACACTCTCTATACCAACGACCTGAGCACGCAGACCTACTACTGGCGCGTGACCGCGGTTGGTGACACATACGGATTCGAACGCGAATCATCACCTGATCACCGCAGCTTCAACTTCGTACTCGACAATCCGCTGACAGCCTTCAGCCTGGTATATCCCGGCAACGGGCAGACAATCAGCGGCATACCCGGCGAACAGGTAACCTTCAGTTGGCATAAGTCAACATCGGTGTATCCCGGTGAATCGGTCCAGTACGAGTTCGAACTGAGCACAACCTCCAATTTCTCACCGGGGACCGTGATAACGCGGACCGTATCCGACACGACCAACTCGGAACCGGTCGACGATTTCAATGAGATCACCTATTACTGGCGGGTTACGGCGATTGGCGGTCTCTATTCTTATGAGCGACAGTCGGACCCGTATCCGGGCAGTTTTACATTCCAGCAGGGAGTGATCGAGCCGGCTGTGTTCGACCTGCTCGTTCCCGAGGACAATGCGGTGGTGGAACTGCGCTGGGACGGACCGGTATCATTCGGGTGGCAATTTGCCGGCAGCGGCGTTCCCAACGATACGCTGATGTATCATTTCTATGTGGCCACCGACCAAAGCTTCCCGGGCTCGGCTATTAGAGTCGATTCCGTCAAGGACCTCACGCAGGTAGAAGTGGACACCACCGGGCTTCCACTGGCAGTCTGGTTGCACTGGAAGGTCAGGGCGACGAACCGGTACGATCTCACGCGTTGGTCGACTAGTGACAGATCGGTGATGTTCTATTGGCGTGGTGACTTTAATGGGGACGGTCAGTACGACCTGGCCGATATCACGTCCGTCATTGCGCTTGTTTACCTTGGCGGAAATGACGCGACCCCACCGCAGGCCGCGGATGCCGATTGCGACGGCGAATTCACCCTGAGTGACATCACGAAGTTGATTTCACGTGTGTACTTGAGTGGCTCGGGATTTCCATGTGAATGAGAACGTAATCGCCGAGCGAGTGGGGCGCTTTTGAGAGGCCGGCAGGCCCTGGGAATAGACCTGCCGGGTGCGTCGGTGTTGCACTCAGTCTGTCCGAAGATACAATTGTCTCGTTACTTGACGAGCGTCATCTTCCTGGTCTGGGTAAAACCGTCGGTCGATATCCGGTAGAGGTACACACCGCTTGACACCGGCTTACCGGCGTTGTTCGTACCGTCCCAGATTACTTCGTGATGGCCCGCGTCCTGCCGCCGGTCAACCAGCGTTGTCACTACCTGTCCTAACAGGTTATAGACCTCGAGGGTAACCTCGGCCGCAACCGGGAGTTCATATGCGATTGTCGTGGTTGGATTGAACGGGTTGGGGTAGTTGTCATATAGCCGGAACCCGTCCGGCACAAGGTTCGGGTACACCGAGTAATCAGGCTCGTAGCGGCCCACGGCCCGTATAATGTAGTCCCGCTTCATATCCGGATCGCCGATCTCACCTGTCTCAAAGGTGAACTCCAGCATATCCCCCTTAGTGAGGGTCAGCATTTCTTCGCCGCCAAAGCCGATGACCGGTTTGGCCGCACCCTCGGCTCCGGTAAATATCATGTTGGTTACCTGCCATTTACGTACATCCGGCTGTTCATCGGCGGCGATAAACTGGGTGATAGCGTCTGTCTCGTACTGGGTGGTCCACGAGATTCTTAGCGTTGTTACATCTCCTGAAACCGGCCCGTTGTCGGCTACAAAAGCCTGGGAGATCCAGTGGCGAGGTGGAACATCCGCGTACGGCACCCAGTTGCCGTTCTCGTCAAGAATCTCGACCTTTACCTGAGACAGCGGTACGCCGGCCCCTGATGCGATCTTGGAAGGCGGTTCGTTCGGGAAGATACATTCGTCATCTGGAGCTTTTGGTGGCGAGCTGAGACTCAAGCCGCGACGCCCTTGGTCCTTGTTAGCAAAACTCACGACCAGATAGCCGGGTTCTTCAGCCTTGAAGTAAGATCCATCGACCGCGCGGACAGCGTCAACCCAATCCACGCCGTCTGGCGTGTGTCCGGCCCCAATGCCGTCTTCGAATATCCAGGTCGCGTTAAGTGAATAGGACCTAG
>CAYNEO010000089.1:0-5306 GCA_964396245.1 uncultured Ignavibacteriales bacterium
ACTTTTGAGATTCAATTGCGGCTAGCCAGTTCAGTACAACCTCGCACTCGGCCGGGGTGGTTTCGTGCGTTGCAGCCTTGATGACGACAAACTCCTGGCCGTCGCTGGTGGCATCGTAGCCGAAGTAGGCGTAGTTACCCGATTCGTCCTTCCAGTAAGGTGGCATCTCAAGAGTAAATAACTTCTCCGGGGGCCCGAGTTGAAGTTCCCGTGTAGAGCTGACAGAAACCGCCATCAATTCCTTACCACTCAGATAGTAGACTTCCCGTCCGTCCGAGCGCCACCGGGGATAACTGCCGATTGATTCGCTAACTTTTCGCCTGGCTCGATTGGTCTGCAAGTCCACAAGATAAACTTCACGCTCTCTCCCCGTATATACCTCTTCGAGTAGATAACGGCCATCTGGAGACAAGCCACTGGGCAGCTCGCGCAATGGACCGCTCAATAAGAGCATCGTCGAATCCGGTTGACTCACGGGACAAAGCCACGTTCTCGGAATCCTCGACAGATTTGTGGTGACAGCTTCGACCAGCATAAGACGGTTTTCTTTAGTCCATTGCACGGGGAACACATTCATAGAATCCGGTATTCCCAAGTCATGGCCGACGTCTGCTTCCCGAACACTCTGTAACCGTACACCGTAGTGGCCAACCGCTCTCTGCTTTGTATATGCGATAGTCGAACCATCGGGTGACCAGACGGGTATTGCATCATTCACTTGATCCCTGGTGACGCTGATCTCAGCTCTGCGCTTGATATCGTAAAGTGCAATGTCATAGGATTTTCCAGCTTCTCGGAATGAGCTGTATACTACCAAGCTGTTATCCGGGGAATAAGTGGCATCGCCGTAAATCGCCAAACCACCTATGGTATCCATGAGCGTACCATCGCGCTTCAAACGCACCAGGTACCCCTGCTTGCGTCCACCCCCATGACCGCCTGTTAGGTATGCCAGATGACCGTTATTGGATGTACAGAAGCCGCCGCCCTCCTCAAATTGAGCTGAAAGGTTCGACACCAAAGGTATTGCTTCACCTTTCAAGACCAGTTCGTCAGTATCGAATGGTTGGGCGTAGAGAGTATTGCTCTTGACATAAACTAGGTAGCCCGGATCGCAGTATTCAACCCTTGAATTTGCCTCAAGCAGAGTTTGAGACATGGACGAATTAATGGAACCTAGCTTGAGCGTTAATCTCCAGTCTCCCCCGGTATACGAGGTCCAATCTTCACGGTCCATAGAATGGAAGAGGAAATGTGTGCCATCTGGCAGGAGCCAGGGCCAGCCCTGATCCAATTCGCCTGAAGCCGTGTCGACGGTTGTATATTGCTTAATAACTCCTCCCGAGGAATTAACTCCATTAATTCCCGGTATCGCAGCTGCATCGAACAAAATCAAACCGTCCTTACCCCAACTGCCGTCCTCACCCTTTGAGTCACAGATAATCTGGACCGGTCCCCCGGTACAGGCTACTTTCTTGAGCTGGTTGTCCGCAAAAAAAGCAAGGTATTTACTGTCCGGCGACCAAAACGGGTGAAAGACACCCTCGGTGCCCGGCAGGACATAAGCATCGATCGAATTCATGGGCCGTACACGGATCCGCCTCACTCCGAAAGTATCAATGGTTACCAAAGCTAGCATCTTACCATCAGGTGACAGACGAGGCCATTGCATCGATATTGTCCCTTCGGCAAGCGGTATTCTGAAGCGAACGGTTTCAGGTACATCATGCTTCTGGCCGTTAATGTACATCCACATTGACACCGTTGCACACAGCGCGAGTATCGTTAGTACCCACGATAGTCGCATTCTGAAGCGGCGCTTTGACGAGACCGGCGCGGGGATGCCCGCCTGTGATCCGGCTGAGGCGATCCAGTCAAGCTCGTCCTTGAGGTCCTTGACTGACTGCCAGCGATCATCCGGGTCTTTGGCCAGACACTTTCGGATCAGGCGATCGAGGGCCGGGGGAGAGGTCGGCTGAAGCTCCGTTATCGAGCGCGGTTCGTCCTTCATTATCGAGCCGATCAAACTGGCTTTGCTCGTTCCCGAGAACGCCCGTTGGCCAGTCACCATTTCGTACAGCGTTACGCCAAACGAAAAGATGTCGCTGCGGGCATCGGCCTCGCGGCCTTCAAGCTGCTCCGGGGACATGTACTGAAGAGTGCCCACAATCGCGCCTGCGCCTGTCACCGGGGTCGTCTCAGTTTGATCGCTGAGTCCGGTCACAGCTTCCGCGTGGAGTTTGGCCAGACCGAAATCAAGCAGCTTGGCGCCTTCCCTGGTCAGGAAGATGTTCCCCGGCTTGAGATCGCGATGAACAACCCCTTTCCGATGGGCGGCTTCCAGCGCCCCTGCGATCTGGCTGCCGACTTCGAGGACTTTCGCGCCATCGAACTTCCCTTTGGCCAATCGGTCGGCCAGTAACTCTCCCTCGAGAAGTTCCATGACGAGGAAGTCGACGCCATTCTCATGGCCGATATCGTGGAGAGTGCAGATATTCGGATGGTTGAGGCTCGAGATAGTCTTCGCTTCCCGTTCGAATCGTGCCCGGGCATCTTCATTCATCGCCGACTGTGGCGGCAGCACTTTGAGAGCGACCGTGCGACCGAGCCGCGTATCTGTCGCCCTGTAGACCTCGCCCATGCCGCCAGCCCCAGCAGATACCTCGATCTCATACGGCCCGAGCTTCTGTCCTTTTTCGAGACTCATTCCTCCACCCCATATGCTGCCGGCCAGTTGACGACTACTTCTATATCCCCCGATGATTCCCCCGGGGAGCTCACCGGTGTTACGAACAGAAACCGCTGGCCGTCCGGGGATACGTCATAACCCCACCGGGTCAGGCTGGGATCGAAGTACTGGGGTCGTGAGAACAACACCTCCGGTGGTCCGAAGTTGAAACCGTTGGAAGTGTCAATCTTCACGACTTTGAAAGCATCGCCGTCGAAGAAGAAGATCTCACGGCCATCGTGGCTCCATCGGGGCTGGCTCCCCCCGGGGCTGATCTGCCAGCGCTTCCCCTGCTCTAACAGGTCGGTTACGTAAACGCCTTCCTTCAACTTGACTTTGCTCCCTTCACTGAGCAAGTACCGGCCGTCGGGAGAAATCCCCCGGGGGTTTTCACGCTCTGAAAGCACGAAGCGCTCCTTGACTTCGGCGGGATTTTTCGGATCGACTACGAGAATGCGTTTCCCCCGGCTCGGGGGAACCAGATATTCACAGAGCCAAAGCTCCCCGGGCCGCCGCCAGGACATGGCAAAAAAGTGCGATGAATCAGAAGTGACAATCGCCGAGCTTTCCGGATCGAACAAGCGACAGTATTCAATGGACGAGTTTGCGATAGTCTCAACGTGCCGGGCCGTGAAGGCGACAGTATCCCCCACCGGTGACCAGATCGGGTCGTACTCATCGTAGTCGCTGGAGGTGAGGCGGAAGGCTCGGTTGCGCTCCAGGTCAAGAACTCCGACTTTGAACTTCTGGGTCTCAGAAACGCGCGCGTCGTAAGCAACATACCGGCCGCCGGGAGAGAGATGGATCTCGCCGTAAATATAGAGATCGCCGACCGTATCGAGGTCTCTCCCCTGTCGGTCCACCCACACGAGCCTACTGAGGCCAGCCGTGCCTTTCTGCCAAGCCACAAGGCCGTTGTTGGAAGCGCTGGCATTCATGGTTAACCCCAAGGAGAGACCGCGGAAAGCGGGCATCTCCGCCAGCAAGACAGGGTCGCCCTCAAACTCGAACGAACTAGTGTTGAATTTGCGAATGGCAAGGAAGCCGTTTTTCAGGTACAGGATGTAGCCGGGATCACAGTAAGCTGCCCGGCCGACCACGGTTCCGAGCAGTTTGCTTTCACTCTGGTCCAGACTCATCAGTTTCAGATAACACTCATCAGAGTAGAAACCCCAGTAATTGACTCGTTCAACGCAGATAAAGTGGCGTCCGTCCGGAAGAAAACTGGGCCACATCACGTAGCTTCCTTCAGTGAAGGTATTCGAAGGAACTGCTGATCGAGGTTCACCGCCGGACGATGACACCTGTCCAATTCCCAGGGATCCTTCGTAATCATCAAATATAATTGTGCCGCTGCTGCCCCAGCTCCCATCACACCCGAGCGTTTTGCATATGGTAACGGACGGACCCCCCTCGACCGGCGTTTTCTTGAACCTCTTTTCAATAGCGTCGTAGACAGCCAGGTACTTGCTGTCGGGAGACCAAAAAGGTCTGGCCGCCATTACCTGCGCCGGGGCGGTCGTTCCCGGCAGCGGATACGATTGGAGAGAGTCGAGCGGACGAATCCAAACCTGTGAAGCTCCGGTACTGTCGAATCCAAGGAAAGCAAGGTAGCGGCCGTCGGGTGACAATTGTGGCCACTCGACACTGGTCACCCCTTGGGGTCTGGTCACCGTAAAACGGAAACTCTGCGCCTGAGGATTCTCCCCGGTCAACTGCTGCCAGCCGATGGCAACAGCAACGATCGCAAAGAACGCGGCGGCGATCCACGCCGTCCGCGAACCTGCCTGTCGTTTTACACTGAATTTGAAACCGGAAATACTACCGGACTCCAGCGAACGTCTGATCCGCATCAAATCGGCCAGCATCCCATCGGCGTGCTGATAACGCGTCTTGACGTCTTTGTCCAGAGCCTTCTCGATCACGAACTGGAGGCGATCCGGGAGTCCGGCTTTGAAGCGGGCCAACGGCTCGGGAAGGTCATCTACAACGGCCTTCAGCGTAGCCGCCTCGGTGTCGCGTTTGAAGGGGTTCTGCTTCGTAAGCAATTCGTACAAAACTACACCCAAGGAGAACAAATCACTCCGGTGATCAACTTCCTGACCCCGCACCTGCTCCGGCGACATGTAGCCGACCGTGCCGAGTGTCGAGCCGGTTTTCGTGAGCTGCTCGGAACCCCGCACGGATGCGAGTCCAAAGTCGACTATTCGTACTCTACCGTGGCTGTCGAGCAGGATGTTGGACGGTTTGATATCGCGATGGATTATCCCTTTGTCATGAGCGGCTTGCAGTCCCTCACACACCTGGATCGCGATCTCGAGGATGTTTTCGAGCGGCAGATCCTTGCCAGCGATAACTTCGCGCAGCGAGCGACCTTCGATTACCTGCATGGCAAAGAACGGGCGTCCCTGGAACTCGCCGACCTCGTAGATGGCCGCAATATTGGGATGGTCCAGACCGGCCGCGGCGTGGGCCTCGCGCGTGAACCGTTTTCGACAATCGTCATCCTGACACAAGTGTGGAGGCAGGAATTTCAGTGCGACTTTGCGGTTCAGCTTGGTATCTTCCGCCAGGTACA
>CAYNEO010000090.1:0-5120 GCA_964396245.1 uncultured Ignavibacteriales bacterium
GGCTGCTACGCCCCGTGATGCGCGATCAGCTCGTCGAGTTCTTCAATCGAGAATTTGTTCAGGGCCACTATCGAAGCATTCTGGCGGTAGGCCGGATGTAACATGTTGCGGGCATCCAGCTTGGAATCCACATCAACCACGATCCACGCCTTATGCACCCCGTCGCAGCATCCAAAATCGGCATTGGTGAGAAAATGGGATCCGCTCTCGAGCAGAATTTTGGCCGCCCGGGCACAGGCCGCTTCCTCCGCCTCGTGCGGCACTTCAACTAGAAATCTGGGCATGGTATCTTCTCCTTTTTCACATTTTGGTAATCAGGATGGAGTTTTGGCTGCCCGTCACGGATGTCAATTCGCTTTGCAGTCAATATACGGGAGAAATCGCCGCAGGTTCAATAAAAAAAGAGTAATTTGATCTACGAATACCAGGTCCGGCCGGTCGGCCCCGGGGGGGATCCGGTCATTTTCTGTCCATAAATCCTCAGTCTGAAACCTAATAAATAAGATTGGCGTTACCAGCACGATAGACTTCACCCGTCGACAATCTGTTGCCCTCCGGCGTTCCCTTTCTCAACAGGGCCTCGGCGTGTCCCGACGCCCGGAGGTTTCTAATGTACTCGTTGATCCCTGCCGAAAAAACCGCTTGTCTCCCGTCCCTGCGATTACTTACGTTCGACAGAGTCACTGGTATTCATGGAGAAGAAGACTACATGCCTCCGAGAATTCTGACTATCAAAGCAGGCATAAACCGGTGTTACCTCATTAAAGAAGAGGGTGCGATTCTCATCGATGCCGGCCCGCCGGGAAAAATCGACACTTTCAAAAAGGCCTTTGAGAAATTCTCGATAAACCCGCATGACATCAGGCTGATCATCCTCACTCACGGTGACCTCGATCACACCGGTTCTGCCGAAGACCTCAAGCAACTCACCGGCGCGAAGATCGTCATCCACCGCGCCGATCAGAAGCTCTTTGAACAGGCACTCTTCAATTTCCCGCGCGGCGTAACCGCATGGGGGAAATGCATGCATGCAATATTGTCGCCGCTGCTGAAACGAATTCTCCATGGCGCCCCCGGCGCCAGAGCCGATATTGTGCTAACCGACGATGACTACCCCTTGACCGAGTATGGCATACGCGGCAAGATCATCGACACGCCGGGACACACCCCCGGTTCAGTGAGTGTCCTTCTGGAGACCGGTGATGCCTTTGTCGGCTGTATGGCTCATAACAGCCCGCCGTTTCGCCTTGGCCCGGGTCTCCCGATTTTCGCCGAGGACATCGAACGAGTCAAACAGAGCTGGCAACCGCTCCTCGAACAAGGCGCCACAACGATCTACCCCGGCCATGGTGAAGCATTCGCCGCTGATGTGATAGCGCGAGCCCTCGAAACGTAGCCGTGGTGAATAATTGGCGAACTGCCGGTCGGTTATCTTTGAGACAATCAATCGCTACAGGGAAGGATCATGTGGAACTGATCCGAAGATTCGTCGCTTTTGCAGTATTCGACTCCACAGCGCAGTCCGCGCTCACAACTGTGACCGACAGTCATTGCAGGAGCATTCGGATGCGATGAATGGAGCCCTGGCTGTCAGGGAAGCGGCACCGTGCGCGTTGAACTGGTCCTTTTCGCGCACCAATAACCGTTTTCGTCTTTGGGACACGTATCACTGAACTCGTACTCAGTGGCGGTCAGCTTGATCATCTTTTTAACCGTGTCGACTTTCGCCAGCTCGTAGGTGGTATTCTTTTCCTCCAGGATCTTTGACACGTTGTTGGTGACAAGGTCCCGAAAGTACAGCGCACCGCTGTTATGACTCGGACCCGGTTGAGGATACTGTGGCATGCTATCGCTGTTGCCCAGGTACACGACTTTTCCGTAGTCATCATAAAAGACAGCGCAGGCAGGAGCAATAGTTGAGAGGACCGGACTGGTCGTATCATTAACCGCCGCTTGTACCGCCATGATTGCGTACCCGTAATTCACCATCCCCCCACCCGCGCCCGGCGCGCCCATCCAAGCCCGCAAGATGATGTTTTGGTCATCCCTGGTGAGGGCCATTGGCATGAAGATACCTCCGTAGTTGGAGCCGTGTTGCTCACGGATAACGCCCAGGAATGTCGCTACCCGCTTGGAAGGATCATAAACGGCAATACGGACTTCGTGATTTCCACACCGGTCTATAAACTGCATCCCGTACCCGCACCAGTCGCCCACAACCGGCCCGAGAAAGCACGGTCGCTCACAGTAAACGCGCAGTATCCTCGCACTGTTGTGGAAAGGGATGGAGAGAAGGTGAAAGTAATCCGTCGGAATATTTGGACAAGTGTCGTCAATGCCGGAGTCACGTTCATTGGGAAACATGTTGTCCGGCCTGTGTACGTTTTGTTCCCCCGCATTGGATCCGTTCGGCTCTCCTCCACCAGAGGGTGACGTTGCCGGCTGACCGACACTGTGCACGTTGGGCTCCGTTGTCGACTCGGTGCAGTCAGCCTGGACCGAGAAGATCAGCGAGATGAGCCAGAAGCAAAATAGCACAACAGCACTCAGTTGCGCTCCCCAATTCCCGGTTATCGTTTTGCTTGTTTCGCCCGTGGCCATATTTGATTATACAACAAGCTGTCGTTGAACCGCAAGGTCTTCTGGGACTTTACTTGTCCGGGATTCGAAGAATTACGAGCCTGATGAAAAGTCGAAACGAATTCTCCATAGCGCCCCCGGTGCCAGAGCCGATATCGTGCTAACCGACGATGACTACCCCTTGACCGAGTTTGGCATACGCGGCAAAATTATCCATACGCCCGGACACACCGCCGGCTCGGTAAGTGTGCTTCTGGACACCGGCGATGCCTTTGTCGGCTGCATGGCTCATAACAGCCCGCCGTTTCGCCTCAGCCCGGGCCTCCCGATTTTCGCCGAGGACATCGAACGAGTCAAACAAAGCTGGCAACCGCTCCTCGAACAAGGCGCCACAACGATCCACCCCGGCCACGGTGCCCCGTTTTCTGTTGATGTAATAAGGCGGACCCTGGCGGCATAACCGTCGAGGCTCACACCGGGACAGGCTCCAGAGTCCTCTTTCATCTAGCCACATAAAATACTTGTGTGAAAATAAGGACCGGGATAGATTATCTGTGGGTGGAGCGTGGCGAGTAGGGGGAGAAGTCCCTGCCCATGCTTCGGAATGATCCATACCGAGGGCGTAGTATAGGAATTAGCGCGCTATTGGGGAACACAGGGTTGGAGGATTTATGACAGTACTTCCGTTCACAGTACTGGCACTGGCAATTGGGGTCTCTCTTTGGCTTGTTCTGCTTATCCAGCGTAAATCCGGAAAACTGAATGCAAACCGGCTTCTGTTAACAGTCTTTTTCATGGGCCTCCTATGCCGTCTGGCATTCGTCTTTGGTACACCAACCTTTTATGCGCCGGATGAACAGAGCCACTATAACTATATCCGTTATGTCTCCGAGCATGCTTCCCTGCCGGTCCAAACCAGCCAGACAGGAGCGGCAACAAATGATTGGGAATATTACCAGCCGCCGCTGTATTACGTCGCGCTGGCCCCTGTCTATGCGGCTTCCGCAGCACTGTTCCATGATACCAGGTCTGTCGTGCGTATGCTCAGACTGATGAGCGTACTCCTCTGGATCGCAACAGCCTGGTTCGCCATGCGCTTTCTCGAGGTTCTGGAGATTAAGGATAGACTCTTGAGTATTGTAGTCTTTTGTGTCGTATGTTTATTACCGACATACACCTTCTTGAGCTCTGCAATCAATAACGACAATTTGCTTCTGGCGCTGAGTGCGATTTTTCTCTATTTCATGGCGCGACCGAACTTCACCGACAGCCCAGGCGTGATCACCGGCCTTCTCTTGGGGCTCGCTGTTTTGACCAAGTTGACCGGTGTTGTCCTTTGTGCCGCTTATGCACTCATGTTACTCATCGAGGCCATCCGGCAACCGGATCGGCGGCGCATCGTCCTTAGACACTTCATGGTCGCCGGTTCGATTGCGGCACTGCTTGTTCTGCCCTGGGTCATACGCAATGTACTCATTTATCATAGCGTCACTGCTGAATATGTGGCGAATGTCCCGCGGGAGTGGCCGTCATATCTTTTCGCTCTCTATCACGTTCTGAAAGGCATAGTATTCACCTTTTGGTCGGTCTCCGGTATACATAACAATGTCAAATCACTGTTCCCGGCTGTTGGAGGCCTGTTGACAATTTCGGCAGGTCTGGGGTTCATTCTCTCGATCAGGTCGGCTGGACGGATAAAACAAGTGATTCCATACGCTCGACAGCGCTGGTTTCTCATCGCGATGGGAATCGCCTTCGTTGTCAACGCGATACTTGTTTTAAGGTTTGGTCTACTGTATGCGCAGGGGCAGGGGCGGTTTCTTTACCCTTTGCTGCTGCCGGAAGCCCTGTTTTTGGGCCTTGGTCTGCGGTACTACCGACTTCAAAATCTCGATATTCACGCCGCCGGCCTGTTTTTTACGTACAGCATCGGATTCACGCTTTTCAGCTTGATAGCCTTTCACACCTGATAGCGGCGTCTCGGCCGCATCTCGACCGGCGGGCATCATTGGGTCTCTGCCTGCCTGCATCAAATAATAATGGAATGGCACTTGACAGGGGAATGGAGGGCTATATATTAGACAACCTTGATCGCGGGGTGGAGCAGTCTGGTAGCTCGTCGGGCTCATAACCCGAAGGTCGGAGGTTCAAATCCTCCCCCCGCCACCAAATTGAGCCTCTGGAGTCTAACCGCTTCAGGGGCATTCTCACATATGGGGGTATTCTCTTCCGCCGGATCTTCTCACAGCTTTCTAATCGGCGGTCCGACGCCCTGCGAAGTCGACACGGATCTCTGTGAATGGTATATATCGTGGGACGGTGCGGTTGCATCGGGTCAGCAGCGCGGCGGCCCTGCCTTCACTACTCTTCAATCATTAAAGCGAATGAGATTGCTTCAATTCCCAAAATTAACATTGACAATTTGATCCCGATTTACTTAGTTAGTATTCACTAACATGAGGCCGACAGATAAAATGGGCGCGTGTGGCTATCATCTGCCGGAAAAAAGGAAACAAAACGCAACATACCGTATGTTCTTG
>CAYNEO010000091.1:0-5030 GCA_964396245.1 uncultured Ignavibacteriales bacterium
ACCCGCCTCTATATTAATACCGTCCGCACTCGGAATCACCTCCGGTTCAGGGGCAAATTTGCGGCGCAAGACAGCCCTTGCGGGCTCCCCACCTCCAGTTGCTTCATTCAACAATCGATGTTACTTTGACTTAAGTAAGTAGGAGGCGGAGGACCGTAATCGGAGAAGTGCGGGCGGAGACTAATCGGTGCAGCCAGATGGATCAGGGGAAGATGGTTTCGTGTTGGGAGGAGCTATGGAGTTGATCAATGATATTGCTGGGTATATTCTTGTAGCTGCAATTCTCGGGTACTGGTTTTCGGCGTTGGTCATTTTCGGAAATGCGATAGGGAAACATGGGGCGATCGTCTTTCTAGCATTGCCTATATTGGGACCATTTGCGCTTTACTTCGGGATTAAAAAGTGGCAAGATAATCGCTACCCAACAATCATCATGATCTTGTCAGCGCCGGTCGGCTTTGTCGCTCTTGTCTTGACGTTAGCATAGCCGAGCCGTAAGAACTCCCAATGGCCCTTCGCTAGTCTCTGTTCATTACGTGGCACCCCGCTGCTATCTGCTGTTCAGGAATTCCGTGTTAGGTTTAATCGGTATCAGTAGATTCGCCCCAACCCATTTGATCCCATGCGTAGCCCCACTCGTCCCACCGCCGAAGGAGATCCTCCGCTATAGCTTCCGCCCTCTGCCTTTGATCCCCGTTCATCGGGGCCAACCAAGTCTCTTGCAGCCAGTCGCGTAACGCATCACCGGTGAGTCGTGGTGATGCTTTGACGTCGAAGCAGTTGCCTTCGTATGCTAACTTGAAGAGCCGAAAAAAATCCATCTTATAAGGTTCTTGACCGAGATACCCACGGTGCTGGACTAAATGCTGATTCAGCAATTCACGCAGCTTATCACGTATCCGTTCACCCTCCATCGTGTATCCTCCCTTCTTTTGCGGTCTTTATCCCATAATGGTTGCAAATTCAAGAGTAAGTTTCAATGCCCAGTTAGTCAAGGAGAAAGCGATACGAAATCAATACCTATGTGAGATGACCGGACCCAAAACACTAAGTATCGTCCAGTCACACCATTCACACAGTCGTCCTAACGCAATCTGGGTGGGTGCCGAGCTTCTTGCGCTGCCCCCCCCACTTCCCCCTTGCAAACCGGACAAAATTACCTATATTACAAAAGTAACACAGGGGCGTGCCTGTCCAGATTGTAACCGCCCGACACCTCCGATTGCCTACCGACCTCCCCGCGTCGTAAGGGCGTGCCCGACAGTTTTCTAAGTCTCATATCCACTACCGGAGGGTGCTATGGTGTCTCGAATGACTATGCTCAAGGGGTGTGTGGTTCTGACTGTGATCATCCTGCTTTCGACAGGGATCGCGTTCGGCCAGGGACCGCAGGTGATCAGCGTTGACCCGGCGCAAAATGCGCTCGACGTACAGCAAACAACCGATGTAGTGGGGGAGTTTGATACGGCGCTCGACCCGGCCACGGTCGATTCGCTTGGAATAATACTGTTCGGCAATCTCGGCGGGCGGGCGCCGGGTACGATCACATACAGCGACGCCGGCGGGCAGTATCTCGTCACATTCGACCGGAGCGGTCCGTTTCTGATCGGGGAACAAGTGCAGGCGGTACTGACTGCCCAGATTCATGCCGGCAACACTGACCATCTGCCGATCGATCCCTACACCTGGCAGTTTCGAGTACAGGCAGTCGGCGGGACGGGTACGTTCACCGACAAGACCTATTACTATGTGCCTGACGTTTCGTACGTGCTGACCTCAGCCGATTTCGATAATGACAACGATATCGACCTGGCCATCGCGACCAAGGGGTTGAATATGTTCGGTGTCTCACGCAGCAATGGGGACGGCACGTTCGTTGGATACCAGGGCATCCACACGATGTCCTATCCAACGGTGATCAACACGGCCGATCTGAACAATGACGGTCATGTCGATGTGATTGTCGGTAGCGTTTCACTTGATTCTATAGCGGTGACACTCAATAGAGGGTACGGGTGGCCAACGTTTGATGGGTCGTACACGGCTGTCCACGTGCAGAATATCTCTCCGTATGAAATCGAAGCGGCCGATATGGATGCCGACGGGGACCTCGACTTGCTGGCCGCCGGCGGATATGGATCGGACAGCGTTATCATATGCTGGAATGACGGCTCAGGTTCGTTTCCCGAACCGCATACATACTACCCAACCGGCGGCGACACGCCGGTGGCGGCCAAGGCGGCCGATGTCGACAATGACGGCGACCTGGACGTGGTTGCTGTGCATGGCTTTTCTGACAACGTCGCGGTCCTGATTAATACCGGGGGAACCCTGGGTGCTCCGACTCTATACCCGCTGCCGGAGGCCGGACTGTCACTGGAAGTAGTCGATTTGACCGGCGACGGCTATGCGGATATGGCAATAGCGCCAACAAACGGAAGCCAGTTGCTTGTTCTACAGAACATTGGCGACGGCACGTTTGCTTCGTACGAAACATACGAGGGCAACGCCGGTTTCTCCCTGATCAAGACCGGCGACATTGACGGCGATGGTGATCTCGACATTGTGTCGACCCACCAGGGAAGCAAATACATAAGTGTGTTTACCAACGACGGCGGGACGTTCGACGGTCTCCAGGACTACGGCACGCTCCAGTGGACCGATTTTGTGACGCTGGCCGATTTTGACGGCGACTACGATCTCGACCTCGCCTATGCATCGGGATTCATGGATTCCATAGTCGTGATGTTCAACGCGGATATTACTTCCTCGCTCGCCGTCAGCGATGTCGTTCCGGATGCCAATGCGGTCGACGTTTCGACGTCCACAGAGATATCTGTAGCGTTTACGACTGATATCAACATGAGCACGGTGGACAATTCCAGCCTGATCGTTTACAGCCCCACCGCGGGAAAATATACATCGACGTATTCATATGATCCTGTCGGCCGCCGAATCACCTGCAGCCTGTCAGAGCCGTTGGCGCCGGGAGACAAAATAACGGTGACGGTCACCGAGGGTGTACAAGCGACCAACGGTGATAGAGTCACACACGGGTATTCATGGTCGTTCATGACTGAGACACAGCCGGCGCCGGCGACGTCATACCGGCAGGTCGCGTGTAGCACTGCGGTATTAGCGCCCTGGCAGGTGGCCCCGTCCGATATCGACCGAGATCACGACGTCGATCTCGTAACCGCCGGTTGGGGCAACGCGAACACGGCCGCGCTGCGCAATGATGGTGGGCTGTCGTTTACGGAGCAAACCGCCGATACTACGTGGACGAGTCTCAATAACGTTTGCAGCGCGGATTTGAACGGTGACGGTTACCCGGACATCGTCGGGTGGACCGAATTTGATATGGACCTTTATCCGTACCCGCTTAGCATACTGATCAATAACGGCGATGGGACCTATACGGGTGATACCATATTTCCGTACATAAGTGCTCTCGGTGGAGTTACGGCAGCCGATCTGGACAATGACGGCGATATCGACCTTGCGGCAAGCGAATACCTTACGCACTCACGGGTCCTCGCTTACTGGAACGATGGCGCGGCCAATTTCACACTGGACACAATTGCCGATTTCGGCCTTGCGATTCTCGGCAGACCATACGCCGTTGATTTCAACGGGGACGGACAGGTTGATATCGCGGTGGCAGACGAGTCTGCTACCGGATTTACGGTCTTGTACAACAATGGCAGTACGTTCTCGATAGGCGGCAGTTATTCGATGGGCGCGTTTGGGGAGCAACTGCTCTCAGCCGATCTCAATGGCGATCTCTATCCCGATTTCATTACAGCCTTGTTGTCCGGGAGTGATAGGGTAAGTGTGCTGCTGTCCGACGGTTCAGGAGGTTTTCTCACGCCTTATGGCTACGCTCTGGGCGGCGGGACTTTACCGGCTATTGTGACCGGCGACGCGGACGGCGACGGGGATGTCGACGTTACGGTAGCGCGGTATCTCGGAGCGTCAACTTACGGTCTGCAGCACTTGTTCAATGACGGTACCGGAACCCTGACGATGGGCGATCTTATACAATCCGCCTATACCACACTTACCGGTCTGTGCGGAGCAGACTTCGACAGCGACGGTGATCTCGATATGGCGGCAAGCTTGCTCCCGAGTTATCCGGGCGACCCGGACATCCTCATCCTGGCCAACTCGAATTGCCATGACTACGATCACGACGGCTACAGCGATCCGGGTTGGCCGGGCGACGAGTGCGCCGAGGATAACTGCCCGCTGCTTTCAAATCCGTTGCAGGAGGATGCCGATGTCGACGGGATTGCAGATGCCTGTGAATTCAGCGAGTTCGTACCTTCGGATTCACCAGTCGATATCGGTGCCGGAGTAGAGGTGACGTTGTATACTGCTGGTAACGGCGGGACGGTTGATTTGACCGTTACGACCGACGGTCCAACTGTCCCGGGCGGATATAACGTGATTCCTTCAGCGATACCGACGTATTATAACCTGACGAGCGACATCATATCTGCCGACAGTGTAGCCGTGTGCATCGAGTATAACGATGCCGGGATGACACCGGCCCAGGAAGCACTCGTTGCGCTGTATCACTGGGATGGTGCGGAGTGGATTGATATCACAACCAGCCTCGACACCCTCTTGAATGTCGTCTGCGGAACAACAGAAGCGCTGTCACCGTTCATAGTGGCCATTCCCGGCGCCACCTGCTGCGGGCTGTACAGGGACGGCTACACCGGTAACACCGACTGCAGCACCGACGGAATGTGTACGCTCAGCGATATCACCAAACTGATTGACAACGTCTATATCTCGCACGCTCCGCTCTGCTGTCCCGAGAACGGGGATGTGGACGGAAGCGGAGAAGCGGACGCGACATTGAGTGACATTACCGGGCTGATCGACCACGTGTACATAAGCCACGCGGAAACGGCGGCTTGCCAGTAATACGGCTGGTGCTGCAGGATCAAATCACGACAAGCGTTGACTATACCACCGGCATCTTCCGGCCCGAGAGACCCTGGAGGATGTCGGTGATTATT
>CAYNEO010000092.1:0-4997 GCA_964396245.1 uncultured Ignavibacteriales bacterium
CCGCGGCCGCCCTGACCGCCGCTACCTCTCTGATAACCCATCATAAATTATGTCTCCTTATTGGTTCTCAGCTCGGCCAGTCTGCGGTCTATTGCGTCCAGCTCGTCTCTGAGAAACTCAGCCTGTTCTTCCAGATACCGCCGTTCTTGCGTGCGGGACGGCTCTGCGGCACCTTCGTAAATCGGTGCGGCTGCGGCTACGCCCCGGTTCCAGGCCCAACCGGGTACGCCGGTAGCCAGAAACCGGTTGCGCCGGCCCCTGCCATAGCCTCCCCGTCCAAATCCGGCGCCACGGCCTGCGCCCCAGCCGCCGGCCCATCGGTTGGCGAATCCGGGCATACCGTATCCGCGGCAATATCCGGCGCCGCGTCCTGTAAGCGGACCCATCCCGAGCGGTCCGGTTCTATCTCCACCTGGCATAATCAAACCTCCTGTGAGTTGTTATTGTCTTTCTTCAAGTCAAGTGTCGAGGAGCGATCATCGGCAATCTCGACTTCCACCGCGTCGCCAATGTCAATTGCCGCTCGCGACTCGCGACGTGCGAGGAGTTTTTGCCGTGCTGTCGATACCAGTCCCTTTATGAGGCTGTTCGGTCGGCTCAGGTCCCGCACGACGGCGCCCACCACGGTTGCTGCCAGTGACCCGGCGGCGATTTTCCCGCCCCGTCCCCCTTTACCGGTCGAGGTATTGGCGCCGGCGCCACCTCCACCTCGTTTTCTGAATCGTGCATTCATATCTCGGTACTCCTGTCCCTGTGTTCAATCCTTAGCGCCAGTGCCCGCGCGCGTTGGCTGCATCGAGCGGCTGCAATTCTCCCTTGCGGACCAGCTCTATGGCCTCGGCCACGGTGCCGCTGTCCCATGAGACCATCTGCACGCCCGCCTCCCTGAGCGCTTCGAACGCCTTCGGCCCCATGTTTCCCGACACAACCACGTCTACCGAACGCTGGGCTATCCATTGCGCTGCCTGGATTCCGGCGCCCTGTGATGCACCCGCGTTCCGGGAATTGTCGAGTGAATCAAACGTCTTGCTGCTCGTGTCATAGATGATGAAATGGGCCGCCCGGCCGAACCGGGGGTCAACCAGGCTGTTCAAATCCGGGCCTTGTGCTGAAACTGCTATCTTCATAATGGCTCCTTGTTCCGTCGTCTTTTGCCATGTCTTCCTTTGTTTCCCATAAAACGGCCTCGCTGCCGTCGCTGCCGGCAACCGGGAAGCAGAAAGCTGTCACCGGTCAGACGGCCTTCCGAATACGCCAACGCAACATCGCGGACTGCGCCCTGGAGCCACGGCCGTACGGCAATGCCGGCGCCAAGCAGGAGATTGTGCAACTGGCGGGATATCGCGCCGCACAGCAGGGTGTGTATTCCGAGGCTTCGAATAAACTGCGTGCGCTGGCGGATGTCCGCCGGTCTTACTTCCACCACATGGGCGGTCTGCTCGGGACCCGCTCCGATGTCGCATATCCACAACCGCTCGGCGGTGTCAAGCACCGGTGATATGCGGCCTTCCCATACTGGAATTGCAATCCGTTCCATACTGCTCATAGACAGAGCAGCCGGCGTGCCGGCTCGACTTCGAGCCTCGGCATATGATCGTAAGCGATTAAATATGAGTATATTACGAGACTAAGTGAGGGTGTGAAAAAGAGCTCTGAATTTCCCGATGATTGCAAAAATGCAATATATCAAACGAATGCGATTGCGAAAATGCAACGATTTCTTAACCGGGCGGTTCGATGCCGAAACGCTTCATCTTGCGCCAGAGTGTCGTTTTGTGCATGCCCAGTTCTTTCGCCGCCAGGCCGCGATTCCAGCCATGCTTGCGCAAGGTCGAGACTATCAACTGCGATTCGAGCTCTCCAAGCGACGGCATCTCGGGGACACGGTCCCGCTCGTTCGGACGCAGGTATTCGGGCAGGTCATCCACCCTGATGAGTGATCCACGGCAAATCACGAAGGCGTGTTCGATCACATTCTGCAACTCACGCACATTACCCGGATAATCGTGATCCATCAGAATGGCCATCGCGGCGGGAGAAATGTCGGTGATCAGTTTACCTTTCCACGAGCTGAAGAACTGCATAAAGTGATCGACCAGCAGCGGAATGTCTTCTTTGCGTTCACGCAGCGGTGGAAGCTGTAGTCGGATGACATTGATGCGGTAATATAAATCCTGCCTGAACTCGCCCTGTTCCACGAGTTCGGCCAGAACCTGATTGGTCGCCGCAATAACGCGGGCGTTGGTGGTCAGGGTATCGGTGCCGCCGAGCGGCTCGTAGGTGCGTTCTTGAAGTACCCGCAGCAACCGAACCTGGAGCGCAGGGGAAATGTCGCCAATCTCATCAAGGAAGATCGTCCCGTTCTCGGCGAGTGCGAACCGTCCCGGTTTATCCTGGCGGGCATCGGTAAACGCCCCGGCCTTGTACCCGAACAGCTCCGCTTCCAGCAGCGTATCCGGCAGCGCCCCGCAATTGATCGTCACTACCGGACCATCCTTGTGTTCGGACAGTTCGTGTATCGCCCGGGCGATCAGTTCCTTTCCGGTCCCGCTCTCTCCCTCGATCAATACTGTGCTTTCGCTCTCGGCGATAGTCGGCAGAATGTCGAATATCTCGAGCATACGGGCATTCTTGCTGATAATATCGTGAAAGGAGTACCGCTTCTTGAGTTCTCGCCGAAGGCTCTCGATAGCACGGAGATCGCGGAAGGTTTCAACACCCCCGATGATATTGCCTTCCGCATCTTTCAAAATGGCGGTTGATATACTGACCGGGATTCGCTCCCCCTCGCTGTTGATGATATAGATTACCTGGTTAACGATAGGTTGTCCCGTTTCGCGGGTCTGGCGCAGCGCGCACGATGTTTCGCAGATCGAGGCCCGAAACACTTCGCAGCAGCGCTGACCGATCGCTTCCTCCCTCAGGATACCCGTGATCTCCTCGGCTGCTCGATTAAATGAACGAATGCGCCAATTCTCGTCGACAGTAAACACGCCGTCGGCAATACTGTCGAGAATCGCATCCTTTGCCTCGGTGTACCTGGAATCATCTGTCATGGAAGCAATATAATAACTCAATTGGGGTTTGCCGCGGCTAATTTCGGGTAATCGGGGATACACCACCCGTTCAACTGTCGACCTTCTGCTTGTCGGGCGGCGTCACGAAACGCTCGTGACCGTACTCGACCACAGAGACTGCGCCCACTTGCACGAGATGTTCGAGCTGATTCGACACGCGGAATGCGCGTTCCAACTGTTTCGCCTGACTCCATCGTAGCGGGTGACGCGACGACAGGCCGATAACCGCGTCGCGGAGTGTCTCGAATCCGGCGATTTCAAACTTTCCGTTTTCGGGGCGATCCAAAGTTTCCGCCGAACGAAACAGCCGCTGAGCGTGAATCAGGCTGGCGGGATCGGGCGGCATGACCCAGGGCTCGGTAGGGGGACGAGTCGGCACCGCAACATCGATCCGGTCCGGCTTGACCGCCCATGCCAGTTTGCGAATACTCCGAAGACTGCGTTCATTGTCATTGACCCCTTTCACCAGCATTATCTCGAGTCTCATTATCCCATCAAAGGCCTTGCGAAATGCCACCAGCCCCTGCACCACCTGCTCAAACGCGAGAGATGGATGGGGCCGGTTGATCACCTTGAAAGTGAGCGCGTCACCGGCGTCGAGCGACGGCAGCACGATATCGGCCTTCAGGAGTTTTTCCCGAACGTCTTCACGAAACAAGAGACAGCCGTTGGTGATCACGGCCACCGGGGTCGACCAGCGCGCCTTGCACCGTTCAATATACCACCCCAGATCAGACGACAGCGTTGGTTCGCCGTCACCAACGAAGGTGATGCAGTCCGGCGATGTCTCCGTGATTTTTCGGCCAATTTCAGCGAACACTTCGTCGCGCGGAAAATAAGATCGAGGTCGGATTCGACGTGTCCTGGTACGCCCCAACTGGCAGTAAATGCAAGAGTATGTACACACTTTGCGGGGGATGATGCTCACTCCCAGGGAACGCCCGAGACGGCGAGAAGGTACGGGGCCGTACGTATACTTCGCATCAGCCGGGAGTCTCATGGCGCCGATCCGGATTCTGATGAGATCAAATGAACCACCTGCACCGGCTGTGCCGGTTTCGAGCGCAGGGACGGATGGCAGGTGCGGCAGTCCCCCAGGTGAGGCCGTTCCACTCTTGTTGCCTCTTTCTGGTGGCATTCGATACAGGTCCGGTGCACGGCCTCACGGAACGGGTTCGCCACCATGAGGTCACAATCCTCAGCCGGCTTACCGGAAGGGAACATATCTTCCTTGTGACACTTCATGCAGTCCCTGGCTCCTGCCGAAGTCTTCGGATTTCCCTGAGTGTGGCATTCGATGCAGGCAAAATTGGTTGGATGCAGCCCGGACAAATGCTTGTCTTCGGCGACAGCCGTCAGGTGGTACTCGTGATTGAACATGTTAGTCGGCTCGTTCATCCGGAGATGACAGCGTGAACACGGTGTGGACCGGTCACCGGGCATTGAGACATGATGACATTTGACACATGACGCGGAATCACCAAGCCGGTGCTGATGGGCCGCGTGGGCAAAGGTCGTCACCACACCAAAATTGTTTCCATCGATGAACAGGCTGTCTCGCTCGGCGTCAATGCCCTTCGCGGGTCGGACTGTCTCGTGCGAGGCAGGATCACGGTCATACGGCGGATACATCAGCACAAATGCCATCGGGATGATGAACACGGCAATGAGTGTCACCCGGTGCAGGCCGTCGGTTAAGACCGTGTGCCAGAGTTGAGCCAGGCTGCCGTATGTTAAACGGAACAGCCCCGGAGGTCCGGCCACAATGCCGGGTCGCGAGCCAAAAATCGGCAGGTTCTCTGAGAAAAAGAGGAAAACCAACGCGGCCGCCGCGACCACGCCGAAGCCGACCGCCCATTCGATCAGTGACGGGAAATACACAACACCGGCGTCGCGAATATATCCAAAGACGCCGACGTC
>CAYNEO010000093.1:0-4497 GCA_964396245.1 uncultured Ignavibacteriales bacterium
CGCCTGGGGCGGCAAATACGCTGTTGTTGTCGTCGGTAATACAGGCGTGTTTATAGATCCCAGGCACGCGGACTTTAATCAACTCATCACCGATTTGATGGGCTCGGAGAACACCGAAGCCAGACAGTTGAACTACTAATGGCTTGTAACCGACAAAGCATCCCCAGGGGTGACAGAACACCAACTCAAATCGTTTAGGAGGTATATACAATGGAAACTCTGACCAGTGACAAGCCGGTTGTCGGCCACGGGGTTCTTCACCCCGGAGCCCGGCCGATGGAAGTATTCCTCGATAAGGATGGCTGCCTGTGGCTCTGCGACAAGGGCGTGGACCCGCATAAGAGCTTCGATAAACAGGGTTGCTGGCGCTGCAAGGATTTGGCCTTCACCCGAAATGATTGACTACCTGGCAATTGAGCCAGTATCGACAATAGTAAAGTTATCAACGTGGCCGCCAGGCTCCAGCTTGACGGCCATATTCACGGATGTTCCTTTCGGCACGTAGGCAATATCGCGCAGATCTGTAAGTGACCCACGTTGCACATTCTTCGGACCCGTTCTCCTGATATTCCTCCGGCCCGATCGGACCGAGTTTCTTGACCGGTTTCTGTTGAGTGGCCATCTCTGCCTCTTGATTTATCGTTATCTCAAAGGTGAATGAGCGCTCGCTTCTTTTGCGCGAGTGCCAGCTCGAGGCTTAGCATGGTCGACACAAGAGAAACTAGCCGTCAGATTATTCACTCCCGTCTGCATTGACTTGTATTTCTGAAGGCGTATCTTAAGGGTGGTTGACGTTTCGGGGTCCCGGTTGGCCGAGCCGAGAGAAAGAGCATATGAAAACATACCTCGACTGCATCCCCTGCTTCTTCGAGCAGGCCCTTCGTGCGGGGCGAACAGCTACCGATGATGAGGTGGTACTCAAACGTCTCCTCGATGAACTCGGCCAAATGCTGGGTGATATTTCTCTTGAGAGTACTCCGCCGGAGACGGGCAGGCTCCTCTACCGAATGGTGAGCCGGGTCACGGGAGTTGCTGACCCGTACGAGGAGCTCAAGAGTGAGAGCACCGCTCGGGCTCTCGAGCTCTATCCAGTCATGAAGAAACTGATCGAGGAGGCCGATGACAGCCTGCTCACCGCCATTCGTGTCGCCATCGCCGGGAACGTCATGGACGCGGGTCCGAGCGCCACGTTCGATATCGGTGCTGCACTCAAGGACGTGCTGATAAGGGAGTTTGCGATCTGTGATTACCCGGCGTTCAAGAAATATCTGGCCGACTCCGAACGCGTCCTTTACATCGGCGATAACGCCGGTGAGACAGTCTTTGATCGTCTCCTCATTGAGCAGATGAACAAACCCGCCGTATACGTCGTCCGCGACCGACCCGTTATCAACGACGCCACTTATGATGATGCGATTCGGGCCGGACTCGAGAATGTCGCTACTATTGTCTCTTCGGGTACTGATGCACCGGGTACCGTGATCGCGAGCTGTAGCCCTGAGTTCAAGCGGATGCTGGACGAATCAGATTTCGTCATAGCTAAAGGGCAGGGAAATTACGAGAGCCTTTCAAACTACCCCCGTTCAATATTCTTCCTTCTGAAAGCTAAATGCAGAGTCATCGCCGATGACATCGGGGTCACCCCGGGCGATATCGTGCTGGAAGGAATAAACAGGTAATCAGCGTTCGTCAAGGGAGCGGCACATGAACGTGACTATACTCTATGACAATGAATCTCAGGCACACGAACTGAAGGCCGACTGGGGTTTTTCCTGTTTGGTCAGTCACGGAGGCGTCAATATGTTGTTCGACACCGGCGCCAACGGCGCCACTCTCCTTGCAAATATGCAAGCTCTCGAGGTTTCCCCTGTATCGATAGATGAGGTATTCATATCTCATACGCATTTTGATCACACCGGCGGCCTGTCATCCTTCCTCAATGAAAACGACCAGGTGAGAGTCTATGTCCCCGCGCCAATGAAAGGAATCAGGTCTGCCCGTGATGTTATCTATATTGATGAGCCAATGGAGCTCCGGAAGGACTTTTATACCACCGGCCTGCTCGATGATCTGGAGCAATCGTTGGCTGTCCTAACAGAGGAAGGACTGGTTGTGATCGTCGGATGCTCTCATCCGGGCGTGGAAACGATCTTGAAATCCGCGGCGCGCTTCGGGACTGCGGTTGCGTTGATCGGTGGTTTACACGGATTCGCAGAGTTCGAAGTACTCCAGCCATTACGTCTTGTTTGTCCCACACACTGCACGCAACACATAGTCGAGATCCGCGAACGGTATCCGGACAAATACGTATCGGGAGGAGTTGGAGCCCATATCGAGATATAGATAAACCGATAAGCGGTAGTATTGTGATCGTTAATTGGTTTGAGAACGGATGGTAATACTATGAAAGACGGACCCAGAATATCAGAGCGGGTTTCGCAGATTGCGAAATCGGCTATTCACGAGATGACCCGGTTGTCTAAGGAGGTTGACGATGTCGCGTTTCTGTCCTGGGCCAAACCGACAGCCGATACGCCCGAACATATTAAGGAGGCTGCTGTCAGAGCTATCAGGGACGGCCGCGTTGGCGGGTATTCTGAAAATTCGGGTTTGCCGAAGCTGCGCGAAGCGATAGTTGAAAAACTGTCAAGGGACAACAAGGTCGAGGCCGGCACTACAGAAATCCTGGTTACGGTGGGCGCTATCGAGGGTCTCTCAGCGGCAGTCATGGCCGTCATTGATCCGGGTGATGAAGTCCTGTTGTTCACACCGACGTACTCCACGCATATTCGGCAGGTTGTCATGGCCGCTGGCAAACCGGTCCTGGTTCCAACAGTTGAAGAAAAAGGCTTTATCCTCAACTTCGATGCCATCAAACGAGCCATAACGCCGAAAACACGAGCGATATTCTGCTGCTCACCCAACAATCCAACAGGCACCGTCTTCACGGAACAGCAACTGCGAGAGTTGGCTGCCCTGGCGCTGGAGTACAATCTGGTGATCATTACGGATGAGGCTTACGAGTATTTCATCTACGATGACTACCGACACTTCTCGCTGGCGTCAATCCCCGACATGAAAAAGCACGTGATAAGCTGCTATACGTTCACAAAGACCTATGCTATGACGGGGTGGCGGATCGGCTACCTGCACGCGGATGAATCCTGGATTCCCCAGATTACCAAAGCCCATATACCATTCGCCATCTGCGCCCCGGTTGTATCTCAGTATGCGGCCCTTGCCGCCCTGCAAGGACCGCAGGACTGCGTTGCCACATTCAAGGACCATTACCAGACCGCCCGCGATCTCATGTGTGAGCGGCTCGATCAATTGGACTCAGTGTTCTCATATCAGAAGCCGCACGGATCCTATCTCATGTTCCCCGGGATCCTCCTCGACGAAGGCAAGGATTCAACGGCCTTTTGCCGGAAGCTCCTGAAGAAAGGCAGGGTCTCAACGACGCCCGGGATAGCGTTTGGACCCACCGGAGAAAGTCACCTGCGACTCTCCTTCTGTGTCTCGCTTGACGAGATCAACAAAGCCTTTGACAGGATCGAGGCAATGTATACATAACTGAATGCTCTTGCCCACCTTCGCGTTTTCTTGCCGCACAACGCGACTCGAGCGTTCAGTAATTCATTGGCCGCGGCCCCGTTGCCTCGGACCCGGTAAGATCGATCATCAGTTGATTGTAGTCGCCGCGAGTAGTCTTCACAAAGACGCGGGTATTGCCCACGACGACTACAGAGTATTTGCTTCCCCATACGACCCAACCGAGCAGTGAGCCATAGTCGCGCGGTAGTTTCCCATTGAGCGCGTTCAGGAAATTCCGGGAAGCAGAATTCTGAATGATGCAGAGTTCGGCGCTTTCCATAAGGTCTTCCGGCATTTCACCAATTTTCCGAATGATCCTGCCATCTTCCGCAAATTGCCCGACGGCTACTACGCCGTCGATTTTCATAAGTCGATCAAGTCCAATCATAACACACACTCCTTCTCCAAACCGTGGTCCATGCCCATTCGCATGATGCATAATGCAGGCATGACGCAAATTGGCGGCTATGCGCCGTGTCGTATCTCATTCTCTCGAATGGTCGTCGCAGCCTCAAATCCCTCACGTACGGCATCCATGATCTGGCGGGGAGCCCGGGCATCCCCGACCACCGTGACATCGATCCCGTGCTTTCGGATAAGTACTTCCAATTCATTGACTGATCGCGTGCCAACGGCCACTATAATTGAATCGAATTCTCCCAATGATTTCTCAGCACCGTCCGTGAGCACAAATACTCGCCTCTTGTCGATCCTTGTGACCTCAGTGCTTCGCAGTATCTTCACACCGGATTCAGTCAGGTATTGGAGCGTCATCTTTCTGGTAATGGGCAGCATGTCCCGCGCCACCTCGTCGAGTAACTCCACCACAGTTACTTCATGCCCTTTGCGAACAAGGAACTCGGCTGTTTCCAATCCCACCATGCCTCCGCCGATAATGAGGGC
>CAYNEO010000094.1:0-4337 GCA_964396245.1 uncultured Ignavibacteriales bacterium
CCCTCTTTTCCCACTTGTCTGTCTCCCGGTAATCCGGTATGTATAAATCAATAACGTAGATGGTAAGTTGAACCTTGGAGGACGCTGAAATGATACTCGAAAATCAAGTGGCAGTGGTGACCGGCTCCAGCAGGGGAATTGGTGCGGCGACCGCGAAGTTGCTGGCGAAAAACGGCGCGAAGGTCGCAGTCAACTATGTCAAGGCGAAGGAAAAAGGCGAGGCAGTTGTCGAGGATATCCGCAAGGCGGGCGGCAAAGCGATCCTCGTTCAGGCCGATGTTGTCGATCCGGCGCAGGTGAAAACGCTCATCGAGAAGACGCAGAAAGAACTCGGCCCGGTCGATATCCTGGTCAACAACGCCAACATGCACTTCCCGATCGAACCGTTTATCAAGTACTCCTGGGAGGATTTCGAACGCAAGCTGGTCAATGAAATGAAGGCCAGTTTCCAGACCTGCCAGGCTGTAATTCCGGGGATGATCGAGCGCGAGTACGGCTGTATTGTCAATGTCAGTTCGGGATTGTCGCGCGTGCCGGGGCCGGGGTTTGTCGCGCACAGCAGTGCGAAGTCGGCACTCGATGCATTCACCAAGGCGCTGGCGATGGAACTCGGGCAGTACGGTATTCGGGTGAACGTGGTCGCACCCGGCTTGACGGTCACCGATGCAACCTCGCACCAGGGAGAGGAAGCGATGAAGGCGGTGGCGCGCCGCACGCCGTTGATGCGGGTCGGAGAACCCGAAGATATCGCCGGGGCGGTGTTGTTCTATTGCTCCAGTTGGTCGCGGTTTGTCACCGGGACGTACCTGCCGGTGTGCGGCGGGATACAGATGTCGTGACGAGAACCGGTTGGTGATAAGGACAGCAGTATTCAAATGTCGGGACCGCAAGGGTGCTGGCCTAAGAAACCGTGCGTTGAATCGTAGGTAAGGATGCTTGTCATCCTGACATTTTCGATCCAAAGGCGGCAATCGCCGTCAATGGTCAGGATCGCACAGGGGAAAAACATTGACGTAAAAGCCCTTATTGGATAAATTACGATAAGGGAATACGCGCACGCCGCCGCGAATCCATGGCGACCACACACATTCCTATCGAGTCACGCACTCCGGGAGGTGTTATGTTCAAATTTCTGCTGTCATTTCTATTAATCGCATCCTGTGCATTTGCAAGTGATCTTTCCAACAGCGGGTCAGTGTCTTCGAACGGTGTTGCACAAGACGCCGATACCACTCCGGCCGCACAACAATTTCTTGACCGCGATGGTCGTCTCGATATGAGCGCAATCCGAATGTCGGGATACCAGGGACCGTTGATCCTGCGCGGCATGGAAACCGGTTTTGACCCACGCCAGGGAGAACCGCGAGCTTCGGCCACGCAGAACCCGGTCGAAGTCCCGGATGACATTTACTGGGACAACACCCTTTCGCCGAGCTTTCCCGGGATCGACGGGGATGTGCGGGCGGCTGTTCTGTTTCAAGGTAAGCTGGTAATAGGCGGGAATTTCACCGTCGCCGGCAGTGTGAAAGCCAACAGCATCGCCGTCTGGGATGGCAGCTACTGGTCGACTCTCGGCTCGGGGACCGGTGGTACAGTGCATGCTCTCAGCATATACGATGATCAATTAGTTGCCGGCGGCTCTCTGTCTGTCGGCGGGGGCACCGGTGTTGCGGTCTGGAACGGAAGTTCCTGGTCCTCTCTTGGCTCGGGACTAAATGGAACTGTATTGTCTCTCGCCGTATATGATGGTCAATTGATTGCCGGCGGTTCCCTGACCGTTGGCGGGGGCACCGGCATTGCAGCCTGGGACGGCAGTTCGTGGACGTCTCTCGGCTCGGGAGTAGACGGCAGCGGCGTGAGAAGTCTCACTGTATGGGACGGCAAGCTGATCGCCGGTGGCTACTATAACAATGCCGGCGGTATCGCCGCCCATTGTATTGCGTCATGGGACGGAAGCGCCTGGTCGCCGCTCGGTGTCGGCGCCGACGGTTGGGTCTTTGCACTTACCGTATACGACGGCCGGTTGATCGCTGCCAGCGCGTTCACAAGCGCCGGACTCGACAGCACCGAACATGTTGCGGCCTGGGACGGTAGTTCGTGGTCATCGATCGGTGCCAATATGCACGTGGCTGCCGGTACCCCTCTTATCTATGCGCTCACCGTGTACGACAATCAGTTGATAATCGGCGGGTACTTCAACGAGGTCGGCGGCGACAGCGCCAACTTCGTTGCATCCTGGAACGGCATCTCGTGGTCGGCCCTCGGGTCCGGGGTCGGCAGGGCGGATGGCTATTTCCATATCTATACTCTGGCCGTGTACGATAGTAACTTGATAGCCGGCGGTTCGTACGACTCTGCAGGCGGTTCCCCGGCATTGAATATCGCATCCTGGAATGGCAGCCTGTGGTCGCCCATGAGTTCAGGGACTTTCGGAGCCGTCTACGCTCTGGCTGAATTTGACAACAAACTGATCGCTGCCGGCGAATTCACGACTATCGGCGGGGTTGTTGCCAACCGGATTGCCGCCTGGGACGGCACTTCCTGGTCGCCTCTCGAGTCGGGCACGAACGGCCACGTCCGGAGTCTGGCTGTCTGGAATGGCAAACTCATCGCGGGCGGATACTTCGATACAGCCGGCGGCATCGCCGCTCAGAATGTTGCGGCCTGGGACGGGAGTACATGGTCCGCTCTTGGTTCGGGGATAGAGAGGAGTGTTATAGCGCTGACGGTGTATGACAATAAGCTGATTGCCGGCGGTCATCTGACGGTCGCAGGTGAGGACAGTGTCAGCAATCTGGCCTCCTGGGACGGCAGTTCCTGGTCCTCTGTGGGCGGGGGTACCGACGCACCGGTCTGGGCGCTTGCGGTCTACAACGGGCAGCTGTATGCCGGGGGAGACTTCGTCCACGCGGGCGGCATGTACACAAGCCATATCGCCAGCTGGGACGGCAGCTTGTGGTGGCCGCTCGGCGATGGGACGAGCTACCCGGTATATGCGCTTACAGAGTTCGGCGGAGAATTGATAGTCGGGGGTGCGTTCGCAACCGCCGGCGGCGTACGTCGTATGGCAATTGCCGCCTGGTACTTAGATTCATGGCACTCTGTCGGCACCGGTATGAATGATGTCGTCTTTGATCTGATCAAATACGACGACAAACTGATCGCCTCGGGCTGGTTCACCTCCGCTGGCGGAGTGGAGACCAATCAGATCGCGGCATGGGACAACTACACGTGGTCGCCGCTCGGGTCAGGGCTGAACAATGACCCGCAGGCGCTTGCCGTGTACGATAGCTGCCTGATAGTCGGCGGCTTATTTACGCGTGCCGGCGATAAGGTGGCGGTATCGGTGGCGTCGTGGACATCGGCCATCGGACCTGTCCCGTGCTGTGGCAGGTACACCGGCGGCTACACCGGCAACACCGATTGCAGTACGGACGGTGAACTCACGCTGAATGATATCATCACGCTGATCGACTATGTATATATCACCCACGGTTCCCCGTGCTGCCCGGAGAATGCCAATGTCGACGGGAGCGCCGACGGCGAGATAACCTTAAACGATATCACAACGCTCATTGACTGCGTATATATCTCGAACGCGCAGCCGGCGCCGTGCCCGTGATTGGCCGCGATTGCTTTACTAGGCCGGTTGTTTTCAAATGAATCGCAGGTCAGGATGCTTGCCATCCTGACATTTTCGATCAGTGCGCGTCAGTCGTCTTCGATTGTCAGGACCGCAAGGGTCCTGATCTACAGCATCCGGAGGCACGGAACTCCCGGTACGGGGGCCGTGTTCTGAGGATACGTGGTAACTCTCCGGGGAATTCTCCAGCACAAGCACGATACCGAAACATCGATGACATGTGAATTCATGACACAAAGGTGGTCAAGCATGAAACGTAAGACGATGATTCTGGTGGCGGTGATGATGTTGGTCGCCTCCGTGATGTTCGCCGGCCCGGTGTCGGCGCAGGACGAGGGGAAATCCCTGAAAGATGTCGTGGCGGAAATCCGCAAGGCGCAGAACCTTCAGGAGGATCAGTCAATCGACTGCAGCCTTGTGACTGACAAGCAGTACGAGGAAGTCGGCGCGGCGTGGATGGACGTGATGGCCCCGAACCCGCAGCGGTACCAGATGATGATCCGCATGATGGGCGGCAAGGGCTCGGAATCGCTGAAAAATTCGCAGCGGGTGATCGGCGCGCGGTATCTCGGCTGTTACGACGGTGACTGGCCCGGCCCGGTGATGGGTTTCGGCCTCGGCGGATACGGCATGGGCAGCTACGGCATGGGCAGCTACGGCATGGGCCGTTACGGCCAGGGCATGCACGGTTACG
>CAYNEO010000095.1:0-3927 GCA_964396245.1 uncultured Ignavibacteriales bacterium
ACGGTATCATCTTTCAGTACTGTCTTTAGCAACGCAAGAAAGGCGTGTGGATCCAGAAACTCAGGCGGAATCTCCCGCATCAAATCACGATCCGATTTGTGATAAACAGCTCGAAAGGCCGGTAAATCTATTTCTCCTCCGGCAAGCGCAATAACCGTGCTTGCACCCAGAGAAAAGCCGGCGGCTCCGATTCTTCCTTCATCGATGTGCTCTCCCCAAAACTCATCCTCAAGAAGTTGTGTCAGAAGTGCACTCACGTCTGCCGCTCGCTCCCACCAATAGAGAAAACCCTTAGCGACATAAGGCTCCAGTGCATTGTTGCCGTGATGATTTACCCCGGCCACTGTGTATCCTTGCGCGGCCAGAACGGACGCCAACCACCCGAGCTGAAGGGCTGCGCCGCCTGTTCCATGTGAGAGCAGAACGAGCGGAAATACCCCGGGAGCGATTTCGGCATCGCGGGCAGCATAACCGGCCTTAAACAGAGGCGCTTCCGTCGGCCCCAGATATATCTCGCGGCATTCTGAATCGTCCGTAGCGGGATACCAGATATCTGTCAGGAGGGGACGGGGAGCGGTTCCCTCCCAATTGATTCTGCCCTTGTCACAATAATGAAGAGTCCTCCACCCAACCTTGTATGCCATGATCAAACTCCGGGGAAATTCATTTCTGAACTCCCGTGACTGTAGTCTCGTTCTGGTTGCGGATTGGCTGATGCCAGAGTCAATTCCCCAATTCGCCGTATATAATATCGCCAGTTGGACACTGAATATAGTGAGGCTTATTGAAAAGATCAATTCAATTGCAGGTGGCGGAAATCTGAGGCGGGTCCAGTATCGCTTGCTCTTGCTGCGTCTAAATTTACTCCTGGCGGTATGACAGCCTGGTTTGTGACCCTGGAGCTACCTGGACACGATTTTCGTCGTACTCCGACTACCACCTCCTCCCAAGCGACGTAAATCGGGTCACATGTCAGGGCGTCATGAACTTGGCCGATGCGCGCGCCACCAGTACACCTTCCTGGTGCATTTCCGATTCGAGCAGATACAGCGGCGGCCTCGAGTGTGTTATCCGGGCTGTCAGCCGCACCGATTTGTCGGTCGTGACCGACTTAAGGTAGCGAATGCTCATTTGAGCGGTGACCGCCGTCACTCCGGCAGCGAAAAGGCAATTTGTCATGGCGCCATCGAGCAGCAAGGCGACGATACCGCCGTGAAGAACGCCGGTATACCCCTGGTGCAATCTGTCACATTCGACCAGGGCAGCCACGCCGCCATCATCCGTTACCGCAAACTCCACCCCTAAGCCGAGCCCATCATTCGCACTGCAGAGAATGCAATTTGGATGATTTCGGCGACGTAACTGCTCCAGCCGAGTCTTAAGGGCATCGGGTTGGATATCTATTCCCGACAAAGAGTCCGCCCTTCCTTTCCGACCGCTATCGTGCCGTCGAGTAAATATAGATGCCTCAATCCTGATGACATCCGCCCTTGCCCCCGCTGTGACGGTGGAAATCGGGGTCATTACATGGATTGGCGCCCGCGTTCAGCTCATCATTAATAAGTGCGGTCACCGCATCCTCGACCCTCATCGAAGGTGCTCCGGATACAACATGCACGCCGTATTGTTCAAAAAGCGCCAACGCGCGATGCCCCATTCCGCCGGCGATAATATGTGTGCAGCCGAGTTGGTTCAACCACGCCGGAATAACACCCCGCTCGTGAGGCGGCGGATTCATGGTCTTGATTTCCGATACCGTTCCCGTTTCAGAATCAATCTCGACAATCGTAAAAACTTCACAATGACCAAAATGAGGACATACCAGGTTGTTCTCGGTCGGAATAGCTACTCGCATATTGTCTCCTTATCAGGTTTCACAAAATATCTCATACTGCAAAACGCCGATTGCCTGATCGGTCTCGGGCCTCGGCGTCGGATAGAACACTCTTCCACAGTTTTCGAATCATCTCAATGCCCTCGGGCGAAGCCGAAGATACGTAGGAGCGGCCCCGCAATTGAGCCTCCGTGAATGCCGGATCGTAGGGGAATCTCCCGTGCACGGGCAAATGCCTTTCGGCCGCAAACCGCTCCACCTTCAGACTTATCTCCTCGCAGATATCGAATTTATTGATACAAATACCTGTCGGAATTGCGAAGTGGTCGGCGAGATCCGCCAGCCGCTCCATGTCATGAATGGCGGAAAGCGACGGTTCGGTGACAATGAGCAGATACGACGCGTCGGTCAAGGTAGCGATTGCCGGACAGCCGATACCCGGCGGACCATCGACAAGCATCGTATCGATCCCGAGTTCCTTCGCCGTCTCCCTCGCCTTTTGTCGTAACAGGGATACCAGGCGGCCGGAATTGGACTGGGCAATGCCGAGACGGGCATGAAAGAACGGCCCCGTTTCTGATTTTGACCGGAACCATCGCCCGCTGACCACCTGCTCGAAACGTATTGTCTCCTCCGGACAGAGATGCACACACAATCCGCATCCTTCGCAGGCCGACGGATCCACCGTATACCGAACGCGCCACCGTGCCTCCGGGTCGGCGACCATCTTGATCGCATTGAAACGGCACGATTCCAGACAGATGCTGCAGGCGGTACATTTCTCCATATCGATCACGGCCCGGTGGCTGCTCGAGAAATCCTGTTCTTCAAGGACTTCGTGAGGAATAATTAAGTGCAGGTCGGCGGCGTCGACATCGCAGTCCACCAGTACCGCCGGATCGACCAAGTCGGCCAGCGCGCCCGTCAGACTGGTCTTTCCTGTTCCGCCTTTACCGCTGGCTACGACAAGCTCGAACATGTGTCATCTCCTGCTCTATCGAATGGTAAAGGCGTTGTATCTTCTCGCGAAACTCCTGATTTTCATCCACACCGAGACGCCCGGCCGCGTACGCTTCTGCGATTCGTCGCTCGAACGGTAACTCGAGCAATATCCGGATATTTTCCCGTTCGCAGTATTCCCACACCAGGCTGTCACCGATGTCAGACCGATTGATGACCACGCCAAAAGGCCGTTCGAGTTCTCGAAGCATCCCCACCGCGAGTCGGAGATCATTGAGGCCGAAGGGCGTGGGTTCGGTGACCAGGATAACATAGTCGGTGTCGCGGACCGCTTCCACCACCGGGCACGATGTTCCGGGCGGTGCGTCGATGACGACTATCCGGTCACCGGGCAGCCGGCGCTTGATAGCCCTGATCATGGGCGGGGCCTGAGCCTCACCAACGCTCAGGCTACCACCCACGAAAGAAAGCCCTCGGGACTCGCCGGTTCGGATGAACCCGATCGGGCGCGTCCCTTCGTCGAGCGCCCCTTCTGGACAAAGGGTAATGCAGGCGCCGCAACTGTGGCAGAGTGACGGAAACGGGAGGACTTTCGTTCCCAGCACCGCCAGGGCATTAAATTCACAAACTTCCGCGCATATTCCGCAGAGGCTGCAACCGGCCGCCGAAACGACCGGCACCATCACCGACACTTCGGTGCGGCTTTCCGGCTCAAGCGTCAGAAACAGGTGGCCGTTCGGTTCCTCGACATCGCAGTCCGCATACGTGACCCGATGGCCCGTTTCACTCAGAACGACTGCGAGATTCGTGGCCACGGTCGTCTTGCCGGTTCCACCTTTGCCGCTTGCGACAGCAATATGCATCGCGACTGTCTCCTGCTTACTTCCGTATCATTGGCGCACCGCATTCGGGGCACTTCATTTCAAAGCAGGGCGTGCCGGCCTGGTGCGGAGCGGTCGCGCCGCAGTTGGTGCAGACGCACTCGCCACCTGGACCTGCAGCGCGACCGCCACCGCGACCGGAACCGCTTCCGCGGCCCATACCACCTCCGCGGCCTTGACCACCTCCCTGGCCTCCTTGACCACCCTGTCCTCCTCGGCCGCCTTGACCTCCGCGGCCGCCCTGACCGCCGC
>CAYNEO010000096.1:0-3797 GCA_964396245.1 uncultured Ignavibacteriales bacterium
TATATTTCACACAAGAAATTGTGCTGTGAGAAAAACGGGAATGTCGATGGAGTCGGGGGAATCGATCTCGCCGATATTACCCGTCTGATCAACCATGTATATCTCACAGGCTTGGGAACGGCTGTGTGCCAATGATCGATATACCTTGAACCACTGAATGTTCTTTGGACGCCCACACGGATTATTAAAGCCCCCGGCAGCGATGCCCGGGGGCTGTGTTGTTCGGTTGAGAGACTATCCGGATCATTACGGCTCACACGCAGCCGGGAGTGTATGGCTCAGATAGACGTTGTCTATCAGGCTGGTGATATCAGAAAGCGTTAGCGCCCCGTCTCCGCTTCCGTCGACATTGCCATTCGCCTCGCAACAAAGCGGCTGGTGTGATATATAAATACGATCAATCAGCACAGTGATATCATTCAGGGTGTTCTTGCCGTCGGAGCTGCAGTCGGTGTTGCCCGTATATCCCCCGTTGTATGCGCCACAGCAACAGGCATCGCCGATGCCGTCGCCGTTTTGATCCGCCTGGTCCGGATTGGAAACCGACGGACAGTTATCCGCCGGACACGTATTTGCCACATAGCCAGGATCGCCGAAGCCGTCACCGTCGATATCGGTGCACGCATCGCACAGATCGCCAATCCCGTCACCGTCCGCGTCCGCCTGTCCCGGGTTGTACACCGTGGGGCAGTTGTCATCCGGGCACGCATTCTCCGCATGACCGGGATCGCCGTAGCCGTCACCATCCGAATCGACACATGACAGGATGGTAAAAGAATTGACTTTTGAATATTCGGTGGAATCCCCTGATGAAATCGAGAATGCTTTGGCCCGCCAGTAGTAGTTTATGTCGGCACTGAGTGTTTCCGTTGACGGCAGGAAAACGGTGTCGGTTATCTCCTGGATCAACAACGAGCTGAACAGAGAATCGGTCGAAACTTCGATACGATAGCGATCCGCGTTGTTTTTCCACGCCGTGGCCCACCGGAAAGTCGGAGTTGTCGAACCGACGGTATCGTTGTTCGCCGGGTAGAGCAGTCTCGGTTCGAGCATGGGTATGGTCCAGTTGGCGCCATAGACGTCCTGATTAGCATTTCGCGTGTCCGTCCAGACGGCGTTCACGTGGTCGTTATATGCTGTTACCCCGATATATTCAGCGATCCTCCCCGCCATGACGCCAAGTGATGTTACCGGGCGGTCTTTAACCGGGCTGCTCGCCGCATTCAGCATCAATGGATTAACCGGGATCTCGGAGATGCGGTGGTTGGTGGAGAAGCTCTCTCCCCCGTCGAAAGAATATGCGGCGTAAACGTGGAACGTCAGGTGATTGGGGTCGTCGCGCTGATCATAGAAGATAACAACGAGGTTGCCTTGCTGATTGCAGTACAGCCAGGGGTGAAACTGGTCGAACATGGCTCCGGGTCCGACGTAATCATCGTTTATGAAAATGGGGTCGCTCCATGAAGCGCCACCATCCCCCGACTTCAGGAACCGTATATTGAAATCGCTATACTCGGTATTATCGATATCCATATCAGCATAAGCCAGATAAAGATTGCCGTCGAACGGCCGGCCGAAAATGTCGGCCGCGCCGCTGGTGCCATTATAGACATCGACGCCGCCGTCGACCAGACTGAAATTACCATAAGTGTCGCGGATGACGGTCGATGGCGAAAACGACGCCCCGCCGTCGGTTGATTTGGTCATCCTGAGCGCATATGTCAGATTGCAGTCGGGCGTGTCATATCCGACCCAGAAAACGTAGATGGATCCGTCGCTGCCGACTATCGGCTGAGCGAACTGACCGGCCGACGAAAGATTCACGCCGCATGATGGATCTGAAAACGCCGGTCCGACGAGAATTGTATCGGGGAAACTGGCCGCGCCGTCGGTTGACCGGCTGAAAAAGATCCGGTTGCCGCCCAGATTGTTCCAGAACCGCGCCCAGGCGACATATACGTTACCATGATAGGCTCCGCCGGTGCGGTCGACGGTAATGAACTGCTTGTCTTCGAAATACCGTCCGGCGACTCCCTCAATTTTCGAAGGTCCGGTCCAGGTAAGTCCCTTATCGGTTGACTTTACAAAGGTGATGGCTGAATGCAGGTTATCGTAGTCGAGGACGCAGGCGTAGAAATTGCCCTCGGCATCGACATCGAGGCAGGGATCTGACTGGTAGGTGTAGAAATTGACGTTCATCAAGGAGTCAGTCCAGTTGGCTCCGGCGTCGACCGATCTGCCCAACCCCACCTGGCGGTAGCCGAGGCGAAAATCTCTCCAGTTCGCGATGACAATATTGCTGTCGGTGGGGGAAACCCATATTTGCTCTTCATTTTGAATCTGCTCAGACCAGGATGATACCCTGTAATTAAATGGTGGTGGCGGGCCCGCAAGTGCGGACGAAAGCAACACAACGAGACAGATACACAGCGCAGATATCGGCCGGGCGGCCCGTGACAGGTGCTCCATATAGATCTCCTTGCTGGATGTACTCTCAGGACGGTTACAGTGTAGGTACTGTCAAATTAATAGTTTGCACCGTTGCAGACTCGCGGCGGACCTGAATGCGATAGTGCTCTTTGCCGCCGCTGCTTCTTCACTTCGAATATACTCCACCATGCCGGATCCTCAAGAGCTAATTTCGATCAGTGAGACTCGGGGCTGAACGGTGGCGAGACAGATATCACAGTATTGCGTTTATGGTCAATGGCAACTATACTGAAGCATGCCATTGCCCTTATTGACAGGGAAACTCGTTTCTTTACGTCCGTTGAAGCGTTCGGATCAAGCGTCGATTCAACGGTACGCCAATGATTGGCGAGTGGCGCGGTATCTACAAATGGTGCCGTTCCCTTACAATCTGGAACACGCTCGTCGCTGGATCAACATCACGCATCGTACGGCGCGCAACAAGACTGAATATCACCTGGGCATACACCTGACGGGCAAAGATGAGATTATCGGCATGGTGGGGCTGATGAAACTCAACTGGAACAGTCGGAACGCCGAGATTGGCTACTGGATCGCCAGGAAGTACTGGGGAAGGAGATATATGCGTGAGGCCATCTCGCTGATGTTGCGATATGCTTTCAAGTCTCTTCAGCTGGTTCGGGTTTACGCGGTAGTCCTGGACACGAATGTCGCCTCGGTTAAGGTCCTTGAGCGGGTCGGATTCACTCGGGAGGGGACCTGGCGGAAGGCTGAGAAATTCGGAGGTCGATGGCATAATGTGTTCTGCTATGGCATCTTGAAGGAAGAATTCCGATTTCGGTGAGCCGTTTTTTCCTGCGTTATAGAGACCCGCAACCGGGAACGACATAAATCCCCCGTCTGTTTTATCTGTATAAATTTAGGTCGATTTTATCATTTTTAGATGTATATTAGGTACCAGGCCACAGGGAAATGGTATCGTCGTCTGGTTCTTGATACACGATTTTCAAGTCCGTAATGCTCCCAAGCATGTATCAGATAATATTAATTGACTGAAGGAAACATGGCTGAATTGCCTGACATGGATGACCGCACGCAATCATTTTTTGTGCCTGTTCCGGGTGCAAGCATGGCCCAGTATACGCTGACCGACCGGCTCGGCGCGGGTGGTATGGGCGATGTGTTCCTGGCGACGGACAATCGGCTGAAGCGTCGGGTGGCGCTGAAATTCCTGTCGGGTAATCTGGCGGCTGACGATCAATTCCGGGCCCGATTTACTCGCGAGGCGCAGTCGGCAGCGGCCCTGAACCATCCCAATGTCGTGACAATCTATGAGGTCGGGGAGTTCGAGGGGCTCGTGTTCATCG
>CAYNEO010000097.1:0-3495 GCA_964396245.1 uncultured Ignavibacteriales bacterium
TCAACTGGCGGACGATTTCTCCCCGTATCTGGCGCAGCGATCCCTCGAACCTGGATTGCCGGCCGGCCGGAGGAACGGAATCGAGCTTGCGGGAGAGAGCCACCCGGGAGTAATCCATCAAGGCATAGTGCCAGTCGCGGGCCCGTTCTGGTGGAAGCAGCTGTTCTGCGATCTCCTCGATGCGCTTGCGCGAAGTTGTAGCGGGAAGCCGAAACTCGTGGAGAACCACCCGGCGGATATTTGTATCGATGGTAACCAACGGCCGGTTGAAGGCGAAAATCAGAATCGCCCGGGCGGTATAGGGACCGATCCCCGGCAGCTCGACGAGCTTTTTCGGATCATCGGGTAGAATTCCGCCATGCTCGGAAACCACGGCCTGTGCAAGTCGACCGAGAAAAAGGGCGCGACGGTTGTATCCAAGACCGGACCACATCGACAGCAACTGGCGGTTGGTGGCTTGTGCAAGGCTTTGCCAGTCGGGCCAGCGCTCGGTCCAGGCATTGTAGTAAGAGACCACACGCTCGGCCTGCGTCTGCTGGAGCATGATCTCAGAGACGGCAATGCGGTAGGGATCGGTGGTCTCCCGGAACGGAAATGATCGCCGGTGCTTGCTGTAAAACCGCCAGATCTTGCGGCGAAACGCATTCACGCGGTTGCGCTCAATAGTCTTCATCACGGATATAAAATAGTGCGAGTTAACGACGGCGGCAATACGGATTCGTCGTTGACGGACTGATTCCCGGCATATAGCTTACCGATATGTCGACAGGAGAAAGCACCACTGTTTTGCGCCGCATGTCGAGCAGGACGGTATCCGCATATCTCGGGGTTCTGGCGATCGTATATCTGGGAGCGATCATCGCTGTCTACTTTGGCTGGCGGCGTTCCGCGGCCTATGCGGTTGCAGGCGTGCCCGTGGCGCTGTTTCTTATCACCCAGCCGCGATTGGCCTTATATCAGTTTATAGGGCTGCTTTTTATTCAGCGGTATGTCTTCTTTTCGGCCGGTGTGCTGTTGATTGACCTGAGCGCCGGGCTGGTGATTCTGGCCGCTCTGGTTGATGTTCTTTCAAGCAAAAATTTCCCGAAGAGCTTCCCTCGTCTCGCCGTCTACATGGTGATTCTGCTGATCGCGATGTTCATATCCGCCGTTTTCGGACGAGATCTCCTCACATCGCTGAGGCCAATCGCGCGAGTTCTTTTTCTACTGGTGACGCTGCTGGCGCTGATTCGGTTGAGCCGTTACGTTGCGGTCAAAAAGGCGCTTGCCGTCTATTTCTGGTTGGCGGTCGTATTTTCCTTTCCCGCGGTGATCCCTTTTCTGGCATCGGGCGGGTCACTGAGGTCGTTTGGGCTCGCTCCGATGGTGTTTGATGAACTGACCATGATGGCCCTTCCCATAGGGCTTTGCTTCTATCTTTGGTCAGATCGGGGGAGAGGATGGTACTACCTGCTCGGTAGCGGTATGGTGTTTCTCGGTTTGATTGCTACTCAAAGCCGTGCACCAATATTCTTCGGGCTCGTGTCGGCCGTTCTGGTCCTATGGCTTTCGTATCGCCGAGCCGGGAAGATGCTCGAATCTGCGCGCAGGACAAACGGTCTTCCCTCCCTTGCCAAAATTGCTGTCCGGCGACGAATTATATGGCTGGCAGGCATTTCATTGATTTGTGTGGCAATGGTGACCGTAGTCATTCCAGGAGCCTTAGCCGCTGTCTCCGAACGATTCGAACGCCTGCTTACGTCGTCACCCGGCGGTACGTTCGCCATAAGAATGGTTCTCTGGAAATGGGCCCTGATAGCTTTCAGGGATCACCCCTTGCTTGGCATAGGACCCGGGCAATTTCGCTCGTTAAGCGAGCTGTATCCGTATCTTCATCTCACCCCGCTCCAGTGGTACTTGCGATCCCTCTCGGCGCACAATCTTTTGCTTCACTACCTGGCGGAAACCGGTATACTCGGGGCCGGTGCCCTTATGACGCTTTTTGTCGGGCAGTTCCGAATGTCGCTGTTTAGTTGGCGGCACCGGTCGAATGCGACTCCGCTCTCAATCGCGCTGGCGATTCTCATCCTCGGGTCTCTCTTGCTGGGGACGACGATGGTGGAAGCCGGCTGGATGTGGGGGCAGACGGGATTCATAATGGTCTTCTTCCTGGCCCTCATCTCGCGCCAGTACAGTCTGTCTAGAGTCACTGGGGCCAGATAGACGACAGTGTGCATGGCACAGTGGGGGAGAAGGTTGTGGAGCGATGTGGACCAATCGGTTCGCTACTCGGGCGACTGTGGAGCGGTTTCCTTCTGCTGCTTGAGTTCTACAGAATCCGATCGAACTCCGTCACGAATCACCCATAGTGCGATGGGTATAACGTAGAAGGTGATCGGCCACGGAGGTGGCCTCCTATACTATCTCTAAGTCGGAAAAGGCCTTAAGGGGTTGGCTTTCGCTGGAATGCAGCATCGGCTCGAGGCGTTCATTCGTCGGTAAGTTAGAAAAATCATTTGACTTCTGTGTGACATTTGCAGAAATTGACAGCAAGAGTGAAGTGCGGTCGGACATTTCCTTTCGTTACAGGTTAGGCAACTGGGTACCATAGTTCTTACCTCACACAGTACTCCGAAACACAGAGGGGCGGTAACTGAATAGACTGATTGCTCACGTCTTGAACTAGTGCGGCGAAAGCCCTAGAGCGTTGGACAACCTCGTCGGGATGGCTTTGAATGAAAGCAATCATAAGTCTATTATTTCTTCTCCTGTTCGCGCTTTTCCCGCTGGCAAGCGAAAATAGTGCGTCAGGTCAACAAAATTATGGCTATTGGACAGGCGTAAAGCTTCAATGGACTGCGCCCGGGGATGATCTCAATGAGGGGACGGCAAAGAAGTATGATATCAGGCTCTCCAGAAGCTGGATCTCGTCCGTCAATTGGGAGAGCACTATCCCCGTGATGTACCCACCCCGTCCGCTTCAGGCCGGACAGACACAAATCTGTTATATATCGGGTCTTACCCAGGGGGACAGCTACTATTTTGCTCTTAAGACGGGCGATGAAGCCGATAACTGGTCATTGCTGTCTAACACTTGCAGAGCTCAGGCTGAGACGTATTCGTATCTGTGTGGCGATGTCACAGCCGACGGGAAGGTGAATCTTGCTGATATCACTCATCTCATAGGCTTTATATACCTCGAAGGTCCCCCTCCCTTGCCGCTCGAAAGCGGTAACCTTCAGTCAGACCTGTCAGGTAAGGTAAACCTCGCCGATTTGACTGTATTGATATCTTACGTATACCTTGACGGTCCAACACCTTATTGTGGGCCATGATGTGATGGCCTTATCCAAAGAAGTAAAGCGGATCCGGGACAAATTGATAAGTCTGATGCCGCACCAGTGATAAAGCTGGCTGCTCTTCGCAGAATCCGCATAACCCTGCACTTCGCACCGTTACGGTAGAGCTTCCAGTGTATCTTTGATATCCCGGGTCGGCAAAACCTGCGAGGCTCCT
>CAYNEO010000098.1:0-3304 GCA_964396245.1 uncultured Ignavibacteriales bacterium
GTGTTACTCACCCGTTCGCCACTTTACTCTTCCAACCGAAGCCGGAATTTCTCGTACGACTTGCATGTATTAAGCACGCCGCCAGCGTTCGTTCTGAGCCAGGATCAAACTCTCCGTAAATATTCACAATTCGTTATTTACGAGATATTCAATTCTGAACGAACACAGAGTGTTACGTTTACAGATTTACTAAAAAAGGTACATCAAGATTCTACTCTTTAATGGACCCGCGACATTCAGACAAGCTTCGTTTTCTTGTCTTCAGCGTGGCTATTTAGTTGTCAAAGAACCAGAAATTTCCGAAAAAAAACCTGCCGACACACTTGAACGGCAGACTCGAAGGTTACCTTCTCGTCGCCTGTATGTCAAGTCTTTTTTTCTCGAGCCGTCAAGTTTTTTCCTCGTTGCCTCCCGGTCAGCGACCGGGTTCATTTAATCGGCAGGCAACTATAATCCTTTAGCCGGAGCCTGTCAAGGCCTAAATACCACAAAATCGGTCAAATCGTCCAAAAAGTTGTCGGGCTGAAAGTTGCCTTGGTACCGGTCCCTGAGAGTCCGGCGCGTTCAGCCTGCCGGAACAGCCTGTGCGCGGGCTGCCCGGCGGATAGCTTCCGGCATTGTTGGTAACGATTGAGCCGGCCAAAAGTTCCCTCCCGCCGGGGGGCGACGCACGTAATTTTGGCCGCCGCTCGGCAGAACTCGGCCCCGACTGCAAAACCGGGCAAAAAAGGACAAAAAAGGCGAATCTTTTTGAACCATTTATGTTATATTGACATCTAACAACATGAAGGCGATTATACGCCTGAAGGACATCTAAGAAGTGACGAAAGGACATAGAGCATGCTGGTAGTATCTGATAAGGCAAGTGAAGAGATCCAGAAGGTGTTCGCCCAGCCTCAGGCCAAGGGCAGCAACCTGATCATCTACTTCCAGGGCATGGGCTGAGGCGGACCCAGTTTGGGTATGGCTCTGGAGGAGTCAGTCGATGGATTGGAAGAGTTGGAAGCAAACGGCGTTACGGCGTATATAGATCCGAACTTGAAGGCGTTTTTGAACCAGTTCGGCGAAGTCAACGTGGACTATGTGGACAATGGCCTCGGGAGCCGTGGATTCACGGTGCGGGTGGGCGCCGGGGCGAGCGATTGCAGTTCGTGCGGCCCCGACAGCGGCTGTTCGTGATTTGTTTTCAGCCTCTTGCGAAGATTCAGAAGCCGGCTTTCGGGCCGGCTTTTCTATTGCGGCTAAACGGGGCGGGGTTTCGGTTGAGATCAAAAGACTTGACGAAGTTGATATTTTTGATACTTTTGGCTTACTCGATGCCGGGGTAGCTCAGTTTGGTTAGAGCGCCTGACTGTGGATCAGGAGGTCGGCAGTTCGACCCTGCCCCCCGGTATTTTTTATTTCCCCGGTACAAGCACACCTAAGACCAATCACACAGACCGGTATGTCGTATCGCAGGTTAGTGGCCGCCCCGGAATGAAAACATCGCAGCCGGATGGTGAACTACGCCCAGCGCAATATTTATCATGACCAGCAGTATGATCGAAGCCAGAATGATTTTCAGCTGATCGGCCTTGAGACGACGGCTGACTCGCGCCCCGATCTGCGCCCCCACGGTCGAGCCGACAAGCAGGATAATCGCCAGCATGAGGTCGACAGTATGGTTATAATAAGATTGCATGTAGGTGATATTGCTGCAGATGATGACTTCTTGAAACAGATTCGTGCCTACCGCGGTGCGCATGGGCATTCTCAGCAGGTACACCATCACCGGAACCATGATAAATCCGCCGCCGACACCGAGCAGCGCGGCAATCACCCCGACCAGGGAGCCGAGTATGATCGGCAGAAAGACCGAAACAGTGACTCCCGATTTCTCAAAGTGCAAGGGCAGCGGCAGCGCGTCGCAACAACGGAGGAACCAGGACTTCTTCTCAGGGGCAATTCCCGTCTGAGGCAACGGCCGATGTTTCAGGCTCCGGAGGCTTTCCCAGAACATATATGACCCGATGATACCGAGCAGCACAATATAGGTAATTTTTATGACTGCCCCGGCCTCGCCGGCCGCCCTGAGAACCTTGACCAGTTGGACACCGAGCGTCCCCCCGAGCAATCCTCCGCCGACCAGCAGGAGCCCCATCTTGAAGTCGACATTTCCCAATCGCCAATGGGCGAATGTGCCCGAGGTAGTGGCGGCCACAATCTGGTTGGCATCGGTGGCGGCGGCCACGGTGGGAGATATACCGATCGTCATCAGCAGGGGTGTCATCAGGAATCCCCCGCCGACGCCGAAAAGCCCTGCCAGAAAGCCCACCGCCGTGCCGAGACCCACCAGCAGGAACATGTGCACGCTGCGATTGGCAACAGGCAGATAGATGTTCAGATTCCACATAGCACGACATTCGCTTCGCACGTCCCGCGAGGTTCCTGACCGCCCGCTCCAGCAACGCTCCTGACCATCTATTTTGGGCGCATCCTGTTACGGGTTGCGGGACCTGCCCTGCCCCCTGGTGATTGCACCACTATCTAGCTAAGGCATACTACAGCGTTTGTCAAGTCAGTCCGGGAGTGGGATCTTTCCGGGCGACAGAAGATGATAACCGAGCGGATTGTGAAGGCGTTTGGTGCGATGGCGTACTCGCCGGCGTGCAGCAAGCGACTCCGCCCATCACAGTATTGATGCTAAGTAACGGGCGGACGGCTTGTTGCGCTATGTCCTGGCACGGCCAGTGAGAATCGTGAGGCTTACAGTGTACCTTTGGCGACTTCCTTCACATATTCAATCGTGGGCTGGTTGGCCACACCGGCGCGCTGCATGGTTGATTTCAGCTCTGAAGATGCGAAGAATTTCTCGGCGTTCTTCCGGTCGTCCCAATCGAAAAGCAGGATCAAATCGTGCGGATCATTGTCGTCCTGCCAAATCCGAAACGCTTTTTCTCCGCCGGCCCTGCGGGTAGCGGCGAAATCATCGAAAACGGCTTTCCAGGCGGGAAAATCATTCACCTTGTGTCTGACGATGACCTGTGTCATAACGACTTCCTTTCTCAAGAGAATGCTTCGCGGGCAATCCCCCGGGCGGACCGTCCGTGGATATTGTGGACCTACTTAGAACACGGTGCGCCGAACGGCGGTTCCGGATAGACGAGCGGTTATTTCCAAGTCACCTCAAGTCTGCCGACCGCGCAGGCAGAGGCCCGGTTGCAGCGACAGGATACCGGTAGACGGCGGGGCTGTCGGCCGGCAGTTTTTTCCACATGCGGTCGCCGATAAAAACGCCGGCAGCCAGCAGGATGAAAATGACTGT
>CAYNEO010000099.1:0-906 GCA_964396245.1 uncultured Ignavibacteriales bacterium
TGCGAATGTCGACGGTGACGCTGAAGGCGAACTGAGCCTGACCGATATCATCCGCCTGATCGACTATGCCTATATCAACCACAGAGAACCGGCCCCCTGTCAGTGATACGTTCCCTCGAATTGGCAGATCGCGGGCATACCAGTAGTCCTTTCCAAGCCTGCTTTTGATCATTCCGCCCCGAATTTTCAGCATGGCTTTACTCTGTTGTGGTTCTGTAGATTTTCATTGCGCGCAGGCAGAAATAAGACTAAATATGTCCGATGGCAATTCAGGTATTGGCTGCGAGATTCAACAACGCACCGGCGGGCGGGAGGCCGACACAGACGTCAAAGTATCAACGAGCGATGCCGATATCTGTATTGATACCGCTTACTTATTGTTGTACATACTTGATTCAGTGAGATAGACACTTACAGGCTGACAGGATCTCGATGAATTTTGCAACCGTACAATACCTCGCCTTCTTCGTACTCATTTTCCTGCTCTACTGGAACCTGAGACGGCGCTGGCAAAACATACTTTTGCTGGCGGCAAGCTATTTTTTCTATGCCAATTGGGACTGGCGATTCCTGGGCTTGATTTTCCTTCTTACTCTCGTGAATTTCGTCGCCGGCCCGCGTATCGAACACGCAACATCTCCGTTCGCCAAAAAGGCCTGGCTGATCTTCAGTCTTGCTGTCAGCCTCGGGATACTCGGCTTTTTCAAGTATTTTCACTTTTTTGCGGGAAATCTGGTGACACTGGCCCAGTCCGTCGGCTGGCATCTATCCGAGCCGACATTGCGTATTATCCTGCCGGTGGGAATTAGTTTTTATACGTTTCAGTCAATCTCGTACGTAATCGATATCTATCGGGGGCAATTGTCACCGACACGTTCTTTCATAGAGTTTGCCACTTTTGTGGCG
>CAYNEO010000099.1:916-3279 GCA_964396245.1 uncultured Ignavibacteriales bacterium
TCCCACAACTCGTAGCGGGGCCCATCGTACGAGCAAGCGAGTTCGTCCACCAATTACAGCACAACCGCAAGTTTAGTACAGGGGATCTGGAGAGCGGTCTGGAGAGATTCCTTCTTGGTCTATTCAAGAAGCTGTTTGTGGCGGACACGCTGGGGGTCTATCTTGTTGATCCAGTTTTCGCAAACCCGGACAGCTACACTGCCGCGGCGCACTGGTTGGCGCTTTTGGCTTATACCATCCAGATTTATGCAGATTTTTCCGGTTATTCCAGCATGGCGATAGGTTCAGCCCGTATGCTCGGATTCAGTATCCCCGAGAACTTTGCTTTCCCTTACTTATCGCTCAATGCATCCGAATTTTGGCGGCGCTGGCATATGACCATGTCGCGATTCTTCCGCGACTATGTCTATATCGGCCTGGGTGGAAATCGTAAGGGCATGAAACGATCAATGATGAACGTTGCTGCAACGACTGCGGTGAGCGGCTTGTGGCATGGGGCCGGGTGGACTTTCGTGGTGTGGGGATGGTTGCACGGAGCATACGTGGTAACATATCAGATATGGCGACACGTCAAGAAGAAATCTGGCTTAATGAGATCAAGCCCTTTGCTGATTTCAATTATCGCGGCCTGGATCGTCACACAGGCCGGAGTCGGCTTCTCGTGGATACTCTTTCGCGCTGCTGATTTCGACACCTTCTGGCGGTATACCAAGGGACTGTTCACGTCCTATGGTTCGGCGTCTGTCCCAGTAAATTTCCTCATACTCATCGCGCTGGTCGCCGTTGTCGTGGATCACTTCGCCGGATGGCTACTTGAGCGAAACCCGAATATTGTAGTTCGCATTCCGACTCTGGCGCGGGCCACGGCATATGCCACGATGATTGTTTTCCTGTTTCTGACGCGGCCTGAGACGGTCAGTCCGTACATCTATTTTCAGTTTTGAGGGAAAGACGCTGTGTCCACACAAGTCGACAGAATTACTGAAACTCACCCAGGTCGATTGCGAAGCGTACTGACTGGCCCGCGCCACTCTGTGCCGTTGATTTTCTACACGTTGCTGCTGGTCGCGGTGGTTGAAGTCTCAACTGCCGTCTTTGGGCCGATGCTGGTGGGTGACAACGTGTACCTGCGCGCGTACCTCAACGATATCGCCGAACGGAACACCAGAGAGTTTGCCACAGATGGAGACCAGTTCCTGATGTACGACAGCCTCACCGGCTGGAAGAATAAGCCAAATGCAAGTAAGGGACTGTGGTCGGTCGATGAATTCGGCTCTCGGACAAACCACCCGATCACAATCGAGCGCACAAAACCGATCCGAATTCTGGCGCTGGGAAATTCACTAATGAACGGCGGCGTCAACATTGATATCAACGAAACCATCACCGCCCTGCTGGAGGATTCCGTAACCGAGGCGCTCAATTTCGCGACCATGCTGTATGCGCTGGATCAGATGTATCTGGACTACGTTCACCGGCTCTATCGCTACCAGCCAGATATCGTCATTGTCGGTTTGTCGTCAAGTCCAATCGAGGCCCTCAGCAGTCGCTACGTGCCTTTTCATGTCCCGGGTGAGGTCAACATGCCATACGTTAAACCCCGATTCGACCTCATTGGCGATAGCCTTCACCTGATTCAGGTACCATCGCGAGACTTTTACAGCCGCGTGCTCGACGATCCGACCCTGCTATCCGAGTTCAAGAACACCGATAAATATAGTCCTGAGTTTGAATCATACAAGAGATTCGGACTTACGCCAGTGATGTACGCAGCGCGAGCAGCGATTCACAGATTCTGCAATGTTGAGAGAGCATTCCAGGAAGATGGAAATGGATTCCATTTGATGGCTGCCGTCATGCATGCCCTGACCCGCGAGGCCGGCAAGCACGGAGTCGAGGTTCTCTTTGTTGTCATGCCGGAACTTTCGGTTACCTCTCCCGATCGCGTTCGAGGGATGCTGCCGGATCAGTATGGACAGATGGTGAAAAAATTGAAAGCCGGTGGATTCGAAATCCTCGATATCAGGCCGGTTTTTCGCGGCGCAACCGGAACGGCTGCCTCACTCTACAAGCCCGATGGCGTCCATTTCTCAGTTGCCGGCAACAGATTGATAGCGGGCGCGATAAGGAAATGGCTCGCAACCAGTTCGCACATCGGCGCGGATAACTCCGAAAGAAAAATCTCTTTCAGTGATCAGCATCGGTTCTGAACGCTCTCGGCGAACGCGGCCTTCATCGAACCAGTCCATTTCGGCAATCCAATCTCGGCGACATGGTTTTCCCGGCAAATGTCAACGACCTTCACATGCACTGACAGCGAGTGTCAGTGGAACCCCTATCTTGCGGGCAGGATATCGCGGCGA
>CAYNEO010000100.1:0-3210 GCA_964396245.1 uncultured Ignavibacteriales bacterium
CGGCACAACCAGACCGATTCTGGCCCCGGCGTAGTCGATTCCGTAATCATCGATCTTGTCACCGTACTGCTCCATGTAACTGGCGTGAGTCACCGGCAGCCAGGCATCGAGAAAGGCATCCTGGTCGCCGTTGGCAATCGACGTGTAAACCGGACCAACATCGGCGGCCCGCGTCTCGACTTTGTAACCCATCTTGTCTTCAAGAATCACTTTCGCCAGATTGGTCATGGCGATTCCTTCCGCCCAGTTGACATACACCAGTTTTACTGTCTTCTGCTGGGCCTTCTGCCCGCCGCCACAGCCGGCCGCGAGCAATAAGACGATTGCCAGCAGCACGACGCCGGCGACAGACAGTGTGCCGATTCTTTTTGCGTTCATGATTTCCTCCGTATTCAATCTGAGATCATCATTTCTCTCTTATTTGTTACTGGACGCTCCCAGTGCCTGCGTGATTCTATCGAGTACAATGGCCAGGATGACGATCGCCAGACCGCCTTCAAATCCGAGTCCAACCTTCAGCTGGGTGAGACCCTTGAGAACCTCCTGACCGAGCCCGCCGGCGCCGATCATTGCCGCGATAACAACCATCGACAGGGCCAGCATGATAGTCTGGTTCACGCCGGCCAGTATGGTCGGCAACGCCAGTGGCAACTGCACCTTGACAAGTACCTGCCGGGGCGTGGCCCCGAACGCCTGGGCAGCTTCGACCACGTCTTGCTGCACCTGCCTGATGCCCAGGGAGGTCAACCGAACAGCCGGCGGCATCGCAAAGATGACTGTCGCAATCATGCCCGGCACCTTGCCCAACTGGAAAAAGTACACGGCCGGGATCAGATACACAAAGGCAGGCATCGTCTGCATGAAATCCAGTACAGGCCGCACGATTTTAGCGGCAGTCTCGGAACGAGCGGACCAGATTCCGACCGGCAGCCCGATGACGAGCGCGACCAGCGTGGATCCTATCACCAGCGCGAGAGTCGACATCGTCTGTGCCCACAAGCCCATGCTGTCCACTACAAATAGCCCGACGAGTGTAAAAATCGCTACTCCTCGGCCGGCAAGACGCCAGGCGGCCAGGGCCAGCAGGATCATCATGAGTATCGCCGGGATGAAGTCCAGGCCTGCTTCAAAAGCTGTGATTATCGCCGTGAGGACGGTCGCGATCAGGTCGAAGAGGGGACCAAAGTTATTGGTCAGCCAGTCGATGACGATCTCGACCCCTTCTCCAATATGTAAATTGATCATTGCCCGCCTCCTTGCTTGTCGGCAGCGCTTTCTGTCGGTGATCCCGGGAGTTCATTTTCCTCTCCGACAATTTCGGATATCACCGAAGCGCGCATCACAAGACCGCACAGCCGGTTCTTCTCGTCGATCACCGCAATCGGTAAATTGGTTTTCATCACCAGCGGAAGCATCTCCACGACGGGTGTCGTCGGCAGCGTTTTCTGGATGTCGGTCCGGATGATCGGTTCGAGATAGTGCTCGCCTTTTTTCTTTTCCAGTTCGACCGCATCTTCGATACGCACGTACCCGAGAAAGTGCCGTTCGCGGTCGGTGACTGCAAGCGAGGACAACCCGAGTTTGCGCATGCGGCGGATGGCCAGTTCGGCGCCATCGCGCGGCAACACAACTCGCTCCGGATTAGTGAACATGATTGCCTGAGCAGTGATGACCTTGCTTCGGTCGACCTGCTGGACGAAGGAAGCGACATAGTCATCCGCCGGGCGCGTCAAAATTTCTTCCGACGTTCCGATCTGGACAATCCGCCCGTCTTTCATGATCGCGATTCGGTCGCCGAGTTTCAGCGCCTCGTCGAGATCGTGGGTGATGAACACGATGGTTTTCTTGACTTCAGCCTGCAGGTCAATGAGCTCATCTTGCATCTGCGTCCGGATGAGCGGATCAAGCGCACTGAAGGCCTCGTCCATGAGGAGGATTTCCGGGTCGGTAGCCAGCGCCCGGGCGAGTCCGACGCGCTGCTGCATACCGCCGGAGAGCTCCCCGGTCATCATCTCTTCGTATCCCTTAAGGCCCACCAGTTCAATCGTCTGGTACGCCGTTTCCTTTCGTTGGGCCGGAGCGACACCCTGGATTTCCAGTCCAAAAGCGACATTGTCAGCAACCGTACGGTGCGGCAAAAGACCAAAGTGCTGGAATACCATGGCCATGTTTTTGCGGCGGATTTCCCGCAGTCGTTCCGGGTCGGCGGCAGTGATGTCAATGTCATCGAGAAACACCTTGCCGTCGGTCGGATTCCAGAGACGGTTAAGACAGCGCAGCACGGTTGATTTGCCGCTTCCGGAGAGTCCCATGATAACGAAGGTTTCGCCCCTCTGGATTTCGAAATTCGCGTCGTTGACGGCCAGCGTGCAGCCGGTCTCCTCAAGGATTTTTTCTTTGGGCGTACCCTCACGGGCCATTTTGAGCGCCCGCCCCCGCCTGGGGCGCGGTCCAAAGATCTTGTAAAGGTTCTCCACTCGTAGCTGTGCCATAGGTTGATTTTCCTCTCGGAAACCTAGAAGTAGTATCCGAAGTTGATGTTGAAGCGCATTTTCCACTCGGCATCGGGATTACCGGCTGCGAGCCCGTTGGTGTAATTACCCAGCCACGGATTGTTCTTGCCCTGGGCAATATCAACATAAGTATAGACCTTGCCGGCGGTTACGAGGACACCCGTAATATTGTGAAAGGTCGGCTGAACATCGGTCTGCGCCGAAAAACGGTCGTCGCTTTTCAGATAGACACTAAAATCGTTGTAGAACTGAAGACTTGTGATCGGACCCCAATTCACCGTAACCGTATAAGCCGGTTCAAATGCCAGGATCCAACCCTTTGATGCGACCGTGTACGGGAAATCATAAGCGCCGTACACCACCAGCGAGTCGCCGAAATCAGGCTGGTAACCGTCAGCAGCACCTGCCGCGGTCAGGTTTTCTTCGTTCAGCGTTTTTGGATCAGCTTGCGTGTAGATCACGAATGCCATCAGGTTGAAGGAACCATAAGTACCATTGACATGGCCACCGATAGCGAAATGGTTGCCCCACGGATCGGTGTCACCGGTATAGAGGGCAGCCGCATCCGCCGGGTCCATATCGTTCAACCGGGCGAGCGCACCGTTATACAGCATGCCGAACTCGCCGGAAACGCCCAGTTCTGTCTTGGAGGACTCATCGTGAGTCATGGTATACGCTACGCGACCGTTAAACTGAT
>CAYNEO010000101.1:0-2792 GCA_964396245.1 uncultured Ignavibacteriales bacterium
CGGGTGATCAGGTCCCATTCATCGTGGGAGGAGGCAGGGTCGTTCGGGTCCATGTCGTGTTCCCACTGGCGGACGAGGTCGCCATCAAGTGAGAAGATGCTGATTGTGCATCTCGCCGGGAGATTAGCGAAATGGATACGCCGGAGTCGGTCGGGGATGTACCAGCGGGCATCGCGGCCTTCGAAGCCCTTGTCATAGTAATCTCCGTCGCCGCGGTACGGATTCGGGTACACATAGGCTTTCAAGTCCCTTTGTTGAACATCCTGTGAGTTCGGGGTAGGATAACCCATTCTTGCACCCACTGTTTTTGATGTCTCCAGCGGGTTCACGCCCATTGCGGGCGAGCCGAAATCAAAGGCAGTGATGTTCACGTAGTACGGTACTGTCGGCAGAAGATTGTCGATCGTGTATTCATACTCAAAGTACTTCAGGTAACCATCGTCCGTCAACTCCGAAGCATCGGCCGAATCCGGAATCAACGTGCTGGGGTAGGGCTGGTCGGGATAGATCTTTTGAATACCGGTAGTGGCGAACTCCGATTGGTTGAAGTCGTGAGGCTCAAAGTAGAATATGGAATCGGGGTATCCCGGCATCCGGTAGGGGTGGTTTCTCGGATAATCCAGCGGATCGAAGGTGTCATCTTCGCAGGAACTCCCGTATAGACATCGAAGTTGTTGCAGACTCTGCGGGATGTCCAGAAGCACCCACCGCACGCGCTCCTGATTCCAGACATATTTGTCGAAATTGTCCTTGTCATAGGAGGTAAGCAGCATATAACTGGATTCGCGCTCGTCCCGGCTGACATATATCCGGTATCCCTCGAAATCCATGAGGTTGGTGAAAACGTCACGGGAGGTTTCCGATACCGCGCCGTTGAATCGCACCCGAATCTTGCCTACTTCCGGTTCCAGCCAGAAGTCAGGCGCCGGGGGCGGTGAAGCTCCCCGCCAGTCAGGAACGCCGTCGCCTTCATACCAGACCTTCTCGCACCAGTTGGAGCTCCAGGTCGTGTCGTAGGGAGTCACGTTGCTGTCGATGCTGATTATCACCGAGTCCTCGCAACAAATGTGGTATTTGCCGGCGTAACCGTCGGAATCGGTGTCCACGCCCGGATTGTCGTATATCCAAGATGCCCAGCGGGAGTTCAGTGCGAGATCGGAGAAATCCACGTTGGCATAATACGCACCGGGATTGTAGCCATCGATCAGATTCACCTGCCCGTTGTAAGGGTCGGTTTGAAAATACTCGCCGCCGACATACGCCATGGAGATCGGCAGACTCTGGCCCGGCTCGATTCGAAACGGCCCGAAGGAAAGCAGATACCGTGTATCGTAGCCGTCAGAGATATCCCGGGCTACTTCTTGATTCGGATAGAGCCAGGTTGGATCGAGAGGCGAAATGCCGGCCGTGTAAATCTGATCATAGTCAAACTCCTGGTTGCGGAGAAAGGCATATTTGTTGCGATCTCCTTCGGGTGTGCCCAATCCACCGGTACCCAGATCGCGAACATGGTATTTCTTCTGGGGTCCAAAGTCCTTCGTTGGCAGCCCATTGCTTACCCACCAGTTAAACGAGAGCCATAGTGAGTCGGATGGCGTACGGACCACACGCACACCAGTTATGCTCGGCACCGGAATGTAATCCGGTCCCTCCTTGTCGAAATCGCCGTCGTTATCAGCAATCCAGGCCAGATTGACCGTGTCTGGCCATTCACAGTTGCCACGCTTCCACGGGCTTGCGCGAAGAAAGCCACAGATGTCGTCATCGACGAAACCAGGGTTGAGGCCCCCCGGAGCTGTTTCTTTGGAAACATCGCCATCGACGTACAACCCCATATAAACATAATGAAGCGTTTCTTTGCCGATGTTTTTAATCGAAAAATCAAACAACACAAAATCCTCGGCATACGAATATGACCAGGCGTAGGACCGCTGGGTTATCTCAATCCGGAGTGGTCGATGGGGCCTGTTATCCAGAACATCATCCATCAGGTCCGGCACACCCGACGTGAATGTATCGGTATAGACCGCGATGATATCTTCCTCGGATAGTGCCTGGTCGAAATCCGGACCCTGGCGATCCAGTGTTGACTGCCGTTGCATGTTGCCGAAGGGCGGGATATCGGGATTGAATTCTCTATTTCCGTGCCATCCGTCCAAGCCTACTGACACCAGGGTGTCGCGTCCAACAACCGCGCCGACCCATAACGCCCCGGCATAGAGATAGCGGGTCCCCGAACCCTTCGGGAACTCGCACGGTACCGCCAGGCCTCCCGTGAAACAATCGGGCGACCTTTCCAGGTCGTACACGGTAGCTGTACCAATTTGACCGAAGTTTGTCACCGCGAGAACGAGATTGCCGATTCTGTGATCGGTTACACAGTACGCGGGAAATGAGGTGGCGTAATATGTCCGCATGTCTTTGACATGCCCTTCCATCTCACCGGCACTGACGGATATGGCCGTGATCAATAGACCGGATAGAATCACTATTAGCTTTGTTCTATTCATCGCCTTTTGCTTTGAACGTAGACTGGCCCGGAACGATATTCTATCGCTCTGCGACGTCTTCACTACTTATTATCGGAATCCGGTCACTGGGACGCGGCCGAACCAGAAGCTCTAATTCGACCGATAAACCAAGACCCACACGCAGGCACTACCCGTTACTGATAACAGCCGCACGCCACAAAGACGCTCTGCAGATTGTGGCAACCCAGCTCCGGACTCCAATCGAAATGCCACCCGTACCATGCGTGCCCCTGCGGACAAGACGGCTCGACTTCGCACGTA
>CAYNEO010000102.1:0-2576 GCA_964396245.1 uncultured Ignavibacteriales bacterium
TCGCCGGAATCCGGCTGGCCGTCGCCGGTCAGGTACGTAAGCCAGCCGCCGTATAATACATCCCACACGCTTCCGCCGTTACCGGTAAACCACTGATCGACGGTATAATTTGACAAAGCGGTATCGCTGTAATCTGAGGTCATGATCTGGAAATACTCGCGGCCTCCGACCCCATCATGGATTAGGTTGGTGGGGTAATCGTCAAATTGAACCCCCGGATCCCATAGCGAATCCATTGGCGTATGCCAGCTCCCGAAATAACTCTCGACAAAGGAAAAGTTAATCTGACGTTCGGGCAGACCGGGAGTCACGTCCCACACTTCCAAGTCCTGCGTGAAGAAACCCTCGTATGTATATCCGTCGGAGCGGTTGTAGAGGTATGCATTCTGGCCGTTGCCGGCGCCAACCCATCGGATTTCCACCCACCTGAGGTCTTCCCACGTCAGGTCCGAAACGAAAAACTGGTCCAGAACTCCGATCCCGCCGAAGAAACCGGAACCGCCCCAGTTAACACCGGTCAGCGGTCGCTCGGAACCGGTCCACTGCCAATCCCCCAGACCGACAGGATAAACGGCCGTGATGCGTATACCGTCAACAACCGGCATGGTATCCTGGCTGCGAAAAGATCTGTCCGGCACAACGATAGTCCCGGCGGTGACATCTTCCACTCTCCACGTGCCGCCGCCTGGAGTGTCAACGACAACGCGGTACTCATGGCTGTTCATCAACGAGGTATCGACTATATCGACGGTTACCTGGACTTTTGTGGATCCGAGCTGGAAAACAGGCACCGCTCTGGGGCCGGTCAGAGTATCGGTTCCAGCCTCGTCGGCCGCCCACACGGTCTGCTGGATCTCGATACCAAGCGGTTCGGTTTCTCCTGCATAATTCGTGTGCTGGGCGGGGTCGGCATCGTTGAAGACGGACCACAGCATCTGGTCACCCTTCATCAGCGGGCGGCCGTGGTCATCAACCGGCGCTCCCTGGGTAACCGGCCAGCTGAGGTAGTCAAGATTGGGGTTGTCCGCCAGTGAATCGGCATACAGCTTGTAGACATGAAACGCAGGATTATCAGGAATAAACGTACCGTTCGCCATCGGACCCGGTACGTATTCAGTCGAATATTCAGCTATGTCCACGCGAATCTCGGAATCGACCTTACCTCCCAGCCACAGCCCGGCGGCGTACAGCGGTGACTTTGCCATGACCCCGCTGGTAATGTAAACATTCGACAGGTACGGATAGAAGGTGCCAAAATCGTAGCCGAACACTCTGTCCAGATCGCGGGCAAACCGACCCGTATTACCCACGAACATCAAAATCCTGTTGGCATTGATATAGGTGCTGTCATCCACCATCTGCGGGCTGAGGCCGGCCGTGGGACGAGCATCTCGTTTTAGTTCGTTATCACTTGAAAAGGTTGCTGACGCGAGAAGAAACGTTCCCCAGAAACAGACCTGGAACATACGGGCTTTCATTTTGTCCTCCACCGCCTAAAGGTATGGTTCCACTCTCAATGTACGGCGTCTGATTGGGGTGTCAATGAAAAAGGTCTGGCCGAAATACAAGAGGCTCTCCCCTGCCGAATGACGACAGGGAAAAGCCTCACAATAATCTGAGTGTGAAAAGTTACTTCAGCAGCAACATCTTCCTCGATGCGGTGTGATCGCCGGCGGTCAGCCTATAGAGATAGACGCCTGTGGCGACGGACTGACCGGATTGGTCGGTCCCGTCCCATTGCACGGTATAATCCCCGGCCGGCATCTCACGGTCGACAAGTGTCCTTACTCTGCGTCCAAGGATGTTGTAGATGTCAAGTTTGACATCGGCACGCTCCGGAACGGAGAATTCGATAGCAGTTGTCGGATTGAACGGGTTCGGATAGTTCTGACCAAGCCGGAACGTCCGCGGCAGGTCGGCGTTGAGTGTTTGCTCGACGGCCGTCGGATACACGAAGGGGAGATTCAGGATCTCTTTCATGCGTGTGATCGAGGATAGATTGTCATCACCGAACCCAACGGCGAATTTTAGCAACACGTACTGGCTGTCGCCCGGGCTCATAGTGAACGGGCCGGTGCTGCCGAGAATAAAATCGGCATCTCCATAATATATATTAAGGTCGCCGGTACCGGTTACGGGGTCGCCACTGAATCGAAACGGAAGGGTGTCGCCATCGTAAACATAAGGCTCTCCGAAAACAGTCAAGCCACGCATGTAATTGTACACCGATGATGCATTGCTTAGCGTGCCTTGAGCGACCCCCGAGAAAGCGGTCATCCCGAGATTCGTGTGGTCGGCAACGGCATTGGCTCCAAACTGTGCCGTCTGACCCGGCGCCGAAACGAGCGGCCCGTAGAGATACTTGAACCCGAAGGAAGGCGGACGGTCTCCATAGTCAGCATCGGTAGCGGTGTTGTTGTAGCCGAAAAAGATGTTGGAAAGCGTATCGCACCCATATCTATCATTTGACGTGTAGCCTATGTCACCGTCGCTCCAGATCGAGAAGTAACAGCTGTCGATGACATTCGTGCCTTTGTTGTAAATCCGGTACTCCATATAGAGGGAAACACCGTCGG
>CAYNEO010000103.1:0-2458 GCA_964396245.1 uncultured Ignavibacteriales bacterium
CGGCCTCAGCCCGCAGATGGTGGATGACAGCACCTATATCAATGCCAACAGGATTCTTATGTTAGTCAATAACACCGGCGGATTCGGCTCAGATCCAGAAAACATTTTTAATCTTGCGTCCTACCACTATAGCGGGACCTTCTTTCCGTACATATCGACGCAGTTGATTTCAGACGGGATTCTTGACAAGACCGTGTTGGACGCCGCCGGGCTCTGGATCGGCGGGAAAGTAAACGATGAAATTCGCGTGGTGACATCATACTTTCAGACTGAATATGTGCCCGGCCCCATATCAGGAGGAACGTTTCTTCCGGATGATCCGTCCTTTCATGTCTACAAGCTGTACCGTGATTCACTGGAAGGCAATCCCAACGACGATTATCTCGATTGGCCGGCTTCGCAGGGAGCCCCTGTGGGCCGAGACGGTAAGCCCTTGATGTTCGGGGACGAGATGTTGTGGAGCGTGTTCAACGACGCGGATACACTGGCACACGATGAATTCGGCTCGCTTCCACTGGGCATCGAAGTCCAGCAGACAGTATGGGCCAGTCAGGAAGAAGGCACCGACACTATTCCAGGACCCACACAACTGGTAGTCACGCAGGCAGGATCCTCGACTGTGCAGGTGACCATCGACATCGTCGACACATCTCTGATGAGCGGGCACGAATACCGGGTTATCCTCGACAGCATCGAAGGTCCGGGTGAAGTCTGGAATCTGGTTGACGTAACCGCGGACTCAACTCTCCTTTCGAATCAGACCAATTTTGACGGTGATAATACGTCACCTGTCGTCGACGGCCTGCGGATACGCGTTTACTGGCCGCCGCCTGCACTGGCCGACTGGCAGTGGACGGGCTCTGAGCGTCCCTGGACCGGAGTAGACTGGGGCGGTAGCGGTTTTTTCGGCGGGGTAGGCCTTCTCGGGGCGTTCTTTAAGTCGGATCTGACCCGCTACGATGTCAGGTCGGTGGAGATTCGCTGGGTTGGCGAGGGCAACGGCCAAAATGCGTACCTGTATAACCGGAGCAATTTCTACGAGTATGAAGGCTTCTTCCCTCAGGATTTCGAAGTGTGGGATGTGACCCCGGGTTATTTCGAACGACAGATCAATATGAGCTTCGTTGAGAACACCTATCCTGCACCTCATACTCCTCCGGATTCTTTGTGGGACCCGGGTATTCAACTCAATGATACGCTGGTTGACACCTCATGGGACGCCGTTGGCGGGCGCGAGTACTGCCAGATCATGACCTCCGATTATAGCGATACCGCGCTATCGAACTACGCGGCCGATCAGTGGTTTGTCGGTACCGGCGGAAGCCAGTGGGATATACTCTATGGAATCTGGGTCGCACATGAAAATGGCACAGATGGAAAACCGGACTCCGGCGACGTGTGGCTCCTTGTCCCGGAGTTCCCGAGCTTTCCGGCGGATACGTTCACATTCGTGGCGAATCCCTGGACGGCCATTACCACCGGTCCTGATGGCCTCTCGATCTACATTGCTTACAGCCTATATAACAAGGGCACAAATACGATCGACAGTTGCTTTGTGTCGTTATGGGCGGAATCCGATCTGGGAGATGCGGGAGACGAACTGGTTGGCTGCGATTCGCTCACCGGCACCTTCTTCTGTTACAACGGGACTAACAACGACGGTGAATACGGAAGCAAGCCGCCCGCGATCGGGTTCAAGTATCTGTACGGACCACTCATTCCCTCACTCGGGGACACAGCTGTTTTTGCGGATAAAATAGTTGACGACTACCGCAACCTCGAGATGACGGCTTTCGTGGGGTATGTCACCGACGTGCCTGTCGGAATTCCGCAGCGAGCCTTCAACTTCATGAAGGGGCTCACTGTCAGTGGTGATCCTTACGTCTATAACGGCGATACGATCACCTTTGTATGGTCTGGCGACCCGGTGACCGGCGCCGGTGACCTCGACAAGTCACCGGCAACACGCGAGATGCTCGGCACCTGCGGCCCATTCACCTTCAACCCCGGCGACAGCCAGTTTGTGTTGATCAAGATGGCTGTGGGTCAGGGAGCGGACAACCTGGCCTCGATTACACGCATGCGAGAAATCCTGAATCTCCCGTTCGAGTATCCGACCGCTGTCGAGCAAACACCCAACGCTGACCTGCCGCGCACCTTCGGGCTCGGCCAGAACTACCCCAATCCATTCAACCCGACGACGGTGATTGAATTCTCCGTGCCTGAACGCGCCGACGTTAAATTGGACATCTACAACATCCTCGGTCGCAAGGTAAAGACACTGGTCGACCGGGAAATGGCGGCCGGTGACTACACTGTTCAATGGGACGGCACCAACCAGTCCGGCCACTCGGTCGCCACAGGCGTGTACTTATATCGCTTGACCACCGGTGACCACTCGGCGTCGAGGAAGATGTTGCTGCTGAAGTAACTTTTCACACTCAGATTATTGTGAGGC
>CAYNEO010000104.1:0-2056 GCA_964396245.1 uncultured Ignavibacteriales bacterium
GTTATATGGTATTGATACGCCCGGTAGTAGTCATAAGTGTGTATGCGTCAGCTTCTAAATGAATCAGAAAACTCGGGTGTGCATATCGCGTGAGCGGCGACTAGTGGAGGCCGTTGGCAATATCCAAAGTGCGCATCCCGGTAGAGCCGGAATTCTCAAGATAGTAGAGGCCAAAGTGGCTGCTATCGCCGGCAACAGGACCATATAGGTTTCGCAGACTGTCGATTTCGGGCGCAGTAGTAGTGCTTTCAAACGCGACAGCTATGCAACTGCCCACTAACTTGGGTTCTCCCCTCACGTTAAGATAGTATGGCTCCGCTAGCTGCAATTCCGGGGTTGCTACCAGCGAATCGAGAAAGGCGTCATAGCCCTGAGACGTGCTCAAAGAGCACACCACAAAACCGTCGAAGGCATTCGAGTCCGATAAGATCGTGGTGATGCGAGCAAATCTGGATAACACGAATTGTTGGTCATCACCGGTGATGCCATCCTCGAACAGCACTGTTACTTTACTCGAATCAACGCTTAGGGCGATCGGTCCCCGTGCGTCGTACCAGAAGTCCGCATACGCGGACGGAAACAGCATCAAAAGGCAGACACAGGCCCATGCTGATTGGATAACGGTTCTCATGATCTTCCCCCGATTGTGAGGTTATGGGTTACATTCTCCCCTGGCAGACCGCGCCGCGCAACCATGGCACTCCGCCAAGTTCTATATACCGCTCGATCGCGAGCGTTTCTACGTTGATCAAAATCAGTGTGTTCTCTCCAAAGCGAGTGACGGCAACCAGCCACTTACCGTCGGGAGTTATACAAATCTGATGAGCCGCAATGAAGTCCCGGGACGTGCTGTCTATCTGATGAATGGTGCTGATACGGTCAACGAGTGTGTTTGTCTGGAGATCACAGACGGATATCTCCCAGGGTGGCGGCATGTCACCGATCTGCCATCCTGGATTCGTATAGAAGGCAAGCCGCTCGTCCGGCGTGATTGCGAATTCCCCTGAGCCCGGTATGAGCGGGTCGACGAAGAGCGGCGAATCCACCGCCGGGTCGTAAGTGGCAAACAACCACTGTTCACTTCCGAACCTGGCATAAATCAGCCACCTGTTGCCATTCTGAATACCTTGAATCTGGTTCGCCACCAGAAAGCTAACGCCGGTAGGGAACGGCCGGCACATCTGCTGGGGCGTGCTGTCCGGAGTGATGACACATCCACCCTGCACGCCCCGGCCACAGTAGAAGTGCCGACCATCGTCCGAGAACACTCCCTCCCAAGCCACATCCGTGTCATGATACAGGACCTCATAATCGGCGGCATCCAGTATCCAAAGTTCCTCGCCAAGAAGGGCTATACGCGAGCCGCTCTTCGAAGTCTCCACGCTGGGGACATCAGGATAGGGCAGCTCCCCGACCACTTGTTTCGTCTTCACATCAACGATGGCCACATTATCCGCCGTGGCAATATACAGTTTCTGTCCATCCGGCGAAATTCCGAGATCGTAGGTAGGCGTGATCGGCAGCATAAACGTGTCGACAATATCGGTGTACGGGTTGTAGGACATGAACCTCGGCGTGTTGTCACTGGAACCACCAGAATGGTCAAAGTGGGAATAGAAATATACCGGGTATTCTTTCGGGGTGACCGGCTCCGGCCCGACCGGATCATCGCCGCAAGCCAACAGCAGAACCACGACCGCCGCCAGTGTCAGTAACAGAAGCGCAATCCAATGTCGTGACATTATCTCCTCCCGACCTTTTGTTTAGCGCACATAGCACATATCAGACAACCGCGCCTTGGATATGGTGCACATAACACCTCCGGCGCCAACGCTCCCCGTATTAATTGGACGAATAATAACCGTGTTTATCGAAAAGATGTCTCCCGTCCGCTCAAAGCATGACTAATGATTGGGCGCATGTCAAGGGAAAATAGTCAGTTGAATTCGGCGTTGATGTCTTGTCTCGGTCCGCCTGCGGCGAACCTTTGACGACGGAACCCGACCTGCTCGGGTAATGGCGGATGGGAAGAGGTTCTATCTGGAAGGAAAACAGC